>JAFYUI010000027.1 GCA_017549565.1 Clostridia bacterium
GAACAAGACTGACCTTGTTGATGACGAAGAACTTCTCGAACTCGTTGAAATGGAAATCCGCGAGACTCTTGACAAGTACGAATTCCCCGGCGATGATACACCTATCATTAAGGGTTCTGCTTTCAAGGCTCTCGATTCAGCTGAAACTGATCCTACTGCAGCTGTTTATGCTCCTATCCAAGAAC
Organism: Clostridia bacterium; assembly: GCA_017549565.1. Classification (GTDB taxonomy): domain Bacteria; phylum Bacillota; class Clostridia; order Oscillospirales; family Acutalibacteraceae; genus UBA737. The sequence continues at coordinate 186 of JAFYUI010000027.1, forward strand.
TTATGGATGCTGTTGACAGCTACATCCCAACTCCTGACCGTAAGGCTGACATGCCTTTCCTTATGCCAATTGAAGACGTTATGACTATTTCTGGTCGTGGTACTGTTGTTACCGGCCGTGTTGAACGTGGTCAATTAAACGCAGGTGACGAAGTTGAAATCATCGGTCTTACCGAAGAACGCGCTAAGACTGTTGTTACTTCTATGGAAATGTTCCGTAAGACCCTTACCTACTGTGAAGCTGGTGACAACGTTGGTGCCCTTCTCCGTGGTGTAGGCCGTGACGAAATCGAACGTGGTCAAGTTCTTTGTAAGCCCGGTTCAATCAACCCCCATACAAAGTTCCATGGTCAAGTTTACGTATTAAGCAAGGATGAAGGCGGTCGTCATACTCCTTTCTTCAACAACTATCGTCCTCAGTTCTATTTCAGAACTACCGACGTTACCGGTGTTGTATCTCTTCCTGCTGGTACTGAAATGTGCATGCCTGGCGATAACGTAGAAATGGACGTTGAACTTATCACTCCTATCGCTATCGAAGAAGGCTTACGTTTCGCTATCCGTGAAGGTGGCCGTACTGTTGGTTCAGGCGTTGTTACTGCTATCAACGAATAATTCTTTCTAAATTTCAAAAACCGTGAGTTGTAAAACTCACGGTTTTTTCTTTTTTGCCTTCCCCTTGAGGGGAAGGGGGACCACGACAGTGGGGGATGAGGTGGGAAATATTATTTATTATTTAACTTCCACATATCGCCCAAGCAGTCTTTCATATTATTTTGTGAAAGGGTGCTTTTTTTATGAAATTTTTAATTATTCGCAAAAAACATATTGTTCTTGCATTAAGCGTGGTGCTTATAACGGCGGTTATGGTTTTGGGCTCGGTCAGTATTTTTGCAAACACTAACCGACTTTTGCCCATTTATTGTGTCGAAACCGATAAAAAACAGGTTGCCATCAGCTTTGACGCCGCTTGGGGCAATGATGACACCCAAACGCTAATAGATATTTTAAAGGAATATGATGTCCCCGCAACATTTTTTGTAGTTGGCGCTTGGGTAGATAAATATCCCGAATCGGTCAAGGCGCTTTCAGATGCGGGCCACCGCATTGAAAACCACAGCAACACCCACCCGCACATGCCGCAGCTTTCAAAAGAGCAAATGAAGAACGAAATAAACAGCTGTAACAGTAAAATACAGTCGGTCACAGGGCGCTGCCCAACCCTGCTTCGCCCACCTTATGGCGATTATGATAACGCCCTTATTGAAGTGATGAACGAGCTTAAAATGTATACAATTCAGTGGGATGTTGACTCACTTGACTGGAAGGACAGCGCCACACCCGAAAACATTTGCAAGCGTGTAACGAGTAAGGTTAAAAATGGCTCGATAGTGCTATTCCACAACGATGCTGACCACACCCCCGCGGCACTTCCCAATATCCTCAAATGCCTTAAAGACGAGGGGTATGAGTTTGTGTTTATTGAAGATTTAATTTATAAAGAAAATTACGAAATAAAGCACGACGGAACACAGTGTGAAATGTCGTAGGGGCAATTCACGAATTGCCCGAAAAAGTGGTTGATTCGTGAATCAACCCTACAAAAACGAAAGACGGTGCCGAATAGCACCGTCTTTTGCATTAATAACACACAGAACCGTCACCTGTGTCGACAGACAGAACCGTCCCCTATGTTTCATTTATATCATATCGCATTTACCGACAGGTAAATATATCGCTTTTGCAAAGCAATATATCGCAACAAAAAAGACGGCTAAAAGCCGTCTTTTTTTATAACATAATATAAGTTATTTTTTCCCCTTATCATATTTTAATTCGGCATTACAAAACGGACAGGTTTGCTCTTGCTTGAAATCGTCTTCTGTATAACCCATGAATTTTAAGTCATTTTTACATTCGGGGCAAAAGATTTCCAAGCCATCTACGGTGCTATCAATCAAAGTGCCACAAACATGACAAGAATTTTTGTCATTTGTGATATCGGATCCGCACTCAGTTTTATCGTCAGAAAGAATTTCGCCACAGCCCATACAACGCCAACATCCGTCTGGAAAAATAGGTGGTGTATCGTCTTCACATTCAAATTGATTTTTGTATTTTTCCTTTTTTGCGCGGTTTAGTTTTTTCTTTTTAGTTGTACAAGATGTTTGTTTAAAGGTAACATCATCTTCTGTTTCTATATCTTCTCTAACACCTTCTGCTTTAGCAGAATTATAAAGTGAAATATTTGCTGTAATTTTTGTATGTTGAACAATACTTGCTAATGAACCAATCAATAAAGCAAGAATATGATATGCACAATATTCGAGAAATGAATATAACGTCCAACTTAATAGATTGTTTACTAATGCTTCAAATACCGTTGGGATTTCTATGCCTAATTCTGCAGACGCTTCTCGTATTTCTTCTACTGTTTCTGCACCGATTTCTTCAATTAATTGATGAGCATTAATACCCGCCATTATAGTGTCGATAACACCAATTACAATAAGTATCCAAAAAAGAATTTTACCCCATTTTTCTAACCGTTCACACCATAGCCAAAGATTTTTGGTAATGCTATCCGTTTTATAACAATCCTTAAAATCTTTTGGTATTTTCTTTTCCTGATTTCCTGAAAACATGTTTGCCATTTTAACATCCCCCAAAAACAAAAAGTGTGTGCAAATTAAGTTACATACACGAAAAATGCAAACTTCGTTTGCTACCATATTATAACATTTTATGACAATTTAAACAAGCCCTTATTAAAATATTACTTTCATATCTAATGTTGATTCACTCGACTGGAAATAAAGCGCCACCTTCAAATCCCCCTTTACAACCAACGCAGTTTTTGATATAATTTTATTAAAGGGGGAAACCCTAAATTTAAGGAGGAAGAACTATGGAAATATTTATTATTTTAGCCGTTGTTGTGGCTGCCCTGTTGCTTTGTTTAAGAATTGTGCCACAAGCCAGCGAGCATGTTATTGAGCGCTTGGGTAAATACTGCAAAACCTGGGACGCAGGACTTCATTTTTTGATTCCTGTAATTGACCGTGTGGCAAAGCGTGTAACCCTTAAAGAGCAGGTTTTGGATTCTCCTCCACAGCCCGTTATTACAAAGGATAATGTTACAATGCAAATTGACACCGTTGTTTATTTCAAGGTGTTTGATGCAATGCTCTTCACATACGGCGCCGTTAACCCAATAAGCGCACTTTCAAATCTTACTGCAACCACCTTGCGTAATATCGTTGGTGAGTTGGAACTTGATGACACTTTAACCTCGCGCGATACAATTAACGGAAAAATGACCGAAATTCTTGACAGCGCTACTGACCAATGGGGCATTAAGGTTAACCGCGTTGAGCTTAAAAATATTATTCCGCCCGCTGAAATTCAAAATGCAATGGAAAAACAAATGAAGGCCGAACGTGACCGCCGTGAAACCTTGTTAGAAGCCGAGGGTCACAAAGCGGCTGTTATCACCCGTGCTGAAGGTGATAAACAGGCAATGATTTTGGCTGCCGAAGGTGAAAGAGATGCCCGAATTGCCCGTGCCGAAGGTGAAGCAAAGGCGATTTTACTTGCTAAAAAGGCCGAAGCAGATGGTCTTGCTGCACTCAAAGCCGCAAACCCCGATTTCGGCGTTTTAGAGCTTAAAAAATATGAAGCATTGGTTGCAATGTCAAACGGCACCGCTTCAAAGATTATTGTGCCAACCGATGCGGTTGAAATGACAAAGGCAAATGTGCTTTTCTCGGAAACAAGCGGTCTTGGCGACGTTACCAACCCCGCACTCAAAAAGCCAAGCAAAAAGAATAACGACATTTGTTGCGACTAAGAAAAAACGACTCCGCAAGGAGTCGTTTTTTATGTAATAGTGAATAGTAAAGAAGTAATGTGTGCCTTCGGCACGGACATATTTACAATTCAATGTGAAGTGTTTCACCCGGTTTGATTTCGTATAAAGTGCAGCCGTAATCAAGCCAAATAGTAAGCAAGGTTGGGTTATAAACCTTGCTGCCGTCAGCACTGTATTTCAAGCTCTTATATGCCTCTACATAGTCGTAAATTTCAATATTGGTGGCATACCAAATATCATCATTATTTGCAAGCTTTTGACAAATTTCTTCGGCACGGTCCCAGTTGTTGTCCCTGTCAAATTCATAACTGTGGCCCCAAATGTAAAGCAAACGGGGAACACGCCTTGCGTGGTATGCTTTTTCTGAAATATCTAAATTTAAAAACTTTTCAATATATTCAAAAATTTGCGGGTTGTTGTGGTGGGCAGATGGCATCCAAGCGTGGAAATCTTGTGGCAACATAAAGTTATCGTTATCATTTCCAAGTGTTCTTGCATAAGCAATGTCAAGCTCGGTTAAATAATTTTTAATCATTTCATAATTGCGGAAGTTGCCCATTAGCGTTATGCCCGAATCGGGGTAAGCCATACCTCTGATAATGCGGTTACATCTTTTTTCAAGTTCTAAACGGCAGTCAAGCGCATCGCGAATACCTTCAATGGCTCTTAAATTGCCGTTTGCCCTGTGAAGTGCGCCATGTACCGCAATTTCATGCCCTTTTGAAAGAAAAAGCTCTTCTATTTCTTCATCTGTATAGTGAAAGTTTGAATTGGCTTTACAGTTAAAATTGAAAGTGCCTTTTAGACCGTATTTATTAAATAATTCTAAAAGTCGCTTATCTTGTGGCACACCATCATCATAGCTAAATGTTACTGCTTTGGCTTTGCCGCCGGGATATCGCATAAATATTGCTTTCATAAAATCATCTCCCGAATCTTTATTTTTTATTTAATTCTAAGACCTTTTGGATAGTGGTTTTTGGCGCGGCCGTTTACAACCTTTGCACCACCTAAGGTATAGCCGTCAACCATTACAACCGCCCAACCGTTTTGGCAGTTGGTATCAAATTCTTCACCGTGAAGGTATTTTGAAAGGTCATCACTTTCGGGGGAAAGGTTAATTTTGCGCTTAAATTTGTCGCCAAGCGCCATAAAAAACTGGTGGTGGGGCAGTATGTAATTTTTTCTAATTTCGCCAATAGTCACCCCGCAGCAAAAGGCGGTACCGTCTTTTATCGGCAAACGGTTGTTGTAATAAATGGGGTTGCCGTTATATTCGTGAATATTATTGGGGTTATAGTCGGTTAAAGTGTCGTTTAAAAAATCGTCAACTATTTTATCCACTTTTTTATTCTGGGTGGGGTTATAACTATTAGATGTCGGCTCGCCCTTGTGGTGTAAAACCGCCATAAATTGACCCTCGCCCTTGGCGACATGGGGGTAAAAACGGCGGGCAAAATGGATGCTTTCACATTTGCAACCGTCAAATTTTATGCCGTCGGCAGTGTGTTTTTGCACCCTTTCGTTAACGGGCAAAAGTTCAAATTCGGGGTGGTTTTGCAAAAATGCGTCAACCGTCATTTCGTTTTCTTCCAAAGAAAAGGTGCAGGTGGCATAGACAATATAACCACCACTTTTAAGTGTTTTTACCGCATTTTCCAAAATATCCGCCTGTCGCTTGGCACACATTGAAACGTTTTGTTCGCTCCACTCGTCCACCGCAATTTCTTCTTTTCTAAACATCCCTTCGCCCGAACAAGGGGCATCAACCATAACTAAATTAAAGGTATTTGGGAAAAGGGAAGCTAATCGGTCGGTGTCCATACAAGTGACAACGGTGTTTTTAAGACCCAAGCGTTCAATATTGCCGGTTAAAATTTTGCAGCGTGAGGGGATAATTTCGTTTGAAACCAAAACACCATTTTCCGAAAGTTTATTTTTAAGCTGGGTGCTTTTGCCACCGGGGGCGGCGCACATATCAAGCACACACCAGTCAGGGTCTATTTCAACACATTCGGCAGGTGCCATTGCAGCGGGCTCTTGCACATATAAAAGCCCCGCGTGGTGATATGGGTGGTTGCCAACCTTTTCAAAGTTTAGATAATACCCATTTTCAACATAGGGTATTTTTTCGCCCCAAAAAATATTAAGTTGCTGAAATTTTTCTAAATTTATCTTATCGGTATTAACTCTAAACGCTTTAACGGGCTTATTTTCAAGCTCGTTTAAATAACTTTCAAAATTATCGCCTAAAAGGCGTTTCATACGCTCTTCAAAGGGCTTTGGCAGTTGTTTCATTGGTTATTTTCCTCTTGCATTTCAATTTGGAGCATACACATTGAAACGGCGGTAACGGCGGCGGTTTCGGTGCGTAAAATGCGTTTGCCAAGTGATATTACCTTGGCACCCATTTCAAGTGCTTTTTCAATTTCGCTGTTTTCAAAGCCACCCTCGGGCCCGATGAAAATGCCAACGCTTTTAACATTTTTAAGGTTTTCAAGTGCATCAGCGGTGGCTTTCATACCGTCCTTATTTTCGTAAGGTACTAAAATTAAATCAAGCGTTTTTGCAAACTCAAGCGCCTTATCAAAGGTGCAAACATCCATAATTTCGGGGATAATGTTTCGTTTGCTTTGCTTTGCGGCGCTTTCAGAAATGCTTTGCCAACGGGTTTGTTTTGATTTTGCTTTTTTGTCATCAAGCTTTACAACACAGTGCTTCATTTCCACCGGCACAACGGCATAAGCCCCAAGCTCGACGGATTTTTGTATGATATACTCCATCTTGTCGCCTTTGGCAAGCCCTTGAAAAAGATAAATTTTAACGGGCAGCTCGGTGTCGTTATAATTTTCTTCAATTATTTCGAGGCAAACGGCATCTTCAAAAAAGCTGTCAATTCGGCACAAATCACTCTGCCCTCCGCAGCTTACAAGGCAGGTGTCACCAACCTGCATACGAAGCACATTTTTAATGTGGTTATAATCCGCCCCGTTTATAATATAGCGTGAATTTTGCTTGTTTTTTTCACTGCAAAAAAAGTTAAACATATCTATCAAACCCTTAAAATTAAGTTTAAATAAATTTTATCATAAATTAAAAATATTATCAACATTTCAAAAGAAAAAAGACGGCGAAATTTCACCGTCTTTTTTCTGTGTCGCAACAGTAGAGATGTGTTCTTTAAACTAAATATAACACAAAAATGTGTTATTGTCAACACATTTTTGTGTTTCGATTTAAAATATGTTTAGAGGTGATTTTATGAAACACTTGTATCAAAGAATACGCGATTTGCGCGAGGATGCCGATAAAACACAAGCCGAGCTTGCAAAAATTTTGGGGACACACACCACACAATATCGTAGATGGGAAACAGGTGAGACCGAAATACCTACCCACAAGGTAATTGAACTATGCAAATTTTATAAAGTATCGGCAGACTATATTTTAGGATTAAATAATAAATTATAAGTTGTAAAGTAAAAGAAAAAAGACGGCGAAATTTCGCCGTCTTTTTTCATAAAGGAATAAAAAGTTAATGGAGTGTTGTTAAGTATAATTAGTTTATTGCACGCTGCGATTTAACAACGCGGAAGCTTTTGCGGCGAAAATATGCCACAATTTTGCGTTCAAACGCTAAAAGGCGGTGCTCGTTAAAGATGCCCCAAACAAGTGCAGCAACAAGTAAAAATTCAAAAACTGTGCTAAAAATATCAAAAAAAGTCATTTTATTACCTCCCGAACATTTGTTCGTTATCTGTATTATAGTGCATTTTTTGCACTTTGTCAAGGGTTTTTTGAAAAAATTTTTGGTTTGTTTTCCCTTGCTGTGATTTTACTATACAATATCTTATGTACACTTTTTGGTACGCAACTTAATATTAAATTTAAGGTAGTAAAAATTTAATATTTATTAACAATTTAAGTGAAATAATGCTTTATTTTTGCGGGGCTTTATGTTATAATTTACTGTGAATAGTTATGTATTGAAAGGAGAGGTGGAAATGCTTAAAAAAATTGCTTTGGCAGTGGTGTGTTTTGTTATGATTTTATTACTTTGCGGTTGCGATTTTTTCAAAACCGATATGGCAGAGCTTTTTACACCTCCCACCCTTACAGGTGATTTTAAATATATTTCACAGGTCATTTCAAAAACTGCGGGAAGCGGTTATACACTAAAATATCCCGCGCGTGGTGAACACCGTTCGGCAGTTGTGCAGTATGATATTAACGGTGACGGTAAAAACGAGGCCTTTGCCTTTTACAGCAAGACCGAGGGTGATGTTACCACAATGACGGTTCAGCTTGTGCGCAATCAAAATGGTGAATGGGTTGACGGTGGTACACAAAGCATTGTTGCTGCCGGTGTTGATATGGTGCAGTTTTGCGACCTTGACAATAACGGCATTTCTGAAATATTGGTTGGCTGGCAGGTATACGGCACAAGCGAAATGCAGCTTGCGGTTTACAGCTATAGCGAAAACACCTTTGCACAGCGTTTGCTTCAAAAATACAACCATTTTATTACCTGCGATTTAAACGGTGACAAAAAAAGCGGCGTGCTTATTGTTGATATAAACACCTCAAAGCAGTACAACACCGCCGCACTTTACACCTTTAATGATGAGGGTGTTATTCAAAGCGGTATTTGTGAGCTTGACAGTAAAATTCAGTCGGCTAATGAGCCAATTGTGGCCGAGCTTTCAAATGGCAAAATGGCGGTGTATATTGATGCGGTTAAGGGCGTGGGCGCCGTTACTGAAGTTTTGGTGGAAAACCGCGGCGGTATTTATAACCCGCTTTTTGATGCTGAAACCCGTGAGAATATACTTACACTTCGTTCTTCAAGCTATTCGGTAACCGACATAAACAACGACGGCACCTTGGAAATTCCCGTGCAGGAAAATGTGCCTGCAGTTGCTGCTGATGAATTGGCCGAAAAGCTTTATCTTACCAACTGGTGCTCGTTTGACGGGGAAAACCTTACGGTGCAAATGACAGCAATGATAAATCTGCTTGACGGATATTATTTCAACATCCCAACCAAGTGGCGCAACCGCATTGCCATTTTAAAGGACACCGAAAACCGCATCCGCGAAATTTATGTATATAATCAAAAAACCGCTACTGTTGGTGAAAGCTTAATTTGTATTCGTGCCTTTGATAAACGCGCTTGGGATAAGGGCGAGTTTAAAGAGCTTAAAATGAACGAAATTGCACGAGATAATAACACAGTTTACGCATATCGACTAAATGATGCCATTACAAAAATGGGTATTACACACAGCGATGTTAAGGATGCGTTTGTACTGTTTGAGAAATGGGGTTAGTAATTTATGAAAAGAATAATGATAGTTGAAGATGAAGCCGCTATTCGCGAGTTTGAAGCGATAAATTTAAAGCGTGTCGGCTATACCGTTGTTGAAGCGGGCTCGGCTGAAGAGGCACTTCAGATATATGATAACGATATTGAGGGCTTTGACATTGCCCTTTTGGATATTTCAATGCCGGGTATGGACGGCTTTACCCTTTGTAAAGAGCTTCGCAAAAGAAGTGAAACCATTGGTATTATAATGCTTACCGCACGCACACAGGAAATGGACAAAATCACAGGTCTTATGCAGGGTGCGGATGACTATATCACAAAGCCATTTAGCCCAACCGAGCTTTTGGCCCGTGTGGATTCGCTTTACCGCAGGGTTGAAATGTATGCACCAAAGGTACAGCCCGTAACCGATGACATAACCCTTGGCGAGTTTACCCTTAATTTAAGAAAGCGTACACTTGTTAAAAACGGAAAGAATATTGAGCTCACACAGGTTGAGTTTCAAATGATAGAATACTTCTTCACAAATCCTGATGTTGCTTTGGGAAGAACCGATATTTTAAACAAGGTTTGGGGAAGCAACTATTTTGGTGAAGAAAAAATTGTTGACGTTAATGTAAGACGCCTTCGTATGAAGGTTGAGGATGACCCTTCAATCCCAACACGACTTGTTACCGTTTGGGGTATGGGGTATAAGTGGAATTCACACTAAACAAATTTAAAGACTAAACGAAAGGAGAAGCCAAATGAATTTAGAAATTAAATTTAAAAGCATAACACTTAAATGGTTTTTTAATATATTTTTGGTAATTTTGGTTGTGGTTTGTGCTGCTACTATTGGCTTCTCGGTTTTGTATAATGCGCTTTATACCTCGCAAATGCAGTCACTTGGTGACGATTATGCTTATGAATTTTCATCCCTCGAATCCGCAACGCCACAAACCTTTGGCGACAGCGCAATCTTATTGGTTGAGGGCTTTACCTATAAGGACAAGGTTGCGGTGCAGGTTATTGACCAAAACGGCAGGGTGGTTGCCACGACAACCGGCTTTCCGACCGAGGTTAGCGAAATTCCCGAATATGACAGCGCAATAAAAAGTGGCAAGCCACAATTATTTAAGGGTCAAACCAAGGATGGCGAAGCCATTATGGCGGTCACCACCCCCATATTTGATGGGGATGGAAATTTGCTTGGCAGCTACCGTTGGTCCACCTCAATGAGCGAGGCATATAAATCAATTTACGGCGTTATTGCCATTATTGTTTTGGCTTGCTTTGTTATTTTACTTTTCAGTTGTTTTTCGGGACTGTTTTTTGTTAAATCAATTGTTAGACCTATTCGTGATGTAAGTAACATTGCAAGAACTATTGCAATGGGCAACTTTGATGCACGAATTGAAATAAATAAAAACGATGAAATCGGTGAGCTTTGCGATACTATCAACTATATGGCGTCCGAGCTTTCTCAGGCACAGAATATGAAAAACGACTTTATTTCATCGGTATCGCACGAGCTTCGCACACCGCTTACCGCAATTCGCGGTTGGGGTGAAACGGCGAAAATGTCGCTTGGTACTGATGAAGAGCTGGTGCGCCGAGGTTTAGATGTGGTGCTCAGCGAATCAGACCGACTTTCAAACTTGGTTGAAGAGCTTTTGGACTTTTCACGAATGGAAACAGGTCGACTTTCTTTAACCTCACAGCCGATAAATGTTACCGCAATTTTAAGCGAGTCGGTTGATATGTACACCGAGCTTGCCAAAAAACAGGAAATCGAGCTTGTGCTAACAAATCCTTTTGATGAGCTTATCGTTATGGGTGACCGTGACCGCTTAAAGCAGGTGTTTATAAACATTGTTGACAATGCGGTTAAATATACCGAGGGTGCAGGTCAGGTTTTGGTTAGCGCTAATATAGAAGAAGCGTGTGTTCGTATTACCGTTACCGACACGGGTGTGGGTATTCCCGCACAGGACCTTGACCGTGTTAAAGAAAAGTTTTACAAAGCAAATAAAACAGTTCGCGGTTCGGGCATTGGTCTTGCCGTTGCCGATGAAATTATAAAGCAAATGAACGGTCTTTTGTTTATTGAAAGTACCGAAAATGTCGGCACTTCGGTAACTATTGTTTTACCGCTTTATGAAGAACAAAATAAACCACAGGAAACAGGAGAAATTGATGGCTAATAAATATACCTCAATCGGCGGTCAAGCTTTGATTGAAGGCATTATGATGAAAAGCAGCGAAAAAACTGCAATCGCTGTAAGATGCCCCGATAAAAGCATTGACATAAGCTATATGAATGGCAAAAGTATAAAAGAAAAATATAAAATTTTAAAGCTTCCCATAATTCGCGGTGTGGTTGGTTTTGTTGAATCAATGACACAGGGCTATAAGGCGCTTTCAATTTCGGCTGAAAAATCGGGCTTTGCCGATGAAGAGGCCGACAAAAACGAGCCCCCAAAAGACAACAGCAAGCTTTTAGCTGTGGTTATGGCAGTCGGCGGTGTGCTTGGTGTGCTTTTGTCCATTGCATTATTTATGTATTTACCACGCCTTTGTGTAAGCGGTATTGAATGGCTTATAAAGGGCGAAATTACCTCTAAAATTTTGAAGTCGATAATCGAGCAGGGCTTAAAGCTTGCAATTTTTGTCGGTTATGTAATGCTTGTGTCACTTATGAACGATATTAAGCGTGTTTATATGTACCACGGGGCCGAGCACAAGACAATTTTTTGCTATGAAAAGGGCTTGGAGCTTAATGTTGAAAATGTGCGACTTCAAAAGCGCTTCCACCCACGCTGTGGCACCTCATTTATGATTTTAATGATTTTGGTAAGCGTTGTTTTATCAACTGTGTTGCAAATTATCTTCCCAAACCTTTACGCAATTTCTTGGCTTTGGACCATTGCTAAAATTTTAATGATACCACTCACTTGCGGTATCGGTTATGAAGTGCTTAAATTTTGCGGAAGATATGATAATTTTATCACTCGCACTATTTCGGCACCGGGTATGTGGTTGCAGCGTGTTACTACCAAAGAGCCAACCGATGATATGATAGAAATTGCGATAGCGGCACTTAAAGCTTGTGAGCCGTCGGTTCCCGATGTTGACAGAACGGGGTGCTGTAATGACAATATTTGAGGCATATAATAATATCTCAAAACGCTTGTCGGCGGCAGGCATAGATGACAGCAGCTTTGAAGCAAGGGCAATTATCCGCCACATTACAGGGCTTTCAAATGCTGAAATCACTGCCAACCCAATGCGCGCTTTAACCGAATTTCAAGAAAACAATATAACCGCAATTTTGCGTCAGCGTGAAATTCGTTACCCGCTTCAATATATTTTTGGCACTTGGGATTTTTACAAATATAAATTTAAGGTTGGCGTTGGGGTGCTTATTCCCCGAAGCGACACCGAAATTTTGGTAGAAACTGCAAGTGATTATTTAAAGGATAAGCAATCACCTAAGGTTTTAGACCTCTGTGCAGGTAGCGGCTGTATAGGCATATCACTTGCAAAGGATTATCCCGATTCGGCGGTGGTTATGCTTGAAAAATATGAGGAAGCGGCAAGATATATAAATCAAAATATTGAGCTTAACTCGGCTTATAACACAATGCTTTTAATGGGCGATGCGCTTTTGGGTGACGGTGGTGTGATAGAGTATGATTTAATTGTTTCAAACCCGCCTTATATTCCGCAAAGTGAAATTTCTGATATGAACGCCGAAACCAAGTTCGAGCCCGAAACAGCCCTTCTTTGTGAGGGTGACGGCCTTTTGTTTTATAAAACAATTGCCGAAAAGTACAAAACCGCACTTAAAGATGGCGGTATGTTGGCTTTTGAGGTTGGCTTTAAGCAGGCAAATGCCGTTGCCGATATTTTAAAGGAAAACGGCTATAAGGACATTAAAAAAATTAAAGATTATAACGGCATCGAGCGTGTCGTTTGTGCATTAAAATAAACGGAGGGATTTAAAGTGGCAAAAAGTACTACTACAAAAACCGCAGTTAAATTAGTTGAATCTGAAGAAAAACAAAAAGCGCTGAAAACCGCAATGGACCAAATTGAAAAGCAGTTTGGTAAGGGTGCGGTTATGCGCCTTGGCGAAAACAGCGGAATGAATGTTGAACATATTAAGACCGGCTCGTTAACACTTGACGTTGCGCTTGGTATCGGCGGTATTCCAAAAGGCCGTATTGTTGAAATTTACGGTCCGGAATCATCGGGTAAAACCACTGTTGCGCTTCACTGCGTTGCCGAAGCACAAAAGGCAGGCGGCACCGCTGCATTTATCGACGTTGAACACGCTTTGGACCCTGTTTATGCAGCAAACTTGGGTGTTGATATTGATTCATTATTGGTTTCACAGCCCGATTCGGGCGAGCAAGCCCTTGAAATTGCCGAAGCGTTAGTGCGTTCGGGCGCTATTGATATTATTGTTATCGACTCGGTAGCGGCTCTTGTTACCCGTGCTGAAATCGAGGGTGAAATGGGTGACAACCACGTTGGTCAGTTAGCCCGCCTTATGTCACAGGCACTTCGCAAGCTTACAGGTGCGCTTTCAAAAACAAACTGCGCCGCAATTTTTATAAACCAACTTCGTGAAAAAATCGGCGTTATGTACGGCAACCCCGAGGTTACCACAGGTGGCCGTGCGCTTAAATTCTATTCATCAGTTCGTATCGATGTAAGAAAGGGCGAGCCGATTAAGGACGGCAGCGATATTATCGGTGTTCACACCAAGGCAAAAATTGTTAAAAATAAGGTGGCACCACCCTTTAAGGTTGCCGAATTTGACATTATGTACGGCACAGGCATTTCCCACACAGGTGAAATCGTTGATGCAGGTGTTGACACAGGCGTTATTAAAAAGTCGGGCGCGTGGTTCTATTACGGTGAAACCCGTTTGGGTCAAGGCCGAGATAATGTTAAAAAGCTTTTTGAAGACAATGCCGAGCTTGCTGAAAAAATCGAAAACGAAATTATGGCAAAGCTTTCGGATGCTGCAAAAAATATTACAGCCCCCGTTAATGATGATGACGAGGATGTAATTATGCCGACCGAACCGATTGCCCGCCCACGCAAATCAATCGATATCGACATTGCAGTTGACGACTAATGCAAATTTTAAACATTAAAAAGGACAAGCTTCATTTAACGAAAATTTCTTTGTCAAACGGTGAAGAGGTTTTAATTGATAATGATGTTGTAGGTGAGCATTTTCTTAAAAAAGGTGACAGCTTAACCGAAGAAAAATTAAACGATTTGGTTTTTAAGTCGCAGTATCAAAGGGCAAAGTCCCGTGCGGTGTGGTATCTCGACCGAAAGGACCGCACCTCAAACGAGCTTTACAAAAAGCTGTGTCAAGCGGGCTTTGACCAAAAGGCATCGGCACAGGTTATTGCACGGCTTCAAGAGGTTGGCCTTATTGATGACCGCCGTTTTGCTGAAAATTACCGTGACCGACTTTTAAGGGAAAATGTTTCAAAACGCGAAATGCTTAACAAGCTTTTTCAAAAGGGTGTGCCCTATGACCTTTCGAAAGAGGTTTTATCTGATTTAGAGGTCAGCGAGGAAGAGCAAATTAAAGCGTTAATTGATAAAAAGTACCGCACAAAGCTGAGCGCTGAAAATGGCGCCGAAAAGGTTTTTGCCGCGCTTGTTCGTAAGGGCTTTTCCTATGGTGCGGTAAGGCAAGTGTTAAAAAATTACACAGAAATTGAGGACTTTTATGTATAAAGTAAGTATGGTGTCGCTTGGTTGCCCCAAAAATCAGGTCGATGCCGAGCAAATGCTTTACACCTTGCAAAATGCAGGGTTTGAGCTAACCCCCGCCGAGGCCGATGCTGACGCTATAATTATAAATACCTGCGGTTTTATTGAATCGGCCAAAGCCGAAGCCATTGAAAACATTTTGGAAGCCGCAAAATATAAAGATGAAGGCAAATTAAAAGCACTTATAGTTACGGGTTGCTTGGCTGAAAGATACCAAAATGATGTAACCGAAGAAATACCCGAGGTTGATGTTTGTGTTGGTATTGGCTCAAACGGTAAAATAGCCGAAATAGTTAAAAATGCTATTGAAGGCAAATGTCAAAATTCTTTTGGTGACAAATGCGATTTGGATTTAAACGCAAAACGAATTTTGGGCGGTGCACCCTATACTGCATATTTAAAGGTGGCTGACGGCTGTAATAACTGCTGCACTTATTGTGCAATACCTAAAATTCGCGGTAAAATGCGAAGTCGCACCATTGAAGACTGTGTAAAGGAAGCCAAAGAACTTGCCAAAAACGGTGTTAGAGAGCTTATTGTCGTTGCACAGGACACCACCGCTTACGGCAGTGATATTTACGGCAAGCCAATGCTTTCGGCACTTTTGAAAGAACTTTGCAAAATCGGCGGTATTCATTGGATACGCACACTTTATACTTATCCCGACAAAATCGATGATGAGCTTTTAGAAACCATTAAAAATGAAGAAAAGCTCGTAAAATATTTAGACATTCCAATTCAGCATGCAAATGCTGAAATTTTAAAGAAGATGAACCGCAAGGGCAGTCGCCGGGATTTGGAAACGCTTATTAAAAAAATAAGGGCAAAAATCCCCGAAATTACTTTAAGGACAACCCTTATTACAGGTTTTCCAACCGAAACCGAAGAACAGTTTGAGGAGCTTTGCGAGTTTGTAAAGGAAACACGCTTTGACCGACTTGGCTGCTTTGCCTATTCACCCGAAGAGGACACAATAGCCGCCGAAATGGACGGACAAATTGATGAACAAACCAAGGTTTCGCGCGCCGAAAACATTATGGAAATGCAAATGGACATAATGCGTAAAAAGAACGAAGAAAAAATCGGAACGGTTATTGAAACCTTAATCGAGGGCTGGGATGATTATATTAAATGCTACTTTGGTCGCACCGTTTGTGATGCGCCTGAGGTTGACGGCAAAATTTTCTTTATGTCAGACCGTCCGCTTATAATTGGCGACTTTGTAAAGGTACAAATAAATGACTGTTTAGATTATGATTTGTTAGGAGAGTTAGCACAATGAATACACCCAATAAATTGACATTAGCCCGTATGATTGCAACCCCAATTTTTATGGCGGTAATGCTTATAAATTTTGATTTTCATTACCTTATTTCTTTTGTTTTGTTTATTGCCGCTTCTTTAACCGATATGATTGATGGTAAAATGGCAAGAAAATATAATATGGTAACCGACTTTGGTAAGTTTATGGACCCACTTGCCGATAAAATGCTTACCACCGCCGCTTATCTTGGCTTTATGTTTATTTACGGCGGCACAAATTACGCTTGGCATATTGTGGTTATTACCTTTATTGTTTTGTTCCGTGAATTTGCGGTTTCATCAATCCGCTTGGTAGCGGTAACCGCAGGCGGTAAGGTAGTGGCTGCAAATATGTGGGGCAAGTGTAAAACCGTTAGCCAAATGGCAGGCATAATTGTTGCCCTTGGTGTATATGGTTTTAATGAAATTATCAAAATTCCACAAAATATTTTTGCAGTTTGTGATATTGTAATTGTGGCTTTATTCTGGCTTTCGGCTGTGCTTTGCGTAATTTCAGGCGCAATTTACATTTGGGGCGGCCGTGATTATATTAAAAACGCAAAATAAACAGTAGGTGACCTTTTTGTTTAAACGACTTATTGAAGATGTAAACGCAGTGCGCGAACGCGACCCTGCCGCACGCAACTTTTGGGAAGTTTTCTTTCTTTACCCTGGTGTTAAGGCAATTCGTATGCATCGCATCGCACACTTTTACTATAAACACAATTTGAAATTTCTTGCCCGCTATGTTTCACAACGGGCTGTAAGAAAAACAGGTATAGAAATTCACCCGGGCGCTACAATCGGTCGCCGTTTGGTTATTGACCATGGTGTTGGTATTGTTATTGGTGAAACCACTGAAATCGGCGATGATGTGCTTATCTACCAAGGTGTTACCTTGGGTGGTACAGGTAAGGATGTCGGCAAACGCCACCCAACCATTGGTAACAATGTTATGATTTCGGCAGGCGCAAAGGTTTTGGGCCCGTTTAAAATCGGTGATAATTCACGCGTGGCTGCAGGTGCGGTTGTACTTAACGAGGTTCCTCCCAATTCAACCGTTGTTGGTGTGCCTGCAAGAATTGTAAAGCAGGATGGCAAACGCGTTGCGCTTGACCAAATTCATATACCTGACCCCGTAAAGCAAAAGATGGACGCTTTGGAAGAACGCATCTTGTTGCTTGAAGCCGCTTTAAAGGAGAAATAATTTATGAAAATTTTTAACACATTAACCCGTCAAAAAGATGAATTTATCCCCATAAACGAAGGCGAGGTTAAAATCTACGCTTGCGGACCGACAGTTTATAACTACATCCACATTGGTAATGCTCGTCCGCTTTGTGTTTTTGACGTTTTGCGCCGTTATTTTGAATGGCGCGGTTATAAGGTAAACTTTGTTCAAAACTTTACCGATATTGATGATAAGCTCATCAACAAAGCAAATGCAGAAGGTATAACTGTGCCCGAAGTGGCTGAGCGCTTTATTGGTGAATTTTGGACCGATGCAAAAGGCCTTAATGTGCGCGAGGCAACTGTTCATCCCCGTGCTACCGATAATATCGCCGAAATACAGGCAATTATTTCGACATTGATGGAAAAGGGTTATGCTTACGAAGCGGCAGGTGACGTTTATTACCGTGCCAAAAAGTTTAAAGAATATGGCAAGCTTTCACATCAACCCCTTGAAGATTTGGAAGCAGGCGCACGCATTGAAACAGGCGACATTAAGGAAGACCCCATGGACTTCTGCCTTTGGAAAGGTGCAAAACCCGGCGAACCATTTTGGGAATCACCTTGGGGCAATGGCCGTCCCGGTTGGCATATTGAATGTTCGGCAATGGCGTGCCGTTATCTTGGTACCACTATTGACATTCACTGCGGCGGTTTAGACCTTACTTTCCCACACCACGAAAACGAAATTGCCCAAAGTGAAGCGGCACACGGCTGTGACTTTGCACATTATTGGATGCATAACGGTTTTATCAATGTTGACAACCACAAAATGTCAAAGTCTTTAAACAACTTCTTTACAGTTCGTGATGTTGCCGAAAAATACGGTTATGAGCCAATTCGTTATTTCCTTGTTTCTTCGCAGTATAGAAGCCCAATTAACTATTCGGTAGATATTATCGAACAGGCAAAAAATTCGCTTGAACGCCTTTACACCTGCCGCGATAATTTGGACTTTGCAATTAAAAACGCGGCTGACGGCGGTGAAATCCCCGCTTTTGTTGAAACCGCAAAAAACGATTTTATCACCGCTATGGAAGACGACCTTAACACAGCGGACGCTTTGGCTGCAATTTTCACCTTGGTGCGTGAAATTAACACCGCAATCGCAAACGGCTTAGAAAAGAATGGCTTACTTGCTTGTGCCGATATGTTCGACCAATTAACAGGTATTTTGGGTCTTGTATATAACCGCAAGGAAGAGGTTTTAGACAGCGATATTCAGGCGCTTATTGATGCCAGAACTGAAGCCAGAAAGAACCGTGACTTTAAAACCGCTGATGAAATTCGTGACAAATTAAAAGAAATGGGTATCGTTTTGGAAGATACCCCACAAGGCGTAAAATGGAGCAGAGCATAACAAAATTTGAACCATTGGGTAATGAATATGGGCTGTGGGTGTCGGGCAACCACACCTTCGGTACCGATGCCATTTTGCTTTCAAATTTCGCAAAAGCCACCAAAAAGGATAAAATGGTGGACTTGGGCACGGGCTGTGGTATAATTCCGCTTTTAATGTTAAGAGACGGCAATTTACAAAGCGCTGTTGGTGTTGACATAAGCGGAGAAGCAATAGCTTTGGCACAAAAAACCAAGGAAGATTTAAAGCTTTCAAGTATAGACTTTATAAATTCGGATTTAAACGATTTAAAGGGCAAACTGCCCTTTGGCTGTCACACCCTTGTGACCTGCAACCCGCCTTATAAGGCAAATGGTGCGGGGCTTCAAAACCCTAACGAGCGCCACAAGGTTGCCCGCCACGAAATCGAATGCTCACTTGAGGGTATTATAAAGGTTTCGGCAAAGCTTTTACAAACAAGCGGTCGGCTTTGTATATGCCACCGACCCGAACGCCTTTGTGAGCTTTTAAAGCTGATGAGCGATAATAAAATTGAGCCCAAAAGACTTCGCCTTGTTTGTCAAAGAAAGGGCGAAGAGCCGTGGCTTGTTTTGGTAGAGGGTAGGCGCTGTGGTAAAAGCGGAATGCGAATTGAACCAACCCTTTACATTGAAGAAAACGGCAATTTTTCGGATGAAATGATTAAAATTTACGGAAGTTATAAGGAGGCATATTTAAAGTGAGCGGTAAACTTTATGTAGTCGGCACGCCTATTGGCAATTTGTCCGACTTTTCACCCCGTGCTATCGAAACACTTGAAAATGCTGACTTTTTAGCGGTAGAGGATACCCGTGTTACAGTAAAGCTTTTAAATCATTTTGGCATAAAAAAAGAAATGCTCGCTTATTACGAGCATAATAAAAATTCAAAAGGTAATCTTATTATTGAGCGCCTTTTAAAAGGTGAAACCTGTGCTTTGGTGTCGGATGCGGGTATGCCTGCAATTTCAGACCCGGGCGAAGATTTAGTGCGACAGGCACATGAAAATGGGATAGCGGTTGAATCAGTACCGGGACCGAGCGCACTGATTACTGCTCTTGCAATTTCGGGTATGCCAAGCGGTCGTTTTTGCTTTGAAGGTTTTATAACTATGAACAAAATTGGTCGCCGCCAGCATTTAGAAAGCTTAAAGCGTGAAACCCGCACAATGATTTTTTATGAAGCCCCGCATAAGCTTTGTGCAACCCTTTCGGATATGCTTAAATATTTCGGCAACCGAAAAATTGCAGTTGTGCGCGAGCTTACAAAGCTGCATGAAACTGTGATGCATACCACACTTGAGGATGCACTGAATTATTTTAATGAAAATGCACCCCGTGGTGAATTTGTGCTTATTATTTCGGGTGCTGAGGAAGAGGCCCCTGAATATACATTAGATGATGCTGTTAAAATAGCAAAAAAGTTAATAGAAGAGGGTAAGTCAACCTCTATGGCGGCAAAGGAAGCCGCAACCCTTACGAATCAAAAAAAGGGCGAAATTTACAAACAACTGCTTGACTAAAAGGTGGTATTAAAATGGAAGAAAGAAAAGATTTTGAAGATATTATTTCCAGTTCTAAAATGAATAATGATTTTGTTGATGTTTCATCTACAAGTGCCAACCTTAAAGGCAAGCATTTTGCAAAGAAAAAGCGCGGTATTACGGGCTTTTTTCAAAAAATAGGACATGCCTTTAAATCACTTAAACCAAAAACCAAAAAAACCTTAATTGTGCTTACTGCTTTAATTTTGGTTTTTGCCATTGCGTTTGGTGTTTTATTTAACATATTTAACTACAACTATAACGATATTACCGACAACCCCGAAGATTTGGGATTTGAGAATGTTGTTGACAAAAAGGTTATAAATATCGCACTTTTCGGTATTGATTCAAGAAGTAAAAGCTTTAAGGGTAATTCCGACTCGATAATGGTTTTAAGTATAAATACCGAACTTAAAACGGTAAAACTTGTTTCAATCGTTCGTGACACATTAGTTAAAATTGAACAACGCGGGCAAATAAAATACCGCAAAATCAATTCGGCCTATGCGCAAAGCCCCGAGCTTGCAATTAAAACCTTAAACCAAAACTTCGGCCTTGATATTTCAGAATATGCTACGGTTAATTTTTACGGTATGGCTGAAATCATCGATGCTGTTGGCGGTATAGAGGTTGAATTAGTTAAGGGTGAGGTTGTGCCTATGAGTCAAAGCGTTCACGCTCTTAACGGTCTAATAAAAGAAATTTGCACACATGCGGGCAAAAACCCTGAAAAATATTACATTTATGAACCGGGCAAATATAAGCTGAACGGTATACAGGCGGTAGCATATTCCCGTATTCGTAAAACCAAAAATGTGTGGGGCACTAATAATGACTATGGCCGAACCGACCGTCAACGCTATGTAATGGAGCAGCTTTTTAATAAAGCCCTTACAATGAAGAAAAGCGAATATATAAAACTTGCAAAGGCGTTAATGCCTTACACACAAACTTCGCTTTCTTACAGTGAAATAATGGGACTCGCCTTTGATGTTTTGCTTAAATCACCAACCTTTTCACAGTCACGCGTTCCACTTGATATGTATATGATGAGCGGTCTTAACATTAAGGGTGTTGGAGACTGTGTTTATTATGATCTTTCATATGCAAGCAAGATTTTACACGCTTATTTTTATGATAATATAACCCCTGAAGATTATATCGCACAAAACGGTATCGAGAAAAACGATTGGTATAGAAATGAAACAGGCGGTGTAGGTATAATTTCCAAACCCTCTACACCTAACAATTCCGAACCGTCGATCGAGGACCCCGAAGTATCCGAACCGTCGATCGAGGGACCCGAGGTATCCGAACCCGATGTTTCAGAGCCCGATGTTTCAGAGCCCGACACCTCCACACCTGAGGAATCTAAACCCAATTTACCAAATGATGAAAACACCGAAAACGAGGGTGGAGATGATGATACTCCACCAGTATCGAGTGAAGAGCAGGGTGGTGAAGGATAGTGGCATCGGCAAACTGTGAAAACTGCTCTAACTATGTTTATGATGATATAGATGACTGCTATTATTGTAATGTGAATTTGGATGAGGATGAGATGCAACGCTTTTTATCCTCCCCTAAATTTGAATGTCCATATTTTAATTTTTATGACGAATATTCAATTGTTCGCAAACAAAATTGAGGTATATTTATTGTGTTATATTTTTACTTAATTTTATCAGCCGCACTATTACCTATTTTAAATAACTTTTTTGATATATTCAGGCAAAGCTATTCTTGGTGGGCTGTGCCACTAATGTTTGTCGGCTTTTTTGTTGGCTTTATTATTTTGCACATTTTACTGCTTGTATTGGCATTTGTGCCTGTAAGCTTAAAATCTGACAGGGAAAAGGGCGCTAAATTTTACCGCTTTATTGTTAATATATCCTTGCCCATGGTAATAACACTTGCAAGGGTTAAAATCAATGTTACCGGTATGAGCCCTGACGATATCCCAAAAGACAAGCGAATGCTTTTTATTTGCAACCACCAGTTTGACTTTGACCCCGTTATTTTAATGTCGGTTTTCAATAAAGTTGAAATCGGGTATATTGGCAAAAAAGATATAATAAAGGATTTAAATCTTATTGCCAAGGGAATGCACAAACTTTACGGCCTTTTTATTGACCGCGAAAATGACCGCGAGGCCGCAAAGACAATTATTGAAGCGATTCGCATTATTAAAAACGATAAGGCATCTATCGGTGTTTTCCCCGAAGGTTATGCAAGCGCTTCTTGTGAGATGCTGCCTTTTAGAAACGGTGTTTTTAAAATCGCTTTAAAGACCAATGCGCCAATTGTTGTTTGCGCAATTAACAACACCCGCCAAATACCCAAAAATATGTTTAGAAGAAAAACAGAAATTGATTTCAAAATTGCCGATGTTGTTTATCCCGAACAGTACGAGGGTATGAACACTGCCGAGCTTGGTGCAATGCTTTACGAAAAAATGGAAAAAGCGTATAATGAAATAAGAAAACCGCAAGATTGACTTGCGGTTTTTATTTTTTAATTATTTTTAATTGTTAAGACTGTAAAACCAAATGGCTCGAGGGTTAAAACACCGTCATTTGATTTTTGGC
The DNA here is from genome assembly GCA_017549565.1 of Clostridia bacterium. GTDB lineage: Bacteria > Bacillota > Clostridia > Oscillospirales > Acutalibacteraceae > UBA737. Next base: position 23,210 of record JAFYUI010000027.1, read on the forward strand.
CGAAAATAACCTCGGCGTTATCAAATTCTTTTGGTACGGTAATAGTTGTACTTTCGTGCCAACGGGTGCAGGCAATAAGCACCGTTTCGTTTTGTGATTTTCGCATATAGGCAATTTCACCAAAGTTTGCATAATAGGGGATAAATTCACCCGATTTAAAGGCATCTGATGACCGCCTAAACTTACCAAGCTTTTGATAAAATTTTAAAAGCTCTGTATCTTCTTTACCCCAAGGGTATGCACGGCGGCAAAATGGGTCGCCATAACCTGTAAGTCCTGCCTCGTCACCGTAATAAAGTGACGGCACACCTGGAAGCGTATATTGCAAAATAGCGGCAACCTTTAAAAGCGAGACCGCTTTTTTATACTGTTTATCAGTTAAAGATTGTTTTGATTGCCACTCGCGGTCGGTGGGGTAATTGTCGTTATCACTACCTAAAACAGTTAAAATACGTGCGGTGTCGTGGGTGCCGATGTGATTCATTAAAAGTTTAACTGCTTGCGGCGGATAATTTTCTAAAATTTCAAGCACGGTGTCAATTAAATCACGGGAATTGCCACCCTTTAAATAACTAATAATAGCATTGGCAAAGGGATAATTCATAACCGAATCAAGCTGTTTGCCGCGCAAAAATCTGCGGCGGGCATTATAGCTAATTTTGTTTGTGGCATCCTCCCAAACTTCACCCAGTAAAAAGTTTTCGCTGCTGTCGGCCTTTACTGCCACGCGCACCTTGTCTAAAAATGCGTCGGGCAATTCATCGGCAACATCCAAACGAAAGCCCTTAATACCCAAATTAAGCCAGTGGCGTATAACACCCTTTTCACCGGTTATATATTCTGAAAAATGGGGGTCATTTTCCTTGGTTTCGGGCAAGGTTTTAATGCCCCACCAGGATTCATAATCATCCCGTGTTTCGCCAAAGTCATACCAGCTGCGATAGGGTGATTCATCGCTGTTATAAGCGCCAACACTGTCGTAACGGTTATATTTATTAAAATAAATGCTGTCGTCACCTGTGTGGGAAAAAACGCCGTCCAAAATGATATAAATCCCCAGTTTTTCAGCGGCCTTTATAAGCGCTTTAAGGTCTTTTTCATCCCCTAAAACAGGGTCAATCTTCATATAATTTGCGGTGTTATAGCGGTGATTTGAATGTGCCTCAAAAATGGGGTTTAAATAAATGCAGTTAACCCCCAATTTTTTAAGATAAGGCAGTTTTTGTTGAATACCTTTTAGGTCACCGCCATAATAATCGTTACCTAAAAATTTTGGGTTATTTTTATCGATTTGCGGTTTGTATTCGGGGGTCTTGTCCCAATCCTCGCACATATATCTGTCGGTTGGAACATCCTTTTTAACTTTTTTGGAATTATAAAAACGGTCGGGGAAAATTTGGTAAATTATACCGCCGTCAAGCCATTTTGGTGTGGTATAGCTTTTGTTGTAAACGGTCAACTGCCACCAACTGCCGTCACTTGATACCTTACCTAACGAATGGTCGAATTTAGTTACATAAAATTCAGTATCGGCGGTGTTATATTTAAAGGAATACCAATAAATACCTTCTTTTAAAGAAATATCACATTCCCAAAAGCAGTAATTATCACACTTTTCGGCCTTTTTCATCATTATTTTATCTAAATTGCCTGTGTTATCGTTTCTAATAAGCAAATAAGCACGGCCTATTTTTTCCCATTCGGGCAAAAGCAACCTAAGCCGAAGGGTTTCCCCTTCGGCTAAGGCGCCAAGCTTGCTTTTATAAGATAAATTTCGTGAATCAAAAGGATAATAATTCATAATTACTCAACCGGTTTAATGTGCCAAATATCACGCGCATAATCTTCGATAGAACGATCAGCTGCAAACACACCTGATTTTGCAATGTTTACAAGTGACATATTGTTCCAAACATCACGGTTGTTATAAAGCTCGGTTGCTTTTTTCTGGGCTGACTGATAATCGGCAAAGTCGGCCAAAGCCATATAATTATCGTGATTTTTAAGCGAGTAATAGATGCTGTCAAAATTCATACCGCCAAAGCCCCTGCCAATAAAGTCCAAGGCCTCGCGCAATGTTTCGTTATTGTTATAATATTCATACGGGCTGTAACCCTGCTTTTGTAAACGCAAAACCTCGGGTGTTTGCATACCGAAAATGATAATGTTGTCATCCCCAACCTCGCTGTGAATTTCAACATTTGCGCCGTCTTCGGTGCCTAAGGTGATTGCACCATTCATCATAAGCTTCATATTACCTGTACCGCTGGCTTCGGTAGAAGCAAGTGAAATTTGTTCACTAATGTCGGCAGAGGGAATCATAAGCTCGGCCATAGTAACGCGGTAATTTTCAAGGAATAATATTTTAAGCTTATCCTTAACATCAGGGTCGTTTTCAAGTAAGCAGGAAAGCTTATAAATCATTTGAATAACCTGTTTAGCAAAAAGATAACCTGGGGCTGCCTTTGCACCGAAAATATAGGTTTTTGGTGTAAATGGTGCGTTGGGGTTGTTTTTAATAAACTGGTATTCGCTTATAATGTTTAAAACATTAAGGTGTTGGCGCTTATATTCGTGAAGTCGCTTAACCTGCATATCAAAGATAGATTCAGGGTTTAAAATAATGCCTGTTTCATCTTTAATATATTTTGCAAAGCGTTGCTTATTATGCAGTTTAATTTCGCCAAGTTTATCTAAAACGGCTTTATCATCCTTAAATGCCATAAGCTTTTCAAGGTTTCTTGCATCCTTAATAAAGTCATCACCAATGGTGTCGGTTAAGAAGGATGTAAGCTCGGGGTTTGCGCAGCAAAGCCAACGTCTGTGTGCAATACCGTTTGTAACATTTGTGAATTTATCTGGTGTTAAACGAACATAATCTTTAAAGAGCTCATCAACCAAAATCTTACTGTGAAGCTTTGAAACGCCGTTTACTGTGTGACAGGTTGCACAGCAAAGATTCGCCATTCTAACAACGCCGTTTGAAATAACGCTTGTGCGCTCAGCAAGGTCGAAATCGCCTGTTTTTGCGATAACTTCTTGGCGCCAGCGTTTGTCAATTTCCTTAATAATTTGATAAATGCGGGGAAGTCGTTCTTTAATAAGTCCTTCGGACCAGCATTCAAGAGCTTCCTGCATAATGGTGTGGTTAGTGTAGGCAACTGTTTTGGTGACAAGTGCCCAGGCATCCTCCCAAGTGTAGCCACATTCATCAAGCAAGAATCTCATAAGCTCGGGAATAGAAAGTGTTGGGTGGGTGTCGTTAATATGAATTGCCACCTTGTCGGGCAAATTGTTAAGCGTGTTATAGGTACGCAAATGGCGGTGCAAAATATCCTGAATTGATGCCGATACCAAGAAATACTGCTGGCGCAGTCGCAACGACTTACCTTCATAATGATTGTCAGCAGGGTATAATACCTTTGAAATATTTTCAGCCATTGCGCGTTGCTCAATAGCGCGAACATAGTCACCTTGGTTAAATGCCGACATATCAAATTCACGGCATTCAGCGCTCCAAAGGCGAAGTGCGTTAATGGTTTTACCGTCCTTACCTGCAACCATAAGGTCATAGGGCACAGCGCGAACGGTTTGATAATCGCGGTGCTCAATGTGGTGATAACCGTTATCCCACCATTCGTTAACATAACCGTCAAAGTTTACATCCACAGCAGAGCCGGGGCGTGCTTCAAGCCAAACGCCACCGCCGGGAAGCCAAAAGTCAGGCATTTCGGTCTGCCAGCCGTCAACAAGCTTTTGACGGAAAATACCAAGCTCGTAATTTATGCAATAGCCCATAGCGGAATATCCACCGCTTGAAAGAGCATCCAAAAAACAAGCAGCAAGTCGACCAAGACCACCATTACCAAGACCTGCATCGGGCTCTAACTCGTAAAGGTTGTCAAGCTTAACGCCAAACTTTGCTAATGCCTTTTCCATGGTAGAGGTTAAATCCATATTAAAAAGGTTATTTTTAAAGGAACGGCCCATTAAAAATTCCATACTTAAATAGTAAACGGTTTTTGCCTGTTGCTCGGCAGTAGCTTTTTTAAATTCGCTTCTGCGTTCCTTCATAATGTCAAGCAGTGTTAAAACACTTGCTTTATAAAAAAGCTCATCAGATGCTTGGTCGGGTGTAACGCCAAAATTATGTGAAAGCTTTTTTTCTATAAGTGTGGCAAGCTTTGTGCTTGAAAGCTTTGTCATCTTAAATCATCTCCATTTATATTCTATATAAAATATAATACAATATTCCTTTAAAAAATTCTATTGCCCATTAGCAGTATATTTTGCCTATTTTTTGTGCAATTTACACAAAAATAGAAAAAATTACCATTAAATACTAAACTTTTTCGGCAAACAACACAAAAATATAGCAAAAATCATATATAATAAAAGGCCCCAAAGGGACCTTTTACAGTTTTAATTATTCATCGATATCGGGGATATCGTCGCCATCGTCACATTCAAGATAGTCACCTTTAATGCGATTTTTGTTTTTGATTTTATCAACAACAACAAGTGCGCTAACCAAAGCGCCGAATATAGCCAAAAGTGCAACAATTACTTTACCAACATTTTTCATTAAAATTTCCGCCTTTCCAAAGATAATATAACCATATTTATTATATCAAAACAAATTTAATTTGTCAATCACATAAAAGGCCCGAACAGGTGTAAAAGCGCCTGCTTAATTCGCACAAAAACCGAACGCTTTTGCCATTTTTTAAGCTCGATTTCCTTTGAAACCGCTAACACCTCACGGAAGTGGTGCTTAATATCAAGTGCGGTTTTTTTATCGTCAATCCACACACTGCTTTCAAAGTGAAAAACAAAGCTGCGGTAATCCATATTAACCGAGCCGACAGTTGCAATGCTGTCATCCGACAAATAAACCTTTGAATGAATAAAGCCGGGGGTATATTCAAAAATTTTAACACCGCTTTTTAAAAGGTCTAAATAATGGTATTGCGTAACATTGTGAACATACCATTTATCAGGTATATGTGGTGTTATAATGCAAACCTCAATGCCCGATTTTGCCGCCATACACAAAGCCGATGTCATCATATCGTCAATTATTAAATAAGGCGTCATTATATAAACATAACGCTGTGCCGAATTTAAAATTTGCATATAAATGCCTTCGGCGGGGTTTTTGTCATTTAACGGCCCGTCGCTGTAGGGGATAACAAACCCATCATCATAAGAAAAGCCGCTTCCAAGGTGTGATTGCATATCAATGCGCTGTTTTGTAACAAATTCCCACATAACACAAAACATTGCCAAAAAGCTTTTTACTGCCTTGCCGCGAAGCGCAATGCCACAGTCCATCCAATGACCGAAGCGTTTATATTTGTTAATGTATTCATCGCCGATATTGACACCGCCGGTAAAGGCGACCTCGCCATCGATAATCACAATTTTGCGGTGGTTTCGGTTGTTCATAAAAATGTTGAAAATAAGGTTGATTTTATTGAAAACTGCAACCTCAATTTTTTCACGCTTTAACCTTTCCAAAAAGTCGGGGCTTTGGCGTTTAATACTGCCAAAATCATCAAAAATAATTTTAACCTCAACGCCCTCTTGCGCCTTGCGTTTTAATATTTTGTGAATTTCATCCCACATATATCCTTCAGCAAGGATGAAAAATTCCATATAAATATATTTTTGGGCGTTTGAAATCTCGGCCAAAAGGGATTCAAAAAATCTTTCGCCCGACGGTAAATATTCACTTGATGTGCCGTCATAAAGCGGATATCCCGATTCATTAACAAGAAATTCCGCTTGGCGAGAGTGCATAATATCATTATAACGAAGTCGGTCAATAATATCCTTATTATCATCCAAAAAAGGCAAATAATGCGATTCGCAAACCTTCATTTTTTTGCGGATATGGGGCATAACGCTGTTGCCACCCCATAAAAGATAAACCGAAATGCCAAAAATGGGGAAGAGCAGTATAAAAATAATCCAGCTCATTTTATGGTCGGGGTTGCCGCGGCGGTTTACAAGAAAAATAACGGTTACCATACCTATAATAGAGGATAAAACAAGCACAGTTGCCGAATGAATTGTAAAATTATATAAAACCCAAAACAAAAAGCCAAATTGTATCAGCAAAAGTAATGCTGATGCAACAATTCTTGCGGGCATTTGAAAACCACGGGTATGTTGTCGTGCCAATTTTATCACCTCTTTTATTATATTTTAACACACTTCATTATATTTTGCAAATAATAGAAAAAAATCAGGCAAAATTTCGCCTGATTTTTTTGGTTTAAGATATACTAATTTTCTTACCGCCCAAATTTTTAAAATGAGGATTTTTTGTTACCTCACAGAATGATTGCCTGTATCTTTTGTTGTGTTTTTTAAGCCGCAATAAAATCCTAAATGATAACTCACCCCATCAATGGTGGCATAAAATTTAAATACTTTATGTTCTTTGCCGTTTACCGTTACAGTATCATCAGTAGGATTGGGGAATATACCAAAATAAGGTTGCCCGAACTTAGTCTTAGAAGTTTCCTTATATAAATTACTAGTATGCGGTTTGTATGAAGCACGATTTGTATATCTATTCCATTCATCCCATAATACAAATACACATGGAGAATCATCCTTGCTTTTTCCAAGAGCAATTGCTACAGATTCATTATTTGTAAATTTTTTTACATATAACACTTCTTCTACGTCTTCGGCTACGGAAGACAAGTATTCGGCATCTATATCCACTGATTTTTGTAGAGATAACCAGTGACTTATTGTTATATAAACAACAAGCACAACAATGATAGAAACAATAGTTATGATTTTAGATTTTTTGCTTTGCATAAATGCTCTCCTTTAATATTGAAAAATTAAGAAACACAGGGTATGGTTCTATCTATTTATGTATCAGGATAAGTAATACACAAAACCGTCCCGCTATCTTGTTCATTTTTTCTTATTACAACTTGTATTTATTTTTATATAATCAACAATTTTATTAAAGAAAAGAAAAATTTTATTACAAATATAACCCCAAAATCTAAAAAATAAACTAATAAATATTACTATAGAAAAGAAATATATTCCAACCAAAATCGCATTCATTCTGGGGCACCCCAATACATAGTATAATTACTTTCGAGATAATGAAAGTGTATATTTATAAAATCCAATGAAAACACAAGGGTATGCTTCTTGTGTCGTTATCATCTTTTAATTACATTTTATCACACTTTATTTTGTTTTGCAAATAATAGAAAAAAATCAGGCAAAAATTTGCCTGATTTTTTTAAACTATGATATACTTATTTTTTTGCCACCCAAAGCTTCGGCGGTGTCGCTTATTGCCTTGTGGCAGGTAAACATTATAATTTGGTTTTTGTTTGAATAATCCTTTAAAAATTCCAAAGCGGTTTTTTGGCGCTTATCATCAAACTGTGTAAGCGAATCGTCAAGCAAAATTGGTAAACTTCCGTTTGTGTCGGCCATAAATTCGCTGACTGCAAGGCGCAAGCTTAAATATGCTTGGTCAACCGTTCCGCTTGAAAGGTAGCCAACCTCAAAGCTGCCAAAGGTGTCGGCCTTTTCAACCGCAATGTCAAACGATTTTGAAACATTAACGGCTTTATATTTGCCGCCTGTAATACCCTTAAAAATTTCGGCGGTTTTATTGTCCAGTGCCGAGCCATAGTTTCGCCTTACCTCCGCAAAGCTGTTTGAAAGGGTAGTCATTGCAAGGTTTAAAGCATCTAAATACTCTTTTTGTGACTGTGACTTGGCGGTTAAATCAGCGATTTGTGATTTTATCGCCTCGGGGTTTTCCATTACCTTTGTCATGGCTTTAATTTCGGTTAAAATTTCGGTAGCGGTGGTTTTGCGGTTTAAAATTTCATCCGAAATGTTAGAAAATTCTTGCTTTATGGCATCAAAATCGTCGCTTATTTCAAAGCTTTCGGCCTCTTTAATTTTTTGTGCCGCCTCTTCATAAGAAATGTTGCCGACATCCTTTAAAATATAGTTAATTTTTTGCTTAATTTCCTTTTGCTCGCCGGCTTTTTGGCGAAGCGCTTCAAGCGTACTGTCAATGTCGGTTGTGTTAAAGGTATTGCCCAAAAGGGTTGAAAGCTCGGTTTCATATTCCGTTTTTTCCTTTAAAAGCTCTTCAATTTTTGCATCATTTTCTTTAAGGTGGTTTTGCTGGTTTTCAATCATCGCCGCATTTGAATTTAACGCGGTGGTAATGGCATTAAGGTTTGATTTTTCAAGGGTTAAAACGGTCATAAGCTCATTAAGTTCAAGCTTAAGGTTTAAAAGCCGACCTTCAAGTGCTTTTTTCTTGGCATTTTTCGAGCTTGTGATAACAAGAAATACCACGCATAAGATAATGCCGATTAAGGCAACAACCACACCTATATATGTTTTATAAGAGCATAGCGCTGCACCGCCCAACCCTAATATAATACCTAAAATAAGCAAAATGAAATTGGGTGCGGCTTTTTGGTTTAATTCATTTTCGGTGTTGTTATATTCGGTTTTTAAAGCAGCTTGCTTTTCTTCAAGCGCTTTAATTTTGCCACTCAGCTCGGCCGATTTTTCAGGGGATGCTTTTTGTGGGTCAAGTGCTAAATCAAGCCCTTGCTTAATTATTTTGTTTTCGTTTTCCTTGGCTTCAATTTTGGCCTTTACACCGCCGATTTTTGAAAGGCAAAAATCAATTTTTTTAAGAAACATTTCATCAATTTTGCTGCCGTTTTCAAGGGTAAGCTCGGCCGTAATTTTTTCAAGCTCTTCTTTAAGAGCCAAAAGCTCGCGCAGCTTATTTGCGTTTTTAAAGTCCTGCTCTTTATCAATTTTTTGCTTTAAAGCATCGGCTTTTTGTTGCAAAGCTTCAATTTCTTTTACAATTTCGGCGGCCTTTTGGCGACCAACGGCAATTTTCTCAGCATCACCCTCGGCTTTTTCAAGCTGTTCGTTTAAGCTTTTTAAGGCGATAAGATTTTTATCATAAGCACCTGTTTTTCCGCTTTTTGAAGAAAGCTGTAGCTTTGCCTTTTCAAGTCGGGCATAAACCTCATCAAAGGATATGTCCTCACTTCCGGTTAGTGCAATGTTTGAAAGCTTTGAATTTATTTCACCCTCGGCCGCAGCATTGCTTTCGGGGAAACCAAACTGACCAATAAAGATACTGCGTTCAAACGCGGGGGCAGAAAGCCCTAAAATTTTAGCACCAATATCTGCCGAAACGGTTTCGCGGGTGCCCAAATCCTTATCAATAAGGGTTACCTTGTCGGTAGAGTTTGATTCACCGAAAATGCGTTCAAGTCGAAAGCTTTTACCGTCTTTTTCAAAGTCAATACTGCCTGACATTTGGCTGTTGTCCCACGGGGTGTATTTTTTGCGGGGGCTTTTTGCAAGGTCGCCTTTGGCACGCTCGCTGCCGTAAAACATCATTTTAATAAAATTCATAACGGTGGTTTTGCCTTGCTCGTTTTCACCGAAAATAATGGTAAAATCGTTTTCAAAGTCAAGCTTTAGGTCCTTAACACCACCAAAGGCCGAAATATATAAGCTTTTAATCTTCATTATACATTACCCCCGAATTGAAGGCACGAAGCCCAATGTTAAGCGCCTGCTTTACGGTTTCCTTGTCATCGCTTTGTTCTAAAAGTGAAAGCATATTTTTAACAAAAACACCTTTAAGGGTGGGTTCACTTGCTAAAAGTTCTAAATCAAGCAAAAATTCGGTTTTGTCCTTAACCTTTACAAAATAAAGTTGTGCCGAAAGGCGTGTGGTTATTTCGGTAAGGTTAAGGGTAGCATCACTTGGGATACTGCCCACAAGCTCGATTTTATAAAGATTATCGGCATAGTTTTCAAAGTTTGCTTTAAGGTCGGCCAAAACCGCGCCTGCAATGTCTTCACAGTTTGTAATATCAACCGCTCTTATAATGTGTTGGCGTTTTGAAACTGGAACAAATTGCAAATTGCAACTGCCTTTTTGCACCTCGCCAAAATAAACACCTTTTTGGGATAATTCGTCAAAACCCTGACCTTCGGGGCAGCCGCAGTAAGCAAAATGTGTGTTGTCAATTTTGCCAACGGGGGTGTGGGCGTGAACATGGCCCAAAGCGATATAATCCATACCGCTTTTTTTAACAAATTTTGGGGTGATAGAGTTATAGTCAGAACCTAAATCAGCTCTAAGCTCGCCATGTTGCACCATAATGTTTATATAGTCGGGGTCGGGGGTTAGGGTAAATTCTTCCACACCTTTTAAATAAACACTTTCAAACGATTTGCCGTAAACCTTGGTTTTAATGTCGTCAAAGGTTAAAACACTGTCGGTTGTGGGTAAAACATAAAGATTTTCGGGCAAATTATTTTTCAAAAAAGGTGATTCACTGTTCAAAGGGTCGTGGTTGCCCGCAGCAAAAACTACCTTAATTTCGGGTATAGAGCTAATTTTATTTAAAACACCTGATATAAATTCGCTTTCAATATTGTTGCTGTCAAACAAATCGCCCGCAATGGCCAAAATGTCAGCACCCTTTTCCTTTGCCAAATCAACAATTCTTTCAAAGGTTAAAAGGGTTTCAAAACGGCGGCCTTCGGCGGCGGCTCCCAAAAAAGCGTCGCGCGCGCCAATGTGTATATCAGCGGTGTGTAAAATTTTTACGCTGTTCATCAAAAAACATCCTTTTTCGACTTTAATTATGTCTTTATAATATCATTTTTTTAATAATATATCAAGTCACAAATTGACTTTAGCGCTTTTATGTGTTAAAATGTTTTTGTATTCTAATAAGGTGGTATTTTTTATGAAAAGAACCGATTTTGCCGACCAATTATTTGATGCGGTTTTAACCCTTAAAACCCGTGAAGAGCTTTATATGTTCTTTGGTGACATTTGCACCCCAAAGGAAATTGAAACCTATGCCCAGCGCTTTGTTGTGGCAAAGCTTTTAAATGAAAAAAAGGTTTACAGCGATATTGTAAAATCAACAGGTGCCAGCACCGCAACCATAAGCCGTGTAAACCGTTCTATGAACGAGGGGCTTAATTTGGCTTTTGAAAGGTTAAAATAAAAATGTATAACACTTTTGCCGAATTTTATGATGAACTCACTTATGATGTTGATTATAAAAAACGCACGGCTTATTTAATAAAGCTTTTTAAAAAATATGATAAAATGCCGACGCTGCTTTTAGATGTTGCTTGCGGTACGGGCGGTTTTTCAAACGAATTTGCAAAGCAGGGTGTTGAGGTTATTGGCGCCGATATGAGCGAGGAAATGCTAAACATTGCAAGACAGCGCTCTATGGAAAACGGTCTTGATGTTTTATACCTTTGCCAAAAGGCCGAAGAACTTGACCTTTTCGGCACGGTGGATGGTGCGGTTTGTTGTCTTGACAGCTTAAATCATATAACCGATTATAAAAAACTTTGCAAGGCACTTTGTAAAATTTCTTTGTTTTTAGAAAAAGACCGCCTTTTTATATTTGATGTCAACACCGAATATAAACACCGCGAAATTTTGGGTGATAATGTCTTTGTAATGGACAGGGGCGACCTTTATTGCGTTTGGGCTAATAATTACACCGAAAAAAATAAAACGGTGGATATTTCGCTCGACTTTTTCGTAAAACAGGGTGACAGCTATCTGCGGGAAAGTGAAGATTTTTCTGAACGGGCATACACCGCCGAAGAACTTGAAAAAGCATTAGAAAAAGCGGGGCTTTCGGTAATTGAAATTTTTGACGATATGACTTTAAAACCTTTAAATGATAAAAGTCAAAGAGCAATTTATGTAACAAAAAAGGTGAAATAATGGGCAAACTTATAAGATGTATAACAAGTGAAGGCGCAATAATGGTGTCGGCTGTCGATTCAACTGACATTGTTGCCAAAGCGGAAGAAATACACAAAACCTCGGCTGTGACAACTGCTGCACTTGGCAGAATGTTAACTGCTGCCGCTATGATGGGTAATATGTTAAAGGGTGAAAAGAACACAATCTCCCTTAAAATTGACGGTAACGGCCCTGCGGGTGCAATTACCGTTTCGGCTGACTATCACGGTAATGTGCGTGGTTATGTGCAAAACCCTGTGGTTGAAATCCCCTTAAAGCAAAACGGCAAGCTGGATGTTTCGGCTGCAGTTGGTACAAATGGCAGTCTTTTTGTAACTAAGGATTTAGGCCTTAAAGAACCATATAACGCATTTATCCCCATTGTGTCGGGCGAAATTGCCGAAGATATTACTTCATATTACGCCACAAGCGAGCAAATCCCCACCGTTTGCGCCTTGGGTGTGCTTGTAAACCCCGATTTAACTGTTAGAAAAGCAGGTGGATATATTTTACAGCTTTTACCCTTTACCGAAGAGGAAATAATAGTAAAACTTGAAGAAAACCTTAAAAATGTTCGCCCCCTTACCGCACTTATGGATGAGGGTATGGATATTGAAGAAATTGTAAAAGATGTTTTAAAAGGTTTTGATGTGGAGGTTATATATACCGAAGAGGTTGCATATAAATGTAAATGTTCAAGGGAAAAAGTTGAAGCCACTTTAAAGTCAATAAATAAAGAAGAATTGGCTGAAATGACTGCCGATTTACCCGAAGTTAGTGTATGTTGTGACTTTTGTAACACAACATATAGTTTTTCAAAAAAAGACATTGAAAAAATTTTAAAAAATTGAAAAAATTTGCTTGACAAATACAATATGTTATGATAATATATTGCTTGTCGCCGGTGAGTTGCCATTGGCAAGCCAGCGCGGTCATCGTGGGAGCATAGCTCAGCTGGGAGAGCATCTGCCTTACAAGCAGAGGGTCACAGGTTCGAGCCCTGTTGTTCCCACCATGTGGCCTGGTAGTTCAGTTGGTTAGAACGCTAGCCTGTCACGCTAGAGGTCGTGGGTTCGAGCCCCATCCAGGTCGCCACATTTGCCTCTGTAGCTCAGTCGGTAGAGCAGGGGACTGAAAATCCCCGTGTCGTTGGTTCGATTCCGACCGGAGGCACCA
>JAFYUI010000028.1 GCA_017549565.1 Clostridia bacterium
CTCATACCTGTCGTATGCATTTTCGGCAGGGCAAATAACACGCGACACACTTTTTGCACTTGCGAACAAATCGTTGCCTACACCGTTACGGGTAAATTCACCCTCAACAATAAGAAGCTTTTTATTTTCCCATATTTTTTTTATCTTTTCTATAATAACAGAAGAAAGATTTTTATCCTCTATGCCAACATAAAATCTACTCACATTAGTCTCACCATAAGTAACATCCGAAGATAAATACGCTTGCCAAATATAAAATTCGGAATTGCGATAATCATCCCACCATTTTTTTGCCATTTGGGTAAGTTTTTCAGTGTTACCCGCCACCATGCTAGGGATACAAATCAATGTGTTGTCGCATTCTGATTTTATTATATTACCAAGGTGACGACTAAGTTCTTTAGAACTTTTTTGAAAACCAATATTTTGACCGCAAATAATCGCCATTTCGCCATCACCAAAGCGTATTACCGAACGCTCTCTTTTCAATATCTCGTCTATGGTGTCTTCAAAGGACATTACCGATATTTTTTTCTTTCTTTGATAATAACTGCTCAATAAACGTTTATATATTGTAATGACCTTATTGTAAATCGCACCCAATCGTAATTTTTTTCTTATCTTTATAATGTTTTTTCTCACACTTAAGCTCCTTTAGATATATGAAATATATTAAATTTATTTATTCAAAAATTTTATATAATCAAAACCACCACACTGATAGCCATGTTTGCCAAAAACATTTACAATATCACTTATATATCCCGAAAGCTGTTTCCCGTTTTTGTTAGCAAAAATCACAGATGGAAAACTCGGATGTTCCTCATTTGCAAAAGCCACTTTTTTATAAGGTAATTTTTCAAAGCGGGCTAAAATTTCGTCACTGCACTCTTCCCTTACAGTCAGCATTACCCTGATATTTTCCCAATTTATCCGTTCTTTACGACGGTTCCAAGCGTTAACTGCCTGTTCAAAGGTTTTATAATGTACAAACCAAAGCTTGACATCCCCTAACATACCTACAGGGTATGAAACTGATTTGTCCTCTACCTCAACAATGTCCTTACCAATATATTCTTCTAAATTTTCCGCAAATTTTATAAAATCGCTAGGTAATATTTTAAGATTAACGGTGGGACTGTTAAACTTAATACCTAAGTCGTGACAAATAATCCCCCCCATACAATGATTGGTTATAATCGAAACTTGTGGATTATTAAACCTTGCGCTATCAATTTTATTTCTAAAATACTTTCTCACGCGATGACCGATTTTTAAAAAAGTTTTATTCATACAAATCCTCTCAAAATTGGTAACGCAAAAACAAATATAATGATTTTGCGATACTTATCTTCTATCTTTTAATTAATAAAGCCAAATTTTTATGCCACGTCTATTTAAGCCAAAGAATATTTTTACGCGCATTTTTCCAAGGAATGATGCGTTTTCGTGAGAAAAAAACAATTTCATTCCCTTTTTCCATGCATCATTAGAGAATCGCTTTTGTTTGAATTGCTGGAATACAAATTCCTTTCTTTCTTTTTCTGTTAAAACACTGTTCTTACTGTGTTTTAACACAACAATAAGGTGTGTAATAAATAAATCACAGGAAATTTCCTCACTTAGTGAATCGCCTATTTTAGACATCAATTTGTCATACATCCGAATCCATTGTGTAGGACGTTTTCCCTTGCCAGAGTTCATTGCAGAACCTGCCCTATAAACATAGTGATATAATGAATCGGTTATGAAAACAAAAGTTTTTATTACCCTGTAATAACACATATTAAATATATGGTCTTCGCCGATTTTTTCATCTGTATCATATTCAATATTGTTGTCGCGAATTAAACTTGTTTTAAAGATTTTATCACACGGCGAAGCAGTAATTCCACACTTAAAATAATAAGACATTAAAAATTCATTAAAATCTTCCACCTGTCCCGAAAGCGCCGTTTTTAGATTAAATTCTAAAAAATCATAATCATTATCTTTTAGAAAACTTGAAATAATTTCTATAGAATTTGGCTCTATATAATCATCGCTATCAATAAACCAAATATATTTTCCGTTTGCAATCTTAATTCCTGCATTTCGAGCCGAACTAACACCACCGTTTTCTTTGTGTATTACGGTAATGTAATTATATTTTTCGGCATATTCATCACATATTTGTGGGCAATTATCAGGTGAGCCATCATCCACAAGTATGACTTCAAAATTGTGCATGGTTTGATTTATTATACTGTCAATACAGCGGGCAAGTTCATTCTCTACATTGTAAACGGGAATTATAATCGAAAACATTGGACTATTATTCATGTAAATCTCCTTTTAATATATACCCAAAAACAAGATATAAATTTTAATTTTACCCAAAAAACTTGCGTTTTCGTTATACAAAAACTTATTTATTGCTTTTTTAAATACTTTTGCATTAAATTTTGCTTTTGCTTTATATTCTTTAATAATTTTCCTAAACCTTAATAAATTAAAGCCGTTAAACGACTGATTAAGTCCGCTAACAATATGCATAATAAACAGTACCGCCAAATTTTCTTCAGAAATATCTGCTTTAATAAGGTTTGAAATTTTTAAAAAAAGACACATTTGCTTTTCATAACGTTTATTGTCTTTTGTTGTCATTGCAGAATTTTCCCGCACCACATAATTATAAAGCTTTTCATCAATAAACAAGCAGTTTTTCATTTTTTTGTAAAAATTCACATTAAAAAGCAGGTCCTCGCCCACTTTTTCTTCACAGTCGAAGAACAGACTGTTTTCTGCAATGATTTCCCTTTTATAAACCTTATTCCATGGTTCAAAACCAAAATGATATTTAAAATAATGGTCACAAAGCAGGTTGTCCATATTAATTACTTCATAATATTCATTAAAACCGTGCTCAAAAACATAAAGGTCGGCCGTTGTTTTATCAATGTGGCTTTTTAAAATTTCAAGTGCGTTTTCTTCAATATAATCATCACTATCAACAAACCAAATATAGTCGCCCTTTGCAATTTTTATGCCTTCATTTCTTGCGGAAGAAACCCCACCGTTTTCTTTGTGAATTACGATTATTCTGGCGTCATGCTTTGCATATTCATCACAAATTTCAGGACATCTGTCCGGCGAGCCATCATCCACCAAAATAAGTTCGAAATTTTTATAGGTTTGATTAAGTATGCTTTGAATACATCTATCTAAATATTTTTCAACATTGTAAATGGGTACAATAACACTAACTAATTTCATCACTTCTACCTTTCTGTTTACTGCACAAAAATCGTTAATTGTACATACCATTATTAAGCGTTTAAGACTTCTTTTAAAAATCCCATAGAACTGCTTCTATATTCATTCAGCTTTTGATTTGCATTTTCGAAATTAACGCCGGTAAGAAAATCTTTTTCGGGCAAACCATCGGTATAAAGTCGGTCCTGAAGCCCCAAATTATTGAGAAAATCTATCTTTCGGCTGTCGTTATTGTTTTTTGCGTTTTCTTGGTCCTTTGCAATTGCTGTAATGAATGGTTTATTGAAAATCGTTGCGAAGGCAGTGCCGTGAAAAGAATTTGTATATACAAAGGCCGCATTCTTAAAAAGCCCAACAAACTCTTCGGGGCTTGCTGAATATTTTTTGTGATAGGGCTTTACAAAATCCCTTATATATTCGTTCAAAAGCACAACTTCATATCCCAAGGTTTTGTGAAGATAATCAATAAGGTCGCGGCTGCCGTGGTTATTCTCCAAAAAATAAACCAAAATATATGGCTTTTTGTATTTGGGGGCAATAGCAAATTCATCCCAATATTTTCTTTCCAACAAAACAACAGGGTCGCACACAATATCAACCTTTTTGTCGGTAAGGCCACTTAAAAGCTCTGCACCGCTTTGCTCTCTTACAGAAATTTTGTCAAAAGTTTTTATCCACTCTTTAAGCTTTTTCTTTGTTTCATCATCAAACTGCACTTTGCCAAAGCTTGGTGAATATGAGCATTTAATTGCCTTGTTATCTTTATCTAAAAACTGCAAATAATATGCTGTTTCAAAATCTTGACAGCAAGGGTTCCAAATTTGGTCGCCGCCGCACACATAAGCAGCATAATTAAACTGCTCATTTCTTAATTCTTCAGTTGTCTTATACTCTTTTGGAGTTATAGGTAAAACCTTATTTATAAATCTTTCAAAATTCAAAAAACGCTTTTTTAAAGCAGGATAAATTAAAATCTTAAAAAGGCGACGAACTGTGCTATCAGATTTTTTAAAAATTGTATATGTGTTTTTTTGTGACTGTGGGCGAAGATTTATAAATTCGGGGCTATGCCCCATAAGCTTCATTTGTTTTGACAGGGCATACGCCTGCAAAACCGAACCATAGTTATGCGAAGCGTGAAAGGTAAGCATACCAACCTTTTTCATGAAAGAATTCTCCTAAACTATTTAAGTCGTGATTTTCTTAAAAGATAAATTACTATGTTTGCTTTTTATTTAGCAAAAGCATAGTAAGCGCAACTGTGCCGTGAAGCGGGTTTTTATCCGCATTTTTAATTATATCGCGCGCGTCATTATAAATTGGTGATATTTCCTTTAAAAAGGTTTTATAACCACCTGACAGCACAGCGTTATCAACCGTTGCAAAAACTGTGCCCTCGCGTGCGTTTTTAAGTCTTTCTTCGGCGCCTAAAATACCTTTTTCCTTTAAAAACTGTGCCTTAAAATCACTTAATTTTTTAAGCATTTGCCATTTGTTTTTTCTATATTTATTAGTCAATGACTGCCCATTTATGCAGTAATAATAAAGCGGTTTATTTACAATAGAAATTTTTTCTATAACCTGCGAATACATTAAATCAAAAACCACATCCTCGGCAAAATATTCGTTTTCAGAAACAAAAAATTCTTCGCTAATTAGTTCCCTTTTCATCATTCTTAAAACAAGGAAACCCGGAATATTTTTAGCGTTTCTTTTATATCCGATAAGTGGCAATATATAATCGTTTTCAATTTCCTGCTTGCCTTCTAAAATCGGCTTGTCATAAGGCAGAAAGTTTTTAACAGTTTTTTCGGTATATTTAGTGAAATAACTGCAAATGGCCATATCTGAACCATCTTTTATAATGGCAGTCATTAAGCTTTCGAGCATATCGTTTTCTATGTAATCATCACTGTCGACGAAAAGAATATAATCGCCCTTGGCTTCTTTAAAGCCCGCCACCCTTGCTGATGAAAGACCACCATTTTCTTTATGAATAACATTTATTTGTCCGTGATTTTGCGCTAATTCATCGCACATTTTAGGGCAACTATCGGGCGAGCCATCATCAACTAATATAATTTCAAAATCTTTATATGTTTGGTTTAAAATGCTTTCAACACAACGGTTAAGATATTTTTCAACATTATATACAGGTACAATGACAGAAATTTTAGGCATATCTTTACCTCATTTTTTTATTTTCGTTTTCTAAAAATGTTTGTAAAACCTCTTTATGAGCATCACATCTAATTAAATTCAGACAAGTTATTTTGGCACGTTTTTTAGCTAAAAGATGAAACAAACGGTTTTTAACGATTCTGTTTAACTTATTGCTAACCCTTGACCAACATAACAATAACGGCATATAAAGCGGTGCTTGTTTATAGCAAAAGCTTTTCCAATTTTCCTCAATAAAGCTTTTATCCGCAACTTTTTCACTGTCTTTTTCGAATTCACAAATTCGTTTTTTGGTATTTTGCTCGGTTTCAAGCTTGATTCCGTTTTCTTGCGCAGAAAGCAAACTGTATGTCACCACAGCATTACTTTCGGAAATTGTGATTTGAGCCACAAGTCCCTCATTCCAAGAGTTATTACCTGTGCGATATCCAAAAATTGAATTGCCCTGACCATACAAAATTTCAGCATTGTTATAGCTTTCTCTCGTACCAATACAATGGCTATGCTGACAAAATACTGCGTCTGCACCGCTATCCACCATTGCCCTGCACTTCTTTTGCAGTAAGGGGGACGGGAATTTATAATACTCTATACCACCGTGATATAAAACAATTACATAATCACTTGCACTTTTGATATTTCTTATAAAATCCAAACTTTCATAAGGGTCAAACCCGTTAGCCCCTGCCGAATTTTCGGTTGCCAAATTAAATTCGTGTTCTGCAAAAGAAACAAAAGCAATCTTTTTACCTTTAATTTCAACAATTAAGGGCTTTTTGGCCTCTTCTTTATTTAATCCGCCGCCAAAATATCTTAAATTGCAGTCATTAGCAAGGTTTAAGGTGTCCTTAACGCCAACTTCACCATAGTCTAAAATATGGTTATTAGCAAGCGAAACAGCATCAAAGCCAATATTTTTAAGAAGACCCACAACATTTGGTTTCGCCTTTAAATTTGGGCCTGTTTTTACAATGGGCTTATCACTGTCAGTTGCAGGACATTCAAAATTACAAATTGAATAATCCGAATTTTGAAGTATAGCGCTAATATCCGAAAACAATGCATTTGGGTTATTATCAAACAATTCTTCGTAATCTTTTGTCGGACAAATATCACCCAATATAGTAATTTTAATTTCTTGCGACAAGGTTTAAGCACCCCTTTATGTTAAAATTTATGAATTGTAAATTTCCTTAACAATAACTGCTTCTGCCAAAATATCAAAGCCCGAATTTCTAACAGCGTTTTCTATTTCGTTGGTATCAACTATTTTAATTTCAGAATAGTTATTTATTATATAGTCGGCCCATTTTATAGGGTCGTTTCCCTCAACAAAAGAAACCAAATTGGCACCAACATCACAAAGTGTAGGGAAACCACTTGACAAAACACAGTTTACCCCGCTTGCTTGCGCTTCAACTGCGGTTAAACCTAATCCCTCACGCAAAGATGTGCCCAAATATAAATCAAAACTGTGGTAAAGTGCGGGCAAATCTTCACAAACGCCGACATAATGAAAGTGTGGGTCATTTGAAAGTTTTTCAAAAAGGTAATTTGCCGAACTTTCGCTTTGCTTTCTGCCTGCCACAACATAATGACAGTCAAAGCCCCTATCCCAAAGCGCTTTAATTACATCAGCCGCAAATTCATAATTTTTAACCTTTGCAATTCTGCCTACTGTACCTATTACGAAAGCATCGTTTGGTATGTTAAGTTCATCACGGATAGTTTCGCCCGAATACCTTGAAAATTTTTCAAGGTCAATTGCGTTATGTATTACCTGTGCATTTTGGCATTCACAGTGTTTTTTAGTAAAAAGACTTGAAAGTGCTTCTTTTGAGCAAGCCCAATAGTCAGTAGCATATTTATTTATCCAATATCTTTGAATATATAATTCGGTATAATTTGCGATTTTAGAAACAATACTTCCGTCAAATTTTAATTTTGCGTGGCTGTGAACAATAATCTTTTTAATACCCGCTTTTGCAGCGCATTTTGAAATAATACCGCCCTTTGAATTAAGGTGTGAATGCACCACATCAATATGGCCTATTTGTTCCACAATCAATTTAAATTGGCGGGAAAATTCCTTGACACCAACATCCCAAACGGCATCTATGTAATAAATTTCAATGCCCAAAGATTTAAGTTCTTCGTCAAAGTCACCTTTTGGACGA
This sequence comes from Clostridia bacterium, assembly GCA_017549565.1. GTDB lineage: Bacteria > Bacillota > Clostridia > Oscillospirales > Acutalibacteraceae > UBA737. Next base: position 7,614 of record JAFYUI010000028.1, read on the forward strand.
CTGCCTTTTTTAGTTACAACCAAAAATTTAAAACAAAAATCTTTGTGAAGCTGCCTTACTAAATCCATTAACATCATTTCCGCGCCACCGCGGTCCATGGTGCCGGTTACTTGTAAAATTGTTTTCATAAACTTTTATTCCTTAATATCCCACATATCGCCGACAATTTTGTCATATTCTTTCGGCACAAAGTCGGGCGCACCGCCCGCAGGGAAAAATGTGAGCTCACCAAAATACACCTTGCCGCCGACCTGATATAAATCAACACGTACATAAGAAAACGGCTTTGATAAATCGGCCGCAATTTTTTTCATTTCCTCAAATGCATATGGTTTTTCAACCTTTATGTCAGAATTATGAGGTAATTCTTTACCGAACGGCATAAGTTCCCAATTCATATTATAAAAATTGCGGGTGTTTTGGGCGGTATAACGGCCAACTTCAAGTTGTAAAAATTCGGGTTTTCCGTTAAAACAATAAAACTTATAATCCATAAGTCCGCCCGATTCATCTTCTAAATACTTTTCGGCAACTATGCGCTTTTTAAGTTTCTTATATACCCATTCGCGACCGCTCCAATAAATGTCTTGTTTAAGCCAAAGTCGCATAAGGGATTTTTCTTTTTTCCAATCTATATCGTCTTTATTACGAACAATAAGATTCCAACCACTTGCGTGGGCGGCCTTTAAAACAAATTGCTGTGGCAAGTCGTTTATGGGGATATCATTAACCGATTCATAAACACCATAGCTTTCATTAAGCAAATGTTCATATCCACAATCGATTATATAATCCCTTACATCGTGCTTGTCAGCACATTTTGACATTAGTGGATTATTCGAATTAAGCTTATACCACTGTTGCTTTTCACTAAAAGTTTTGGGCGAATTAAGGTCGGGCGTTATACCGCCTGTTTTTTTCTTATAATAATTAATAACCGCCTTTTCATCACTTAAAATTAGGGGATTGATTTTACATTTTAAAATATGATACCAGTGAATTAAATAATTCAAAAGAAATCCTCGTTTTTTCATATGCAAACTCTCCTTTTATCTTTGCCAAATAAATCGGAAGGTACCATCTTTACCAATTTCAATATACCAAAAGACAAAAAATAAAATTATAATAACCCATTTTGCAAGAATTTCTAATTTTTTGTCTTCAAAGACAACTAACTTACCCATTGCCATTGGCAAGAAAACCAATAGATAAATATTTACGCGTGATAAATACGGGCTATTCATACCTATAACACTTAACAAACCATATAATATAAGCGTATTAAGATAAAATGTTTGTTCTGCATCCTTTTCTGATTTTGAATATAAAAACAAACAAAAAGCTGCCGGCACAACACAAATAATAACCCTTAAAATATTTACCTGATTTGACATATATTCAAGAGTTGTGTCTATGGTTTCGTCCTTTAACGCACCAATTAGAGTAAAAATAAACTCATAGTTATAAAGCAAAATAATTGAGCCAATGATTAAAATAAGAATATTTTTAACCGAAATTTTATTTCTTAAAATAAAGTAAGGAATAATCATTACAATTGCAGAGGCATGAAAAAGAAATGCCAATAAAACACAAAGCAAATATTTCCAGGGCTTTTTATCTAAAATAAATCTGTGGCCCAAAAGAATAATTGCCGCCGCAAAAAACTGTCTAACACCGTTAAATGAACCATGCCATATACCAACAAATACAAACAAAAGCGATGAAAATACATAAGTGTCCGTATACTTATAGGTAATATACAATATACTTGCAATTGTAAATGCAGCCGTGACAAATATAAAAACCGCACCATCTTTTGTAAATAAATTTATTATAGAAGCAATAATCGGAAAACCAGGTTCATCAACTTCCTTGATATATTCCCACAATCTTGATGGATATCTTTCCAACGCAGCATAGTAAGAACCATAATCAGTGCCTACCCAATAACGCAAACCAGCAACCAAAACTAAACAGGTGACAACCAAAAACAGAAATATTTTCGTATTTAAAGTACGTTTAGTTAAGATACTTTCGCCCGTTGTTGCTTCATATGGAAGAGCTAAGCAGGAAAAAATAATAGTTAATAAGACTACAACAAAATATACGGTCATTTATTTATCCTTTTTAACATTGAATTTATTTTTTTGATATTTTCTATACATATCAATTAACGAATAAGGCACTAAGCCCTTTAAAATTTCTACCACCGCTGGAACAATAAGCGAGCTTATCGGAAAGCCAAGCAATTTATAGCCATTATATCTAATTTTAATTATGTTCCAACGCACTTTAAATGTTCTTCTTCTAATAGCGGCAGCGTCTTCACGTACTAAATAAAGCGGCTCGGCTAAATTCACGCCTTTAAAATCCTGGGCAAAAAAGCGGAACCACAAATCATAATCTTGTGAACGCACCGTCATTTTTGACACACGGTAACCGCCAACCACATCATAAACTCTTTTATAAGTCATAATTGTGGCGTGGTTAAAGGGCACACCATTTTTTAAATCATATTTGTTAGGAAATTCGGGCTTTAAAACCACATCAATTTCCCCGTCATCGTTAAAGCGCTTCATAGATGTGCCTACAAGGTCAACATCGGGATGACTTTCTAAAAATTCAACCTGTTTTTCCAAGCGGTCAAGTGTGCTTAGGTCATCTGCATCCATTCTGGCTACATACTGTCCTGTTGCATATTTTAAACAATGGTTTAAAGTGTAAGACAATTTCGAATTAACTTCATTTTGTATAAGAATAATTTTATCGGGATACATATCGGCAAATGTTTTTGCAACCTTATATGTATCATCTGTTGACTTATCATCACACAAAATGAGTTCGAAATTTGAATAAGTCTGGTTTAATATAGAATTTATAGCATCGGGCAAATATTCACTGCAATTGTATATGCCCATAATTACCGATACTTTTTTATCGCACATTACAAATTCTCCTTATACCACTCTATCGCTGCATCAATACCGCGTTTGAAATCCCATTCGGGGTCATAACCTAAAAGTTCTTTTGCACGGCTTATATCGGCATTGCTGTGCTTAATATCGCCCTTGCGGTCAGGCCCATAAATTGGCTGAATATCAACACCAAGCGCTTTTGTAAGACCAAAATAAATATCGTTAAGATATTCACGACCTCCATAAGCGATATTATATGCTTGACCGTCGGCTTCCTTGGGCGCAAGGCAGGCCTTTAAATTTGCTTCAATAACATTTTCAATATAAGTAAAGTCTCGGCTTTGTTTACCGTCACCATTGATGGTGGGTACTTCGCCGTTTAAGAGCATTTTAATAAATTTCGGAATAACCGCAGCATAAGCGCCGTTAGGGTCTTGTCTGCGACCAAAAACATTAAAGTAACGCATACCGATTGTTGCCAAGCCATAATGCATAGTATATTGCTTTGCCCATTCCTCATCGCAACGCTTTGTAAGTGCATAAGGCGAAAGCAAATTACCCTCTCTACCCTCTTTCTTAGGTAAATTGGGCTCGTCACCGTAAACGCTTGAACTCGAAGCATAAACAAATTTTTTAACACCACATTGACGGGCGGCTTCAAGCATATTAAGTGTACCTTGAATATTGTTTAAGCTGTAAAACAACGGCATTTCAAGACTTCTCGGCACGCTACCCCAAGCGGCTTGGTTAAGAACATAATCAACACCTTCACACGCCTTCATACAAGTGTCTAAATCCTTAATATCGCCCTTTACAAATTCATAGTTAGGGTTTTGGATAAACATATCAACATTTGCTTGTTTGCCTGTTGACAAATCATCAAGGCAGCGCACCTTATAACCCATTGTAAGTATGGCTTCACAAAGGTTTGAACCGATAAAGCCCGCACCGCCTGTAACTAAAAACAAAGAATTTTCAGGGAATTTTAAATGCTTATAACCCATAATTATAATCTCCAATAAATATATCCCGCATTTTCATATGCCTTGCGGTCAAGAAGTCCCTTAATATCAGCAAGTACCTTTTTGCTGTTGTCGGCAACCTTAAACATTTTGTCGAAATCAACATTTGACAGGGTTTTAAACTCTTCGTGTGCAACTGCTAAAATTACAGCATCACAATTTTTAATGTCAGAAATATCAACAAATTCCATACCGTAAAGATGACTTGCTTCATTTTTATCAGCAACAGGGTCAGCAACGGTTGCGGTGATGCCGTATTCCTTTAACTCGTTATAAATGTCAATGATTTTGGTGTTGCGGGTATCGGGGCAGTTTTCCTTAAAGGTAAATCCCAAAATAGCAACCTTTGCATTTTTAATTGCAACATCGGCTTTAATAAGGTTTTTAACAACGCTTTCGGCAACATATTTGCCCATATCGTCATTTATGCGTCTGCCCGAAAGAATTACCTGACTGTGATATCCAAGCTGTTCTGCCTTGTATGTAAGATAGTATGGGTCAACACCGATGCAGTGACCACCAACAAGACCGGGATAAAATTTAAGGAAGTTCCATTTAGTGCCGGCTGCCTCTAAAACCGACTTTGTATCAATACCCATTTTGTTAAAGATAATTGAAAGTTCGTTCATAAAAGCAATATTAATATCGCGTTGGCTGTTTTCAATAACCTTTGCGGCTTCGGCAACCTTAATTGAAGATGCCCTGTGAACACCTGCATCAACAACGATTTCATAAACCTTTGCAACCTCTTCAAGTGTTTCATCGTCCATACCTGAAACAATTTTAACAATGGTTTCCAAACGATGCACTTTATCACCTGGGTTAATGCGTTCAGGTGAATAACCAACCTTAAAGTCAACACCGCATTTAAGACCAGATTCTTTTTCCATAATCGGCACACAAACATCTTCAGTAACACCGGGGTAAACGGTTGATTCAAACACAACTATTGAACCCTTTGTAAGATTTCGGCCAACAATTTTACTTGCACCTTCAACAGGGGTAAGGTCAGGTGTATGGTCATCGTTAACAGGAGTTGGTACTGCAACAATATGGAATTTGGCATCGCGCAAACGGGTTTCATCCGCAGTAAATTCAACTGTGGTATTTTTAATTGCCTCGTCGCCAACCTCATTTGTGGGGTCAATACCCGCTTTATAGGTTTCAATTTTTGCTTTGTTAAGGTCATAACCAATAACCTTTACACCACGCTTTGCAAATTCAATAGCGATAGGCATACCAACATAGCCAAGACCTACAAGTGAAATAGCTTCTTCTTGTGATTTGATTTTGTCATAAAGTTTCATAATCAAAATTCCTCTTCTATTATTTTAAATAACATTGACTCAACCTTTTCAAGCTCAAAACGGCGACAGCTTTGAATATTAAATTTCCCCATTTCTATACGCTTGTCTGCAACAAGTAAACTCTCAAGTGCATTAACAAAACTGTCAAGATCATTTGCATTAAATAAAAATCCGCCTTTTTCTTGAACAATTTCCTTGTGACCGCGATTTATCGAGGCGATTATTGGTAAACCACTCGCCATTTCTTCAATTAAATTAAGCGGTAATCCTTCTCGTTTACTTGCGGATGTGCCTATATCGAATGCGGGTAAAATTTGCGGTACATCATGACGATATCCAAGTAAAACCACTTGATTTTCAACACCAAGCGATTTTGCAAGCCCGACAAGGTTTTCTTCATTATCGCCCTTGCCAACCAAGAACAGTTTAATATTGTTGTTTTTAAGCTTAGCAATACCGCGTATCAAAATTTGTTGATTTTTGTTTTGGTTTAGCTCCGCCACGGCAACCAAGGCAATTTCATTTGGTTTTATTCCCAAAGCATTACGAAGCTCTTCACGTTTTTCCGCATTTACAGGTGAAAATCTTTTTAAATTTACCCCAATTCCCGGGATATATTTAAAACTTCCGCCTTTTTTAAGCTTGAACTTTTTACTCGCTTCAAAATCCTCATGGTTAATGGTAACCAAAATATCGGTATATCTTGCCGCAAATTTTTCAATTGTACGGAAAATAAAGTTTTTAATACCATTATTTCCTTTGAAAAAGTGAAAGCCGTGACAAATATAAATGACCTTAACGCCGCTTTTCCGTGCTGCCAAACGTGTCATTAGGCCCATAACGGGCTCGTTTGTGATAATTAAATCATAGTCGGCTTCTTTTATTATTTTTTTCAGTTGTTTATATCCTTTAAGGTTAGATAACTTAACAGGACTGCGACTTAACTGAACGGTTTTTATTGTGGCCGAAGACAAGTCTTCTAATTTTTTTATCAGTTCGTCTACCCTGTTGCCTACAGGCGAACACACAATATCCACCGCACAGCCGTTTGTGGACCAAAATTTTATATGGTCAATAAAAAATTGCACTGCCATTAAATCTGTACAGGTTAGCAATATTTTTTTCATTTAATTTTCTCCAAAATCTTATTCGCAATTTTTTCGCCGCTCATACCGTATTCGTTTCTTAAATATTTTTGGTTGCCAACTTTAACACAGTATTCATCTGACATGCCAATACGCATAAGCCTTGCTTTTGACGGGTTTTCAGCCATAACCTCAGCAACGGCGCCGCCAAAGCCACCCACAACATTGTGCTCTTCACAAGTTACAATCAAATCGTGAGAGTCAGCACATTCTAAAATTGCTTTAACATCCAATGGCTTAACAGTCGGGAAGGTATAAACAGTGGTGGTTATACCCTTTTCTTCGAGTATTTGACACGCAATTTCAACCTCTTCAAAAATTGCACCGGTTGAAAAAATTGCAACATCCTTACCGTTTTTAACATTTATTGCTTTGCCGATTTGGAAGTTCTTAATTTCTTTATGAATTCTTTTTTCGCCGCCGCGACCAAGTCGCAAATAGCAAGTGCCCTCATAATTTGCAATGGCTTTTGTAATTTCTTCGGCTTCGCAAAGGTCACCCGGGGCAAACACCGCAACATCAGGTAATGCGCGCATAACGGCAATATCTTCAGTTGCGTGGTGGCTCATACCGAGTGATCCGTAAACAAAACCGCCGCCAACACAAACTATTTTCACATTTGCATTGTGATAAGCACAGTCATTTCTAATTTGCTCTAAACAACGAAGTGTTGGGAAATTACCGATTGAATAGGTAAAAACGGTCTTGCCTTCAAGTGCCATACCTGCCGCAAGCGAGGTCATATTTTGTTCGGCAATACCTGCATTTGTAAACTGATTTGGTAACTGCTCGAAATATGGCTTTAAAACACCAAAGCCCAAGTCACCTGTAACAAGCTCTATCTTTTCGTCCTCTTTGGCAAGAGAAATTAAAGTTTTAACGAAAGTATCTCTCATAATATACCTCAGCCCTCCTTATTCCATGTGGGGTGCCATGTTGCGCTTGTTGTGTGGTCGTTATAAATATCCGCACCATCAGGAATTTCGGCAGGGTTTTCTATTCCATTTGGTGTGTATGGATCAACCACATCAGCGGGTTTATTTTTGTGAAGCGCTAAAACTGCGTTGTCATACTCCCAACCCTCGTGCGGGAAGCGATAATGCCATAAAATATCGTTTTCCATAAAGGAAATTCCATATCCCTTAATGGTGTTGGCGATAATAACCGTCGGTTTACTATTCTCAAACTTTTTGTTGAATGCATTTTTGAGTTCGTTGTGGTCGTTGCCGTTTATATCAATAACATTCCAACCAAATGCCGACCATTTTGCTGCAAAATTTGAAAGCGCCATTGTCTTATCGCAAAAGTCCATGCTTTGCATTTTGTTGTGGTCAACAACAGCCACCAAATTGCCAAGCTCATTATGGTTTGCAAACAAGGCGGCCTCCCAAACAGAGCCCTCGTCGCATTCACCGTCACCAAGCACAACATAAACCTTATGCGCCTTCTTGTCCTTTTTAGCGGCATAAGCCATACCTGTTGCTGCAGACAAACCATGACCTAACGAGCCGGTTGAAAAATCAACACCGGGTAAATGGTGGGAAACATGTCCTGATAAACGACTGCCGTTTTGGTAATGAGTTTTAAGCTCTTCCACAGGGAAGAAGCCGTTTTCAGCCAAAGCCGCATAAACCGATGCGCCTGCATGTCCCTTGCTTAAAATAAAACGGTCGCGTGTATCGCTTTTGGGGTTGTTGCAGTCAAAATTTAAAACCTCGGAATAAAGTACAGCCATAATATCCGCAACCGAAAGAATTGCGCCGATGTGGCTGCCACCTGACAAATGGGTCATTTCTATGCCGTGTCGTCTAATAAGCCATGCTAAATTTTCGCTTTTCATAAACCTCTTCCAATCATAAGTGATAAAATTTTGTGTTGGTTTTATGCTCAAACCAACCAATAGCTTTAATAATTGCTATTGGCATAAAAATACCAACGATTAGCATTGCAGGGAAAATTATATAAAAAGATGCATTAAGCAACCTTTCTAATACGATTTCGATAACCAACTGGCAAGGCCAAGAAAGTATAAAAATTGAATAAGTTTGTGCAAAAACAGATTTTTTGTTGATTTCAAATCTTTTTGATATTTCAAAACTAAATAGAAAAACCGAAAATACCATTAAAATTGAAATAATGAATTTTACTGCAATTTGATTTTTTGTAAAAACAAACAAAGCTATACTTAAAGTTAAAAGTGTGCCTGCTAACAAATAGGAAAATTTATTGGTAGTCAAACAGTTATATTTAGCACACACTATGCCAAGCATAAAATAAAAGCCAAAATGCACAATGTCATTAATCGAAAACCAACCTGTTATTTGCGGTAAGAAAAACATTACCGCGCTTAATAATGTGATAAGTAAAATTTTCAAGGTTAACAGCTTTTTAGATTTTAAGATTACATAGCCAAGTATATTTATAAAAAATATCATTGGCAAAAACCAAAAATGTCCCCAAACGCTGTCACGAGGAACTAAAAACGAACGAATTATTTGTAAAACATCAAATGAAAGTGTGTCGTTTAAAAATGGACTTAATAAAATTTTAGGAACAACTGCAATAAGAGAAAAAGCGAAATAAGGCACTAAAATATGCTTTATTCTTCGTAACAGATAATCTTTAAAACTGTATTTTTCGGTTTGGTTTGTGGCAAACATTAAATAACCGCTGCACCAAACAAAAAGCGGCATATGAAAGTCATAAATGAAATATTGCAGTTTTTCTGCCCAAAACGGAATATCGACAACAAATGGATAGGAGTGCCCAAGAATTACAAGAAAACAACCTATCATTTGCATCAATGTTATAAATGATAATTTTTTGGCGGGTTGGTTTACACTCATAATTTTATAACCTGCATTTTTTTATTTTGAAATTAAATCTAATTCTTTTATCTCATCATCTGTTAGACACCAATCGGTTGCGGCAATATTGCCAAGAATTTGTGATGGCCTTTTAGCACCGACAAGCACAACTGAATCTTTAAGATAGTCAAGAATAAAACGAAGTGCCACAGCTGAAACGGGCACATTGTGATTTTCAGCAATAGGTCGCATTTTTTCAACTATTTCAAGGTTTTTTCTAAACTTTTCACCGTGGAAATTAACATAAATTTCACGGCTGCGGCGGTCGTTACTGCCAAAGGATGCGTTAATATCATACTTGCCTGTTAAAACACCTTGTCCCAAGCTGCCCCAAGTCATCGGTGTAAGCAAAAGTTGTTTTGCTAAATCGGTAAGTTCAAACTCGTTTTTGCGGCAGGCGAGCGAAAATTCATCCTGCATTGAAACAAACTTGCCCGAAAATGATTTAAGCTCGTTTAAATCTTCTTCGTAAATGTTTGAAAGACCATAGCTTCTGATATATCCCTTTGCCTTGTATTTTTCAAGGGCATCAACCACATCACCGATAGGTGTAACACCATCACGGTAATGAATTTGATAAACATCAATATAATCAGTTTTAAGGCGGCGTAAGCTGTCAGTCAAAGCTTTTTCGATATAAGCGGGCGAATTATCATAAAAGGTTTTGCCGTTTTCTACCCTAACGCCAAACTTTGTTGCAATGACAACATCCTGTCGCTTTTCGCCAAGCGCCTTTGCCAAGGTTTCTTCCGATTTGCCAAGCCCGTATGTGTCAGCCGTATCAAAAAAGTTAACCCCGTTTTCAATAGCAACATTAACGGTATCTAAAAGCTCTTGCTCCTGCACATCGCCCCAACCGTACTGCCCCATAGGGCAACCGCCCATACAAATGCGGGAAACCTTAATGTCTGAATTTTTTAAAGTTATGTATTCCATCATTTATTTCCTTTAATTATTTTTAAACATTTTTTCAAAACCTTAAAAACCGTTTCAAAAAATATTTTTAAGTCGGTTTTAAAAGAAACATTTGCAACATATTTCAGTCGCAGTTGATTTTTGCGTTTTAAAACATACTGCTCATAAATTTCGTCAACATTGTCAGTTCCGACAATTTCATCTAAATTTATGAAATCCATCGAGCTAAAATCAGTTATACCGGGGCGAACATTTAAAATGTTTTTTTCAAGTTCGTCATACTGGTCGGTATATTTTAAAAGCTCAGGTCGTGGGCCGATAAAGCTCATACTGCCGTTTAAAATATTGAAAAGCTGTGCGGTTTCATCTAACTTTGTTTTTCTTAAAAACGCACCAACCTTGGTAATTCGGCTATCGTTTAGTGCGGTAGTGCCCGAACCGATTTTGTCAGCATCCTTTACCATTGTGCGAAATTTAAAAATATTAAAGCTTTTGTTTTTATATCCGCCACGAAGCGGTTTGTAAAAAACAGGGAAACCCGTATCAACCGCTACCGCCACCGCAATAATAAGCATAAAGGGCCAAACGACCAACAAACCAATTAAAGCAAGGGTAAAATCTATAACCCGTTTAGCATATAAATTATAAAAACTATGGTATGACTTTTTTAAGCTTTCGTTTGTATAGTCCAAATCTTCCAAAGCAAGTTTGCTTTGGACTTCATCAGAAAATTTTATTTTTGTTTCTATCAAAATATCACCTTTATGTAAAGTTTTATCAGGGCATAATAAACGCAATTTTACATCTAACATTATATCACATAGTGCGCCAAATAGCAACAATATTTTAATTATATATAATATATAAATAAATATATGCCAAGCCCCCAAAGTCATATAATTATTTATAAGATTTTTGGGGGTTATTTTTTGTTTAATATTATTTTAGAAATTCTATCAGGAATGTATTATTTCGCGCTGCATGTTGTCACAAAAGGGGCTTTCCCTGCACCGCTTTCATGTGAAAAGGAAAACGAACTGCTGATTAAAAGTCAAAACGGTGACATTGATGCCCGCAACACACTTATTGAACACAACCTGCGTCTTGTTGCCCACATTGTTAAAAAATATTATGCCACAGGGGCTGACCAGGATGATTTAATATCTATCGGCACAGTTGGACTTATAAAAGCCGTCAACACCTTTCGCGGTGACCGCAACATTCGCCTTGCAACCTATGCCGCAAGATGCATTGAAAACGAAATTTTAATGTTTTTCAGAAATCTTAAAAAGAATTCGCAAGAGGTTTTTATAAGCGACCCGATAGATACCGACGGTCAAGGCAACGCCTTAACCCTTATTGATGTTATTGCCGATAAAAGTGACATTGTCGAAGAAATTGATACGAAGCTTAAAATTCAAAAGCTGCGGCTTATTATAAACGGCGTTTTGGATAAACGAGAACTTGAAATTATAAAACTTCGTTACGGCATTGGCGGCAGCCCCGAGCTTACCCAACACGAAATAGCAAAACGGCTTAATATTTCACGAAGCTATGTTTCGCGCATAGAAAAATCCGCCTTAGAAAAACTAAGACGGAAGTTTTAATTATTTTCTGTAATAAGTATAAAAAATCATAATATGGTCATAATCACCCGTAACGGTGTTATGGCCTTTTACTGTTACGCCATCGCCCGAAAGATGCAAAAAATATTCAGCATCTTTCGCCATACAGCGAAAAACATCAATTTCACCACACAGCACACGAATCTCACCATCAATGCAAACTATTCTTCCCCGCTTTCCCATAATAACGCTTGTGGGGTTGCCATTTTCATCGGTTCCAATTCGGGTCACATATTTAATTTCACGCCCGTCCATACTTTTTAAAACGGGGTCATCCTTTTTCTTCTTTAAAAACCAAAGCATTTTTATTCCTCTGTCATCTTTTCATAAAGCTCAACCGCACAAATATCATCATAAGGCGGGATTTTAAGTGAAATAACCTCGTTTTTAGAGGTGGGAATATTTTTACCAACATAGTCACCCCTGATTGGTAGCTCACGGTGACCACGGTCAATAAGCACTGCAAACTGAATTGAAGCGGCACGGCCAAAACGCATTACCGCTTCCATTGCCGCCCTTGCAGTACGTCCTGTATATAAAACATCATCCACCAAAATTACATTTTTATCCTTTACAGAAAAAGGTATGTCACAGGGCTGTATAACAGGGTCAAGCGAATTAACCGTTAAATCATCACGATAAAAGGTGATGTCTAAAACAGCTGTGGGGACCTGTACCCCTTCAATTTTATAAATATTTTGGGCAATAATCTCCGAAAGTGGTACACCACGGCGCTTTATACCTATTATGCAAATATTTTCGCAACCGTTGTTTTTTTCAACAATTTCATGTGAAATTCGCATTAACGCACGGCTTACTGCGGGCGCATCCAAAAGTGTTGCCTTAAACTTCTTCATCTTAACCCCCAAAAAACAAAACACATAAAAGCATTAACCGTTACATAAAATATAACCGTACACGCCTTATTGTAACAAATATACCATATTAAAGGTTTTTTGTAAAGTTTATTTACCACAACATTTAGTTATTAAAGTTAAAAACCACCCATTTAAACCACTATTATTTGTTATTTTGTGGGTTGTTATGCGAAAGTTATAAAGCACAAGGTTGATTTTTTGTATATTTGCACAAAAGAAATGACAAAAAGTGTCAGTTTTATGCATTTTTTAGAAAAGTTACAAGTTTGTAACCTTTTATTTGTAACTTTTTTTGAGCAAACTGCCCAAAAATCACATACCTCGATTTTTTGACTTTTTTGTAAAAAACGCATATAATAGGCACAGCTTTGAAAAAATGGGCTGTAAAATTTAAGGTTTTGCATCCCAAATTAAAGGAGTTATTGGATGATAGAAAAAATAAAGAGCCGCTTGGTTGGTATTCTTACTAACAGGCGTGTGCGATTAAGTGCAATAAGCTTGCTCAGTTGCATTACCATCGCAGCTGCTGCTTTACTGCACACATCAGCCCATACAATTAAAGTTTTTGATGGTGAAACAACCTATACCGTAACCTCGCTTAATAAAAATGTAGCTTCGGTTATGTCAGGTATGAAGTTTAAATTCGACAAATACGCTGTTTTAGACACACAGGTTAACCAAAACACCACTTTGGTTGAAATCACCTACGGTTTCCCTGTTTACATTACACAGGGCGATGTAACAACCGAGGTTGAATGTCTTGGCGGTACCGTTGCTGAGATTTTAAAAGACAATGGCTATACTGTTGATGAACACGACTTTGTTGAACCCGCACTTAACACACAAATCAAAGAAACCATTTATATTGATTATACCGATATTTCTTATGAAAACGGTACAAAAGAAGAAGCTATTCCATTTAAAACAAAAACCGAATATTCTTCCACCCTTAACAAAGGCACCACAAAGGTTACACAAAAGGGTACAAACGGCTTAAAGCGTGTAAATTACACACAAAAGCTTGTAAACGGTGTTGCCACTTCTACCGATATTCTTTCGGTTGAGGTTTTAAGCAACCCTGTTGATGCAATTAAGCTTATAGGTACAAAGGTTACCTATGCCAACCCGAAAAACTGGGTGTCTACCCTTTCCCCTAAAAAAGAAATTGAGCTTGATGCAAACGGTGTTCCCGTTAAGTACAAGTCAAAAATGACTGTACGCGCTACCGCTTATACCTATACCGGCAACAAATGTGCAACAGGTGTTGCGCCACAGCCCGGTTACATTGCAGTAAACCCAAAGGTTATCCCTTACGGCACAAAAATGTTTATTAAAACTGTTGACGGTAAGTATATTTACGGTTATGCTGTTGCGGCTGATACCGGTGGATTTACCAAAAAGCACCCCACAGGCGTTGACCTTTTCTTTACAAGTAAATCTGCCTGCACAAAATTTGGTGTGCGCCAAGCAGAAATTTATATTTTAGAGTAATTTAAAACCTTTATGTTGACGCATAAAGGTTTTATTTTTAAAAATGGTGATTGATATGTATTATAGACGACTTAAAGATTTACGCGAGGATAAAGATTTAGTTCAAAAAGAAGTTGCGGCATATTTAGGTATAGACCAACGAGTATATAGTAATTATGAAACCGGAAAGCGCGAAATCCCCACACGATTTGTGGTTATGTTAGCAAAGCTTTATGGTACTTCAACCGATTATATTCTAAATCTTACAAACAACCCCAAACCATATAAGTAAAAAATGCACCTCAAAATGAGGTGCATTTTTCTTTTATTTAATATCCTTAATATCATAAGGTGTTGTTTGGTAAACAAAATAGTTAAGCCAGTTTGAATATAAAAGGTTTGCGTGTGAACGCCAAGTAACAATTGGCTCGTTTTCGGGGTTATCATCTGGGAAATAGTTTTTAGGAATTTCAATAGGTTTACCCTCATTTAAGTCCCTAAAATATTCATTCGCAAGGGTGTTTGCATCATATTCGCTGTGACCCGTAATAAAAATTTGTTTACCCTCGGCAGTAGCCATTGCGTAAACGCCTGCCTCTTCAGAAGAAGCCAAAATTTTAATTTCGGGTATCTTTTTAATATCCTCGACATCAACGGTTGTATGGCGTGAATGCGGCACCATAAACTCATCATCAAAGCCACGGAACAAAATAGACTTTTTATAGTCGGCCTTATGCTTAAACACACCAAACATTTTCTTATCTAAGGGCTTTTTGTCTATGCCAAAGTGGTAATAAAGCCCCGCCTGTGCACCCCAACAAATGTGGAAGGTAGAATGAACATGGGTTTTGCTCCATTCCATAATTTCGCAAAGCTCTTCCCAATAGGTCACCTCTTCAAAGGGCATATTTTCAACCGGTGCGCCGGTAATTATCATACCGTCAAAGGTTTGGTCTTTTACATCATCAAAGGTTTTGTAAAAGGCGAAAAGATGCTCGGCAGGGGTGTTTTTTGATTTGTGGCTTTTTGTATGAATAAGCTCAAGTTCAACCTGTAAAGGTGAGTTACCTAAAAGTCGTGAAAGCTGTGTTTCGGTTTCAATCTTTTTAGGCATTAGGTTTAAAAGCAAAATTTTAAGAGGACGGATATCCTGTGTTATGGCACGGGTTTCGGTCATAACAAAGATATTTTCGTCATTAAGGGTTTTTACCGCCGGTAAATCGTTCGGTATTCTTATCGGCATAGCTTACTATTTCCTTACTTTAAATTTTATCAAGTGCTTGTTTAATATCAGCGATGATATCCTCTGCATCCTCAATACCGCAAGAAAAACGGATAAGGTCAGGTGTGATGCCTGCGGCAGTTAATTCATCATCGTTCATTTGACGGTGGGTTGCATTTGCAGGATGCAAACAACAGGTTCTTGCATCGGCAACATGGGTTGCAATAGAAGCAAGCTTTAACTGCTTCATAAAGGCTTCGGCAGCGGCACGACCGCCCTTAACACCAAAACTTACAACACCACAACCGCCGTTTGGCATATATTTCATTGCCAAATCATAGTTTTTATCGCCCTCTAAATGCGGACATCTTACCCAAGCAATACGCTCATCATTTTTAAGTGCCTTTGCAACTGCAAGGGCATTTTCAGCGTGCTTTTTAATTCTTAAATGCAAGCTTTCAAGACCAAGTCCCAAAACATAAGCAGTTTGGGCTTGTTGACAGCAACCAAAGTCACGCATTAACTGTGCAGTGGCTTTTGTTATATATGCGCCCTCTATACCAAAGCGTTCGGTATAGGTGACACCGTGATAGCTTTCGTCAGGGGTGCAAAGGCCCGGGAATTTATCGGGGTATTTGGTCCAGTCAAATTTACCGCTATCGACAATACAACCGCCAACAGCACTGCCGTGACCGTCCATATACTTTGTGGTGGAATGCACAACAATATCTGCGCCCCACTCAAAAGGTCTGCAATGAACAGGGGTAGCAAAGGTGTTATCGATAATAAGCGGAACACCATTTTTATGTGCAATATTTGCAAAGCGTTCGATATCCAAAACAGTTAAAGCAGGGTTTGCAATAGTTTCACCGAAAACCGCCTTGGTATTGGGTTTAAAAGCGGCTTGTAGCTCTTCATCAGAGCAGTCAGGGTCAACAAAGGTAAAGTCAATGCCCATACGCTTTAATGTAACGGCAAACAGGTTGTATGTACCGCCATAAATTGCAGAAGATGCAACAATATGGTCACCACAGCCCGCAATATTGAAAATTGAAAAGAAGGATGCTGCCTGACCTGATGAAGTCAGCATTGCGGCAGTGCCGCCCTCCATCTCACAAATTTTTGCTGCAACATAGTCACAGGTGGGGTTTTGAAGGCGGGCATAAAAATATCCGCTTGCTTCAAGGTCAAAAAGCTTACCCATATCCTCGCTTGTGTCGTACTTATAGGTAGTGCTTTGATATATCGGAATTTGGCGTGGCTCACCGTTTTTGGGGGTATAACCACCCTGAACACATTTGGTGCCCATTAAGAAATCGCTCATTTAATTGCCTCCAAATTAAAAAGTTTCTTTGCGTTTATATTAAGTATACTACTTATTTCGTTTTTTTCAAGTGGCAGCGACAAAAAATATTCTAATTCACTCTTTGGCGACCACATTGGATAATCGGTACCAAAAAGCACCTTATTAGCACCATATTTTCTTATAATTTTAAGCGCTGTTTCTTTAGAAATCCACGGAAAGCTTGAAGAACAGTCAACATAAAAATTAGGTATTTCGGCATAAACATCAGGCGCTTCATCCCATATGGACCAACCGCCGAAATGGGCGCCAATAACTGTTAGATTTTTATAAATTTGTAAAATTGGCAAAAGTCGGTTTGGGTTTGAATAATCATAACGATTATCCCCCGTATGCATTAAAATTTTAAGGCCGTTTTTCTCGCATTCCTCATAAATTTTAAGGCAACGGTAATCATCAATTTTAAACGCCTGAATATCAGGGTGAAGCTTTACACCCAAAAGGCCAAGCTCCATAAGATATGCCACATCACCCTTAATATCACTGCTGTCGGGGTGAAGTGTGCCAAGCCCTGTCATTTTGCCATTTGCAGCCGTTACCGACTGTGCGATAAATTCGTTTATGCTTTTAACCTGTTTTGGTGTTGTTGCAACCGACTGCACAATAAAATGGTCAATTCCCGCCTTTTCGCCTTCAATAAGCAAATCGCTGACAGTACCCTTGCAAAAGGACTTGCAGTTGTAAAAATTATCAGTACCCGCAACCGCCCTTTCGGCAATTTTTTCGGGATAAATATGGCAGTGTGAATCGATTACATATATTCCGTTTACCACTATTTCTTCAGTCCTAATTTCTCTACTGCGTTTTCACGCATTTTATATTTCAAAATTTTACCTGCGGCATTCATTGGGAAAGCATCAACAAAGTCATAATAACGCGGCACCTTATGTCTTGCCATATGGTCGGCAATATACTGACGCATTTCATCCTCAGTCATACTTTCGCCATCTTTTAAAATGATGCAGGCCATAATTTCTTCGCCGTATTTTTCGTCCGGCACACCGATAACCTGAACATCGCTAACCTTGGGACAGGTGTAAATAAATTCCTCAATTTCCTTGGGGTAAATATTTTCACCACCACGAATTATCATATCCTTTAAACGACCTGTTATACGGTAATTACCGTCATCATCCTTACAAGCAAGGTCGCCTGTATGAAGCCAGCCGTCCTTATCAATGGCCTCGGCTGTGGCTTTGGGCATTTTGTAATAGCCCTTCATAATATTATATCCACGAGCAACAAATTCGCCATTAACACCGTTTTCGCAGTCCTCCCCTGTTTCGGGGTTAATAATTTTACATTCAACATTTGCAAAAGCGCTGCCAACAGTTTCGGTGCGAACCTCCAAGCTGTCATAATAACGGCTCATAGTGCATCCCGGGGCTGCTTCAGTTTGACCGTAAACCGACACGATTTCACGCATATTCATATCAACGGTTGCGCGTTTCATAAGGTCGGCAGGACAGTTTGCACCCGCCATAATACCAACACGCATATATGAAAAGTCGGTTTTTGCAAAGTCAGGATGCTCCATCATTGCAATAAACATTGTGGGAACACCATTAAAGGTTGTGATATGCTCGTTATTAACGCAAGCAAGTGCTGATTTTGGTGAAAAATAAGGAAGCGGTGACATTGTAGCACCGTGTGTCATTGCGGCAGTCATTGAAAGCACCATACCAAAGCAATGGAACATTGGCACCTGAATCATCATTCTGTCGGCGGTGGAAAGCTCCATCTGGTCGCCGATAAACTTACCGTTGTTTACAACATTATAGTGTGTAAGCATTACACCCTTTGGAAAACCTGTTGTGCCCGAGGTGTACTGCATATTGCAAACATCATCCTTATCAACGCGGGATGCCATGCGATAAACCTCTGACAATGGCACCTGACCTGCACGGTCAATGGCATTTTCCCAAGTAAGACAACCCTTTTGCTTAAAGCCGACGGTGATAACATTGCGTAAAAACGGCAAGCGCTTACTGTGAAGCAAATCGCCAGCTTTTGTGCTTTCAAGTTCGGGGCAAAGCTCGGCAATAATTTCGCCGTATTTACAGTCCTTTGCACCCTCGGTCATAATAAGTGTATGTGTGTCAGACTGCCTTAAAAGGTATTCAATTTCGTGTATTTTATAAGCGGTATTAACCGTTACAAGAACAGCGCCAAGCTTTACAGTTGCCCAAAACGCAATATACCATTGCGGCACATTAGACGCCCAAACCGCAACATGTGTACCCGCTTTTACACCCAAGGATATGAGCGTACGGGCAAATTCATCAACATCATCACGGAATTCACTATATGTTCTTGTATAGTCAAGGGTTGTATATTTAAAAGCATATTGGTCTGGAAATTCTTCAACAACCCTGTCAAGCATTTGTGAAAATGTGTTGTCAATCAAACGGTTTCTTTCCCAAATATAGCAGCCGGTGTGAGCGCGGTTAAAGTAAAGCGAATTATCGCTTTTTGAAGTGTCGCTAAACTGCTTCATATAGGTAACAAACTGTGAAAAAATGATTTCCAAATCGTCAATTTCTTCACACCACTCAGGCACCCATTCAAGCGAAACAAAGCCATCAAAATTAACCGAACGAAGCGCCAAAATCATATCAGCGATAGGCATTTCACCCTCGCCAAGCAAACGAAATTCTACACCCCTGTCAGTTTTAACAGCATCCTTTAAATGCACCTGCTTTACATAAGCACCAAGGTTTTTAATTGTGGTTTCGGCATCCTCTTTATTGTAAAAATAAGGTGCGTACATATCCCAAAGCGCCGCCAAGCTATCAGATGCGAAGCTGTCAAGCAAATCACGAAGCTTTGCGGTGTCAGCAAACACACCCGAGGTTTCAAGCAACAACACAACCTCGTTCTTTTCGGCAATCGGCAAAATTTCGGCTATAACACCGCGGATATATTCTATATCCTCAAAGTCGTATGCTTTAATACGAACATAGGGTATATGCAAATTGTTTGCAATTTCTATGCAAGCCAAAATTTCTTTTAAAGTAGCATCCTTTTCGGTGGCATTTGCCAAATTGCAAATGCTGTCAATACAAGGTATGCCAAGCTTTTTTTCATAAAGCTTTCTAAGTGTTTTAGGGGCGGCCGATGCGTGAAAAGCACCATCCTTTTGGGTAAAAAGCTCGTTATGAATATTGTGAAGCTCTATACCCTGAAATTTTAAATCAACGGCAATGTCGCAAAAATCATCAAAGCTGCGGCCGTGCCAACCCTTTGTTGAAAAAGATAATTTCATTAAATTTATGCCTCCTCGTAAACAATTTTGTTTACAGCATTTATATACGCCTTAATAGCGGCGGCGATAATATCGGTAGAAATACCGTTACCCGAATAAAGCTTGCCGTTCACACGAAGCTTTACAACGGCGTTACCCATAGCGCCCTTACCTTCGGTAACCGACTGAATTTGAAAATCGTCAAGCTCGTAACGGCAACCAATGATTTGTTCAATGGCGTGGAAAGCCGCATCAATAGGGCCGTCACCCGTGCTGATGCCCTGCTTTTGTTCGCCCTTAACATCAAGTGTGATTTGTGCCGAAGCAGTAATAATATTACCGCTGTTTACAACAAAGTTTACAAGCTTAAAGGTGGGCTCAACCTGAAGTGCAACAGTAGCTACAATAGCATCAAGCTCTTTTGAAGTTACCTTTCGGTTTGCAGCAACACGCAAAAATTCTTCATAAACCTTTGCACTGTCATCCTCTGACAAATCATAACCAAGGCGTGAAACTGTATCTAAAACAGTTTGCTTGTCATCACTTTCGGTCAATGACAATTCATCGGTTAAATCATCGGCTTTAACAAAATCCTTTGTGTCATTAGCATTGCCCATAATCCAATCAATTTGGTTTATAATGCGATTAAGCTGTGTGTATTTGACAGAGCTTTCGATATTTAAATTATTTCCGCAATTTTTAATAACGCCTGCAAAGGTTAAAAGGTCAATTTCGTTTGAAACTGCGGTTTTAACTGTGTTTGCGCCATTTTTAACTGCCATAACTGCATTTGCCACAGCAAGACCGTTTTTGTTTTCGCAAACAACACCGTCAACTGCCAAATCCTTTACAAATGCGCCAAATTCATCAGGCATCATTTCGGCGGCAGTGTCACAAACTGTAATTACATTAGCGCCCGCATTTCTTGCAGCGCTTATTGCTTCTTTCAAGAAGTCCACTTCGGCACGGGTTGCGTCCACGGCAACAAATTCAACATCCGAAATTTTTTCTTTTGCGTACGAAACCAATTCTTCAATAAGCTTTAACATTTTATCCGGCTTTTTATGTAAGCTGTACTCCATACCGACAGTTGACACGGGAAGTTCAATTCTAACCCTGCCCTTTGCGGCAGTATTAAGCGCCAAAACTGCATCATCAATACCTTTTTTAGTAGGCGCAGCAGCAAGTGATAAAACCGCATTTTTTACAAAATATGCAATGGTTTTAACAAGCAAAGTGTCGGTTTTAACATTTTCCATTATTGGAAGTTCAATAGCTGAAACCGATAGCTTTTCAAGCTGTCTTGCTATTTCAATTTTCTCCTTAAAACTGAAATTTGCCTTTAAAGATAAAGTTCTGTCAGCGATTTTGATGTTCATAAAAAATCCTCTTTCAAAATAAAAAATAAAGCCCTGAGACTGCAACAAAGCAATCTCAGGGACGAAAGTTTTCGCGGTACCACCCTGATTACCGTTTTTAAAAACGGTCACTCGATAAAGCTCTAACAAGCTTTTTGCCAAGATAACGGGGCAAGCCGTAGCCACTTACTATAATTTCAGAAGCTCTGCTCAGGAACGAGACTTGCACTTTTTGACCGTACCACCTTGCACCGAAATGGCGGCTCTCTTAAACGGGTGAAAAAAGCAATAATTCCGTCAACGCATTTAATATAATGATATTAAAATATAAAATGATTATAACACCCCTAAACCGCTTTGTCAAGCGTTTTAAGGGTGTTTTTTAAATTATTAAAGTTGGTCTTTAAGTTCTTTAAGCTTATCAATACAGTTAACACAAATTTTATGACCATTGTATTTCACAAGCTCATCCATTTTGTTACACAAAAAACAGGCGGGTCTGTGTTTTCTTAAAATAATACAATCGTCTTGAATGAAAATTTCAACACTGTCAACATTGCTTTCAATGTTTAACTGTTTGCGAATTTCTTTTGGGATTACCACCCTGCCCATTGAGTCAATATCACGAACAATACCTCTTGCTTCCATTAAGCATACCTCCGTAAAATACTGAAAGTATTATAACACTTTTGACAAAAAATGTCAATATTACCAATTTATTGGTTCTAAACCATTGGCTTCTAAAATTTCATTTGTCTTAGAAAAGTGCTTGCAGCCAAAAAATCCGCGATAAGCCGAAAGCGGACTTGGATGCACCGCCGTAAGCTTTTTATGAATTGGGTTTGTAATA
This sequence comes from Clostridia bacterium, assembly GCA_017549565.1. Classification (GTDB taxonomy): domain Bacteria; phylum Bacillota; class Clostridia; order Oscillospirales; family Acutalibacteraceae; genus UBA737. Next base: position 29,795 of record JAFYUI010000028.1, read on the forward strand.
ATTTGTGCCTTTTTTTGCGCAGGACTTCCCCACAGTAAAAATACAACGGGGGTTTTCTTTTTATTAAGCTCACTTATAATTCGGTCGGTAAACACTTCCCACCCCTTATCCTTATGGCTTTGGGGCTGACCTTCACGAACGGTTAGCACATTATTAAGCATTAAAACGCCCTGCTTTGCCCAATGGGTAAGGTCACCGCTTTGGGTGACAGGTCTGCCGACATCGTCATAAAGCTCTTTGAAAATATTGTTAAGCGATGGTGGTGGCTTCACACCCTCTCTAACCGAAAAGCAAAGCCCATGCGCCTGATTAAAGCCGTGATATGGGTCTTGCCCGATTATAACCACCTTTGTATCCGAAAAGGAGGTGTATTTTAAAGCGTTAAAAACATCTCTCTTAGGGGGATACACGGTGTGTTTATCATAATCCTCGTGCAAAAAAGCAAAAAGCCCCGTTAAATAGGGCTTTTCCCACTCATCTTTTAAAATTTCATCCCAATCATTGTTCAGTTTCATTGTTCTTCCACGTCCTTGACAAGATTATAATTGCAATTTGCAGCGGGATGCCAATGAACAAAATTTTCCAAATATTTGCTATACTTAAAAATTGAAGCGCAAAACAAATTAAAAGCGACCAAATCAACACAGATAAAAGCCAAAAAAGAGCTTTTCTTTTATGCCAAACACAGTCGAAAATTATTGACGCAACACAACTTGCGGGTACTGCCCACAAAAATAATATCCACATCCATTTTCCTGTTGTGAAAATGTCAAAAATAACGAAAAGTAAAAGTGCAACAAACCAAATACCAACAATTGTTAAATTTGTTATACTGATATAAATACGCTTTTTATCATCGTTTTTAATGGGTTGCGGAATTACAACCTCGTCACCGATTATATAGTCAAGACTAACACCGTAAAGCTTGCTAATCTTATAAAAAACCTCGACCGATGGCAAGGATTCACCCTTTTCCCATTTGGAAATTGCCTTGTCAGAATAGCAAAGCTTTTCGGCAAGCTCTGCCTGGGTTAACTTATTACGTTTTCTAAGATATAAAAGTTTTTTTCCTATAATTTCATTTAAATTTTCCATAAATTCATTATACCATTTTAAAATAATTTAGTCAATAAATTAAAATATTTTGCCGATATTATAAAATAAGGGGTGATTTTTTGGGTATTATACAGTGCGCCGAAAACTGCCGTTTTCAAAACGACGGTTACTGCGCGTTAGACTATTGCTGCAACATAAATTCAACCGAACACACTTGTCCTTATTTTATTTCAAAATCATTTAACAGCATCGATTGCCTGTCGCAAATTGCTGACACCGATAAGGTCGATTGAAGCGGGACAGTCGGTAATTTGCTTTATACACGCTTTTGGCAAAATACATTTTGTAAAACCAAGGCGGGCTGCCTCATTAACACGGGCATTCGCACGGGAAACCGAGCGTATTTCACCCGAAAGACCAATTTCGCCAAACACCATAGTTTGTTCATCAATTGGCTTATCCATAACACCCGAAACAAGCGATAACGCCACCGCCAAATCGGCCGCAGTTTCATCAATTTTCATACCGCCGACAATGTTAAGATATGCATCTAAATTTGAAAAGCAAAGGCCGATTCGCTTTTCTAAAACCGCCAAAATTAAGCTTAAACGGTTATAGTCAAAGCCCGTTGCAGTACGGCGAGGATTACCAAAGCCCGTTGTGGTAACAAGTGCCTGAACCTCAGACAAAATTGGGCGTGTACCCTCAATAATACAGGTGATACAGCCACCCGAAACATTTGCCATTCTGCCCGACAAAAGCTGAGCTGAAGGGTTTTCAACCTCAATAAGCCCGGCTTCGCTCATTTCAAAAACGCCAATCTCGTTTGTTGAGCCAAAACGATTTTTAATCGCCCTTAAAATGCGGTAGGACTGATTGCGCTCACCCTCGAAATACAAAACAGTGTCTACGATATGCTCCATAACCTTAGGGCCTGCAATTTCACCGCCCTTATTCACATGACCAACAATTAAAATTGGAATATTAAGCGCCTTGCCGGTGCGTAAAAGCATATTGGTAGATTCACGAACCTGTACGATACTGCCCGCGCTTGAAGAAAGTTCGGAAATAGTCATTGTTTGAATTGAATCTATCATAACAAGGTCGGGCTGTGAGGAATTTATATATTCACAAATTGCCTGTGTGTCGGTAGCAGTCATAATTTTAATGCTGTCGCCCTGCACACCAATTCTTTCGGCACGCATTTTAATTTGCACCGCCGACTCTTCACCCGACACATAAAGCACATTTAATTTTTCCTGTACGGCCTTGCAAACCTGTAAAAGTATTGTGGATTTACCAATACCCGGGTCACCGCTTAACAGCACAACCGAGCCCTTAACAATGCCGCCGCCAAGTACACGGTCAAATTCCTTTATATTTGTGACAAAACGCACTTCATCTGTGGCGGTGATTTCATTTAAAGCTTTTGCCGACACCACACTATATGCCGAATTTTGTGACATACGCGCGGTTGGGATATCTACCTTTACATCCTCCTGCAAGGTGCCCCAAGCATTACAGGACGGGCATTTACCCATCCATTTTGCTGTTTCATAGCCACACTCGCTACAAACATAAACAACCTTTGATTTTGCCATTATATACTCCTTTAATGCATCTGCTAAACACCCGATGCACTGAAATAATCTAAAATTCCTGACATTATACAAAATGCCATTTTTTGCTGATATTCACTGTTTTTAAGGCGTTCAAGCTCGGCCCTGTTACTTAAAAAACCGCACTCGACCAAAACCGCAGGCACAGTTGCGTTATAAAGCAAATAAGTACTGCTTGTCGCCTGCTTATTAACCCTTTGATTTTCGGGTTGAAGATTTTTAACAATAGATTTTTGAATAAATTCACCAAGCAGCTTTGATTTATCATCCTTGCTGTAAAACACCTGCGAGCCATTTGCCGCCGAGGTAGTAAATTTATTCAGGTGGATGCTTATAAAAACACTTTCGGGGTTATCCTTCATAAGCTTTAATCGGTTTTCCAAATCCTCACGCTTTAAAAAGGCGCCACCCAAAGAGCCGCCGCTATCGGTTGAAACATCCTCTTCCCTTGTCATTATAACTTCAAAACCGTAAAGTTTCAAGAACATCATAGTTTGCTTTGCAATTTTAAGGTTTATATCCTTTTCAACCGTGCCGTCGCTTGCCACCGCACCGCCATCATAACCGCCGTGACCGGCATCTAAAATTATAATTTGGCGGGGCTGGGTGTTGGTATTTGTTGCCAAGTATTCACCGCCTGCCTTTTCACCGATATATATTACCGAACAGACAAACAGTAGGCACAAAAGCACCGAAATCCGTTTTTTCAGCACACAAAATCCACCTTTTATTTTAAAATATACTTTAAATTATGCAAATTTTGTGCTGTATAGAACTTTCAAGTTTTATAGATATTTAATAAGCATTTCAACCACGAACGCCACCCCACAGGATGACACCGCTACACCAAAAAGCGAAACACCCTTATATGCCAAAATAACACCTGTCACAAGAGCCAAAATACCCGAATAAATACTGCCTGTTGAGTAAATTATTGCGGGAAAGGTCATAACCGCTAAGGTGACATAAGGCACATAAAAAAGAAATGACCTTAAGGTTTTGTTTTTAATCTTTTTTCTAATTAAGGTTAGCGGTAAAACACGAATTAAAAAAATGGTTAGCGCCATTACCGCAATATAAATGTAAATATTATGTGGCATCTTCATCCTCCTTTACAGGAAAAATGAAAGCCAATATAAGCGAAATCAAAACGGTTAAAATTATAACCTGCATACCTGATGAAATATTGTTTTTAATAATGGGTAAAACGCTGAAAACAAAGCTTAAAACAAAGGATGCAATAACCCCACCCATTATAACCTTGTTTTGCTTTGCAGGCGGTATGATTATTGCCAAGAACATACCAAAAATGCCCACGCTTAAAGCCGAAGCAACTATCTCAGGTAGGGCGTTGCCGATTATAACCCCAAGTGCCGCACCGCTTGCCCATGCGGGTATTGCCAAAGACATTGCACCATAATTATAAAAAGGGTTAAGCTCGCCCTTAACGGCTGATGAAATGCCGAAAATTTCATCCGTCACACCAAAGCCCAAGACCATTCGATGCAGGGTATGTGTTTTTTGTGAAAGCTTTTGGCTTAACGCAAAGGACATTAAAAGATACCTGGCGTTTACAACAAGCATTGTTATAAACATTTCAAGATATGTACCGTTTTCTTTAATAACATTAAAACCCGCATAACCTCCGGCCGATGCCAAAGTAAGCGCCGCCGCCCAAAAGGTCTGGAAAGCGTTTGCGCCCGCATCCCTTGCGGCAATGCCAAGGGTAAAGCCAACTGCCAAATAACCCAAAGCAATAGGTATGCCGTCGCGCATTCCCCTTTTATACCAAAGTTTATTATTCAAAATAATCACCAAACAATATTTTACATTTTTTAAACTTTTAAGTCAATATTAAAACCTATTTTTCACCGATTTCGGATAAAAACATATTATGGTAGTGAAGTTGGCTTAACAACTTACAAATAAATTAGGAGGCAATCATTTTATGGCAGATTTCAAAAACATAGAAAACTGCAACGATTCGGTTTGCATTGATGCCGGCAGAGTGTATGATTCTTGCTGTGATCGCGACTGTCTTGAGGATTTGCGGTGCTTCTTCTTGCCCGAAACCCAAACACTTATAAACAACGCTTTAAGCGTTCGTCTTCGCGGTGCCGAGGTATTAAATGTCTTTATCGATGTTGAGCCCGTAAACTTTAACAAAGGATATTATTCCTGCGATTTGACATTTTTCTTCCTTTTATCCTTTGACCTTTACACCTCTCCAAGCAGCTGCCCACAGGTAATACACGGTATTGCAACCTTTAATAAAAAGGTTATACTTTACGGTAGCTGTGGCTCGGTTAAAACATTTTCAAATGTTTTAGGCGACCAATGCAAAAACCACCATAGCAACACCGTTTTAGGCAATAACACACCAAAATGTGTTGTAAGTGCAGTTGACCCTGTTCCCCTTTCGGCAAGAATTGGCACAATTAAAGATTGTTATGAATGTTCTTGCTGTATTCCCGATTGCGTTTGCGATGCAATAGGCGGTCATGTTGTAACCGATATCCCACACGGCACACCTACAATTTATGCAACAATTGGTCTTTTCACCGTTGTACAGCTTATTCGCAATGTTCAAATGCTAATCCCCGTTTATGATTTTTGTATTCCGCAAAAATCCTGCGACCATAACGCAAACACCGAGCCCTGCGATACCTTCAGCCGAATTCAGTTCCCTATTAACGACTTTTTCCCACCCCGCCCCGACAGCGTGGATGATGCCAAAAGCTGCGGCTGTATCGACGGCCTTACCGACGAATAACATAAAAAGGAGAGTCAAAATTTTATAAATTTCGACTCTCCTTAAATTTTATAAAGCTAAGCAATTTTGTCAAGCTTAAAATTTAGTCCTTACTTTTGGGGGCTTTTAAAATGACCCTGTCAACACTGCAAAGAAAAACCGAAAAGGGAGAAATACTTTTTGTTTTTAAAAACAGCGAGGATTTAACCGACGGTATAATCTTTTTATTCAACAAAAAGCCGTTAATCACAAGCTCACTTTATAAAACTGCTAATGACTATCGGCTGATAATAAACGCAGATGAGCGTTGGCCAACAATGAAACGGCTTTCCGAATTTTCAAAATTTAAAACCAAAAGCTATATTCACATTGCCGTAACACGCGAACACGCCAAGCCGCTTATTTTAAATAATGCCGTAAAAATTTACGGAAAAGCATTTTTAAAGTGATTTTAAAAATGCCACATTTTCTTCCATTTTGTCAGAAAATACATAACTGCCTGCAACCAAAACGGTAGCACCTGCCTCAATTGCCAAGGGTGCGGTTTCGGCATTTATTCCGCCATCAATTTCAAGCTCGACATTAAGACCTTGGCGGTCAATTTCTTGTTTTAAAACGGCAAGTTTATCAAGGGCGGACGGCATAAACTTTTGTCCGCCAAAGCCGGGCTCAACCGACATTACAAGCACCATGTCACAAAGGGGTAACAAATCAAAAATTTCTTCGGGTGCGGTGCATGGCTTAATTGTAAGACAAGATTTACAACCCAAATTTCTAATTTCTTTCAATAGCTCGGCGCTATCACTTCCCGCTTCAAAATGAAAACCAAGCCAGTCAGAAACGGCGGCAAAATCTTTTATATAGCGGTGTGGACGGTCGATCATTAAATGAACATCAAGTGGTATGTTAGAATGTGCTTTTATTGATTTTATAACCGGCACACCAAACGAGATATTTGGCACAAAGATACCATCCATAACATCCAAATGAAGCATATCGCACCCTGCCGCTTCAAGCTTTTTAATGTCATCGGCCAATGTCAAAAAATCGGCAGTCAGCACCGACGGAGAAATTTTAATAGACATAATATCACCTTTAAAATAATATATTATAATTCTATATTGCATTTGAAATTTTGTCAACACAAGAAAAGCAAAAAAGCGGCTTCAAAGCCGCTTTTTATTTGTTATTCTTGCTTATTTTATTATAAACAAGCCAACCGATAACGCTGATTAAAAATGTTATGCCAAAAGCAATTACTGCCAAAAGATATTTTTCGCTGCCAAGTAAGCTGCCACCAATGGTGGAGGTTATAACCGAAGGTATACGGGCGATGGCGACAATAAACAAAAATTCTTTAAAGCTGATTTTTGTAAGCCCAACAAAATAAGTTATTAAATCTTTAGGTGTGCCGGGCAAAAAGAAAAGGAAAAAGGTTATAAGCGCCAAGCGTTTTTTGTTTTGCAAAAAGGTAAGTGATTTTATTTTTTCATAGGTAAAAAACACCTCTAAAAGCTTGACACCAAACCTGCGGACAAGCCAAAAAACAATTAAACTTCCAACAGTAATGCCAACAACGCAAAGCACGGTGCCCCATAAAGCACCAAAAGCATACCCTGCCCCGATTTCAAACGGCTCGCCCGGTACAAAGGCGATTACAACGTGAAAAATTGTCATACCGACAAAAGCGACCATACCGAAAATTCCGCTTGTCCCTACCCAAGCGCGAAATTTTTCGGGCTCACCCACAAAATGTATAAGCGGTCTGCCCACAAACCACCCAACAAGCGAGCAAAACAGTATAAAAGCCAAAATAACTGTGGCGCTTACTATCTTCTTTTGCTTTTCGGTCATATTTTCACTTCCTTTTTACCACTTATATAATATCATCCGCCGTTAAAAGTTGCAATATTATATTTTAAGTGATATAATGAATTATACTAAATATTTCGAGGTATTATATGAAGCTGGAAATTTTGCAGAGCTGTCCCCCTGTTATACGCGACTTTTTGACATATAACGAAACCATTAAGGGCAAATCCTCCCGCTCGGTAGAGGGTTATTTTATCGATTTGCAAAGCTTTTTCCGTTATATTCTTAAAATTCGCGGCATTGCCGACAAGGACACCCCCTTTGAAAAAATTGAAATTTCGGCGGTGGATATAAATTTAATTAAAACCATCACCGTTTCTGATTTATATGCCTTTTTGGTTTTTTGCAAAAACGAGCGCCAAAACAATGCGGCAACAAGGGCGAGAAAAACCTCTACCCTGCGTATTTTCTTCCGCTTTTTGTGTGAACAAACCCACCAGCTTGACCAAAACCCCGCAATTTTGCTTGAATCGCCAAAGGTTAAGCAGTCACTGCCAAAGCATTTAACCCTTGAAGACTCGTTAGAGCTTTTAAATTCGGTTGATGGGGCAAACCAAAAGCGTGATTATTGCATTTTAACCCTGTTTTTAAACTGCGGTCTCCGTTTAGCTGAGCTTTGCTCGCTTAATGTGAACGATATTAAACCCGACAACACAATGGTTGTAACAGGTAAGGGCAACAAAGAACGGCTTATTTATCTTAATGACGCTTGTATGAACGCTATCAGAGAATATTTAGCAGTTAGACCAAGCGAAAACATTATTTACGACGACCGAAATGCACTTTTTGTAAGCCGTAACCGCCGTAGAATTAGTCCCAAAACCGTTCAGCATTTGGTTAAAACCTTTTTAGAAAAGGCAGGTCTTGGCGGGCAAGGTTTTTCAACACACAAGCTTCGCCACACCGCAGCAACACTTATGTATCAGCACGGCGATGTTGACATTCGCGTGCTTAAAGACATTTTGGGGCATTCAAATTTGGGCACAACCCAAATTTACACCCATGTATCCGACAGTCAAATTAAAAACGCAGTTGACTCAAACCCATTAAGCAAAATACATAATAAAAAATAAACCGCCAATATTGGCGGTTTTATTTTTCTATATCGTAAACCCCACCGGGTCTATGTCAAGTCCAAAACTGACGCTTAACGCCTTGTCCACCTTATTCATAGCATCGGTGTCAAGACTGCCCATTTTTTCTTTAAGTCGCTTTTTATCAATAGTTCGCACCTGTTCAAGCAATACTATTGAATCCTTTGCCAAACCGCAATTTTCCGCACCGACTGTTATGTGTGTAGGCAACTTTGTTTTGTCCTTTTGGCTTGTAATTGCCGCTGCAATAACGGTTGGGCTGTATTTATTGCCAACATCGTTTTGAACAATTAAAACAGGGCGCACTCCCCCCTGTTCAGACCCAATAACAGGGCTTAAATCAGCATAATAAATTTCTCCACGCTTTATATTCATATTATTTTCACACTCCGATTATATTCTTGCCTGAATTTTTAAAAAATAATCAGATAACACAGTATATGCCAAAAAAATATGAATGTTAATTTTAAAAGCCACCTTAAAAAAGGTGGCTTTTTTGTTAATTTGCATTTATTTCGATTTTTTCGTTATATGCAGCGGTGATTTGCTTTAAATTACCCTCGCCCTTTTCGATTATAATGTCAACAATGGGTGCTTCAATTTCGCGGCGGATAAGGTTGCGAAGCTCACGCGCACCTTTTTTAATGCCGTCGCACTTGTTTGCAAGATAACCGCAAACCGACTTGTCATAAGAAAAGTCAATAAGCTTTTCTTTAAGGGATGCCTTAAATTCGTCAAGCATAATTGAAGCAATTTTTTGAAGTGATTCATCAGACAAGGGTGAAAATACCACAATTTCATCCACACGGGCAATAAATTCGGGGCGTAAAAAGCTTTCAAGTGCTTTAAGTGCCTTTTCTTTAGAACCGTCGGCCTGACTTTTGCCAAAGCCCAAAAGGTTTTCGGTTTTGTCACTGCCCGCATTCGAAGTCATAACCACAACGGTGTTTTCAAAATTAACCTTTCGGCCTTGTGCATCGGTGACTGTACCGTCATCAAGAATTTGCAAAAGGATATTTAAAACATCAGGGTGGGCTTTTTCAATTTCATCAAAAAGCACTACTGAATAGGGCTTTCTGCGTACCTTTTCGGTAAGCTGACCTGCCTCGTCATAGCCAACATATCCGGGAGGCGCACCAATAATGCGTGAAACCGAATGCTTTTCCATAAATTCTGACATATCAAGGCGAATTAAGGTTTCAGGTGTGTCAAAAAGTTGCTGTGAGAGCACCTTTACAAGCTCGGTTTTACCAACACCTGTTGGGCCCACAAATATAAAGGATGCGGGGCGGTGAAGGTTATTTGTGCGAACGCGTGAGCGCTTTACAGCCGATGCCACAAGGCGTGTTGCCTCACCTTGACCGATGATTTTTTCGTTAAGGGCATCCTCCAAGGTGGCAAGCTTTTTAAAGTCGCTTTCCTGCACCTTGGTTGCGGGAATACCTGTCCAAAGTTCGATAACCTTTGCAATGTCCATATCGGTAACAACGGTTGAAACGGTGGCTTCGCAAAGCTCGTTTGCTTGCTTTTTATATTTTTCAAGGTCGGCCTTTACCATTGCCTGCTTTTCATAGTCGGGGTTTTCAACATCTGCCTCTAACTCTTCAAGCTTAATTGAGCATTCGGCAACCTTTTTGTTTACTTTATAAAGTTCATCCACCGCAGTATTCGCAAGACTTGCACAAGCACAGGCCTCGTCTAATAAGTCAATTGCCTTGTCGGGCAAATAACGGTCGGTTACATATCTTTCGGAAAGAATAACCGCCTTTTTAACAATGCTGTCAGGGATAGTTACATTATGGAAACCCTCGTAATAACCCTTAACACCCATTAAAATGTTTTCACTTTCAGCCAAAGACGGCTCTTCAATAGTAACGGGTTGGAAACGGCGTTCAAGTGCGGCATCCTTTTCGATATACTTGCGGTATTCCTTGAAGGTGGTGGCACCAATTACCTGAATTTCACCGCGTGAAAGGGCGGGCTTTAAAATATTTGCGGCATTCATCGAACCCTCTGCCGAGTCACCCGCACCAACTAAATTATGAATTTCATCAATAAATAAAATGATGTTGCCGGCTTCCTTAACCTCGCTGACTAAACCTTTTACACGGCTTTCAAATTGACCTCTAAACTGTGTGCCTGCAACAAGACCTGTTAAATCTAAAAGGTGAATTTGTTTGTCCAAAAGACGCGCGGGGGCTTCTCCCCTTGCAATTTGCAAAGCAAGACCTTCGGCAATGGCGGTTTTACCAACGCCCGGCTCACCAATAAGGCAGGGGTTGTTTTTAGAACGGCGGGAAAGAATTTGAATAGTTCTGTAAAGTTCTTTATCTCTGCCGATTATAACATCAATTTCACCGTTTTTTGCCTTTTCGGTAAGGTTTGTACAGTATTGCTCGATAAAACGGTTGCGCTTTTTCTTATTTTTTTCCTTTTTATCGGCCTTTTTATCATTATCGGCAGTTTCGTTATTTGCGGTTTTTTCACCTGTTAAATTGCCGAAAATTTTATTTAAAACCGACATTGGCGGCATTGCAGGTGCGGTACCCAAATCAAAGGTATCATCATTAAGCTCGCTGTCGTCGATATCCTCGCCATCTTCATTAAGCGCCATTATATCCATAAACTGGTCGCTCATTTGCTCGATATCCTCATCCGATATATTCATTTTTTTAAGCATATCCTCAACAGGTTTAATTCCAAGCTCCTTAGCGCAAACGAGACAAAGTCCGCTTGGCTCGGCATTGGGGTTTGACATATCCGAAACAAAAACAACTGCCGGACGCTTTTTACATTTGGAACAAAGCTTCATTCTTTAAAATTCTCCTAAACTAATTAAAAATCTGAAAATATAGGTTTGCTCAATATTTTGAGCATTAAATATCCAAATACCGTTGTCGGTAATAGGTAACAAAAATTTAATAACATAGCAAAGCACCAAGACAAATGCCACGCCTTTTATAAGTCCGCAAAGACCGCCAAGGGTTTTATTAAGCTTGCCGACAATGCTGAAAGAAAAGGTTTTATTTAAAATACCGGCCAGTATCTTAACGATAACAACCGCTACCGTAAAAATTACAACCGAGTATATTGTGGATAAAATCCTAACTGTTACAGGTTTAATGGTGTTTTGCGAAATTTCGGTGATATAATCAGTCGTGCTGTTTGAAATTTCACCATTATTTTCAGCAACAATTTGGTCGGCAATGCCGGAGCTTTCTATATACCCTTGCAAAAAGTCGGGCAAGCTTTCAATAACACTGTCAACCGTTTCTTCAACGGTGTCGTGCACCTGTTCGTTGGTGGCGCTTACTATCGGTGGTTCAATTATTTTATCATAAGTAGCAATACTAAGTGGTGTACAAACTGTTAATGTAAAAATTACCGCTGCAACAATGCCAACCGCTTCAACCAAAACACGCACAAAGCCGCGCCTTGCCGAAGTGATGACAAACAAAGCCACAATAATTAGCAAAATACCATCAATTAAAACCGAATACCAATTCATAAAATCACCTCTGTGAAAATTTCACCTTGCTGATTTGATTGTCGCTTATAACCGATATTTCGTTTTGTGACACAACCACAAGTCTTACCGCGCCAAAGCCACAGTCAGCAGTACGGACAATTTCGCCCTTACTGTCTAATATATATGCTTTTGTGTCTGAAATAAGGTATATATGATTATTTTTAAAGGCAATGTCGGTTATAATGCCGTTAAATTTAACCTCTAACTTCTTTTTACCGCTTTTGTTTGTCACTATAATGCGGTTGTCGGTTTTGTCGTTTTCGCGGTTATACAAAAGCAATGTACCTTTATTACTTTCGCGAAGCATTTGAAGATTATAATCGTTTTTATTTGTTTCGCACTTGAATTTATACCACCTTACAAAATCAAAGGTGTTTGAGGTTGCAACCGCAACACCGCCTGAAAACGAGGTGCTTAAATTATAAATCAATTCGCCATTATATTGCTTTTCGAATTCAGCATTGGCAGATTTAAAGTTTAAAATCATAAGCTTTGAATCAAAACCGCCAACCTTTGCCGAAAGTGTTGAAATGGCAATTTTTTTGCCGTTTCTTGCCACAGCGACATTGTTTATCATATCATTTGCCGAAAACCATTCGTAAACCGGCTTATCACTTTTTTTATAAACCGAAACCTTGGCAACATAGCCCTTTGCGGTTGTAACCAATGCATAGGTGCCGTTATCACCTATTGCGGCGTTTATGATTTCATCCTCTAAGGTTATGGCAGACTCTAACTTCTTTAAGCTGAAAATTAAAGCATCGTTACCGCCTTGGTTAAAGACAATAGCCCTTGTGTTTGAAGTTTTAATTACGGGGTTTTCAAAACCGTGGTTATAGGTGAAAATTACCTTGCCGCCATTTGAAACCGCCTTGATTTCGCTATCAGTTAAGACATAGAAATACCCTTGCTTTGCCACAACATTGTTTGTGTTGGTGCTTTCAAATTCAATGGGAAATTCACCTGTACCCATTGCCGAAACGGTGGTTGAAAGCGTTTCGGGTATACCTGCGGGGATAGCAATTTGGCAAATAGTTATTGCCAAAATAACCACCAAAACGCCCGCCAAAATAACCTGCCAACGCTTTCTAATTTCAGCTTTTTTGCCTTTTAAAAGCGTAAAGTTACCTTTTTTACGGGGTGTGGGCTCGTCCTCATCATATTTTATTTTGTTTTTCTTTGGCGCCATTTTGTGCTTGTCAGCTTTTGGCTGGGCGGCAAAACGGCTTCTGTGCTTTCGTTTATAATCAGGCATCGTAAATTACCTTCTCTAAAAATAGTCCCTGTGGCGGTGCGGTCATACCCGCAGCGTCACGCTTTTTTGAATTTAAAATTTCATCGATATCGGTGGGGTTAATCCGTTTGTCCGACACCGCTACCGCTGTGCCCACAATAATTCGCACCATATTGTATAAAAACCCGTCAGCAGTAACGGTTAATGTAACATCATCACCGTTTTTTTCGACACAACATTCTTTAATTGTTCTAACAGTTGTTTCAACCGTTGCCCCTGCCGAGCAAAAGGCCGAAAAATCGTGTGTGCCAACAATTTTTTGGCAAAACTCGTTCATTAAATCAATATTAAGCGAGCGTTCAATATGCCACGCATAACGGGTTTTAAAGGCATCCTTTTTATTGCTGTTGTAAATGTGGTAAATATAGGTTTTACCCAATGCATCATACCTTGCGTGAAAGTCGCTTTCAACCTCTTTAACACCCAAAACCGCAACAGTTGGCGGTAAAAGTGAATTTATACCCCGCAAAAATGCGGCATCGGGTATATTATCATCACAGTCAAGATGGCAACAAAAGCCGTTAGCGTGAACGCCTGCATCGGTACGGGAAGAGCCAATAACCGTAACCTTTTTAGAAAATAGCTTATAAAGTGCCTCCTCCAAAACACCCTGCACCGTTAAAAGCTCGGGCTGATATTGCCAACCGTGAAAATCGGTGCCGTCGTATGAAATTGTAAGCAGTACCCTTTTCAAAACGGCACCTCCTGAAATTTTTTATAAAAAGATGTTTAAAAGAATAATACCTGCGCCAAAGCAAAGGGTGAATATGGTTATTACCAAATCCCTAAAATGAAGTCTTAACTGCTTCATACGGGTTTTACCCTCGCCTGAATTATAACAGCGACATTCCATAGCGTCAGCAAGCTCTGCCGCGCGGCGAACCGATGAAAACAAAAGCGGAATTAAAATTGGTATAAGCGCCTTTATTTTTTCTTTAAAATTGCCGCTTTCAAGGTCGGCACCCCTTGCCTTTTGGGCATTCATAATTTTTTCGGCCTCTTCAACAAGGGTTGGTATAAACCTTAACGCAATTGTCATCATCATTGCAATGGTGTGCACCGCAGTTTTAAGCCCCAAAAATTTTAAGGGTGAAAACAAACTTTCAATAGCATCGGTTAAATCGTTTGGGGTGGTTGTATAGGTTAAGGTTGCGCTGATAATTATTAAAAGCATAATTCTTGACGCCATAAACCCTGCGTGTGATAAGCCACCTGTTGTAACATTAAGCTTGCCGAAAATACTGAAAAGCACCTCACCCTCGCCATAAAAGGCGTTAATAACGGCGGTGAAAATTAAAATCGGTAAAACCGCTTTTAAATTTTTAAGATACATTTTTACGGGAATTTTTGTGATAATCATTGAAAAAAGCACAAAAAGCGCCGAAAGCAAAAGCCCCCAATAGTTTTGCGCCAAAAAGATGAAAACAATAACTGCAACAAGCAAAACAATTTTAACGCGTGGGTCGGCACGGTGTATCACTGATTTAGAATCAAAATACTGACCGAAGGTTATATCTTTAAGCATTTCGGTCACCTGCCTTTATTTTCTTTAATGCCTCCACCGCATTTTCAACCGTAAAAACATTATTCGGCACATTTAAGCCCTTTTCACGAAGACGGTCAAACACGCGGGTAACTATCGGCACATTAAGCCCGATTTCGCGAAGCTTATCACCCTGCTTGAAAACCTCCTCGGTTTTATCAAACATTACAACCTCGCCCTTAGACATAACCAAAAGCTTGTCCGCCATTTGTGCCATATCCTCCATACTGTGAGAAATGATGATAACTGTGGCATTAAATGCGTGGCGGTATTCGTTTATAACCTTAATAATTTCCTGTCTGCCTTGTGGGTCAAGCCCTGCGGTCGGCTCGTCAAAAACAATTATTTCAGGGCGCATTGCCATAACACCCGCAATAGCAACCCTGCGCTTCTCACCGCCCGACAAATCAAAGGGTGATTTTTCTAAATATTCATCCTTTACGCCGATAAGACGGCAGGTGTCTAAAACCCGTTTTTTAAGCTCGTCACCCGAAACACCCATATTTTTAGGGCCAAAGGCAATGTCTTTAAAAACGGTTTCTTCAAAGAGCTGATATTCGGGATACTGAAAAACAAGCCCAACCTTTGAACGAATTTTTCTAATTTCCTTTGGTTTATCCCAAATATTGCTGTCATCTATTAAAATTTCGCCCTTTGTCGGCTTTAAAATGCCGTTAAGGTGCTGAACAAGTGTTGATTTACCCGAACCTGTGTGGCCGATAATACCTATCATTTCACCCGCTTCAATGGTAAAGCTTACATCATTAACGGCATCGTTTATGAAGGGTGTATTTCCGCCATAGCTGTGGCTAAGGTTTTTAACCTGTAAAACTGACAATTTTTAATTTTCCTCCAAGTAATGCATAATTGCATCGGCAGTTTCCTCTATCGACAAAACATCAGTAGGAACTGCCATTCCATTTTGATTTAAGGCATATAAAAGCTCGGTCGTTTGGGGAACATCAAGCCCAACCGATTTAAGCATTTTAACATTTTTAAAAATTTCTTTAGGTGTGCCGTCGGCAATAAATTCGCCATCATTCATAACAAGCACACGGTCGGCTTTTTCGGCCTCCTCCATATAGTGTGTTATAAGCACAACCGTAATGCCCTTTTCTTTATTAAGGCGCAAAATTGTGTTTATAATTTCCGCCCTGCCCTTTGGGTCAAGCATAGCGGTCGGCTCGTCCAAAACGATACATTCGGGCTCTAACGCAATTATGCCCGCAATGGCAATTCTTTGCTTTTGACCGCCCGACAAATGATGCGGTGTAGAATTTCTAAATTCATACATACCAACCGCTTTTAAGGCCTCATCCACACGCTGTCTTATGACCTTGGGCTCAAGCCCCAAATTTTCGGGGCCGAAAGCGACATCCTCCTCCACAATAGAGGCAACAAGCTGATTATCAGGGTTTTGGAAAACCATACCAACCTTTTTCTTTATAAGGAATTCGTTTTCTTCGTCCCTTGTATTGATGCCGTCAACTAAAATATCACCGCTTGACGGCCTATTAAGACCGTTAAGCATTTTTGCCAAGGTAGATTTGCCAGAGCCATTATGTCCCAAAATAACAGTAAAACTGCCCTTTTCAATATTAAGCGAAACATTATTAACGGCGGTATATTCTACCTCATCCTCGACATAGTTGTAAGTTACATTTTTTATTTCAATAATATTGCTCATTTTTTCATCCAAATAGTTGTATTGCCTGCCGGCATACTGAAGCCCTTGTTTGTAATTGGTAAACCGATTTCATCGGTGAAAACCTCGCCCTCACGCTTACCGACAACATATTCTTTAACCATATAATTTAAAATTGTGGGTGAAAGCCCTGCGGTGTAGGAATTTAAAAAGAAGAACAAAGCATTATCCGATAATAGCTTGCCAGTTTCGGTCAAAAGTTCGGTCAGCTGCTGCTCTAATTTCCAAACCTCACCATTAGGACCCCGCCCGTAAGACGGTGGGTCCATAATAATAGCATCGTATTTATTACCGCGCCTGATTTCACGCTTGACAAACTTTAAGCAGTCATCCACAAGCCAGCGGACATTACCGTCAGCAAGGCCTGATGCGGCGGCGTTTTCCTTTGCCCATTGCACCATACCCTTTGAAGCATCAACATGGGTGACAGTCGCCCCCGCAGAAAGACAAGCAACCGTTGCGCCACCTGTATAAGCGAATAAATTTAAAACCTTAATTTCGCGGTCTTCATTTTCAATAAGCTTTTTAGCCAAAGCCCAATTCACCGCTTGCTCGGGGAAAAGGCCTGTGTGCTTAAAACCCATGGGTTTTAGGCGAAAGGTTAAATCGTCAAACTTAATGCTCCAAACATCTGGCACACTTTTAAGGCGTTGCCAATAACCGCCACCCGAATTTGAACGGTGATAAATTGCATTTGCATTGTACCAACGCTTATCATTGCGCTCGCCCGACCAAATAACCTGTGGGTCAGGTCTTATAAGCAAAATATCGCCCCAGCGTTCAAGTCGTTCGCCCGAATCGGCATCAATTAGTTCATAATCTTTAAAATTTTCAACTGTTCTCATAAAATCTCACTTTAAAAAATTGATTGCTGTGTGTTTTTGTCGTTAAACTGAAGTCCTAAATGGTCGTATGCCAATTTAGTAACGCATCTGCCCCTTGCAGTTCTTGTTAAAAAGCCAATTTGCATTAAATATGGCTCGTAAACATCCTCAATAGTAACCGCTTCCTCACCCATTGCCGCCGCCAAGGTGTCAAGACCAACGGGACCGCCGTTATAAGCAGTTATGATGGTAGAAAGCATTTTGCGGTCAAAGTCATCAAGGCCAAGTTCATCAATTTCAAACCTTGCCAAAGCCGACTGTGCAACCTTTTCGGTGATTTCACCGTCAAATTCAACCTGTGCAATATCACGCACACGCTTTAAAAGGCGGTTTGCAATACGGGGTGTCCCGCGGGAGCGTGAAGCGATTTCTAAAGCGCCGTCCTTATCAATGCCAATGCCCAAAATCCCTGCCGAACGGGTAACAATTTGTGCTAACTGTTCGGGTGTGTAAAGTTCAAGTCGCAAAAGCACACCAAAGCGGTCACGAAGCGGGGCGGTAAGCTGACCCGAACGGGTTGTGGCGCCCACAAGCGTAAACTTTGGCACATCAAGGCGAATTGAACGGGCTGACGGGCCCTTGCCCAAAATTATATCAAGTGAAAAATCTTCCATTGCGGGATATAAAATTTCCTCAACATTACGGGGCAAGCGGTGAATTTCATCAATAAAAAGCACATCCCCCTCGTTAAGTGAGGTTAAAATTGCCACCAAGTCGCCCTGCTTTTCAATAGCGGGACCCGAGGTCACACGAAGATTAACCCCCATTTCCCTTGCAATAATGCCCGAAAGGGTGGTTTTACCAAGACCGGGAGGGCCATATAAAAGCACATGGTCAAGCGCCTCTTTACGCTGTAATGCCGCTTTAATATAAATTCTTAAATTTTCTTTAACCTTATCTTGCCCGATATAATCGTCCAAGGTGGTTGGTCTTAAAGATAATTCAGCCGTATCTTCATAGCTATATTCAGGTGAAACGATACGGTTTTCAAAATCCATTTCCTGTTCAATCATTTATTAAAGCCCCCTTGCAAGAGATTTAAGTGAAAGCTTAATAAGCTCTTCAACCGAAAGCGACTGGTCTTGCTTTGAAACCACAAGAGATGCCTCGCTTTGTGAATAGCCAAGTGCCACCAAAGCCGCTACCGCTTCTTTTGAATTTGTGTTAACAGTCACATTGCCGACTGCCTTAATATCAATAGTATCGCCACTTTCAAGTGAACCGATTTTATCCTTTAATTCCAAAACAATGCGCTGTGCCAATTTTATACCAACACCGCTTGCCGCAGTAAGTGCCTTGGGGTCGTTACTTGCAATATACAAAGTCAACTGCGATGCCGTAAATTCCGACAAAAGTGCAAGACCGATTTTACTGCCCACACCGCTTACCGAGGTTATAAGCTTAAATGTTTCTAATTCCTCAACATCCCAAAAGCCATATAAATCCATAGCGTCCTCACGCACAACCATATAGGTGTTAAGAAAGACATCTTCATTTATTTGCGGCAGCTTGTACAAGGTATTTTTTGTAACAAAGCATTTAAACCCAACGCCCGAGCATTCAATAATGGCTGAGGTGTTGTCCTTATAAATTAGTTTTCCTCTAAGAGATGCTATCATATTTCTATCTCCTTAAAACAGAATCAGAATAATGTCCGTGACAAATTGCAATGGCAAGTGCGTCGGCAGTGTCGTCGGGCTTGGGAATTTTTGCAAGGTTTAAAAGACTTTTTACCATTTCCATTACCTGATGCTTTTCAGCCCTGCCATAGCCCGTAACCGCCTGCTTTACTTGAAGCGGTGTGTATTCATTCACCTTAACGCCCCTTTGCTTTGCTGCAAGGATTATAACTCCCCTTGCCTCAGCAACCGCAATAGCAGTGGTAGAGTTTGTGTTAAAATAAAGCTTTTCTATCGAAATTTCATCGGGCCCAAATTTATCAATAACCGTTAAAACATCGTTATAAATATCTAAAAGACGGTCTTCAAGCGGGGTGTGTGCCTTTGTGGTAATTGCGCCGTAACCAACCGTCGCAAAACGGTTTTTATTATAATCAACCACACCATAACCCACTATCGCATACCCTGGGTCAATACCTAAAATTCGCATTACCACGCCTCACTTTTAAAAATGCCGATACTTTTGGCATTATAATTCATAATATTATATCACAAATATATAAATTGAGCAACTATTTTTTATATAATAATATAATAAAAATATTTTGTAATAAATTGTAGAAAAAACATATTTACCACTTGACTTTTGTGCTATTTCAATGTATAGTTTTTATCGTGTAAAGTGTATACTTTCCAAAGCATCTTGTGTAGAGTGCTGTTTCAGATTTTATGCCGTAGTTTCCGCTGAAATTTTATGCGAGAAAACTATGAAAAACCCTTTGTTCAGGGCATATTACGAGGAAATGGCGGGTATCGAGCAAGATTGGTGCAAAAATGTGGCTCTATCATTTTTAGCACCGAAAAAACTATTCTTGTTTCGACACTTGTGTGTTGAACAAAGGGGGATGCTTTCTTTATGAATAAAGAAAATATTGTACAACTCAAAAATATATCTGTTTCCTTTGACGAGCAGGTCATTTTAGACAACCTTAGTCTTGACATTAAAGACAAGGAGTTTATAACCTTTTTGGGCCCGTCAGGTTGCGGTAAAACCACCACTCTCCGTCTTATTGCAGGGTTTTTAGAGCCCGACGAGGGTGATGTTTTATTTGAGGGCAAAAAAATAAATGGTGTGCCTGCTTACAAGCGTCAGGTTAACACCATTTTTCAGCGTTATGCCCTTTTCCCACACCTTAATGTTTATGAAAATGTTGCTTTCGGTTTACGCATTAAAAAGCTGCCCGAAAACGAAATTAAACAAAAGGTTGAAGAAATGTTAAAGCTTGTAAACCTTTCAGGTCTTGAAAAAAGACATATCGATACTCTTTCGGGCGGTCAGCAGCAACGCGTTGCCATTGCACGCGCTATTGCAAATCACCCCAAGGTTTTACTTTTGGATGAACCCCTTGCCGCTTTGGACTTAAAGCTTCGCAAGGATATGCAAAAGGAACTTAAAAAAATTCAACAACAGCTTGGCATTACCTTTGTGTTTGTAACACACGACCAAGAGGAAGCGCTTACAATGTCTGACCGCGTGGTTGTTATGGACGGCGGTAAAATTCAGCAAGTGGGCACACCGCAGGATATTTATAACGAGCCGCAAAACGCCTTCGTTGCTGACTTTATCGGTGAATCAAACATTGTTGACGGTAAAATGATTAAGGACTTTTATGTTGAATTTTCGGGCGCAAAATTTGACTGTCTTGACAAGGGCTTTGATAAAAACGAACTTGTCGATGTTGTTGTAAGACCCGAGGATGTTGACATTGTACCGGTTGACAAGGGTATGCTTACAGGTGTTGTTACCTCGGTTTCATTCCTTGGTGTGCATTATGAAATTATTGTTGACATTGGCGGTTTTAAATGGATGATTCAAACCACCGATGAGCACTTTGTTGATGATAAGGTTGGGCTTTATATCGAGCCCGACGCTATCCATATTATGAAAAAATCGGAATATTCCGGTCTTTACGGCGACTATTCAAGCTATAGCGAAGAAATCGACCACCTCTCCGACATTATCGAGGAGGAATAGCATAAATGAACAAAAAAAGTTTTGGCAGTCAGCTTTTGGCGGCGCCCCACATTGTGTGGTCGGTTCTCTTTACTGTTGTGCCGCTTTTTATAATGCTTTATTTTGCATTTACAAACGCTGACGGTGTATTCACCCTTGAAAACATAAAGCAAATCGGCCTTTATAAAAAGGCGTTCGGCATTTCAATCTTATATGCTGTAATTGCAACCCTTATCACCCTTCTAATTGCCTATCCAATGGCATATTTTATGACAAAGGTCAACATTTCATCTCAGCGTATGCTTATGATGATTGTTATGATTCCTATGTGGATGAACTTTTTAATCCGTACATATTCTTGGATAACAATTTTAGCCAACACAGGTATCATTAACACATTTTTAAAAAGCATTGGTCTTGGCCCCGTAAAGCTTATCAACACCCCAGGCGCTGTAATTCTTGGTATGGTTTACGACTTTTTGCCTTATATGATTTTGCCGATTTATTCGGTTATGTCTAAAATTGATAAATCACTTTTAGAAGCATCAGAAGACCTTGGTTCTAATGCCTTTAACAAGTTTAGACGGGTTATTTTGCCACTTAGCCGCCCCGGTATTATTTCGGGTATTACAATGGTGTTTGTGCCATCGGTTAGTACCTTCTATATTTCACAAAAGCTTGGCGGTAACAAAACCATGCTCGTGGGCGATGTTATTGAATATTTCTTCAATGCAGGGCCTGATTATTACAATGTTGCATCAGCTATTTCAATGGTGCTTATGATAATGATTTTGGTTTGTATGGTTATTATGAACCGCTTTTCAGACGATGACAGCGAGGGGGTAATTATATGAAAACTCTCTCACGCCTTTATATTGCTTTAATTCTTTTATTTCTTTATGCGCCCGTTGCCGTAATGATTATTTTCTCATTTAATTCATCAGGCAGCGTGTGGGTGTTTGAGGGCTTTTCATTTGACTGGTACAAGGGCTTAATGTCCGATACCACAATGCTTACCGCCCTTGAACACACCCTTATTGTTGCGGTTTTGTCGGCACTAATTTCCACCGTTTTAGGCACCGCCGCCGCTGTGGGCATTTTGGCAATACGCAAAAAAATTGCAGCATCTACCGTTATGTCAATTACAAACATACCAATGATGAACGCCGACATTGTAACAGGTGTTTCTCTAATGCTTTTATTTATTTTTGTTGGCAACTTATTTGCTCTTCGCGAGTCACTTGGATTTGCAACAGTGCTTATAGCACACATAACCTTTAATTTGCCTTATGTTATTTTATCGGTTATGCCCAAGCTTCGCCAAACCGACGCTAACCTTGTTGATGCGGCTATGGACCTTGGCTGTACACCCTTTAAAGCATTTTTTAAGGTTATTTTACCTTCAATTTCAACAGGTATTGCAACAGGTGCAATTATGGCTTTTACCCTTTCGCTTGACGACTTTGTAATAAGCTATTTCACCTGCGGTAAATACCAAACTTTGCCGATTGTTATTTACAATATGACCAAAAAATCGGTAACTCCTGACACTTACGCACTTTCAACTATAATTTTTATTGCGGTTTTCGTGCTTTTGATTTTGTATAATATGCTTCAAACAAAAAGCGAAAAACAAACCGCTATGAGAAAGGTGGGCGCCAAATGAAGAAAATAATTAGCATATTTATGACGTTGGCGCTTTTGTGCCTATCACTTACCGGTTGCGGTTATGAATATCAAGAACTATCCCTTGTTGGAACATATACCCGCGATTACGCTGGTACTGAAATCACCGTTTACAACTGGGGCGAATATATTTCCGACGGTGCTGACGGTGCTATTGATGTTAACCGCGAATTTGAAAAAGTTACAGGCATTAAAGTTAACTACCTTACCTTTGAAAGCAACGAAACAATGTATTCGCAGGTTAAAAACGGCGGTGTTAAATACGATATTATTATCCCGTCCGACTATATGATAGGCCGCCTTATTAAAGAGGGCGAGCTTCAAAAAATTGACACATCGAAGCTTTCAAACTATAACCTTATCGGCGAGCAGTATAAATCCCTTTTCTTTGATCCTAAAAACGAATATACAGTCCCCTATTCTGTTGGTATGGTTGGCGTTATTTACAACCAAAAGTTAGTTGGCGATGTTGAAAATTCGTGGGGCGTTTTGTGGGATGAAAAATATAAGGACCAAACCCTTAACTTTAACAACCCGCGCGACGCTTTTATGACAGCCCAAATGCTTTTGGGGCAAGACCTTAATTCAACTAACAAGGATGACTGGAAGGCCGCCGCTGAAAAATTAAAAGAGGGTAAGGCGAATTTACAGTCTTATGTAATGGATGAAGTTTACGGCAAGATGGAAACTGGCGAGGCCGCAATTGCACCTTATTATGCGGGCGACTATTTAACAATGCTTGAAACCAACCCCGACCTTCGTTTCTTCTATCCCAAAGAGGGCACAAACATTTTTGTGGATTCAATTTGTATACCAAAAAATGCCAAAAATAAGGATGCCGCAATGCTTTATATAAACTTCCTTTTAGAGCCCGACATTGCCACCGCAAATGCCGAATATATCGGTTATGCCTCACCTAATACTGCGGTAATCAACAACCCTGATTATTACTATTATCAAAACGAAATTTTGTATCCCGATGAAAAAGATATGCCAAAGGTTCAGTATTATCACGATATTGATGATAAAATTCGCATATACTATGAAACCTTGTGGGTGCAGGTTAAACTTTATTAGCAAAAACGGACTTGGAAATCTCCAAGTCCGTTTGTTATTTATTATAAACTATTTACCCAATTCCTTTGTTCTTTTAAAAGATGCCGCAACAGTATCATTTACAATATTATCAAATTCGGAATTTAATAATACTTCGACACCCTCAATGGTTGAGCCCTTTGGACTGCATACACGCTGGCGCAAGGTTTCGGGGCTTTCACCGCTTGTAAGCAACAATTCCGCCGCACCCTTTAAGGTTTGGGCGGCATATAAAATGGCTTTATCTTGCGATAAACCAACATTTTCGCCTGCTTTTGCCAAGGCATTTGCAAAGGTGTAAACAAATGCAGGGCCACAGCCCGAAATAACCGAGCCGGCGTCAATTAAATCTTGCGGTATTTTATCAAGCTTGCCCGAATATTTAAGCGCATTTTCAAATTCAGCCACTTCTTCTTCGGTGATTACGGGACAGGTTGCGTATAAAAGCATACCCTCGCCCACTGCAACGGGTGTGTTTGGCATAATGCGAATGGTCGGCAATTTGGCATCTAAAATTTCATTATATTTTGAAATTTCAAGCCCTGCCGCCATTGTAACCAAAATAAAGCGGTCTTCTCTTGCCTTTAAAAGTGATGCAAGAGGTGATAAAACCTCCGCCATAACCTGTGGCTTAACACCAAGAAAAATATATTTAGCATTTTTTACAATTTCTTCGTTATTCGAAACAGCTGCGCCGATTTTTTCGGCCAATGCGGTGGCTTTTTCATTATCGGGGTCGGATAGTAAAATTTCACTACCCCCTACCGATTTTGAAACAGCTTGTGCCAAGGCACTGCCCATATTGCCACAACCGATAAACCCAAACATTTTGGTTGACATAATGTTATCTCACCTGACCGTTTCCTTTAATAATGTATTTATAAGTGTTAAGTTCCCTTAGTCCCATAGGCCCTCTTGCGTGAAGCTTTTGGGTAGAAATGCCCATTTCACAGCCAAGACCAAACTCGCCACCGTCGGTAAAACGGGTGGAAGCATTGACATAAACGGCCGCCGAATCAACACAAGCGGTGAAGTAGTTTGCCGCATTTTCATCCGATGTGATAATGCTTTCACTGTGATGGGTGGAATGGCTGGCAATATGCTCTACCGCCGCCGACACGCCATCAACAACTTTTATAGCCATTTTATAATCTAAAAATTCGGTGTCGAACTCTTCGTCCCATGCGGGTATAACACCTATTATACCGCAAGTATCCTTGCAACCGATAAGTTCTACCCTGCCATTAAACATTTCATAAAGCTTTGGTAAAAATTCATTTGCAATAGCTTTATCAACAAGCAAAACCTCCGCCGCGTTGCAAACTGATGGGCGACTTGTTTTTGCGTTGTCAACAATTTTAAGCGCCATATCAAAATCGGCAGTTTTTTCAACAAAAATGTGGCAAATGCCTGTGCCCGTTTCAATGCAAGGCACTTTAGCGTTTTCAACACATGCCTGAATTAAACCCTTGCCACCGCGTGGAATAAGTACATCCACCAAACCACGCGCTGTCATAAGTTCGTTAGCACTTTGGCGGGTAGTGTCTTCAACAAGGTTTACATAATCACTATTAACTCCACATTCCGCAAGGCCTTTTTTAAGGGCATTCACAATGGCTTTTGCCGAATTAAATGCCTCTTTACCGCCACGAAGAACACAAACATTACCGCTTTTAAAGGCAAGTGCCGCAGCATCAGAAGTTACATTTGGGCGGCTTTCATAAATGATTGCCACAACACCGATAGGTACCGCAACCTTATTTACCACAAGGCCGTTTTTTAAGGTGTGACTGCTTAAAACCTTACCAACATTATCGGGCAAATCGCGGACATCCTCTATCCCCTTTGCCATGGCTTTAATGCGGTCGCTATTAAGCATTAGGCGGTCAAGCATTGTGTCACTGATTTTGCCCTTTGCATTTTGCATATCGATAGCATTGGCTGCTAAAATTTCGTTAGTTGCCAAAAGCAGCGCCTTTGCCATTGCGGTAAGTGCGTTATTTTTTATATCGGTAGGTAAAGCGGCGCTCAAAGACACCGCCTTTGCTTTTTGTAAAATTTCAAGTGTTGTCATTACTTTTCACCAATAAACCTTGTGCCGACATTTTTGCCGTCAACAATGTCATAAAGATTTTCAGGGTTATCGCCGTTTGCAATAACCATATCAATGCCCTGCTTTGTCACAATCTTTGCGGCCTTAATTTTGGTGGCCATACCGCCTGTGCCAAGGTTACTGCCAACGCCACCTATCATCGCTTCAATTTTTTCATCAATTTTTTCGACCTTATGTAAAAGCAAGGCATTGCTGTCTTTATGTGGGTCGGCGGTGTAAAGACCGTCGATATCAGACAAAATTATAAGCAAATCAGCATGAATTGCGGTTGCAACAATAGCGCCCAAGGTGTCGTTATCACCAATTTCAATTTCAGCAGTTGAAACCGAGTCATTTTCATTTATAATCGGCAATGCGCCCAACTCTAAAAGTCGTGCCATTGTGTTTATAAAGTTCAATTTTCGGTCGGCGTGTTCGATATCCTCGCCCGTTACAAGAATTTGTGCAACGGTATGATTATACTGCGAGAATAAGCGGTCATAGGTGTACATAAGCTCGCATTGGCCAACCGCGGCCGCCGCCTGCTTTGTTGGGATGTCGGTGGGTTTTTTAGCAAGGGATAGCTTGCCAACACCCATACCGATAGCGCCCGAAGACACCAAAATAACTTCATTTCCTGCATTTTTAAGGTCGCTCATAACCTTGCAAAGTTCTTCAACACGGTGAATATTTAAAAGCCCCGTTTTGTGAGCCAAGGTTGAAGTGCCAATTTTAACAACAATACGCATTGTAATAATCCCCTATTTAAAGAGTTGCGGCCATAACCGCTTTAATTGTGTGCATACGGTTTTCGGCTTCGTCAAATACGATTGACTGACTGCTTTCAAAAACTTCGTCAGTTACTTCCATTTCGCTAATGCCAAACTTTTCGCCAATTTGTTTGCCCAAGGTAGTATCAAGGTTGTGGAATGATGGTAAGCAATGCATAAATACTGCTTGTTCGCCTGCATTTTCCATAACCTTTTTATTAACTTGATAAGGTGATAAATCTTTAATTCTTTCTTCCCAAACGCTGTCGGGTTCGCCCATAGAAACCCAAACATCAGTTGCAATAACATCGGTACCTTTTGTTGCTTTCATGGGGTCGGTTTCAAATGTGATAGTAGCCCCTGTTTCTTTTGCTATTGCTTGACAGGTTTCAATTAAATCACTATTGGGGAAGTATTTTTCAGGTGCACAAACGGTAAAGTTCATACCCATTTTAGCGGCACCCACCATATAAGAATTACCCATATTATAACGGGCATCGCCCATATAAACAAAGTTGACGCCTTGAAGTTTGCCAAATTTTTCTTTAACTGTTAAAAAGTCGGCTAAAATTTGGGTTGGGTGGAATTCGTTTGTTAAGCCGTTCCAAACGGGAACACCCGCATATTTTGAAAGCTCCTCAACAATTTCCTGCCCAAAGCCACGATATTCGATACCGTCGTAAATACGACCGAGCACACGGGCAGTATCGGCAATGCTTTCTTTTTTACCTATTTGTGAGCCCTGCGGGTCAAGATATGTAACACCCATGCCCAAATCATACGCCGCAACTTCAAAACTGCAACGAGTACGGGTGCTTGTTTTTTCGAATATTAAGGCAATATTCTTACCTTCGCAAAGGCGGTGCGGAATGCCCATTTTCTTTTTATATTTAAGTTCGCTTGCTAAATCGATAAGGCAATCGATTTCAGCGGGAGTAAAATCAAGAAGCTTTAAAAAGCTTTTACCTTTAAAGTCCATAATAAGCTTATCTCTTTTCCTTTAAAAATTCGTTAAAGTAATTTATTTGTGTATTTACTGAATCAGGACCTGTGCTACCCAAAGAAATACGCTTTGCAACACAAGTTTCAAGTGAAATTTCGTTATATAAATCATTATCGAAAATATCGCTAAATTCTTTATATTTTTCAATGGGCATTGTGTCTAATACCAAATTTTCCTTAATGCAATAAGCCACAATTTCGCCAACGTGCTTATAAGCAGTTCTAAAAGGCATACCCTTTTTAACCATATAGTCGGCAAGGTCGGTAGCGTTAATAAAGCCCTTGCCCGCCGCTTTATACATATTATCTTTTAAAACGGTCATTGTGGCAACCATTGGGGTGAATACACCTAAACACATTTTTACGGTGTCAACTGCGTCAAAAATTGCTTCTTTATCCTCTTGCATATCCTTATTGTAAGCAAGCGGAATGCCCTTTAAGGTGGTTAAGAGCGCCATTAAGTCACCATAAACTCTGCCCGTTTTACCACGCACAAGTTCTGCCATATCAGGATTTTTCTTTTGTGGCATAATTGATGAGCCGGTTGTATAGCTATCATCAAGCTCGATAAACTTAAATTCCCAACTTGACCACAAAATAATTTCTTCTGAAAAGCGTGAGAGGTGCATCATTAAAATTGCATAGTCGGACAAAAGCTCCAAACAAAAATCTCTGTCCGATACACCGTCAATGCTGTTAAGGGAAATACCTGTAAAGCCAAGGCGTTGGGCTTCAAAAGCGCGGTCGGTGTTATAGGTAGTACCTGCCAAAGCGCAAGACCCAATTGGACACTGTGACCACATTCTACCCAATGCATCTTGTAAACGGTCAAAGTCACGCTTTAACATAAAAGCATAGCTTAAAATATGGTGTGCAAAGGTTATAGGTTGCGCCCTTTGAAGATGGGTGTACCCAGGCATAATAGCGTCTTTATATTCTTCGGCCTTGTCCTTAATTGCGGCAATAAGTTCCACAATAAGCTTGCCGATTTCTTCACATTCGTTTGCAAGATAAAGGCGAACATCAAGGGCAACCTGGTCGTTACGGCTTCTTGCAGTATGTAATTTCTTGCCTGTATCACCGATACGCTTTGTAAGCTCGGCCTCAACAAACATGTGAATATCTTCAGCATCCATATCAATAGCCAAACTGCCGTTTTCTATATCCTCTAAAATACCGCTAAGGCCGTTAATAATTACCTCAGCTTCAGTTTTAGAAATGATGCCCTGATTAGCAAGCATCGTAGCGTGTACCATTGAGCCGGTAATATCTTGTTTATACATACGGCAGTCAAAATGAATGGAAGAATTAAAGTCATCCGCTTGTTTATCAAGGGCCTTTTCGAACCTGCCCGCCCACATTTTATCCATTAAAAAACATTCCTTTCCCCCATTTTTAAAAGGGGTAATATTGCGACAAAATCGTCTACGGCGCCAAAAGGCACCGTGACGATTTGTTTTTAGTTAATTATTTAAGGCCGTTTTTTGCCTTCATTTTTGCATTAACCTTGGTTGAAAGACCATAAAGGTTAATAAAGCCGGTTGCTTCGCTTTGATCGTAAACATCGTCTTCGTCAAAGGTTGCAATTTCGGGGTCGTAAAGTGAATAAGGTGAGGTAACACCTGCGTTAATCATATTACCCTTATAAAGTTTTAAGGTAACATCGCCTGTAACGGTTTTTTGGGTTTCCTTAACGAAAGCTAAAATTGCTTGGGTCAAGGGTGAGAACCAAAGCGCATTGTAAACATTTTCAGCAAGTTTTTGTGCAATAAGTGCCTTATAATGTGCGGTATCTCTGTCAAGGCAGATGGTTTCAAGCACATTGTGTGCCTTGTAAAGAATTGCACCGCCGGGGGTTTCATAAACGCCGCGGCACTTCATACCAACGAGACGATTTTCAACGATGTCCAAAAGGCCGATGCCGTTTTCACCGCCGAGCTTATTAAGGGTGGTAACAATGCCAACAGAATCCATTTCCTTGCCATCAATAGCGGTGGGAACACCCTTTTCAAAGTGGATGGTTACATAGGTTGCCTTGTCGGGTGCCATTTCGGGAGAAACGCCCATTTCCAAGAAGCCGGGCTTGTTATAAAGTGGCTCGTTTGCGGGGTCTTCCAAATCAAGACCTTCGTGAGATAAGTGCCAAATGTTTTTATCCTTTGAATAGTTGGTTTCGCGGTTAATTTTAAGCGGAACATTATGCGCTTCGGCATAATCAATTTCCTCTTCACGAGATTTAATATCCCATTCACGCCAAGGTGCAATAATTGTCATATCGGGAGCAAATGCCTTAATTGCAAGCTCGAAACGAACTTGGTCGTTACCCTTACCTGTACATCCGTGACAAATAGCGTCAGCACCCTCAGCGATTGCAATTTCAGCAATTCTTTTAGCAATAATAGGACGTGCAAAAGCAGTACCTAACATATAATCTTCATAAAGTGCGCCTGCTTGAACACAGGGGAAAACATAATCGTCCAAAAATTCTTTGGTAAGATTTTCGATATAAATTTTTGAAGCGCCTGTTTTAATTGCCTTTTCTTCAAGACCTTCAAGCTCGTCTGCTTGACCAACATTACCCGAAACTGCAATAATTTCAGGGTTGTTGTAATTTTCCTTTAACCAAGGAATAATAATAGAAGTATCCAAACCGCCCGAATAAGCGAGAACTACCTTTTTAATTTCTTTTTTTGCCATTTTTAAAACCTCCGTATGCATTTATGCATTTCTTTTTCAATAATATGCATTGATTATATCATATAGCGAATAAATATGCAAGTATTTATTCGAAATTTCAACTCATTTTTGCATTTTTATGCAAGTTGTATAAATTTTAGTCCATATTATCCCAAGTTTTTTCATCACTGGGCTGTTTTTTGGTTTTAATGCGGTTAATAACAAAGCCACTTATAATGCAAAGACCAAAAATTACCCAACCGCCCAAAATGTTGGAGAGTAAGTTGTATCCGTCCGCAGCACCATAAAGTCCCTTATTATTCACAAACAAGTTAACAATGTTCCAAACAAAGATAACGCTTAAAGCAACAGGGGCAATAACCTTAACTGCCGCATAGAACCAAACTTTCGGCATTTTAAAGCCCGTTGCATTGCGGTTAATTTCCTTAACCACCTTATCAGTTTTAAAGAACCAACCAATTGCTATAGTTTCAACAATACCAACCAAAATAAGAGTAAAGCTGTTGCACCAGTTGTCAACAATATCAAGCACGGCAAGACCTGCGCCTGTTGTATATACTAAAGAAATAATGCCCGCAATTACACAAATTGCAATTGTGGTTTTCTTTTTGTTTGTGCCAAATTTATCTGAAAATGCGGTTGAAATACCCTCAACAAGTGAGAAAGCCGAGTCAATAGCCAAGGTGCAAAGGCAGAAATAGAAAACAAACGAGAAAAACGCATTAAATATGCCGCTACCCGAAAGATTTACAATAGCAGTTGGATAAACAATAAATGCAAGACCCGGGCCTGCTTTTTCGGCCAAAACATTTTCCATACCTGTGCCGTACATTGTGGTAAACATTACAATACCTGCTAAAAGTGAAACTGCCAAATCGCTAAAAGCAATAATAAGACCGTCTCTTGCGATATTGCTCTTATCGTCAAGGAAAGAGCCGTAAGCAATCATAATTGCCATCATAACCGACATACTGTAAAATACTTGACCAACAGCGTCAACCCAAATCATTGGGTCAGAAAGGGCAGAAAAATCGGGAATAAAGAATGCCGCAAGGCCTTTAAGTGCACCGGGCATTGTAACACCCTTTATTGTCATAATTACAAAACAAACAACCGGCAAGAAAATTAAATACTTAATAACCTTATCAATGCTTTTTGTACCGTTGCGGATGCAATAGTAAATAGAACCCCAAGCCGCCAAAAGACAAGCAATAACAGGAATTGATAATGTGCCAAAGCCCTTTATTGTGCCTGTGGTTTTAATAAGCCCTGCCCACAAGCCGCTTGCGGCATCGTTATTACCTGTCATACCGATAAACTTAAAGCTGAAGACTGCCATCATAATAACCCAGGCAAAAACAACAGCGTAATATGTAACAATTACAAAAGCGTTGGTGGTTGCAGCCCAACCTATTGGCTCAAACCACTTTTTCATACCACGAAGCGCACCCGGTGCACCCGAACGCATTTTGCGGCCGATTGAAATTTCCATCATTAAAAGCGGTATACCTATTACAAGCAACGCAACGATATACACAAGTAAAAATGCGCCGCCGCCATGCTTTGCCGCAAGGTTTGGAAAACGCCAAGCGTTACCAAGACCGACTGCCGAGCCGATTGCCGCCAAAATAAATGTTGCACTTGAGCCCCAAGTGGAGCGTTTAGTTTCTGACATAATTTATTCTCCTGTTCCTACTGCCGAAGTTTCGACAGTTTCATTTTTAGGTTTTTTAACTTTAAATTCACCGATATTTCGCCTAACAATTACATCGTCAAAGGTTTTCTTAAACGAAACCCTGCCACAAAACCTTTTACCGCAGCTGCATGTAAAGTTGGCCCAAAACCAGCGGTTTGAATATTTCCACCCCGAAACACGTTTTGCTTTTTTATGACATTCGGGGCAATTAAATATTAGCTGGCTTTTATCAACATCAGGGTCATTAAGTTTTGAAATTGCATAGCTTTTAAAACGAAGCCGTTTGAAAAATTCAGGGTCACTGACATCCCTAATAAGTGCCTCAAAACGCTGTTTGTTATAGCATTTTTTAAGAAGATGAGCACTGACTAAGCTGTCATCCTTTGCGGTGTGAAAATCAATATCATCGGTTTTAATGCTTAAAAGCTCTGCCGCATTTGAAAGCGATATTTGATTTTTTTCTTCATAACCTGAAAGCTTCATTTCATTTTGAATAAACTTTTGCAAATCAAGATATTTTTCGATTTTAAACTTAACACCCTTTAAAAGACTTTCTTCGTTTTCCATAATGGTGTAAAGGTCAGAATTGCTCCAGGTCATTGTCACAAAATCTTCCCCCACCCACTCATTATAAGCCAAAACCGCCTCATCAAAGGGCTTACCTAAAAGCATTTTTTCGGTTGTAATGCCCGTAAGCCGAGCAAAACGCCCAGTAACCTTTTTGGAAATTGCGGATTTTATAGTTACTTCAAAGGTGTCGATTATTTTAAACTTTTCGTTAAGCTTTACAGCGCCAATTTGCAAAATTTGGTTTATAAACCGCTTTTCCGCTTTATAAAAAACGCTGTCCCACTCTAAATCAAGAATAATATAATTCATTATTACTTTCTCTTTGATTCGTATTTCATTCTTTCTTCTTTATTAAGGATTCTCTTGCGAAGTCTGATATTTTCGGGAGTGATTTCCACCAATTCATCATCCTTGATAAATTCAAGCGACTGTTCAAGACTAAGGCGTGTGTGCGGTACAAGGCGTAACGCATCGTCACTGCCCGAAGCACGGGTATTTGTCATTTGCTTTTTCTTGCAAACATTACAAACAATATCTTCATTTTTTGGGTTTTCGCCAACTATCATACCCTCATAAACGGGGGTGCCGGGGCCAATAAACAATCTGCCGCGGCTTTGTGTGTTGAAAAGACCATAACCAGTAGATTCGCCCGTTTCGTGCACAACGATTGAGCCGGTAAGGCGTTGGTCGATATCGCCCTTATATTCCTGATAGCTGTCAAACACATGGTTCATAATGCCGTTACCGTTAGTGTCGGTCATAAACTGCGAACGATAGCCAAGCAGACCGCGTGCGGGAATTAAAAACTCTAAATGCGATGTTCCGCCGTCGCGTGTACCCATATTTCTTATTTCGGCCTTGCGGGTGCCAAGTCGCTCCATAACCGAGCCGACATATTCCTCAGGCACTTCAATCATTAAAAGCTCCATCGGCTCTAACAAGGTGCCGTTAGCATCCCTTTTATAAATAACCTCGGGCGGAGAAACCTGAAATTCATAACCCTGACGGCGCATTGTTTCAATTAAAATTGAAAGGTGTAATTCACCTCTGCCTGAAACCTTAAAGGTGTCAGCCGAATCGGTTTCTTCAACACGCAAGCTGACATTTGTCATAACCTCTTTAAAAAGGCGGTCACGAAGATTTCGTGAAGTTACAAACTTGCCTTCTTTACCTGCAAAAGGTGAGTTATTAACCATAAAATTCATAGCCAAAGTCGGCTCATCAATTTTAACAAAAGGTAATGCCTCGATATTATTAGCATCGCAGGCAGTTTCGCCAATTTCAAGATTTTGAAGCCCTGCAACCTGAATAATATCGCCAACGCTTGCAGTTTCTTCTTCAAAGCGTTTAAGACCACGATACATAAACAGCTTTGCAATTTTTTCATTTTTGGTTGTGCCGTCCTTATGGCAAATTGCCACCTGCTGACCGCTTTTAACACTGCCGCGAATTACACGGCCAACACCAATTCGGCCAAGATAATCGTCATATTCAATGTTGGTGAAAAGAATTTGAAGCGGGCCTTCGGTTTCGCCCTTTGGTGCATCAATTTCGTTAACGATAGCATCGAATAAGGGCTTCATATCCTCGCCCTTAATGTCAGGCGAATAGGATGCATAACCGTCACGGCCTGAGGCAAACACCACAGGAAACTCGATTTGGTCTTCATCGGCGCCAAGCTCGATAAATAAGTCAAGCACTTCGTCAACAACCTCGTGCGGACGTGCCATTGGTTTGTCAATTTTATTTACAACAACAACCGCCTTTTTGCCAAGCGCTAACGCTTTTTTAAGCACAAAGCGGGTTTGGGGCATACAACCCTCAAACGCGTCAACAAGCAATAAAACACCGTCAACCATTTGAAGAATACGCTCAACCTCGCCGCCAAAATCGGCGTGGCCGGGGGTGTCAACAATGTTAATTTTAACATCGCCGTACATAACGCTTGTGTTTTTTGACAAAATTGTTATGCCGCGTTCGCGCTCCAAATCGTTAGAGTCCATAACACGCTCGTCGACCGATTCGTTAACACGAAAGGTGCCGCTTTGCTTTAAAAGCTGGTCCACAAGGGTTGTCTTGCCGTGGTCAACGTGGGCAATTATAGCAACATTTCTTAAATTTTTAATTTCAGTCATAAAATACTTCCTTACATCGACAAACAATTACTCATTTTAACCTTAATATTATATTATAATATTAAACAGTTGTCAATAAATTAACCCTCTTATATAATGAAAATGTTAAATTTTTCTAAACTTTTATACAAAGTATTGAAAATGGGCATATTTGTTTTATAATATAATTGAGATATATTTTCAGAAAGGAAATAAAAGATGCTAACCCTAAAAAACATTAAGAAAGACTATGTAACCGGTGACAGCAAGGTAGAAGCGTTAAAAGGCGTTGATTTAACCTTTCGCAGCAGCGAATTCGTTTCAATTTTAGGCCAGTCGGGCTGTGGTAAAACCACCCTTTTAAACATTATCGGTGGTCTTGATAAATACACAAGCGGTGACCTTTTCATTAACGGAAAGTCAACTAAAAATTACAAGGATAGGGACTGGGACAATTACCGCAACCATTCGGTCGGCTTTGTTTTTCAAAGCTATAACCTTATCCCCCACCAAAATGTTTTAAAAAATGTTGAATTGGCGCTAACCCTTTCGGGCGTTTCAAAAAGTGAACGCCGCCGCAGAGCA
Organism: Clostridia bacterium; assembly: GCA_017549565.1. Lineage (GTDB taxonomy): Bacteria > Bacillota > Clostridia > Oscillospirales > Acutalibacteraceae > UBA737. The sequence continues at coordinate 65,083 of JAFYUI010000028.1, forward strand.
AAGGAAGCACTTGAAAAGGTTGGTCTCGGTGACCAGCTTCGTAAAAAGCCAAGCGAAATGTCGGGTGGACAAATGCAGCGTGTTGCCATCGCCCGTGCTATTGTAAATAACCCCGATATTATTTTGGCGGATGAGCCAACAGGCGCTTTGGACACCGAAACCAGCGTTCAGGTAATGGAAATTTTAAAAGAAATTTCTAACGACCGTTTGGTTATTATGGTTACCCACAACCCCGATTTAGCAGAGGAGTATTCAACCCGTATTGTAAGAATGCTCGACGGTGTTATTTTGTCCGACTCAAAACCGCTTTCTGCCGAAGAAATTCACGAAGAAACCGAAAAAGAAAAGGACAAAGCTGAAAAAATTAAAAAACAAAAAATGCCTTCAATGTCACTTTGGACATCATTCGGCCTATCCCTTAACAACCTTTTCACCAAAAAAGGCAGAACGGCACTTACTTCCTTTGCGGGAAGTATTGGTATTATCGGCATTGCCCTTATTTTTGCGGTTTCGCAGGGTACAACTGCTTTTATTGATGCCACACAGGAGGAAACCCTTTCCTCCTACCCCATTACATTAGAATCTCAAACCCTTGATATGACCGAGCTTATTGAAACCTTTGTGGGCGTGGCGGAATCTAAAACCGAGCACGAAAACGATGCGGTTTATGAAAAATCAGCCGTTTATGAAATGCTAAATGCCATAAACTCGCTTGAAGCAAATGAAAACGACCTTAAAGCATTTAAGGCATACCTTGAAAACGAAATAAAGGATGATAAAAACACCGCACTGCGCGATGCAATAAACGGTATTCAATACACCTATAATTTCAATTTGCTTGTTTATACCCAAAGTGTTGACGGAAGCATTATACACTCTGACACGACCGAGCTTATGACCGAAATTTTGCGTGATTATTTTGGTATGGATATGTCGGGTATGATGTCGGGTGGTATGATGTCAGGCGGTATAATGTCGGGCGGTATGATGCAAAGCAACACCTCAACCTTGTGGCAGGAAATGCTTACAGGCCGCGATGGTGAGCTTATAAATCCGCTTTTTGAAAAGCAATATGACCTTATTTACGGCGCTTGGCCCAACGATTATAACGAAATTATTTTGGTGGTTGATGAAAACAACGAGCTTGATGACACCACCCTTTACGCCCTTGGATTAAAGCCCAAAAAGGAAATTACCGATGCCGCACAGGCGGTTGTTAATAAGGAGCAAATCGAGGTTAAATCTCGCAAATGGACCTATAAGGAAATTTGCGAAATGGAATATAAAACAATTTTAAATTCCTCTTGCTTTTCATTGGACGAAAAAACAGGTAAATATACCGACCTTCGTGACACCGAGGCAGGTCTTAAATACCTTTATGCAAACGGTATTCCCCTTAAAGTAACAGGCATTATAAGACCCAAAAAGGATGTATCATCCCGACTTCTTACCGGCTCAATTTGCTACACCAAAAAGCTGACTGATTTTGTTGTGGAAAAAGCAAGTGAATCCCCCGCAATTAAGGCACAGCTTAAGGATGAAACCACCGACATTTTCACAGCGCTTCCCTTTGGTGAAAACAGCGATAATTTAGATGATAACGATAAAAAGGCCGAATTTAAAAAATACCTTTCAAAGCTTAATAAAAACAGCAAGGCCGAAACCTATGTTAAGATTATGTGCATCCCCGAAAATAAGGATGTTGAAAGCTTTGTAAAAAACGCCCTTAAAGGCACCACCCGCGCACAAATCGAGGCAACCTTAACCCCTGCCATTGTTCAGCAAACAGGTATGAGCGAGACCGAAATCAAATCATACATTAAGGATATGAAGGATGACGAGCTTAAAGAAATGTATTCCTCTATCCTTGAAAAGCAGTATAAGGCACAATATGCCGCAGGCGTTATGGGACAAATTGCAATGATGACGGTTGACCAAAAGGCCGCAGCGCTTGATGCCGCCGCAAAGAAATTTACCAAAGCACAGTTTGCCACCTATTATGACGAGGTTTTGGAATTTTCAAGCTCTACCCTTGATAACAACCTTGCAAAGCTTGGCTATGTCGAGCTTGACGACCCCTCGACCATAAATATTTATGCAACCTCGTTTGAAAATAAGGAGGTTATCGAGGGTGCCATTACCGATTACAATAAATCGGTTGAAGACCTTCAAAAAATCTCTTATACCGACTATCTTGGTATAATGATGTCCTCTATCACCACCATAATTAACGCCATAACCTATGTTTTAATTGCCTTTGTTGCAGTTTCCTTAATTGTTTCTTCTATTATGATTGGTGTTATCACCTTAATTTCTGTTCAAGAACGCACAAAGGAAATTGGTATTTTACGCGCCATCGGTGCTTCAAGGCGCAATGTTTCAAGCATGTTTAATGCCGAAACCATTATAATCGGCTTTATATCAGGCGCTTTGGGTGTGGGCATTACCTATCTTTTGTGCATACCCATAAATATCATTTTGCAGGCAGTTACAGGTCTTCCAAATCTTAAAGCATTTGTTCCCATTGAAATTGGCATTATATTTATTTTAATCAGCGTTGTTTTAACAATGTTTGCGGGTATTATTCCCTCACGCAGCGCAGCCAAAAAAGACCCCGTAATAGCACTAAGAACCGAATAATTTTAAAGAACCCGCAAAAAGTGGGTTCTTTTTTTGATTTTTTTAAAATTAGGTCTTCTATTTCAAGTAAATATTTGGTATAATATATTTAATATTATATAATGGAGTTATTATGAACATAGATATTGATGGCTTAAACATAGAATATACCGAAGAAGGCAGCGGTGCGCCTGTGTTACTTTTACACGGGTGGAATTCGTCTTTTTTGGTTTATCGCGGTATTATAAATTCTTTAAAAAACAACTACCGCGTGGTTGCGGTTAACTTCCCCGGCTGTGCAGGTTCTGACACAATGGAAACCCCGTGGAATTTGGACGATTACTGCGATTTTGTGCTTAAATTTATGAAAAAGCTTAATATTGAAAACCCTATTATGTTCGGCCATTCTCACGGTGGCAGAGTTACACTTAAAATGGCGGCAACCGGTATGGTTAACCCACCTAAAATTGTGCTTTTAGACTCGGCGGGGCTTATACCCAAAAAGTCACTAAAACAAAAATTTAGGGCAAAAAGTTTTAAAATTATTAAATGGGGCCTTACCTTGCCTGTTATTAAAAATTACAGCGATGGGCTTTTGCAAAAAGCAAGAAATTATTATGGCTCGGCCGATTATAACGCTGCACCCGAGGTGCTTCGCAAAACCTTGGTTAGTTTAGTTAATACCGATTTGCGTGATATTTTGCACAGCATTACCGCCCCCACACTGCTTATTTGGGGCGAAAATGACACCGCAACACCCCTTTCGGATGCGAAAATTATTGAAAGCAAAATTAAAGACAGCGGTCTTTGTGTTATAAAGGGCACAGGCCATTATTCCTTTTGCGAGCGTCCCTTTGAAGCACAGGCAATTATTAACAGCTTTTTAGGAGTAAAATGATGGTATTTTTTATTCTAACACTTATATTTTTGGCATTGTCAGGTATTTGCTCAACAGTTCGACAATATCAAATGCTGCAGCAAAATTCTTATTATATTTCACGCTATTTAAAGTGGGTGTTCCCCTTTTACCGCACAAGGTTGATTTTTGATATCATCTTTGCGGCGGGTGCTTCTGCTTTACTGATTTTTAAGCTTTATATTCCCTCTTTTATACTTGCGGTTATAATTTTTGGCTTTCGTCTTAACACCGCAATAAAAACACAAAAAAAGTCGGTAAAGGCGCTGGTTATGACCGCACGCGTTAAACGCCTTTTTGTAACAACTGTTTTGTTGCTTTCGGCTCTTTGTGTTTTGGGTGTATTTATAAAATATAGCTATTTTGCAGTTGTTGTTTTTGCTATGGCAACGCCTTTGCTTTGCATTGCTTGCCGAATTTTAAATTCACCTATTGAGCATTTGGTAAACGCTTATTACATTGCCGATGCTAAAAAAATTATAAAACGGCACAAAAATTTAAAGGTTATTGGCATTACGGGCAGTTATGGTAAAACCACCACAAAGTTTATTTTAACCCGTATTTTAAGCGAAAAATTTAACACAGTTTGCACACCACACAGTTTTAACACACCAATGGGTGTTACCCGCACTATCCGTTCAGACCTTAAACCGCAAACCGAAGTTTTTGTTTGCGAAATGGGTGCCAAAGAGGTTGGCAACATTAACGAGGTTTGCGTTATTGCAAAGCCACACCACGCACTTATTACTTCGGTTGGTCCACAGCACCTTGAAACCTTTAAAACCATTGAAAATGTTTATAAAACCAAGTTTGAGCTTGCCGATTTTGTCGACAAAAACGGCGGTATGGTGTTTGCCAACGGTGACAGCGCCGAAATTAGTCGCCAGCTTGACCGCGACTGCAAAATTTACGGCACAAATAAAGATTTTAAATATTATGCCGACAATATAAGCTATGGTAGGTTTGGCTCTACCTTTACAATGCACATTGGCGATATTTCATTTGATTTAAACACCAAGCTTTTGGGACTTCACAGCATTATCGACATTATCGGTGCGGCTTCTCTTTCGTATGAATTGGGCGTTTCGGTTGATGATATTAAATATGCAGTTGCTTCCCTTAAGCCCGCAGAACACCGCCTTGAAATGAAGCCATTTAATAAGGGCTCGCTTCTAATTGATGATGCTTATAATTCCAACCCCGAGGGTTGTCTTGAAGCAGTAAGAGTGCTTGGATCATTTGACGGTATGAAAAAGGTTGTTGTCACCCCCGGTCTTATAGAGCTTGGCGAAAAAGAATATGAATGCAATTTTAATTTAGGTCTTGAAGCGGCTAAAAACGCTGATATAATTATTTTGGTTGGTCTTAACCGTTCAAAGCCAATGGCCGACGCGGTAAACACCACCGACTTTAACAAGGAAAATATGCACATTGTTGCTTCTTTTAAAGAGGCAATGGAAATTTACAACAAAATCGCCGACAGTAACACCGTTGTTCTTTTTGAAAACGATTTGCCGGATAATTATTTGAATTAGAGGTAGATAAATTATGAAAACAAATGTTGCAGTTTTTTACGGTTGCCGAACAGTTGAACACGAGGTTTCAATTATTTCCGCAGTTCAGGCAATGAGAGCCATTAACCGCGACAAATATGATATCACTCCCGTTTATGTAAATAAAGACGGCGAAATGTACACAGGCGACTGCCTTTTTACTATTGAAGAATACCGCAATTTGCCCGAGCTTTTTAAAAAGTGCAAAAAGGTTTATTTTATGCGCGAAAACGGCAATGTGGTTATGAAAAATGTCGAACAAAAGCTTTTTTCAAAAAAGACCGGCACAGTTATTGATGTTGCCTTCCCCATTGTTCACGGCACAAACTGTGAAGACGGCACAATTCAAGGTTATTTAGAATATCTAAATATACCCTATGTTGGTTGTGATATTATTTCATCAGCCGTTGGTATGGATAAAGCAGTGTTTAAGGATGTGCTTAAAAATGCAGGGCTTCCCGTTTTGGACTGCATTACCTTCCGTGCCCGTGAATATGTTGCCGAAAAACAGGCAATTTGTGACAAAATCAAGGCCGAAATCGGTTTCCCCCTTATTGTTAAACCCGTTAATTTAGGCAGCAGCGTTGGCATTACCAAGGTTAATACCGAAAACGAGCTTGATGATGCACTTATGCTTGCAATTTCCTTTGCTGATAAGGTTTTGGTGGAAAAGGCAATTACCTCACTTCGTGAAATTAACTGCTCGGTTTTAGGTAACCCCGATGAATGCGAAGCCAGCGTTTGTGAAGAACCCTTTATGAACGATGAAATTTTATCTTATGAAGATAAATACTTAAATAACGCCAAAAAGGGTGGTTCAAGCAAGGGTATGGCATCTTTAAGCCGTAAAATCCCTGCCGACTTATCACCCGAAAAGAGCGAAGAAATAAGAGATTTGGCTTGTAAAATATTCAAAGCCATTGGCGCCAGCGGTGTTGTTAGAATTGACTTTATGATTGATACCGCAACCGACACGGTTTACGCCAACGAAATTAACACTATCCCCGGCTCGCTTGCATTTTATTTGTGGGAAGCAACCGGTGTTAAATACTGCGACCTTATTGACCGTTTAATCGAACTTGCATTCAAACGCCAAAGAAACCGCGAAAACATCACCTACACCATCGACACCAATATTTTATCGGGCGTGTCATTCGGTGCAAAGGGTGCCAAAGGGGCAAAGCTGTAATGACTGCACTTTTAACAAAGCTTTTCATTAAAAACCCCGATGACATTAAAAATAACGCCACTCGTACTCAATACGGCAGTTTAAGCGGTGTTGTGGGTATTCTTTGCAACCTTTTACTTTGTGCTTTTAAAATAGCCGTTGGCTCACTTACACACAGTATTTCTATTGTGGCTGATGGTCTTAACAACCTTTCAGATATGGGATCGTCGGTTATAACCATTTTAGGTTTTAAACTTGCAAATAAACCCGCCGATAAAGACCACCCGTTTGGTCACGGCAGAATTGAATATATGTCGGCATTTATTGTGGCAATTTTAATTTTACTTGTTGGTTTTGAGCTTATGAAAACCTCGGTCACCGCTATAACTAATGGTACGCCAATGCCTACATATTCTATTGTCTCAATAATTGTGTTGGCCGTATCTGTTATCTTTAAGTTTTGGCTTTTCCTTTTTAACCGAAAAATCGGCAAAAAAATTGATTCCGAAACCTTACTTGCCACCGCACAGGATTCTTTAAATGATTCAATTGCAACTGCGGTAATTTTGCTTTCGGTAGGGGTAAGCAAATTAGTTACTCTACCCTTTAATTTGGACGCTGTTATGGGCATTGCGGTTGCTTTATTTATTCTTTGGGCAGGTATTAACGCCGCAAAAGAAACCCTAAACCGCCTTTTAGGTGAGCCACCCTCGCCCGAGCTTATAACCGATATTGAAACCGCTATATTATCTCACGATGAATTTGTCGGCATACACGACCTTATGATACATAACTATGGCCCCGGTCGGCTTTTCGCATCGGTGCATGTTGAAGTGCCGCAGGACATAGACATTGTCCATTGTCACGAACAAATTGATTTGTGCGAAAAGGAAATTTTTGATAATTTGGGTGTTATGCTTGTAATACATATGGACCCAATGGATGTTAATAACGAAGAAGTTAATTTCACCCGCCAACAGTTAAGCGATGGCATAAAGGTTATAAATGACGAATTAACCCTTCACGATTTTAGAATGACACCTATGGCTGACACCCAAACAAACCTTGTGTTTGATGTAGTTATACCACAAAATTTCAACCTTTCCGAAAAAGAGCTTAAAGAAAAAATCTCACAAATCGCAAAGCTTATTAACCCAACCTTTTGTTGTGTAATAACGGTTGAACGAGATTTTACGGGAAGATAAAAAAATAAAGCTCCGACAAATGTCGGAGCTTTTAATTTTGCTTTAATTATTCAGCAGCTTCTTCTACTACTTCTTCGGCAGCTTCAGCGGGTGCTTCGGCAACCTCTTCTACAGCTTCTTCAACCTTTTCTTCTTCAGGAAGTAAAGCACGGATAGAAAGACTGATGCGCTTTTTATCCAAATCAATAGCAGTGATTTTTGCTTCAACTTCTTGACCAACGGTTAATTCGTCTTGAGGTTTAGCAATGTGCTTGTTAGCGATTTGAGAAATATGGATTAAACCATCAATACCGGGGATGATGCGTGCAAATGCACCGTAGGTTGTCATACTAACGATTGTAACCTTAACAACATCATCAACATTGTAATTGTTTTGGAAGATTGTCCAAGGATTCTCTTCATCTTTCTTATAGCCGAGAGAAATCTTTTTCTTGTCAGCGTCAAGGTCTTTAACATATACTTCAACAGTATCGCCAACCAAAACAACCTCTGATGGATTCTTAATTCTTGCCCAAGAAAGCTCAGAAATATGAATCATACCGTCAACACCGCCGATGTCAACAAATGCGCCATAGCTGGTGAGAGATTTAACAGTACCTGTGAAACGGTCACCAACGGCAATGTTTGCCCAAACCTTTTCTTCGGCTGCTTTCTTTTCTTCGCGTAATACGCTGCGGATAGAACCGATAGCTCTGCGGCCGCGACCGATTTCAATAATGCGGAAGGAAACTTCCGTGCCTTTTAATTCTTCAAGAGAATCGTTTCTTGAAGCAGTTGCCTGAGATGCAGGGATAAATACCTTAACGTTGTCAACATAAACAACTACGCCACCCTTGATGATTTCGCGAACAACACCCTTAAGGATTTCGCCTGAATCTTTAGCAGCCTTTATATTATCCCAACCGGCGATAGCATCATAACGACGCTTTGAAAGCATTGCAGTGCCTTCTTGGTCACTGATTTTCATGATGATGAGATTTAATTTGTCATCGACCTTTACTTCATCAACAAGGTTAACGTTGGGGTCAGATGAATATTCGCTAGCGGTTACATAACCTGTAACACCTCTGCCAATATCAACTGTGATTTCCGAAGGATTAACAGCAATAACTACACCTGTAACCTTCTGGTCGCCTGTTAAGCTGTTGAGTGAAGCTTCAAATGCTTCCTCGTCTGTCATTTCTTCGAAGCTTTTGGGAGCAACCTCTACTTCTTCAAGTTGCTCAACCGGTTGTAAATTTTCCGACATGGTTTTTAGGACCTCCTTTATTATACCTGCAGGTGTAGAAGCACCCGCAACGACAGCGACATTTTCATAATTTGAAAAATCACTGATATTTAACTCATCAGCAGTTTCAACCCAATATGTATTGCTGCAATTTGCCTTGCACACATCAAAAAGCTTTGCTGTGTTCGAGCTACCCTTACCACCGATAACAACCACTGCATCGTTTAGTTTGGAAAGCTCAAAGGCCTCTTGCTGCCTCATCGCAGTCGCATTACATATTGTATCAAAAATTTCTGCATTTGTACACACTTTTTTTAAATTTTTTTCGATTTTTTGCCAAACTTTTTTATTAAATGTGGTTTGAGAAACCAATATTAGGTTTTTTTCGGCAAAATTGCCGTTTTTTCTAAGCAAATCTTCAAGCTCAAGGTCATCCTGAACAACAAAAGTGTTAGCCACACTGTGTCCAACAATGCCCTTAACCTCTTGGTGATTTATATCCCCTGCAATTATAACAACATAACCGTCACGGCTTTTTTCATAAACAATTTTATGGATTTTTGAAACAAAGGTGCAGGTGGCGTCAACAAATTTTATTCCGTTTTGGGTGCAATAATCTATAACCGATTTTTCCACCCCGTGTGAACGGATTACAAGCGTTTCGCCCGATTTTGCTTCATCGGGTGAATTCACAATTCTGACACCTTTTTGCGAAAGCTCATCAACAAGCTGTGGATTATGAATTATAGGCCCCAAGGTGCAAACCCTTTCGCCCTTTTGGAGCAAGTCATAAACAGTATTAACCGCGCGGTTTACACCAAAGCAAAAGCCCGCAGTTTTTGCAAGTGTAACATTCATATATTATATACTTTCTTTAATAGTTTTCAAAATAAGCTCTAACGACTGCTCTGCCTCAAAGCCCGTGGTATCAAGCAAAACGGCATCCTCGGCCTGCTTTAAGGGAGCAATTTCACGATGCGAATCATTATAATCACGCTGCACCATATCATCATAAACCTCTTTAAAGGTCACCTTTGTGCCCTTTGCAACAAGCTCATCATAACGGCGCTGTGCACGGTCTTCGGCTGTTGCGGTTAAAAACAATTTAAGGGTAGCGTTGGGTAACACCACTGTGCCGATATCACGGCCATCCATAACAACATTGTTTTCTCTTGCAAGCTTTCTTTGCATTTCCAAAAGAAATGCCCTAACCTCGCCCTTTGCTGAAACGGCAGAAGCCATCATAGAAGCGATAGGCGTGCGAATTTCTTCGCTAACATCACAGCCATCTAAAAATACACGCTGTTCGCCGCCTACAAAACGAATATCAACTGTTGTATCCTTTAAAATTTCATTAACATCACAATTAAGCTCGGTATCAAAGCCCGCCTTTGAAAATTTAAGACCAACTGTGCGATAAAGGGCACCTGTATCAACATAAATAAAGCCAAGTGCTTCGGCTGCTTTTCTTGATAATGTGCTTTTTCCTGCCCCTGCGGGACCGTCAATAGCTATAGAAATCATATTATTTCTCCTTAAAAAACATATCTAAACATTTTGACCGGCCAAATAACCGGTTGAAAATGCAATTTGCAAATTAAAGCCACCTGTAAAGGCATCAACATCAATAACCTCGCCCGCAAAGAAAAGCCCTTTTATAAACTTTGATTCCATAGTTGCGGGGTTAATTTCCTTAACCGAAATACCGCCACGGGTGATTATTGCCTCATCCACAGGACGAAGAGCCGTTATTTTAAGCGGGAATTTTTTAATTACTTCGCACAGCTTTAAACGCTCTTCACGGCTGATTTGATTAACCTTTTTATCTTTCTCAATACCCGACAGCATTACAACCACGGGAATTAAGCTTTTTGGCAGTAAGGCATCAAGCGAATTTTGAAAATCCTTATTTTGAAGCTCAGAAAAATCCCTTAAAATGCGGTTGTCAAGCTGGTCAATACTTAAAGCGGGTTTCAAATCAATGGTTACATTATAATTCTTACCGCTTTTAACATAGGCCGATGCCGACAAAACAAGCGGACCCGATATGCCGAAATGAGTAAAAAGCATTTCGCCCATTTCACAAAATACTGGTTTTTTCTTGTCATTTTCAAAAAGCGAAAGTGTAACATTTTTAAGGGTTAAACCCGAAAGCCGTGTGCAAAAACCCTCGTGGCATTCCATCGGCACAAGCGAGCCCGAAATTTCGCTAACGCTGTGACCCAAGGTTTTTGCAATGCGATATCCGTCACCGGTTGAGCCGGTCACAGGGTAAGACACACCGCCTGTGGCAATTACCACACTGTCGGCCGCCAAAACATCACCATTTGAAAGTTTAACACCCGTAACGGCGCCGTTTTCAGTCAAAACTGCTGTGGCAGTTGCATTTATAACCTTAACACCGACCGCTTTTGCGGTGTTTACCAAGGCATCAACAATATCAACCGCCTTGTCAGACACAGGAAAAACACGGTTGCCCCTTTCAGTTTTAAGCGGCACACCCACGCTTTCGAAAAAAGTCATGGTATCCTGCGGTGAAAAAGCCGAAAATGCAGAATATAAAAAACGGGGGTTTCGGGGTGTGTTTTGAATTAACGCATCAAGGTCACAGTTATTTGTGACATTGCACCTGCCCTTACCCGTTATCATAACCTTACGGCACGGACGGGAATTTTTTTCAACCACAGTTATTAAAGCACCGCCGTCTTTATATTTATAAGCCGCACTTATAGCCGCCTTCATACCCGCGGCACCGCCGCCGATAATAACAATTTTCTTCAAAATTCCCTCACCTGCCTATTAATTTTATTTTACAATAAAAACAATTAAATGTAAAGCAAAGTAACGATATTTCACAATGAAAACCGCAGATTTTTTACAACCTGCGGTTTTTTGTTATTAAATAATTCTTACACGTATAATACCTTCAATATCGCTGATTTCTTTTTCAAGGGTTGCGATATCTGCCTCGCCTATGTCAAGCATAGTGTAAGCATAGTCACCGCGTGATTTGTTAAGAAGATTTTCGATATTGATACCGTCATCTGAAACAAGTGCGGTAATTTTTGTAAGCATATTTGGAATATTTTTATGAATTACGCAAACACGATTAGCACCACTTCTGGGCATTGTAACTTCGGGAAGGTTTACAGAGTTTACAATGTTACCGTTTTCGATATAATCAATAAGCTCTTTTGCAGCCATTGAAGCACAGTTGTCTTCAGATTCGGGGGTAGATGCACCAAGGTGAGGAATTGCAATTATGCCGTCAACACCCAAAACATCATCAGTTGGGAAGTCGGTTACATAAGCTGCAACCTTGCCCGATTCTAACGCAGCGATAAGGGCAGCGTCATCAACCAAAGCCGCACGAGAGAAGTTAAGAATTCTAACGCCGTCCTTCATTTTAGCAATAGTGTCGGCGTTAATCATTTTCTTTGTGCCGTCAACAAGCGGAACATGAATTGTGATGTAATCACAGTTTGCATAAATTTCGTTAATATCGTTAATATAAACTGCATTGTGGTTTAAGTTCCAAGCAGATTTAACCGACAAATAAGGGTCATAACCGTAAACAGTCATACCAAGGTGGTTAGCAGCATTTGCAACCATAACACCAATAGCGCCAAGACCAATAACACCAAGCTTTTTGCCCTTAATTTCAGGGCCACCGAAAGCACCCTTGCCCTTTTCAACCATTTTGCCAACTTCGGCGCCGTTGCCCTTTAAGGTTTTAGCCCATTCAATACCCGAAACCACGCGGCGAGATGAAAGGAAAAGACCTGCCAAAACAAGTTCCTTAACAGCATTTGCATTAGCACCCGGGGTGTTGAAAACAACAATACCCTGTTCGCTGCAGCGGTCAATTGGAATATTGTTAGTACCTGCACCTGCACGGGCAATTGCCTTTAAGGATGCAGGAAATTCGGTGTCGTGAAGTGCGGCCGAGCGAACAATCGCACCGTCGGCATTTTCAACTTCATCACCAATAGTATATTTTTCATCAAAAACCTCTAAACCCGATTTAGAAATTTTGTTGTATGTCTTAATCTTATACATTATGCATTTTCCTCTTCAAATTTCTTCATAAATTCTACAAGCTTTTCAACGCCTTCGATTGGCATTGCGTTGTAGATAGATGCACGCATACCGCCAACACTGCGGTGACCCTTAAGGTTAACAAATCCGGCTTTTTTGCTTTCGGCAACAAACTTAGCGTCAAGTTCGTCATTGCCTGTAATAAATGGAACATTCATAAGTGAACGGTCTTCAGCAACAACTGTGCCCTTAAACATTTTAGAATTATCAAGGAAATCGTAAAGAATTTTTGCTTTCTTTTCGTTTAATTCCTTCATCTTTTCAAGGCCGCCCATCTTCTTAATCCACTTAAATGTAAGGCCTGCAATATAAATTGAGTAGCAAGGAGGAGTATTGAACATAGAGCCGTTTTCAGAATGTGTTTCATATTTAAGCATTGTAGGAGTAATATCCATAGCATTGCCGATTAAATCCTTGCGGATGATTACGATAGTAACACCTGCGGGAGCAACATTCTTTTGAGCGCCTGCATAAAGCACGCCAAACTTTGTAACGTCGATGGGTTCTGACAAAATGCAGCTTGAAATATCAGCTACAAGGGGAACGTCACCTGTTTCGGGGATGTAGTTATACTTTGTACCGTAAATGGTGTTGTTAAAGCAGATGTGAACGTAGTCAGCATCCTTATCAAAATCTTCAGCTGCAACCTTTGGAATGTAGCTGAAAGTTTTATCCTTAGAAGAAGCAACCAAACGAGCTTCGCCATATCGTGCAGCTTCTTGATATGCCTTATTAGCCCATTGACCTGTTACGATAAAATCGGCTTTTTTATTTTTGTTCATAAGGTTTAAAGGAAGCATTGCAAACTGGGTAGATGCACCGCCCTGTAAGAACAAAACAGCATAGTCATCGGGAATATTCATAATTTCACGAAGATTTGCTTCTGCCTCGTCAAAAATTGCTTGATATTCTTTTGAACGGTGAGACATTTCCATAACCGATTGACCGCTTGTGCCATATTCTAACATTTCGTCGGCCGCAGTTTTTAAAACCTCTTCAGGTAACATAGAAGGACCGGCGCTAAAATTATAAACTCTTGCCATAATAATGACCTCCAAAAAATGTGATGTATGCTATACATTATATGCTGTCGGCACTACTTTGTCAATGAGATTGTTAAAAACTTGTCAAAGATTTTTTAAATTTTTCAAATTTCAGCAAAAAGTTTGTTAAATAATTAACATTATGTAATAAAAATGACTCCCCTTGCCTTTATATCGCTTGGGGAGTTTTAAAAATTTAATCAAAAAGTTCGGTTGACATATATCTTGATGCACCGTCGGGCAAAATTACAACAATGTTTTTACCCTGCTCTTTTTTGGCAACCGCCAATGCACCACAAAGCGCCGCACCCGCCGAAATTCCAACCGAAAGCCCTTCTAAAAGGCAAATTTCTTTTGCAAAATTTATTGCATCTTCATCAGAAATGGTGATAATTTCATCATAAATATTTGTATCAAGGTTTTCGGGGATAAAGCCGGCACCTATGCCCTGAATTTTATGTGCGCCTTTTTTACCTGTTGTCAAAAAAGGTGAAGAAAGCGGCTCAACACCGATTATTTTAACATTTTCATTCTTTTCCCTTAAAAACCTGCCAACACCTGTAATTGTTCCGCCCGAGCCAATACCACAAACTAAAATATCAATCTTGCCGTTTAAATCATTATAAATTTCGGGCGCGGTGGTTTTATAATGCGCATCGGGGTTTGCGGGGTTATAAAACTGCCCCGCTATAATGCTGTTGGGGGTTTCATTATTTAACTGCTCGGCCTTTTCAATGGCACCGTCCATTCCCTTGGCACCATCGGTCAGCACAACCTTTGCACCATAGGATGCAATAAGCTTTCGGCGCTCTATCGACATTGTTTCGGGCATAACAATAACACATTTATATCCCTTTGCGGTGCAAATTGCCGCAAGACCAATACCCGTATTGCCCGAGGTTGCTTCAATTACAGTACCACCCTTTTTAAGCAGACCGTTTTCTTCGGCAGTTTCAATCATATTTAAAGCAACCCTGTCCTTAACGCTGCCCGCAGGGTTTAAAAATTCTAATTTAGCAAAAACATCACAGTCAAAGCCATATTTAAGCTTAAAATTTTGAAGTTTTAAAAGCGGAGTGTTGCCAACCACTTCAGCCAGTGAATTATATAATGCCATAAAAATAACACCTCATACTTATTTTAACCATTTATATAATATTTTGCAACTGCTTTTTAAAACTTGAAAAATTAGCCAAACATTTATATAATGTAATAGGTGATAAAATGTTTGATGAAGTAACAAAAGTTGATATTGAAAAAATGCAGGCCGAGCTTGAATACCGCATTACAGTTTTGCGCCCCAAAATTCTTGAAGAGGTTAAATTTACCCGCAGCTTTGGTGACCTTTCAGAAAATTTTGAATACCACGCTGCCAAGCGTGAACGCGGCAAAAACGAAAGCCGCATTAGATATTTAAGAAATATGATTAAAACCGCCATAGTAATTGATGCCACAAGCAGCGCTGACGAGGTTGGGCTGTTTGACACGGTTGATTATTATGTTGAAGAGGATGACTGTGTTGAAACGGTGCGAATTGTCACAACCCTTCGCCAAAATTCTATGCAGGGTATAATCAGTAAAGAATCGCCTTTGGGCACAGCACTGATGGGCAAAAAAGAAAACGAGCGCATTTATGTCAAGGTAAATAGCGATTACGGTTATTATATAGTAATTAAAAAAATCACCAAAGGCGAAGATGATAAGAGTTTAGAGATTAGGAAGTATTAAAATTATAAAAAGCACTTCGTGACGAAGTGCTTTTTGTTTTGGGTAGTTTGAACTTAATGACACGAATACATTGTGCCTGAAAACTGAAACTTTTACTTAATTTTATGTTTATTACGTATTATAATTATTAAGCAGACGATAATTGCTGAAAATGAAACAACAACTTTAACTAAATCAAAAACAAATTCAGAACTTTTAAAATATAGAATACTGCCATTTTCTCTCATATATTGGGTAAATCTATTTTTGTAACCATTTCTTATAATAGATACATATTCAGTTCCGTCTTCATAATAAATTGTAACTCTATCTTTATGCATTAACGTATTATATTTTATTCTTGTGGCATTCGAAACATCGGGTATCTCTTCGTAGAAATCACAACTCTCGGACATTATGCTATTGATTGTTCCTATATTGTAGTTAGTAACTTGGATATCTCTATTTCCACTCTCAGAACCCAACCAAATAAAAAAAGCGTTCCATAAAAAGACTATAGTCGATAAAATTATAATTATAATAGCAATTACATTCATATGCCTTTTTTTCATATCATCACCGACCTTCAAGTGTATTATAGCATAAAAGCGGCGGAGGGGCAAGACTTCTTCACTATTCACTATTACCTCTTACTTCCCAAAAATCCCGAATACGAGGTTTAGTGAAGAGTGAAAAGTGAAAAAGTAAAATCCCGAACGCTTTCGCATTCGGGATTTTTGGTGCCGATGACCGGACTTGAACCGGTACGATATTGCTACCGAGGGATTTTAAGTCCCTTGTGTCTGCCTATTCCACCACATCGGCATATCTAAAATAATATAATATTTTAGACATTTTGTCAAGTGTTTTTTATAAATTATTTGCAGTCGCAACAACTTTTAAAAAGCTTGTCAACATTTAAACTTTTATCATCTTTATTTTTTATAAACTTTAAGGTTTCAAAAGCGGTTTCGGGAGCCGTATCACTATAACATGCGTCAAAAACCCCTCTTTCACAACCAACATGAAGTGTGCTTCGCAAAACCCCATCAAGCAATGATAAATCATTTTGCGGTTCGATTTTATGCACGGTTAAAGTGTCTTCAATATCAAAAAGGCAATATCCCAACACCTCATCCTTTTCGGTGGCTAAAAGCAGGTTTGAAAATTCACCAAAGGGTATATTTTCTTTTTCATAATATTCTTGAACCTTTGCACGATTATCGGTCGGTTTTAAAACTATCATTTAATCGCTTTCCTTCATTTGTGTAATGCTTGTAAGGCGGCGCATTTCGCGTTCGTTAAGCGGGCGCCAACTACCACGGGGCAGCATACCAAGCTTAACACCCGCAATTTCGGTGCGTTTAAGGCGCAACACCTCTAAATTAACGGCTTCGCACATACGCCTAATTTGGCGGTTTCTACCTTCACTTATGATAAAGATAAGCACTGTGCGGTCGGGCTTTCTTTCAGCCACAAAGCAGTCACAGGGCAGGGTTTTCTTGCCGTCAAGCATTATACCCTCACGCAAGGTGATAAGTTTTTCCTCTTCCACCTCGCCTGCAACGGTAACGCGGTAGGTTTTATTAACATGTGAAGATGGGTGTGTCAGCTTATTTGCAAATTCACCGTCGTTTGTCATAAACAACAGACCTTCAGAATTTAAGTCGAGTCGGCCAACGGGGAAAAGGCGGTTGCCCGCATCCTTTACCAAATCGGTAACACATTTTCTGCCCTTTTCATCGCTTGTGGTGGTAACAAAGCCACGGGGCTTGTGAAGCATTATATAAACCTTTTCGGTCTTACCCGCAACAACGGTTTTACCCCTTACGGTAATTTTATCACGCTTGGGGTCAACCTTTTGCCCTAAAATTGCGGGGTGACCGTTAACCTTAACCTTACCTTGTTCAATTAACTCCTCTGCCTTTCTGCGTGAAGCAATGCCACATTCGGCAAGGTGCTTTTGAAGTCTTATCTTATTATCCTTCATTTTAATCTCCTAAAAATTTTGTGCTATATGTAAAAAGTTTTCTAAAATTTTATAAAATGGTTTTTTCTCTTGTTTTAAAAGCGGAATATCTTCCTCCGCTAAAATTTCATTTTCAGCAATCATTTTGCCGTTTTGTTTATAAACCGCTTTACCCAAAACCTCGCCCCTTTTAACGGGAGCATAAATAAACCTTGGTAAATAAATTTCGCACGAAAAACCATCAGTTTCGGTGGAGTTTATCAAAAACGGCTTAATTTCAACCGAAATATTTTCCTTTTCACCGCTTATCACAGGTATTTTATAGCTTGTGGATTTTGGCGTAATTTCGGTTTGTTTAATAGAGTTTAAGCCATATTCAAGCATTGTTTTATGGTCTTGCCAGTCGTTTGGGGCATTTAAGGTGACCGCTATGACATACTTTCCGTTACGCTTTACCGCCGACACAAGACATCTGCCCGACTTTTTGGTAAAACCCGTTTTAACCCCCACACAACCGTCCACCATTTTTAAAAGTTTGTTGTGGTTTATCAGCGTTCGCCTATAAGGTGGGTTGCCGTAATTTAAGGTTGCTGACTGACTACCTACTGCCAATGCAAAGTCTTCATTTTGCATTGCGTATTTCGTAAGCATTGCCAAATCATAAGCGGTGGTATAATGATTTTCATCATCTAACCCTGACGGTGTAACAAAGTTTGTGTTTTTAAGGCCGATTTCTTTCGCCTTATCGTTCATCTTTTTGGCAAAATTCGGGACAGTTCCACCAATGACTATTGCAACTGTGTTCGCCGCATCATTGCCTGATGCCAGCATTAAACCGTAAAGCAAATCGTGAAGTGTAACCTTATCACCGGGCAGCAGCCCCATTGACGAGCCCTCAACCCTTACCATTTGGTCGGTAACTGTGATTTCTTTATCTAAATTGCCGTATTCACAAAGCAGTAGCCCTGTCATAATTTTGGTGGTGCTTGCCATTGGCAAACGGGCATTTTCATTTTGTGAAAAAATAATTTCACCTGTGTCGCCGTTTATAACCACAGCACCCTTTGCCGAAACCGAAAGCGCCGCTGTATTAAACGGTATCACCGCCATAAAAAGAGAAATTATAACAAAAACAGTTAAAAGCTTTTTCACAAAATCACCCCGTTTTAAATTTATTAAATCGGGGTTTTTGTTATGCCTTTATTTCTTTTCGTCGCCGTCTTTTGCAAATATTTCCTTTGCTTTATCAATTATTTCGGGTGCCATATTTATTGCCTTTTCAATGGTAGTAAGTTCATTATAAATGGGTATCATTTTAACATCGTCACCCTTTATAACCATAAAAGCGATAGGAGAAACAGTAACACCTGCACCGCTACCGCCACCAAAAAGACTTGACTGTGTTTTGGTTGCAAAGTCGCTGCCACCTGTTACTATACCATAAGCAACCTTTGAAACAGGTATTAAAGTTAAGTCATTAACATAGATGGCTTCACCTGTAATAACATCGGCATTAACCATTGCCTTTAATTTTTCCATTGTAGTGTCTAAAATTGCTTGAATCTTATTGTCGCTCATTGTAATTCATTCCTTACACTGAAATTTTTATTATTCTTTAAAAACTTGCTAATTAAAACTATTTTAGGTAAAAATTTAAAAACTATTCGTTGTCAGCATCCATTGAAAGCTGCTCGCCTACATCGCTGACCTCACCCTCCTGCTGTGTTTTGGGGAGTGGGGGCAATTCGCTTAAATCAGAAACGCCAAAGCACCTTAAAAAGTTTTTGGTTGTGCCGTAAAGCAAGGGCTTACCGGGAAGCTCAAGTCGGCCGCGTTCTTCAACAAGCCCCTTTTCAATAAGGGTGGTAACAACACTCGAACAGTCAACACCACGCACCTGTTCAATAAATGACTTGGTAACGGGCTGATTATAAGCCACCACCGCCAAAACTTCAAGCGCGGCGGGAGAAAGCGGAGTTTTGCGCTTTATGTCAAACGCTTTTTTAATATATTCGCTGTATTCGCTTTTAGTAGTGAGCTGATAAGCGTTATCAAGACGCACAAGTTTAATGCCGCTATCGGTGTCATCATATTTTTTCATAAGCTCGTCCATAACCGCAATGGTCTTGCTTGGTGTAATTTCAAAAACCTGTGCAAAGCGGTCAATATTAAGTGGCTCACCACTTGCAAAAAGCACCGCCTCAAAGGCCTTCATAAGTTCCTTGGTTGTCATTTATTCTTGCGCTCCTTCTTTAAAGAGATTTGCTGATTTTCGCCGTCACCTTCAACAAAAACGCGGTTTGCCTTGCAGAGCTCAAGCACAGCCAAAAAGGTTGCCACCATTTCAGAACGGCTTTGTGCGGTTTTGTAAAGGTCAGCAAGTCTTTTCTTATTGCCCGACCAAAGCGAACGGATAACATAAACAATTTTGGTTGAAACCGCCACAATTTTCTTTGCAACAATGCGTGTAAAGGGTGCGGTAGATGGTGGAAGTCGGCGCTGCCCCCTACCCACTGCAGCGATATATGCATCAAACATAACCTGTTTGTCGTGCTTTAAAACATAGGTCTTGTCCACCTCAACATCAGCGGGCAAACGCACAAACAAATTAAATCCGTCTTGCATTAAGCTAAACTTCTTTGCCATTTCCTGGCAAACCATATATTCAAGCAGCTCGCCTGTTAATTCCTCTTTAAGCTTTACAACCTCGTCGTGCTTTGGAAGCAAGCTAACGGTCTTTATGTACAAAAGTCGGGAAGCCATTTCCAAAAATTCGCTTTCAATTTCCATTTCGTCCTGCTTAATCTGTTCGATTTGTGCAAGATATTGGTCGATAAGCTCTAAAAGCGGAATGTCATAAATATTATATTTGTTGCGTGCAATAAGTTGTAACAATAAATCAAGTGGGCCTTCAAACCCGTCTAATTTATAATTTAAAACCTGTTCCATTTCTTACCTCAAAAACAAAATAAAAGGAAGTGATGTTATAAAATCAAGGATGCCAAAAATTAAGTCACTTGCAAAATCAAGCGGGCCGTCTAAAATACCGGTTGCAATAACCACCAAAAGTACAAACATTAAAATGCGCTCATATTCCATAACACGCCAATAGTATTTGTCGGGTAAAATTGCAAACAAAATGCGCGAACCGTCAAATGGCGGTATGGGAATTAAATTAAATACTGCCAAATAAATGTTTGTGGATGCAACAAGCGTAAAAAACGACATAACAAACAAACCAAAGGTGGTTGGTAAAAGCACATAAACAATATTGCCTAAAAGCAACGACAAGCCCGCCATTAAAATATTGGAAACAGGGCCTGCCAAAGCGGTAATTGCCCAACCAACACCGAAAAGAATTATGCACAAGGCGCCTATGTAATCAATATGTGCAAAGGGGTTAAGGGTTAAACGGCCTTGATACCTGGGTGTAGGGTCGCCCAATTTTGTGGCAATAAAGCCATGCGCCCATTCGTGCACAGGCATTGTGAGTAAAATAACAACAAATGCAGATAAAGCATATAAAAGCATATCGGTAAAGCTCATACTACCTGCAATAATTTCTCTAAACAAGGCATAACACTCCAATCTAATATATAATTATATTACATTATGGGTAAAAAGACAAGAAAAAAATCACCCAAAAGCTTTCACTTTCGGGTGATTTAAAAATTATTTGCGTTTTTTAATAAAAGTTAGTATTTTTTTAAAAATACCTTAACAAATTTAAAGTTAATTATAAAGAGCAGAACAAAGCATACTGCCTGTACGGGATAGTTAAAAGGCAAACTAAAAAGCATATAACCTGTTTGCAAAAGCACAATTACAGTGTTTAAGGTAACCGTTACAAATTGTGTTTTAAAGGGGATATATTTTTTTGCGTCAAAGGTGCGGATAATAAACACCGCAAGATAGCTTACAAAGGTGGCAATTGCAGCGCCCTGTGCCCCAATTTTAGGTATTAAAATAAGGTTTAAAACAATATTAAGCCCTGCGCCCACCATTGTGGTTAAAAACGAATTTTTACTGCGCTTTTCGACAACATAAACCGAGCCCATAAAATTTGCAAAGGCGCTGAACACCATTGCAAGTGACAGCATTGGCACAAACTTATAAGCCGAATAAAAGCTTTCGGTAGTTAAGATTTTTATCATAGGAACCGAAAGTGCAGTTATGGCCGAGCCCGCCAAAAACATTACGCTTTGGAAGGATGACCAAACCTTAGTATAAAAGTCGATATGCTCGTTTTTATCGTTTTCGGATTCACTTATAGCCGAAAACTGCCACGCCTGCATAAACACAGTAGAAATTAAGGTTAATATTGTTGGCAACTTGTTAGAAACGGCATAAATACCGTTTTGGTCTTCGCCCAAAAACCAGGTAACCATATATCTGTCAGAAACGCTTGTTACCCACCAAAAAATTGTGGCAGGTATCATTGGGATACTAAAGCTGAGCATCTGCTTTAAGGTGCTTTTTTCGGGCTTTGAAACAATTTCACGCCAAAGTTTTTCTTTTAAGAAGATAAGCAGAGCGGTCAAGCCGTCAGCCAATGCAACCGACAAAACATAACCTGTAATACCAAAATCAAACACTGCCAAAAACAGTATGTTAAGCACAATTACAAGTGATGTGTTTACAATGCCCTGCACTGCAAAAAATGCGGTTTTGTTTTTAGCACGAATAAACTGCGCGCAAAGTGAGTGGTAGCAGGAAGCCATTGTGTAAATAATTATAAGCCACAAATAAGAACGCAGTTGTTGTGAAATTGCCAAAAGCGGAGCAATTATTAAAAACAACAAACCGCCAAGGGTTATTGTATAAAGTCCTGAAGAAAAAACACTTTTTTTATCGTGATTACTATCAATAGCAAAACGAAAAACACCGTTTGTTATACCAAGTGAAATAATCGGCAACAAAAGGTTGCAGGTTTGGGTTATAATATCGGCTGTGCCAAATTCGGCAGTAGTAAGATAACCCGTATAAAAGCGCACCATAAAGAACACCAACAGCTTTGAGCCGATGGTGCCAAGACTTATAAGCGCAGTATTTGAAGCCAAGGTTTTGTATTTATTCATAAACTTATACTTCCCCGTGTTTTACATCCTATTTATGATACTTTATTTTATCAAAACTGTCAAGTCGCCAGTTGTATATATCTGGATGCCGCATAACCCACAATGCCGTTATACTGCACCAAATACCAGTCTGGCAAAGTGGCATAAACGGTGACCTCTGCCCCGTTTGGTATGCGCCCCACGACAAATGCGTTAAGGGATGGGCGCGTGCGTACATTAAGGTTGCCGCCGTTTGTTGCAACATAACCAACCCTTATTGGCTGCGGCATATTAAAGGGTATACCAAAATATTCGGTAAGTGACATAACAAGTGTGCGGGCAATAAGGTCGATATTATCCCTTATCCACTGTGCATCCTGCACATTATCGTGATAACCGATTTCAATTAAAACACCCGGCGCTTTTACCCTTGCAACCTCACCCAAAGAGGTTGTCGGCACAGTTTTAACATTGTTTGGAAGCGGATAAATCATTTTAAAATTATTAACCAAAATATCAGCAAAGCGCTTACCCGACGCACTTGACGGGTAATAATAAGCATCTATTCCCCGTGCGGTACCGCTGCCCGAAGCAGTCGCATTTGAATGAAGTGCCAAATGCAAATCGTAAACACCTGCATTAGACTGTGCTATAGCGGTCGCCGCTGTGCCTTCGGGATTATTCCGCACAAACTGAATACCGCTTGCCGCCAAGTAGGGCTCCATAGCGTCGGCAACAAGGTTCATATAATATTCCTCGTTACCTCCGTTTACATAAGGGTTAAATTCTTGGGTAGAGGGGCTTAAATAAATTGTAGGCATAAAAAAACATCCTTTCATTTCAAAATATGAATTAAAAGGATGTTTTTATGTTAAATTTCAAGCTTTTGTGCCGATTTTTTCACAACTGACAAAAACCAGCAGTAAAGGGCTTCGCCAAGCTCTTGATAAATGGGGTCGCCATCATGCGAGCAAAGCATTGCAAAGGTTTGCCCCATTCTTCTTTCCAAATCAAAGCCACGGCGAAAGACTAAATAATAAAAAGAAAATGCACCTGTATCGGTGGAGGTTTTATAAAGGTCGGCATCTTGCTGCTTTAAGGTGTCCAAAAAGCTTTTTTGGGCAATACCGCAAATAATGTCATCGCCCGCGAATTCTTCAAACCCGACCGTAGCAGTAAAGGAAATTAAAAGGCGTCTTTGAATTAAAATATCATTTCCCATTTCATCGGAAAGTGGGTTTTCAGCGGCATCGCCAATAAATTCAAGCGCAACAGCCCGTCCCCACTGCTCTGCCCTTTTCTGCATATCATTTGGCAGCTTTTGCTGTGCTGTGGGGTTATTAAGATTTTTCTTAACATCAACTGATGGTTTGTCGCCTGCGATTTTAATGTCTTCATCTAAAAACAATTAAATCATCTCTTTTACTTCAATGTTTTAAGGGCTTTTGCCAACTGGTCCGGACACGAGGTGCCTTTAAAGCCACATTTTATACCTTCAAGGCGGTCGATTACATCATCAACCCTCATACCCTCAACAAGTGCGGAAATTCCCTTTGTGTTACCATTGCAGCCACCCTCAAAATAGACACTTTTTATAACTTCATCTTCTATTTCAATGGTGATTGTCCGAGAACACACTCCACTTGTTTTATATGATATTTTCATTTTAAATATTCCTATCTGTCTTTAAATTTATTACTTCTTACAGGATGGCGAAGCTTTCTCAGTGCCTTTGCTTCGATTTGGCGAATACGCTCACGAGTAACATTAAATTCCGAGCCAACCTCTTCTAAGGTATGGCATCTGCCATCCATAAGACCAAATCTTAAACGAATAACCGCTTCTTCACGGGGGGTAAGAGTTTTTAAAACATCATCAATGTCTTCGTTTGTAATGGTTTTTAAAGCCGCTTCATCGGGTGCTAATGCATCTTCATCGCGAATAAAGTCCATAAGACGAGAATCTTCCTCGGGGCCAATGGGGGTTTCCATTGAAACGGGCTCCTGTGCTACACGCATAATTTCGCGCACACGCTCAACAGGTAAATCCATTGTTTCGGCAATAAGCTCTTCACTTGGTTCAGAGCCGTTTTCGTGCAAAAGCTGACTTTGAACCTTTTTAAGGCGGTTAATGGTTTCAACCATATGAACAGGGATACGAATAGTTCTTGCTTGGTCGGCAATAGCGCGGGTTATGGCTTGTCTAATCCACCAAGTAGCATAAGTTGAGAACTTAAAGCCCTTTGTGTGGTCAAACTTTTCAACCGCTTTAATAAGACCAACATTACCTTCTTGAATCAAATCAAGGAAGTACATACCGCGGCCAACATATTTTTTAGCAATGCTTACAACAAGTCGAAGGTTTGCTTCGGTAAGGCGTTGCTTAGCATACTGACTGCCCTCGCTAATTTTAACCGCAAGCTCAATTTCCTCATCACTTGACAAAAGCGGAACACGGCCGATTTCGCGAAGATATACTTTAACAGGGTCATCAAGCGAAACATTGTCAAGGTTAACATCATCAGTAATTTGCTCAACATCAACCTCTTTAAGCTCATCCTCGGTGGGCTCTTCATCCAAGTCAAGCTCTAAAATCGGAGGCTCAGTAAAAAGCTCATCAAAATCCTCGGGTGCATTTTCAATATCGTGTATTGTTTCATCCTTTGGCTCGAGCTCGAAAAGCTCCTCACTTAATAATTTTTCGTCCTTTTTAGTTTCTTTCATATTCTTCTCCATTCTGCTTTTAATTGCCTTTATTCTTTTTATTGATAATATCCTGAAGCTGTGCCGCCCAATCTTCAACGGTTGTTTCAGATGGGTTGGCGGCATTTAAAAGCATATTCTCTTCTAATATTACCGAAATGCAGTCTTTTAATACGGCTTTGGGGCTGTTACCGCCCTTATTGCCGTTTTGAAGTGATACTAAATAGCCGACCTCGGCGGGTAAAAGTGTTTGTGCAAAAACTGAAATATCCGAATTTTTGCCGTTTTCAAGGGTTTCAATTATAAGCTCATAAATCCGCCTGTTTAGTGAGGTTATCATTTTATCACTTGGTAAATTTTCTTTAACCTCGTTATAAAAATCGGGATGGTTAAGCAAAATTGAAATAACCGTTTCCTCGGCAGCGGTGCCTTTTATTGAGCGGCGCCTGTCGGGGTTTAGGTCATCCTTTGAAAATTTGGGGTGAATCACATTATTTATTTCGGCCTTTCGCTGTGTGCGAACATTCTTTTTGCGAAGCTCGTCCACCCTTGCATTTAAAGCGGTGCGCGAAACACCGTATTTGTCAGAAAGTCGGCCGATATAAATATCTCTTGCCATAACATCATCGGTTGTGGCGATAATTTCGGCCGCCGCACTTAAAAATTTAAGCCGCCCATCATCGGAATTTAAATCAAGCCCGTCAGCAGCCATTAAAAGCTTATATTCTATATCGCTTACTGCACCTTCTAAAAGTGCTTTAAAGCGGTCGGGGCCGTTAGCTTTAATATATTCATCGGGGTCCTTTCCGTTTGGAATTACCACAACCCTTACCGAAAGGCCTGTGTTTTCCAAAATCGAACTTGCCCTTTTAATTGCTTTTTGCCCTGCGGCATCGGCATCAAGCATTAAAACAATTTCCTTTGTGTAGCGAGCAATTAAATTTGCCTGCTCGCTTGTAAAGGCGGTGCCTAAAGGGGCCACAACATTTTCGAAGCCCGCTTGGTGAAGGGATATAACATCCATATTACCTTCAACCAAAATTATTCTGTCGGCGCAATGGCTTTTTGCAAAATTGATGCCAAAAAGGTTTTCGCTCTTTTTATAAACAGGCGTGTCAGAGGTATTTACATACTTGCCGCCTTTTTTCTCATCCTCGGGAAGTGCACGACCGCTAAAGCCGATTATATTGCCCCTTATGTTTATTATGGGGAACATTAAGCGCTTTCTAAAACGGTCATAGTAACTGCCCCTGTCGCTTTTGCCAACAACATTTGCCGTTACCATATCACCAATAGAATAGCCCTTTGACTTTAAGTGATTTATTAAAGCGTCCCAACTGTCGGGTGCGGCACCAAGTCCAAAATGCTTAATTGTTTTAGGTGACAGCCCACGCTTTAAATAATAATCAAGCGCCCATTTGCCGCTATCGCCCATTAAATAGTTGTGAAAAAACTTTGCGGTTTCACGGTTTATGTCATAAACGGTGTTTTTCACCCGTTGCATAGTGTCGTCATATCCGTCCTGCGGAAGCTGAACATTGCTGCGTTCTGCCAAAAGTTTTATCGATTCAATATAATCAAGGTTTTCTATAAGCGAAGTAAAGGTGATAACATCACCACCGACACCACAGCCATAGCAGTAAAATGAGCCACTTTCAGGATAAACAGTAAAGGACGGGGTTTTTTCACTATGGAATGGGCAAAGACCAACAAGGTTTTTACCGCGTCGCTTTAAATTTGAATATTGTGAAATAACTGTTTCAATATCGTTTCTATATTTAATCTCGCTTATAACCTCTTCAGGTATTGCCATAAACCCACCACCTTTTCAAATTTTTTAAAAATTAAATTGACCAACCTTTTGGAATATAAATGTTAGAATAAACCGTAACGGCATAATGGTCGGTCATACCGGCGATATAGTCGCATATAGCGCGGTCAAGCCCGTCGGTTTCAATAATTCTTTGATATTCCTCACCCATTTTTTGCGGGTGCAAAAGTAAATCCTTATAAATACCCTCAACAATGCCTAAAACCTTGCTTTCTTCGGCTTTTGCAGCGGGGTTTAAATAAACATTTTTATATAAAAATTCGTGCAAGTTATCATAATGCTTAAAGATGCCTTCATCCATTGCAATATCATCCTTGCTATTTTCAACCACCGAATTTAAAAGGGTTGTTATACGCTGTGTTTTGGTGTGCCCCAAATTATCACGAATTTCTTTTGGTATATCTTCGTTCGAAATAACCCCTGCACGAACTGCGTCATCAATGTCGTGATTTATGTAAGCAATTCTATCAGCAAAGCGCACTAATTTACCCTCTAAGGTGTGTGCCCATTCACCGCGTGTATGGTGCTTAATACCGTCCAAAACCTCGGCAGTTAAATTAAGACCTCTACCCTCTTTTTCAAGTATTTCACAAACACGAACGCTTTGGTCAAAGTGGGTGAAATCGAAAGGCATTATGTCATTTAGTGCCCTTTCGCCCGCATGACCAAAGGGGGTGTGACCTAAATCGTGACCCAAAGCAATTGCTTCGGTTAAATCTTCATTAAGGCGCAAAGCACGAGCAAGTGTACGGGCTATTTGCGAAACCTCTAATGTATGTGTTAAACGGGTGCGGTAATGGTCAGATTCAGGGGATAAAAACACCTGTGTTTTATGTTTTAATCGCCTAAATGCTTTTGAATGGATAATTCTGTCCCTGTCACGCTGAAAATCGGTACGAAGATTGCATTTTTCCTCTTCCCTTTTTCTGCCCTGTGTATTAGCACTTAAAGTGGCATATTGTGACAGCATTTGCTTTTCATTGTTTTCGGTTATAATTCTTACACATTCCACATTATTCGCCTCCTATATAGTAATATTAGCAAAAAAATCTTAAATTCCTTTATTTTTTTAAAAAAGGCAATAAAATTTTCTCTTTTTCCTCTAAAACAAGGCGTGCCGAAAAGGTTTCACGCAGTTTTTCTTTAAAATTTTCAAAAAATTCTTCTTTTAAAACAAACTTTATTGTTATCTTTTCAGTATATTCGGTATCTTTAATTTCGCCATCACTTTCAGCAATGAGCTTTTGCAGAGTTGTTAAATCAGCATATTCGCAAACTATTTCACAACTAACACCCGAAAGCATAACATAAACCTCGGACGACTGCAAAACATCCTGTGTGGCCTTTGAATAGGCGCGCACCAAACCGCCTGTACCCAACAAAATGCCACCAAAATAACGGGTTACAACCACTGCGATATTGGTTATACCGCTGCCCTGTATACAGTCAAGCATTGGTTTTCCGGCAGTGCCGTGTGGCTCACCATCATCCGAAAAGCGACACATACGGCCGCCCTCAACCGAATAGGCATAAACATTGTGTCGTGCATCCCAATATTTTGCCTTCATTTCCTTAACAAAGTTGTTGGCCTCTTCTTCGGTTTCGCAATGGCGAAGGGTTGCAATAAAGCGTGAACGCTTTTCAACATATTCGGTTTCATTTTGCTTAAAAACGGTTTGAAAACTCAAAACCCAACACCACCTTTTTAAAAGTTAAACATTATTTTCTAAGTTTCTGACAATACTGTGTGCAAAGTTTGTCAGTGCAATTTGAACATTTAAGCGCATCGTTTGAAAATTCCCAAAAACGTTCGGGATATATGATTATTGAAAGTTCCCACACAAGCATTATTACAAGCGATATAGCAAATAACGACCACCCGTAAAAGCCCACCAAAAACATTAATGGACTAAACATCATAAAATGGTCCCAATTAAAAATACGGCAGGTTGTGCAACAACGATTTTTTAATATCAATCTAAAAGGACACCATATTAAAACACAAATTAAGTCGCAAACATAAAAAGCGACTGAACACAAAAGCAATATTTCTTTGCTAATAACATCGAAAAAATAAAGTAACCCGATTGTTGCAACCAACAACGCCCACAAAAGCATAACCACGCCTGCCGCCGCAGTTGTGGTTTCGATATGTTTTTTAAGCGCAGTGCGATTAATTTTCTCTCTTATGGGGCGAAAGCGTTGTTTAAAAAGTTTTTGCGAACCAAGCGAAATTTCATTTTTTATGGGCATAAATTGAAGTATCATATCAATAAGCCATATTACCCACAAAATATGAAGAAGTGAAAACTTTTTAAAAAAGTTAAGTCCTTGCAAAACTTCAAATTCGTTCGGTGCTACAAATAAAAGAACAACGCAAACCGCAAAAATAACAGACCTTGCCACAAGACGTGCTATATATTTTTTTCTAAGCGGTGAAACGGGTGGCTTTTCTTTATTTTCAATTCCCGTGCAGTTAGTCCTCGCCATTGCTTATCCCCTTGCCTAACATTTTTGAACCATATATAGAAAAAATCCGCAGCCGCCTTACCGGCAGTTGCGGAAATAAAGGTAAATTATTTATTGATGTTGAAACGCTTGTTAAATCTATCAACGCGTCCGCCGGTATCTACCAATTTTTGCTTACCGGTAAAAAACGGATGACATTTAGAGCAAATATCCAAACGGATGTCCTTTTTAGTAGAACGAGTTTCAAACTCGGCACCACAAGCGCACTTAACTGTTACCTTTTCATACTCAGGATGAATTCCTTGTTTCATCTTGGTCACTCCCTTCCATAACGATAGCCAAATTATAATAGCACAAAATAATTTAAAATGCAAGTGTTTTTTAACGATTTATATAATTTTTTATTTTTTCGTAAATTTCAACCGTCTTAAACCGCATTATATATCGTTTTCCACCCCTGGCAATTTGGGCCGATTCGTTTTTTACGCTGTCAGTTAAATCACCCTTTATTGCGGCAGAAATGCAAACTGTCGGATAAACTACACACCACCAATTTTTACCGCCACCCTCACCCAAGGTGATAATAAGGGAATCATATTCCCCAGCAGGTAATGTGAAATCATCATAATAGCGGGTGGAAAAATCACTTTTACCAAATGATGCCGTTGCGGTATAATCAAAGCCGTTTTCTTTTATAACCTTGTTTGCAATTTCGTTAAACAAATCAAGATTTTGCTTTACCGTTTCTTCGGCAATTTCTAAATCGTTACAATTTAAAAATAAATCGCCAGTTTCATTTAAAATTTCATCCCTAATTTTAAGCTTTAAATTTTGGTCGGCGCTGCTGTCAGAATTTGCGATAATATGTAATCGCAAAACATTTTGCCTTAAATCGTCACAAGCAGCACTAAAATGCGAAACCGATAAAAGCAAAGCACAAATTAAACCAAAAGCAACTGATAACTCTATTCTTTTTTTCATTTTTAAAAATCTCCTTATCAAGTTATGTAATGATAATTGACAAGAAGTAAAAAAATTATTCAAACTCTAACGAACTTTGCGTTGGGGCGCAAACCCAAACGGGAATATTCTTTTCTTTTAATGCCCTTTCGGCTGATTTTGCATCTTCAAAAGTTTCATAAATTCCAAACCATGTGGGGCCACTTCCCGTAAGGGCAACTGCCTTTGCATTAGTTTTTAAAAGTTCGCACTTTACAAAGCTATTCTCCCACAAAACTTGAAATGAATTAGAAAGGTTTTTTGAAAGCTCTTCTAAGTTATTTTCACTAATTGCTAAAAGCACTTTATCATTATCTGCCAATACAATATCACGGCAGTCCAACTGCTTATACATTTCAGCAGTTGATGGCTTTGTTTCAGCTTTTGCCAATAAAATATAACCCTTTTCAAGCGGTTTTTTATGGGTTAAAATCTCGCCTATACCCTCGCTTCTCATACATCCGCCCTTTATGAAAAAAGGCACGTCTGCGCCAAGCTTTACCGCCAAATCGCAAAGGTCTTCATACGAAAGACCTGCATTATATATTTTATTAAGGGCCACAAGCACCGCAGCAGCATCGGCACTGCCACCACCAAGCCCTGCACTTAACGGAATATTCTTTACAATTTTAATATCGCAACCGCCGCAAATCCCTGTTTTTTTGAAAAACAAATTTGCCGCTTTAAATGCAATATTATCTTCCTGTGGCATATCACCACATATCACCGAAATGTTATCGGCTTTTTCAATAAAAATCGTGTCATAAAGCCCAACCGAATGCATAACAGTATCAATCAAATGATAGCCGTCATCCCTTTTGCCGCAAATAGACAGTGAAAAATTTATTTTTGCATTTGCTTTGATTTTCATTTTCACGCCACCTTAAAAGAAACGCCGCACCCAAACGGATACGGCGATAAGTAAAACTTAAAATACAGGTTACCTTATCACCTGAATTTTATTTTAAATAAATAATGCGATTATGTCAAGAAATTAGTTATTTACCTTGTGGCAATAGCCATAGCTTTTTTCGGTTAGTGGCTCAAAGGTGTATCCCATCTTTTTAAGCCCCTCTAAAATTTGGGGCAATGCTTCAACCGTAGCTTTTTTACTGCTTATATCGTGCATTAAAACACAAATAGAATCCTTTTTGGCAGCTGCGTTTAAAACATTATCAGTAATGCTTTTGGCGGTTACACCCTTGCTTGCAGCATCGCCGGAGTCTACATTCCAGTCAAAATAAGCATAGCCCTGAATTCTAACCTGATTTGTAAGCCGTGTCATAATGCCTTTACAAATGCTTTTAGAAACCTTGTTACTTCCGCCGCCCGGAAAGCGAATAACCTTTGAGCGTATACCTGTTA
Source organism: Clostridia bacterium (assembly GCA_017549565.1). Taxonomy (GTDB): domain Bacteria; phylum Bacillota; class Clostridia; order Oscillospirales; family Acutalibacteraceae; genus UBA737. The sequence goes on from JAFYUI010000028.1 coordinate 97,012, forward strand.
TATTATAAACCTTATCCGACAAGGCATTTAAATCCTTAAAATATGCATCTGTGCTTTTGTAAATAGTGGCATATTTATGTGTGTTTGAATGAAGACCTATTGTATGTCCCTTTTCGACAATTTTAGGCAAATACTGAAGCTTCGAGCTCCCCACAACAAAAAATGTTGCCTTTGCATTATATTTATCTAAAATATCTAAAATTTCAAGCGTTCTGTCAGATGGACCGTCGTCAAAGGTTAAATAACAAACCTTGTTTTTAGGGGCGACAGTTGGCTGTGGTGAATTTTGTGTTGCCAAAACGGCCTCGGCCTGAATAAGTTTTTTCTTGTTAACGCTATCTAAAAGCTTTTTTTGGTCTTTAACCTGCTTTTCAAGTTCTGTAACCGTTTCCTTCATCTTATCAAGCTCACCTTGAAGCGAACTGTTTTGTTTTTGAAGGTCGTCGTTCTTTTTGCTTATTTCTTCGTAAAGGTCGACCTTTTCCTGCATATTTAAAATTGCATCGTCAACCTTTTTTTCAAGCCTTGCATTTTGCACTGTCATAACAATAGAAAAAGTACCGACCGCAATAAGCAAAACCGCCAAAACCGACACAAAAATTAAAAACAGTGATGTTTTAACATATTTTTTCAAATTTTCATCTCCCAAAGTTCATAATATGATTATAGCAAATAAATTATTATAATGCTATTACAAAATATTACAAATTTCGATAACAAATTATTACAATTACTGTATAAATTTAAAAGTTGAAAAAATTAAAGCTTTATGTTACAATAACACTATAATCATTTTGGAGGTTTTTATGGCTGATATAATTATTACTTGTGATTCTACCGCTGATTTACCACGCGAAATATGTGAAAAATATAATATCCCGGTTATTCCGCTTGGCGTAACCTTGGGTGATAAAACCTATTTAGACGGTGTTGACATTACACCTGATGAGGTTTATGCCCACCACGCAAAAACAGGTGAATTACCTAAAACCACCGCTGCAAATGTTGGTGATTTTATTGACTTCTTTACCCCCATTGTAAACGAAGGCAAAACCATTATCCACTTCCCCATTTCTTCTGAAATGTCTTCTACCTACAACAATGCACTTATTGCCGCAAGCGAGTTTGAAAATATTCATATAATCGATTCTCGCAACCTTTCAAGCGGTATTGGTCTTATTGTTTTAGCTGCTGTAGAAATGGTGCGAAGCGGTATGAGTGCTGAAGAAATTGTAGAAAAAGCAACCGAGCTTACAAAATGCTCCGACGCTTCTTTTGTTATCGACAATCTTGAATATTTGCACAAAGGTGGCAGATGCTCGGCTGTGGCAATGCTTGGTGCAAACCTTTTAAAATTAAAGCCCTGCATTGATGTTACAAACGGTAAAATGGATGTTAGCAAAAAATATCGTGGCAAATACGGTGAAGTATTAAAGCAATATGTTGCAGAACGCCTTGCAGATATCCAAAACATTGATTTAACCCGCATTTTTGTAACACACGCCGGTTGCAGCGATGAAATTGTTAATGCCGTTTACGAACAGGTTAAAGCTACTGCCAACTTTAAAGAAATTATTGTTAACCGTGCCGGCTGTACCATTTCTTCACACTGCGGTGCTGACACCTTGGGCATTCTTTTCATCAGAAAGTCACCCAAAGCATAATTTTGCATAGTATATTGCAGGGGGCATTTCAGGATATCCTGCATATCGGCGGCAAAAATGTTTTTGTCCTTTGAATAACCGATTTTCCCCTTTATATAAACGAAACCACCCGAATTTTCAGGTGGTTTCTTTTTTTATCATATTATTAAGCTTTTGCTGTAAGTGACTTATATCCCCTGCCGACTCATAAATATCGAACAAAAACGGGATATTTAAAGCATCATACTTTGTTTTGCAAATTTTCTTAAAGGGTAAAAGCTCAACCGATTCAATGCACGGATTATTTTTAACAATTTCACATAACTTTTTAAGATTTTCATTATTATCGTTAAGTGTTGGCACAATAACCTGGCGAATTCTTACCTTTTTGTTTTTGCGGTTTAACATTTCCAAAAATTCAAGGGGCTTATCAATAGAACAGCCGATATATTTTAAATAATCACTATCGTTTGTAAACTTAATGTCAAGCATTATATAATCGCTTAAATCAATAAGCTTTTCGACATTTTCGTTTATAATACAGCCGCTTGTATCAAGACATGTGTTAATACCGTTTTGCTTACACTTTGCAAAAATCTCGGCTGCAAATTCAGCTTGTAAAAGTGGCTCGCCGCCCGAAAGGGTTATGCCGCCCTCGGCCCCGAAATATTCCTTAAAGCGAATTGTTTTATTAACTATTTCATCAGCAGAATATTTTGTGCCGCCTTTTACAGCTTGGGTTTCGGGGTTGTGACAATAACCGCACCGGAGCGGACAGCCCTGTAAAAACGCCACAAAGCGCACCCCCGGGCCATCAAGTGTACCCATTGACTGAATTGAGCTTACAAAACCGTCCATTACATTACCTCGTGGAAGGTACGGCTTATAACCTCACGCTGTTGCTCGCGCGAAAGCTTGTGGAAGTTAACTGCATAACCCGAAACACGAATGGTAAGATTAGGATAAGCTTCGGGATTATTGTAAGCTTCAACAAGAGTTTCACGGTTAAGCACATTTACATTTATATGGTGTGCCATTTTTGCAAAATAACCATCTAAAATTGTAACCAAATTGGTAATTCTTTCATCATCACTTCTGCCCAAGGTTTCGGGTGTGATAGAAAATGTGTTTGAAATACCGTCGCGGCAGTCGTCATAGCTAATTTTACAAATCGAATTAAGCGATGCCAAAGCACCGTTTTCTTCGCGGTTGTGCATTGGGTTTGCACCTGGGGCAAATGCCTCGCCGGCTTTTCTGCCGTCAGGGGTTGCACCTGTGTTTTTACCGTACATTACATTTGAAGTAATTGTAAGCACAGAAAGGGTGTGAACGGCATTACGATAGGTTGGTGTTTTGCGAAGTTCGGTAATAGTTTTATGGGTAATTTCCTTAGCAATAAGGTCTACCCTGTCATCGTCGTTGCCAAATTTCGGGAAATCGCCTTCAATATTAAAGTCAACAATATATCCCTTTTCGTTTCTTACCGGCACAACCTTTGCATATTTAATTGCGCTTAAAGAGTCAGCAATAACCGAAAGTCCTGCAATACCAAATGCCATTAAGCGTTCAACATTTGTGTCGTGAAGTGCCATTTGCGACTTTTCATAAGCATATTTATCGTGCATATAATGAATTACATTCATTGTGTTGACATAAAGCTTTGAAAGCCAAGCGAGATATTCATCGAAACGCTCAACAACTGTGTCATAATCAAGCACATCGCCTGAAATTATGCTGTTTTTAGGGCCAATTGCAATGTTGCTTGTGGTGTCATAACCACCATTTAAAGCAATAAGCAAAAGCTTGGGCAAATTGCATCTTGCACCAAAGAATTGCATTTGCTTGCCAACACGCATTGCCGAAACGCAGCAAGCAATGGCATAATCATCACCATAAATTGGGCGCATTAAATCATCATTTTCATACTGAATAGAGTCAGTATCCTTTGAAATTTGGGCGCAAAAACGCTTGAAGCCCATTGGAAGCTTATTTGACCAAAGCACAGTCAAATTCGGCTCTGGCGAAGAGCCAAGGGTGTAAAGCGTGTTAAGAATACGGAAGCTGCTTTTTGTAACCAAGGTTCTTCCGTCTTCACCCATACCGCCAACCGCTTCGGTTATCCACATTGGGTCACCGCCGAAAAGCTCGTTATATTCGGGTGTGCGAAGATGGCGCGCCATACGAAGTTTCATTACAAAATCATCAATAATTTCTTGCGCTTCGGTTTCGGTCAAGATGCCGTTTTTAAGGTCACGCTCGATATAAATATCAAAAAATGTCGAAACACGGCCAAGCGACATTGCAGCGCCGTTTTGCTCCTTAATAGCGGCAAGATAGGCAAAATATGTCCACTGAACTGCTTCCTTTGTGTTGGAGGCGGGACCACTTATATCATAGCCGTATAAAAGTGCCATTTCCTTCATATATTCAAGAAAACGGATTTGTTGGTAAAGCTCTTCACCAAGGCGGATTTGCTCGGTTTTAAAATCTTCGGTTTCAAGCTGCTTTTTGTCCTTTTGCTTTTCTTCAATAAGGCGGTTTATACCATAAAGTGCAACACGACGATAATCACCGATAATTCTGCCACGACCATAAGCATCGGGAAGACCTGTAATAACATGACAATGACGGGCATCGCGCATTTCCTTTGTGTATGCGCGGAAAACACCCTCATTATGTGTTGTGCGGTATTGAAATTCTTTTTCAATTTTTTCGGAAATTTTATAACCGTAAGCCGCACAGGCCTGGCGGGCCATACGCATACCGCCAAAGGGATTTATGCCACGGCGAAGCGGACGGTCTGTTTGAAGACCGACGATAATTTCATTTTCCTTGTCTAAATAGCCCGCAGGGTAAGCAGTAAGGGAAGAAACCGTTTCGGTATCAACATCAAAAACACCGCCGAACTGACGCTCAACCTTGAAAAGTGTTTCAAGCTTTGCCATTAAGTCTTTCGTGCGCTGGGTTGCCCCCTGCAAAAATTCGCTATCCCCTGTATATTCAGTATAATTAGTCTGAATAAAATCTCTTACATTGATTTCATCCTGCCAAACACCCTTATTAAATCCATTCCATTTTTCGCTAAACATAATTTTAAAATTCCTCCATAAAAAAAGCAATTCAGCACGAAAATTACTGAATTGCCCAGACGGTCGGCACAATATATAGTACATTCCCCTGTGGTAATCCACAATATCCGTCAGTAGTGTACTTAGCACAACATATTGTATACTATAACACCGATTTTGTCAATATATATTGTAAAATTTATTTTAAAAAATAAATTGATATTTACATAGTAATATGTTAAAATGTTAATTATCAAAATTCAAAGGGATGATTATATGAAAACCGTTATTTCAGTTATCGGTAAAGATTCAGTTGGTATTATTGCAAAGGTAAGTGATGTTTGCAGTAAACACAACGCAAATATTATCGATATTACACAGTCGGTTTTGCAGGATATGTTTGTAATGGTTATGCTTACCGAAATTAAAGACCTTAACTGTTCTTTTTCTGATTTTTCAGACAAAATGAGGTTGCTTGGCGAAGAAAATAATCTTGATATCCGTGTTATGCACGAGGATGTTTTTAATTCAATGCACAGAATTTAAGGGGTAAGAAATGATAAATATTCACGACATAATGGAAACCATAAATATGATTTCCGAAGAAAATCTTGACATACGCACGATTACAATGGGCATTTCCCTTTTGGACTGCTGTGACAGCGATATAGAAAAATCTTGCCAAAAGGTTTATGACAAAATCACCCGCCTTGCAGGTAATCTTGTTAAAACAGGCGAAGATATTGAAAAGGAATTTGGTATTCCGATTATAAACAAGCGCATTTCCGTAACACCCATTTCAATGCTTGTTGCCGCTTCGGGCGGTGACCCTGTTTTATATGCAAAGGCATTGCAACGCGCTGCCGATGCAACAGGCGTTAACTTTATCGGCGGTTATTCTGCTCTTGTTCACAAGGGCTTTGCCGCAGGTGATGAGGAGCTTATCCGTTCTATTCCCCGCGCCCTTAGTGAAACAAATAATATTTGTTCAAGCGTTAACATTGGCTCGACAAAAGCGGGCATAAATATGGACGCCGTAAAGCTTATGGGTGAAATTGTGCGCAAAACTGCCGAAATCACTGCCGACCGCGAATGCATCGGTTGTGCAAAGTTAGTTGTTTTTTGCAACGCTGTTGAAGATAATCCCTTTATGGCAGGTGCTTTTCACGGCGTGGGCGAGCCCGACTGTGTTATCCATGTTGGTGTTTCGGGCCCCGGTGTTGTGCAGGCCGCAATTAAAAAGCACCCAAATGCCACTTTGGGCGAAATTGCCGAGGTTATTAAACGCACAGCTTTTAAAATTACCCGTATGGGTCAGCTTGTCGGTAACGAGGCATCTCGCCGTTTAGGTGTGCCCTTTGGCATTGTTGACTTATCACTTGCCCCCACCCCCGCTGTTGGTGACTCGGTTGCCCATATTTTAGAGGAAATGGGCCTTGAAACCTGTGGTATTCCGGGAACAACCGCTGCACTTGCAATGCTAAACGATGCAGTTAAAAAGGGTGGCGTTATGGCGTCCTCCTATGTAGGCGGTCTTTCGGGTGCGTTTATCCCTGTTACTGAGGATGCAGGTATGATTGATGCCGCACGCTCGGGTGATTTACGCCTTGAAAAGTTAGAAGCAATGACTGCAGTATGCTCGGTTGGTCTTGATATGATAGCTATTCCGGGTGATACCCCTGCCGAAGTTATTTCGGGCATTATAGCTGACGAAGCTGCTATCGGTATGGTAAACAGCAAAACCACCGCCGTGCGCGTTATCCCCGCAATTAACAAAAAAGACGGTGAAGAGCTTGACTTTGGCGGTCTTTTAGGTTCAGGTCCGATTATGGATGTGAACCTTAAAAAGTCACCCAAAAAGTTCATAGAGCGCGCAGGCCGAATTCCCGCCCCGCTTCAAAGTCTTAAAAATTAGGAGATTTTATGAAACTTTTATTTAAGCAACGGCTTTTTTCGTGGTTTGACAGCTACGATATTTACGATGAGGCCGGAAATACCCTTTATGTCGTAAAAGGCCAGCTATCTTGGGGACATCTTTTAAAAATTTTTGATAAAAACGGGCGTGAAGTCGGCACAGTAAAGCAAAGAATTTTTTCTTTTTTACCCAAGTTTGAAATTTATGAATATAACCAATATGTCGGTTGCATCAGCCGCGAGCTTACCCTATTTAGACCCCGTTATAACATTGATTTTAACGGTTGGCAGGTTCACGGAAACTATTTCGAATGGAACTATAACATTTTGGATAGAAACAACATTCCCATTGCCGATATTTCAAAACAGCTTTGGAATTGGACCGACACCTACATAATTGATGTATTTGACCCCGCCAACGCATTATACGCTTTAATGCTTGTTTTGGCAATTGATGCCGAAAAATGTTCGCGTGACAATTAAAAAAATATGAAAAACCCGCTCTTTCGAGCGGGTTTTTGTTTTAATTACATTTTTGCAAGGTTTGCTTTAAGGTTTGCAAGCTGTTCTTCAAGTTCCTTTGGTAACTTGTCGCCAAACTTCTTATAGTGTTCAGTGATTTCAGCTGCTTCCTTTTCCCAAACCGCCTTGTCAACAGTTAAGATATCCTTAAGGGTTTCGATATCCATATCCAAATCGGTAAGGTCGATATCTTCGGGCTTTGGAACATAACCGATAGCAGTTTCAGTAGCATCTGCCTTGCCTTCGCAACGGTCGATAATCCAGTTAAGAACGCGCATATTGTCGCCAAAACCTGGCCATACGAAGTTGCCTTCATCATCAGTTCTAAACCAGTTAACGTTGAAAATCTTAGGAGCTTTATCGCCAAGCTTTTCGCCCATTTCAAGCCAATGCTTGAAGTAGTCACCCATGTGGTAACCGCAGAAAGGAAGCATAGCCATTGGGTCGCGACGAACAACACCTACTGCACCTGCAGCAGCTGCAGTGGTTTCAGAAGCCATTGCAGAGCCAACAAATACACCGTTAACCCAGTCTTTTGATTGATATACAAGCGGAGCGCACTTAGCACGACGACCGCCGAAGATGATTGCAGAAATCGGCACGCCTTCGCCCTTGTTAAATTCTTCAGAAATGCAGGGGCAGTTTTCAGCAGGAGCTGTAAAGCGTGAGTTGGGGTGTGCAGCATAGGTTGACTTGTCTGCCTTGTCGAACTTTGAAGCATCCCAAGGATTGCCGAGCCAGTCAATAGCATTTTCAGGTAAATTCTTATTAAGGCCTTCCCACCAAACTGTGTTGTCGCTTAAATCGTGAGCAACGTTGGTGAAAATTGTGCCCTTCTTGGTGCTTTCAAGAGCATTGAAGTTTGATTTTTCGTTGGTGCCGGGAGCAACGCCGAAGAAACCATTTTCAGGGTTGATAGCATAAAGACGACCGTCAGGACCTATCTTCATCCAAGAAATATCGTCGCCAACTGTCCAAATCTTATAACCCTTTTCGCGCAAATATGCGGGAGGAATAAGCATTGCGAGGTTGGTCTTACCGCAAGCAGATGGGAATGCAGCAGCAACATATTTAACTTCACCTTGTGGGTTTTCAAGACCGAGGATGAGCATGTGTTCAGCCATCCAGCCCTCTTTCCAACCTTGGTAAGAAGCAATACGAAGAGCAAAGCACTTTTTACCTAAAAGCACGTTTCTGCCGTAGCCCGAGTTTACAGAGATAATGGTGTTATCCTGTGGGAAGTGGCAGATATATCTCTTTTCTTGGTCGATATCGCAGCGTGAGTGTAAACCGCGTACCCAGTCATTGCTGTCGCCCAAAACTTCTAAAACCTTGGGGCTTACGCGGGTCATAATAAGCATATTAAGAACAACATAAACCGAGTCAGTTACCTCAATACCGATTTTAGCAATTGGTGAGCCGATAGGACCCATTGAGTAAGGGATTACATACATTGTACGGCCCTTGTAGCTGCCGCGTGCAATGTCATAAAGCTTTTTATACATTTCAGCAGGGTCGCACCAGTTGTTTGTGGGGCCTGCTTCTTCTTTAGTGGGGGTACAAATAAATGTACGGTCTTCTACACGAGCAACGTCATTTGGCTTTGTTCTGTGAAGATAGCAATCAGGTAACTTTTCAGGATTTAAAGCTTCTAATTCGCCAAGCTCAACAGCAAGCTTACGGAGCTCTTCGGTTTGTTCGTCGGAACCATCAACCCATACAACCTTATCCGGTGTAAGAAGGTCTTTCATTTCGTCCAACCATTTGATAACTGTTTTATTAGTTGTCATTTTTATTCTCCTTTAAAAATAATCAATTTTTTCCTCAATACATTATACCCGATAACAAGTTATAATGCAAGAACTTTGTTAGGAATTTAACAATATTTTTTAATATTTTTTATATATTTGGCTCATAAGCGGGTATTGGCTCTAATTTAAAGCGGTTAAGCTTATAAAGTCGGTCAAATTTTGCTTTAAGCTCGTTGTCTTCACAAACACCTGTACGGATATATTTATCCAAAACAGCGTAAGAAAAGCCAAGGTTTTCTTCATCACTTTTTCCGCTTAAACCATCAATGGGGGTTTTTTCAACAAGGTTTTCGGGAAGACCTAAAAGCTTGCCGATAATTTTAACCTCTTCAACAGTAAGGCGTGAAATAGGGCTAAAATCACCTGCCGCATCACCGTAGCGGGTTGAATAGCCGACATAATCCTCCGACAAGTTGCAGGTGTTTGCCACCCTGCCGTTATTGCTTTGGCTTATTGCATAAAGTGTTGCCATTCTGATGCGGGCGGGCAAGTTTGTTGCGGTTTGCTTTGTTATTTCCATATCCTTTGGCATTGCCGACAAAACACCGTCAACCGCCGCTTTAATATTGACTGTATAATTTTTAATGCCTAAAAAATTAACAAGCTGAACCGAGCAGTCGATATCGCTTTGCTCACCGCAGGGCATTAAAACGCCGATAACACGGTCACGGCCAAGTGCTTCAACACAAAGTGCCGCCACAACCGAGCTATCCTTACCACCCGAAATACCGACAACAGCATTGCAGCCCCTACCGTTTTCCTCAAAAAAATCTTTTATCCACTGAATACATTCATTCTTTACCTTTTCGGCATTAAACATAAAAAACACCACCATAGATATTATAAACTCATTATACACCAGCTGCAAAAATAAATCAATTGTCAAAACCCCGTAATTTAAGTTTACATTTTCTTCATATTTTAGCAAAAAAACAGTAAAAAATTGGGTGTATACTATTATTCATTAAAACAAACGGAGGACTTTTATGTACATCTTCAAAAACGCATTTAAATGTATAGGCCGAAGTCTTGGCCGAAACGTGCTTATTGGCATTATTGCTTTAATAATCGCTGTTTCAGCATGCATCGGTCTTTCTATTCGCCAAGCGGCTGAAAACGCCAAAACCGATACATTAGAAAATATGTCAGTCACGGCAACCATTTCTTATGACAGACAGTCGGCTATGAATAATATAATGGAGGATTTTGACCCATCTAAACAGGAGGGCGGTTTTGACCGTGAACAATTTTCTGAAATTATGGATAACGCTCAAAGTTTAACTTTGGAAGATTACAAAAAATATGCAAGTGCCGAATCGGTAAAAGATTTTTACTACACACTCACAGCATATTTAAACGGCACAGATACATTTGAGGCCGTAACAACCGAAACCGAAGAAGAAAACGACAACACCTCAAGTTCTGATAACTTCCCTGGTATGCCGGGCGGAATGGGCGGATTCAGCGGCGGATTCGGTGGCGGCAAAAACCCAATGGGTGGCGGCAAAATGTCAACAGGTGACTTTACCGTTATTGGCTACAGCAGTGACACCGCCATGACAAACTTTCAAAATGGTACTACCTCTGTCACAAGCGGCGTTGTATTTGATGAAGCAACCGAAGATTTAAATTGCATTATTTCCGAAGAACTTGCAACCTTTAATAACATTTCTGTTGAAGATGTAATTTCTATATCAAACCCACAAAACGAAGAAGAGGTTTACGAGCTTACCGTTGTGGGCATTTATAAAAGCAGTGAATCTAACGACCTTAGCGGCTCTATGTTTGGCATTGGCCAAGACCCTGCAAATAAAATTTATTTAAGTGCTTCAGCGCTTCAAAAAATAATTGATGCATCGGCCGAAGCCGATGAAGCCAACACCGATTCTGATGAAGAAACTGCCATAAAAGGCACCCTTGCTGCCACTTATGCATTTGCCGATGTAGATTCTTATAATGCTTTTGAAAATGAAGTGCGCGAACTTGGTTTGGATGAAGCATACACCATTTCTTCAAGCGACTTGTCGCAATTTGAAAATAGTTTAAGACCACTTAATACCCTTTCGTCTACGGCGGGTTGGTTTTTAATTGTTATTCTTATCATCGGCGCAGCCATTCTTATTGTGCTTAACATTTTCAATGTGCGCGAACGCAAATATGAAATTGGTGTTCTTACCGCAATGGGTATGAAAAAAGGCAAGGTTGCCCTTCAATTTTTGGTTGAAACCTTAATTGTAACAATGATTGCCATCATAATTGGTGCATGCGTTGGCGCAGTTAGCTCTGTACCTGTAACCAACACACTGCTTGAAAATCAAATTGCAAGTCAACAACAAAATGAAAACAATATCGAAAATAACTTTGGCCGCCCCGGTGGTCCCGGCGGTGATATGCCTTCTATGCCTGGTGGTTTTAGCGGTAATTTTAGTGATATTAAGAACTTTGATGATGTGTTTGATTCTACCGCAAACTATATAAGTGAAATAGATTCAGCAATGAACTTAACCGTTGTTGCGCAAATGTTGGGCATTGGTTTACTTTTAACCGTAATCGCAAGCGCCGCTTCAATTTCGTTTATAATGCGTTATGACCCACTTAAAATTCTTGCAAACCGCGACTAATGAAAGGATAAATTAAAATGTCTATATTATCACTTAAAGATATTTGCTTTTCTTACGGAAAAGTCAAAGTTTTACAAAACATTTCGTTTGAATTTGAAAAGGGCAAAATTTACTGTATTGTAGGAAAATCAGGTGCAGGCAAGACAACCTTGCTTTCACTTTTATCAGGCCTTACAAATGCCGATAGTGGTGAAATTATTTACAATGGCAAAGATATTTCTAAAATAGATAAATATAAATACCGCAGTAAATATATTGGTGTAATTTTTCAAAGCTATAATTTAATAACAAAATTTACAGCTGCCGAAAATGTGGTGCTTTCAATGGATGTTTCGGGTGCAAAGATAAAAAACAAAAAACAACGGGCCATTGAACTTCTTGAAAGTGTAGGTCTCGATGAGGACGAAGCAAACCGTCGCATTCTAAAGCTTTCTGGTGGTCAGCAGCAACGCGTAGCCATTGCGCGAGCCCTTTCTTATAATCCCGATATTATTTTAGCCGATGAGCCAACGGGCAACCTTGACGGTGAAACACAAAATGAAATAATGGCAATCTTTCGACGTTTAGCCGATGAGGGCAAATGCGTAATTTTAGTAAGCCATTCACCCGAAGTCGCAAAGCTGTGCGACATTTGTTACGAGCTTCAAAAAATTTCAAAAAAATAACCAAAAACGAACCTACTTTTCAGTAGGTTCGTTTTTTTAATTCATACTTACAAACTGCGCGTGGCTATGGTCACGCTCAAGCTTTGAAATTCGTCGGTCAGAGTTTTTAATTTTTTCCTCAATTACAGGCAGTCTTGTCGTAAGCGCCGAATAGCTTTCCATCTTCTTTTCAAGCTGTGACAAACGGTAATCGGTCAGCTTGCTTGAAGCGAAAATACCACCGGCTGTGCCAAGCAATGTTCCCGCAAAGGAAATTAGTGCCACTATTACCGTGCTGTTCATTTTATTGCCTCTCTTTTAAATTTTTGCGTTGATTTTTAAATTCTTCCGCTTCACTAAAAAGCGATGAATATGAGAAATAAACCCAGCCGTCTGCTTTACTGTCTTTTTCTATTAAATCCACCTGCCGTGCGATTATGTCATCGTTTTCCTGCCATTCGGTTATATCGGCCAAAAGGGTTGGTTTTGCCTTATAAAAGGCAAGACCGATAATAAGCTTTACATTTTCATTTTGGTTTGAAAGCTCTTTCCAAGCATTTAAAAGGTTTGAAAATTTAAAATCTTCATCGGGATATTCAAACCCAAAATAAAGCTGCGGCATAATAACATCGACATAACCGTTTTTAACCCAACTGCTAACATCGGCATATAAATTTTCAAAATTATTATCTACCGATGCCGCAGGGCTTACCGAAAAAATAACGCCGCTTTTTTCAAATTTTATGGCATTATATGTACCGCTTATAAGGGCGTCAACATTTGCCCGTCGCCAGTCGGCAAGGCTTAGTGGGTTATTTGTAGTTTTAATATATGTATCATACGATGCCTTGTCAAACGCTTCACTTTGTGTGGGGTAAAAATAGTCATCATAATGTATTCCGTCAATGTCATAATTTTTAACCACTTCCCTTACCCCATTTAAAATAAGACGCCGCACCTCGCTTTCGGCAGGGTTTAAATAAATACCACTTTCAAAACAGACATTTTTGTCATTTTCTACTATCTCATCTTTAAGCCATAAATAAGCAGGGCTTTTGTCATTTATTTCATCCACATTTTGCGTTGCGGTTGAAATTCTGTAAGGGTTTATCCACGCGTGGACTAAAATGCCATTTTTATGACAAAGCGTGATAACATATTTTAAAATATCAAAATCATATTTTTGAGCTTTTTCGTTAAGCGGAAAATATTTTGATTTATAAAGCGAATCGCCAAAAGCCCTTATGTGAATATAAAGGTTTTTAACTTCAAGGGTTTTGCAGTTTTTTATAAGCTTTTGAAATTCGGTTTTGAAATCGCCATCAAGCATAGAATTTACTTCGCTGTAACTAAGCCAAACGCCAATGTGCTTTTTGGTTGTTTCTTTCTTTTCAAATTGAAAGCAACCCGCCAAAAGCACCGCACACATTAAAACTGCTAAAACCCTTTTCATAAAATCAACCCGTTTTTCTGTAAAAAATCTCAATGTCTGAAACGGCAAATGCATCAAATGAAGAAATCTCAATTTTTACACTTTCCGTATCATATAAATGGGGCGAAAGCATTACGGTTTTATATTCACCCTTGTCATAATCATCAGTCGAAAATCTCAAATCAACCTCTACTGTTTGACTGTCATTTATTTTAATTTTAAGCTTTCCCTTGCCCGCAAGAGCCAAATAAATGCTTTCAATGGTGTTCTTTTGCGTCATACCCGACAAGGCATAGCTTTTTGTCACGATAAAGCTTTCAACCTTTTTGCTTTGGGATATAAGCTCTCTATTACTGTCAAAGCAAATTTCGGTGTCACTGTCGCCGTTTAAGACCGCAACATAAAAGATTTCCTCCCGCCCTTTCGAGCAAAGGAAATAAAGCATAGAATTTTTGCAAAATCCGCCACGAAGCATTATGCCTTTATCGACTTGCCAGGGATACCATTTTGGTTTTTGCGGTATTGTCAAATCACACGCTAACGCCGTGTTAAAGCAAGACAAAATGTAATACTGACCGTCACTTACAGCAAAGCTGTCGGGTGTCAAAAATGCCTTGACATCAGCCCCGTCAGTAAGCTTTACCGCACTGTCAATGCCAAGCGAGTCAATCAAATAAACATTTCTGTCATTTGCAAGCCAAACGGTATTTTTACCCACCTTGCAAACCGTACCCTTATATATACAACCAACATTTTGCAAAAGCAGTTGACTGTTTAAAACATCGGCCGATTTGAAGATTTTATCATTATCCGAAATAAGCGAAATTTCGCTTATAATTTTACCTTTTCTAAGGGTTACCGCATGGGTTTCGCTTTGCTTAAAGGCAATTATTTTATTATTTTGCAATGAAAGTGCTGTGATTTCCCCGCTATCGCCCACCTCTACGGCCGAGCTTTTTGGGAAATATAACGGGTTTTCGCACCTCGCACTTATAAGCACATTACCGTTTTGTCCGCCTGCAAGATAAATTCTGCCATCCGCCATAAGCGAGCATTTTGAATCTACAACCTGCTCTAAACCATTTGGGGTGTTCTTGCCCGCAGTCACCTTAATGTTGTTTTCGTTATATGTTGATATAACAGGTATTGGATAATCGACATTGTCCTTAAAGAATGACAGCGTTCCTTTTTCGCGGTCAACCTCTAATGTAATGTTAAGCCCCATAAAGCTTTTTGTATCAGCAATGTTTGTGCCTAAAATTTTCCATTCAACAAATGCCGATGGGGTATAATTTATTCGGCAAGTAATTGTATCAGATGATAAGGCGCCAAACGGCAAACGAAACATATTTGAAAACCCATCAGATGTATAGTAAGCGTAAAACATACTGTTTAAAAGGTTTTGTGATTCAACAGTTTGCGGGTTTTTAAAGCTAAGCTTTGCTTCGGCACGCGCCCTGTCATAATTATTACCCCGCCCATTTACCAAAAGTGTTGGGGTATAAAAATCATAAACCCTTTGCCAGTCGGTAAAATTCTCATTTATTTCATAAATATTATAATATTTATCGCCATAACTTTCTTGGTTTGAAAGGGTTATAAGTGCAAAGATACCTCCGCCCGTTTGGGGTGTGCCGGTATAAAACACAATGCTTTCGGGGGCATTAAAAATTTCGCTTGAAAGACGGAAAAAAGTAAACGAGCCAATAGAAATTATATTTACATCGCTTGAAACCAAATAAACATTTATGACATACATATAATCATCGCTTAAAAGGGTTGAATAAGCAATTTTATATTCTAAACCGTAATGATTTACCACCGTGTCGGTTAAATGATAATCAAACTCGTTAAACGGGCTGTCTTTTTCAAGCACCACCGCATTTTCACTCTTTGCAAAAAGACCTAAACGGGTTTTAAGCCGCCCATCCTTATACCAAACATTTTTGCAATCAAATAGCGCATTATCTGAAATTTCGGTTTGTGGCTTTTTAAAAGCTGCACCGCCGTTAAGTAATGGCATTTTGAAGCGCTTCACAACCGATGGTTTTAAAGAATTATATTTCACTTAAATCTCTCCCAATGCGACATTTGGCATTTTGTCATCAATTATTTCTTTTTGACAAAGCGCCGCCGAGCGTTTAGAATTATAAATTTCTGCAAAAAGGTGGTTTTTGTTGTTGTCTCCGCTTACAAGTGCCAACAGCATTGCAACGCCATAGGGTAACGCCTCGGCAGATTTTTGCGGTATTTTAATTTCATCGTTCATACCTTTAATTTCGGCCTGATTTAAATCGGCTAAAATTTGGTTGATTATATAAAACGAACGGTTGTAAAGTCCGCTATCGTGCGTAACTTTATCATCACTATCAACATAGCCCAAAAGATTTAGCACTTTTTTTAGTACATCATATCCCGTCATTAGCGTTTCCCTCCTCTAAAATTTCATTAAGCAGCTGCTTTTTATCGCTTACCACTCCATCAGGTAAACGAGTAATTAGTTGTCTACGGTCAATAATACCCTTTTCAAAAAGGGTTATAAGGGTGTTGAGTCGGTCGGCATCGCCGTAGAGCGCACCCGCGCTTACCTCAACCTTTGTGTTGAAAATTAAATTTTTATAGCGTGATGCATTAAATGGCATATACCAAGTGCTGTTTTTATCTTCAATTTTAATTTTGCGCTTTTCATATTTAGTAATCCAAAAATCCGCCCAAATACGCGCGGTATCCTCAACAAAGGCATAAAAACGGTTTTTGGTTAAAGACAGTGGCATTAAGCTTGCATCTCGCATAGCACGAAGTGCTGAAAAATTATCCGCCCTGCTGTCACCAAGCGCCACCTCGTTTGCACCGCTTTGGGTAAGAGTGTTTTCAATAAGTGCTTTAATTGATGCATCATACTCTTGGTTAAAGACCGGCGGTGCAACATATTTTACCGCACCTGTCACATCCTCGTTACTGCCGTAAACCTTAATAATTTGCCCCGGCTCGTTGGTGATTTTTTGGGTGACAGTATCCCCGTTTACCAGCATTATTGGCATACCGGTTGTCATTGCCGACCACACATTTGCGGTAATCATTCGGTTTATGGCAATTTGGTTTGGAATTAAATAAGTAATTTCACTTTCGCCAAGGGGTGAATTATTTTTTCTTTCCCACTTAAAAATTGACAAGGGATACAAACGAAGGCCCGTGTCAAATTCTCGCCTTACGGTTGCATTTTCGCACACCTTTACACCTTTAATTGTATAGTTTTCCTTGTCCTTATATTCCTTAAAAAGCTTTGTAAGCACCAAAACCTTGTTGTTTACCGCGCCGTTTTCAATGTCACGAAGCTGACCAATATCGGCGCCGTTGATTCTGGCCTCTTTTAAAACCTCTTCAAGCGGCAGAGTGCTTGCAATAATTACAAATGGCTGTGACTGTATGTCTTCAATATAATCATCACCGAAATAAACATCCTCAATATCCAAAACTTCACAGCAAATATCACCCTTGATTTCGCTTGTTTTTTTATCATCAGCAAAAAGGCCTGTTTTGGCATTTGGGTCCCAATAGGTATAAAGCACACCTGTGCCCGTAACAAAGGCATTTTTCAAAAGCTTTTCCTGTAAAACATTAAAGGAAAGTCTTTCGGCGGTTACATCAAAGTATTTTCTAAACGCTGTGGTTAAGCTGTTGATTTCGGTTTGAGTTACCGCACCACTTGGAGCTTTTTCAAAAAGCGTTAATTCACTATCTTTATTTTGGGGTATACCCTCGGTCGAAAAATTAACAGCTATTGGGGCTGATAGTATTTGCGACATTTTATAGTCACCAATTCGCTTAATAATGTTATACCTTACAAGCGGTCGGTCGTTACCGCATTTTGCCCCATACCATTGGTCACCGATGAAAAAGCGTTCGTTGATTTTGTTTTGTTCAAAAAGTCCGCGACTTCCAAGGGATGCCTTGTACTGCACACCCTTTTCATATTCTGAAAAAATTTCTTTAGGCAGTAGCTTCAAATTCGTTACCTCCTTTTAGGAATGAAGGGGAGATTTCTTCTCCCCTTCAAGCTTTAATTTTAAGAAACCGTTACAACTGCAACATCACTGTAGGTAGAAGCTGCGCCGTCAACAATAACCTTAACGAAATAGAAATATTCGCCTTCGGTAAGGTCAGTCGGAATAGTCATTGAAGCCGAGGTTTTACCTGCCATCTTTACAGCGCCGGTTTTGTTTTCATCCTGGCACTGATACCACTGGTATGTAAGCGCGCCTTCACTTTGGGCACTAACTGTTAAAGAGCCGCTGATTGAACCCTCGTTTACAGTTTTATCAGCGGGCTGTGTGGTAATGCTAACAGCGGGAGAAATCCAACCCCAAATGCTGTCTAAACCGCTTTTGTTTACAAATACATCATAATAAATGCGATAGTCGAACTTGTAAGCATCTGCATCAATATTTTGTTCGGGTGTGAAAATACGCATATTTTCGGTTTTCTTTACAAGATGTGCCGCAGTTTTAGGAAGTACAAGCATGTAAATTTCACGCGCATTTTCAATGGGTGCAAAGCCACCCGCAGCGCCTGTATTAAAGGTATAAGCGGTCTTCATTCTGTCGGCAACAACAGGAATAAGTGACACGCCGTTAATAGACTTAACCTTTAATGAAATATCGCCCTGCTTAAAGTCAGAAACGGTAATCATTTTTGAAATTTCGGTCGAATTTTGTAAAGCGGCAAACATATAACCATCAACAAAAGCCACCAATTCTTCATCATAACCAACAACCGATTGAACCTCGTTAATAAGCTTGCATAATGCTTCATAGGGCTTTTCAATGTCACCGTCGATAACATTGCTTCTTGTAAGGGCTAAACCGCCAAGCTTTGAAAGCACATAAGCATCACATTCGGGCACAACCTTTGTGCGAACATATTCGCCCAAAATTTTACCTGCCAAGTTTGCAATGCCTGTTTCGTCCATATCTTCGCGGTCAATTTGCAATGAACGCGCACGGTCCATTGCCATTGTATAAGAAGTGTTTGAAACGGTAATTGCGCCCTTTGTATAACCTGTGTCGCGGTCATAATCAGAAAGACCTTGAAAATCAACATCGGGGATAATTACGGTTTTAGCACCCACAAACTTTGTTGCAAGGGCGTTGTCGGCAAAAAAGCCGGTTGCACTTTTTTGTGCAAACATTTTATCAAGCTCGCCTGCATATCTTACTGCATTTTCTATTGAATTAATTGCCATTTTAATTTTCCTCCAAATTGTTTATTTGCGCCAAAGTCCTTTTAAAAACTCGGCGGTTTCGGGGTTTTCGCCCCTTGATTTGTTAAGTTGTGAACCAACGCTGCTGTTTTCGGCATTCTTTTGTGCCGAAACATTTTCCTTTACGGCCTTTTCCTGCAAAAGACGGTATCTTAAATACTCATCAAGCAAGGGCTTGCCGCTTTTTATTGCATTTTCAATTACGCTTTTCGGCAAATCTTCAATGCTTTTTATTTCAGGAAAGCTTTCATTAAGCTCCTTAAAGGTTTCTTTCAATTCATCCGAAAGCTCTAATTTTTCTTGCAGCTTGGTTTCCTTTTCTTTGATTTTTTCGCTCATAAATTCACCTTATTCCTGCATAGTGCCGTCATAATTCAAAAAATTTTCATACTCTTTTTGGGTGGTGAAATCATCGCTTTCAAAAACCTTAATATCAGGTGTTTTAACCTGCGGTTTTTTAAAAGCCCCCAAAATGAAGCCAAGTAAAAAGGAGCATACTGCCAAAGTCAGAAATAGAATAATCACTAATCCCAACCTCCTTTAAAATCGTTAACGGTAATTGCGCCATCATTTCTAATGTGGCTTTTTTGGGCGTTTGGTTTAAAAAATTTCACATCTTCAAAACCATACCGCAAAGCATCACACAAATGGTTTTCGCTGTCCTTTGGCATACGAAGTCCGTTTGTCTCTCGCCGTTCATCATATACATAAGAAGTAAGCTCCCTAATCATATTCACACATTTGGGGCTGACTGTCATTTGATATTCCGAAATGGCAGCAATACCGTTTAAAATGCTGTCCCGCCCTTTGTAAGACGGGCAAATTCGGCTAATGCCAAGCCGCCTTAAATCATCGTTAGATTTTGGCTCGGCACAGTCGGCGCGAATTCTTTCCTTTGAAAAGCCAAGTGCCTTTATTTTGTTTGCAATGTCGCTGTTAAGCATTCGCTTTTCGTAAAACTCGCTGTATATATAAATTTGTTTTTCAATGGGGTTTACCATAAATGCCACAAAGGCGGTGGGGTCGTTTGTATAACCGTAATCAAGCCCAAAAAAGCTTTTCCATTTATATTCATCGCTTTTCGGCACAGTTATATCCCCTACCTGCCAATTTTCAAAAACAAGGCCCTCTGATATGCCCCAATTTCCAAGCCCTACCACCTCGTATTTACGGCGGTTTGTTTTCTTAATGCGTTCAAAAACCGCGCGGTCTGTATCGTCCAAAAATTCATTTATAAGGTAATTGGTCGAAAAGGTGTCAACATCACGGCTTTTTGTATCAAAAAACCGTTTTTTAAGCCAGTGGGTTTCACTCCACGGGTTAAAGGTTATGGTGGTTTGCTTGTAAAATGGCGGCGGTATGCTGCCACGCGGCACCGAAAGGTCAAGTTTATCAAAATCCGCTTCGCTTGAAATTTCAAACGCTTCCTCAATCCAGACATAATTTAAATATCCCTGTGGTACCGTTGTTGAAGCAAGCTTTAAAACATCATCAAAGCCGCGAAAAATAATTTTTTGACCTGTTGGCTTATAGGTCATTTCAAGCGGTGATACGGTGTTATTCCAATATTCACTCACCCCAAGCCGCTGCTGTGCCCATTTAAGCTGAGCAAAGGTGCTGTCGCGGTGGGTGTTCATAACCTGTCGCACCACCAAAAGATTTGATTTTTCCTCATTCATAAGCCGAAAAATAAAATTAAGCGCCGTCGTTGCCGATTTTTTAGAACCCTTACCGCCCTTTAACACACGGTAACGCTTTTTGCAGTTCCAAAATTTGTCATATCCCCCGCCCACGATTTCCGACATCTTAATCTCGGATGTCATCAATAATCATCACCGTCCTGTTATCAGTCGGCTTTTCGTCCTTTTTTTCACTCACGATAGAACGCAGCTCCTTTATAGCTGAAAGGTCACCCGTCACCGCCTTTTTATAAAGCGCCACCATCACAGCTGTTTTTCTTGTGGGGCTTTTCACCTCAAACCCCTCCTCTTTTAAAGCTTGAGTCTCTTCTGCTGATAGCTTTTCATTTAAAATGCTTTTTAGGGTTTTATAAAGCAGCTTGTCACTCTCTCGCAAATTTTTCGCCTCCTTCCAGCGTGGTCATTATACCAACTAAAAAACCGCCATTCACCGACAAAAAAAGACTACACTCAAAAAAGTGTAGTCTTAAAATTTTTAAAAGCTTATTCAGTTAAATTTATTATATTGTCGCACAAATTAAGGTTTGAGGTGCGGTGGGTTACCAAAATCACCGTTTTATCAGTCAGTGCTTTAATGTTTGTAAGCACTCGTTTTTCGGTTTGCTTATCCAGTGCCGAGGTTGCTTCATCCAAAAGTAAAATCGGCGAATCGTTTGCAACGGCTCGGGCTATGGCAATTCGTTGAAGCTGACCTTCGGAAAGACCTGCGCCGTGCTCTGAAAGCTCGGTATCAAGGCCATTTGGCAGGGTGATGATATAATCATAAATTTCGGCAACCTTTGCCGCATTTATAACCTCTTCATCGGAAATGTTGGGGTTACACATTTTAATGTTTTCCTTAATACTGCCCGAAACAATCATATTGCCCTGCGGCACATAAGAAAATATTCCCCTAACACTTGCATCAATGGGTGTTTGTCCGTTAAGGGTTAGCTTACCGCTTTTAATATCAAAAAGATTTAAAAGCAGTTTAAAAATGGTGCTTTTACCAACACCGCTGTCCCCCAAGATTGCCGTCATACTGCCGCGGTTTATTTCAAACGATAAATCTCTAATTACCGATTCATCATCATAATCAAAGCATATATTTTCAGCTTTAATTGTTTTAAATTCATCACAGCATTTTTGCAATTCATCACTTTCAAGCGATATACTTTCACTGTCAAGATTTTCGATTTGCATAAGCCGTTCTGCCGATGCTAAAAGCGAATAATACTGCGGTAAAATGCCCGAAATATTTTGAAGCGGCATACGAAGTTGGGACACAAGCTGTAAAAATGCAATAAGTGTGCCGTAGGTTATGGCAACAGTCGGGTTTGCAATTTGCACCGCGCCCCACAAAAGCACTGCATAATATCCAACGGTAAAAAACGAATAAAGTCCCAAATGTAAGAAAGCCGACAAAACCGAACGCTTCATTTTGACTTTGTAATTTTCTTTTAAATATCGGTTTAGTTTATCAAATATAAAATCCCTTGTTTTAAAGGTTTTCATAACTGAAAGGTTTGCAAAGCATTCCTGCATAAACGAGCGTGACTCGCCCTCTGTTTTTTGTGCCTCTTTATGTAATGCTTTATACTTATTACTTAAAATGCGTGCAAAAGCGGGTATCAACACGCCAACAACTAAAATAATTATAGCAAGCTTTGGCTCTAACAAAAGAAGTGCTATAACACAGCCGATGATTCTTGTTGTCATTGAAACCAAGTTGGGCACAATGTTTACAACACCAACCTGCAAAACCTCAACATCAGATGTTAAGCGGTTAAGCAAATCACCCGAATGGTATTTTGAAATGTCACTAAACTTTTTTTGGCCGATTTGTTTAAACAAATGCTCCCTTAAAGTGATTATAAGCTTGCCCGAAATACGCGCCTTTAAAATACTTTCAGCGCCCGAACACAAAACCTGTAAAACCACCAATAACAAAAGCAAAATTCCGTAATTTAAAATGCTTCCGCCTTGGTCGCCTGTTGCAATTTCCAACACAGTTTTTGAAAGCATGGCAAGTGCCACAAACTGCAGCGACACAACCGCAGCCAACACAGAAATCAACAGCAAAGCAGGTAAATGAATTTTAGTGTGCTTATAAATCCAGCTTAAAGTGGGCTTATTACTTTTTTTCATCATAAAATTCCTTTGTTTTTGATGTAATAATTATATACTATAAATTTAACTATTGCAAGTGGCAACAGTTTTGTTGTATAATATATAAAACATCATTTATCGGAGATTATTTTTATGGATACCTTTTTTGAACAAATTGTACGCATTAAAAAAAGCGGTAGCACATTGGCACTTGTGCTTTTTATTTGGTTTTTAGCCATTTCAGTTGCGGTATTTCTTTTCTTTTTCCCGTTGCTTGGGGCACTTTCCGCCATTGTTATCATCGGCATCCTTTACGGTGCTTGGTGGCTTTCCACAAAATTTAATGTCGAGTATGAATATATTGTAACTAATGAAGATATGGATGTTGATAAAATTATAAACAAATCAGCCCGTAAACGCCTTGCAAGTATCACACTTTCAAAGGTTGAGCGTGTTGAAAAGTTTAACCCTGCCTTAATTCAAAATGTAAAAAAAGAAAGCTTGCTTTTCGCTTGTGACCAAAACGACCCCAATGCTTATTTAATTGTCACCTCACCCGATGACTCAAAGGTTAATTATATTGTCTTTTCACCAAACGAAAAGCTTCAAGCGGCAATTAAAAAATCTTTGCCAAAGTTTGTTGCAAATTCGGCATTTAAATAATTAAAAATTTCACCACCGCAGTTTTGCGGTGGCTTTTTTATTGGCATAAAACAAAGTCCCGTTTCATAAACATATTAAAAATATGTTATAAAATGGGGCGATTTTTTTGAAAAAACTGCTTTGTATTTTTTCGCTTTTACTTCTTGTCGGTTGCACAAATCCTTCCACCGTAAAACCCATAACCCGAAATCTTACCTTTTCGGCTGATTTAACACATTATAACGAATTTTATGAAATTTCGGGCGAAATCAACCAAAACGGCAAAATGATGCTTAAAATTTCAGAGCCCGAAGATCTTAAGGATATTGTTTTTACTGTGACTGATGACAATATTAAAGCCGATTTTAAGGGCATTTCTTATAATTTAAATTCGCCAAACCAAACCAATGCAATTTTGTTTATTTATAATGCTTTTAAAGAAGAAGCCCCAAAGGTTTATGAAAACGATAACCAATTTTTTACAAAGGGCAAATTTGAAAATTTTGAATATAAAATGTTTATTGGTCAAAGCGGTTTACCGCTTGAAATAATTGACAGCAGCGGCAGGTTTAATGTAATATTCAAAAACCCCGGCATAAAAAAAGAATAGAAAAAGAGCAGTAGCGAAAAACTACTGCTCTTTCTCTTTTTAAGGGGTTTGAGGAGAGAATTTCTTCAAAAGAAGAAATTATACTAAAAAGGATGCGGCTTCCTTTTCGGTACGATTAAACTATAACCCATAATTTTTAATACAATATGAACAATTTTTAAATTTTTTTCAAGAATATTAAAAAGGTTTAATGACAATAATAAAACCGAAAGGATGATATAAATGAATTACACACCTTATTCCTCAAATAAAAAGGGGAATTCCGTTTTTTATATAATTATAATAATTGCATTGGCGCTTATAGCCATTGTTGCATTTATCGGTCTTTCAAATATGAATAAGGATGATATGACCGACAAGCCAAAAGATAATATAAGCGATAACCTTGAAAACAGCCAAAACAATTCAGAGGAATATAACAGCAACGACAGCTCATATAATAATAGTGATAATAACAGTAGCAATATCATTAGTGATATTATTCCCGACACACCAAAGGATAATATGCCAAATATCACACCATCGACACCAACAAATGATGATGTAAAAAATGAACCTTATCAAAAAAGTTATACTATGCCCATAAGTGGTGATATTTTAAAGGATTTCAGCGACACCGCGCTTCAATTTTCGCAAACCTATGGCGATATGCGACTTCACCCTGCAGTTGACATTGCTTGTAAAGAAGGCACCTTAATCGGTGCACTTACAAATGGTAAGGTGATATCGGTTGAAGAAAGTGCCACACTTGGCAATGTTTTAACCATTGACCACGGCGACGGACTTATTGTTAAATATGCCGCCATTAAGGACAGCAAGGTTAAAGCGGGCGATACCGTCAAATCGGGTGATTTAATTGGTGCGCTCGGCACAATTCCCTGCGAATGCAATGACCAAAGCCACCTTCACATTGAAGCTACCGAAAACGGCAAACCCATTTCAGTTTTAAAGTTTTTTAATTAAATACTTGCCCTCGGAAATTATCGTTTAGGGGCAAAAGAGCGGACACAGTAAAAATTTACATTGTGTCCGCTCTTGTTTTTTGAAAAAATTTATGATATTATAATTTTAGTATCTTTAAGGAGGTAATCTTTATGTCAAAATATGCAGGTACACAAACCGAAAAAAATCTTGAAGCCGCTTTTGCCGGCGAATCTCAGGCAAGAAATAAATACACCTACTTTGCTTCAAAAGCTAAAAAAGAGGGTTTTGAGCAAATCGCAGCTCTTTTCCTTAAAACTGCCGATAACGAAAAAGAACACGCAAAAATGTGGTTCAAAGAACTTAACGGCATTGGTGACACAGCCCAAAATTTAGCACACGCTGCCGAAGGCGAAAACTATGAATGGACCGATATGTACGAAGGTTTTGCAAAAACCGCTGATGAAGAGGGTTTTCATGACCTTGCTAAAAAATTCCGCCTTGTTGCCGCTATCGAAAAGCATCACGAAGAACGCTATCGCGCACTTCTTAAAAATGTTGAAACCGCTGCTGTTTTCGAAAAGAGCGAGGTTAAGGTTTGGGAATGCCGCAACTGCGGTCACCTTATTGTTGGCACTAAAGCACCCGAACTTTGCCCAACCTGTGCTCACCCACAGTCATATTTCGAAGTTCACGCAGAAAATTATTAAACCCTTTAAAGCCGAACTTTTTGTTCGGCTTTTTTTATTCATTGACAAAATGCGACAAAACCTTTAAAATGGTTATATAAAACGAAATCGAGGTGTCGGTTTGGAAAATTATGTAATTTTATATAACCCTCATTCAGGCGGTGGCAAAGGTCTTAACATTGCAAAGGAAATTGAGCCGCTAATGGGCGAGCATAATTATGTTTATCAGGATATGACCGCTATAAACGATTATGACGAATTTTTAAATCAGCTTCCCATCGGCACTGATATTATACTCACCGGCGGTGATGGCACCCTTAACAGCTTTATCAATAATACCGACTGTGACAACTTAAAGCAAAAGCTTTATTTTTATGCATCGGGCAGCGGCAATGATTTTGCTCGTGACATTAAATATCCAAAACGCACCAAACCACTTTGCATTAACGATTACATAAAAAATCTTCCCACCGCAAATATTAACGGCAAGGTTTATAAATTTATAAACTGTGTCGGCAGCGGTATGGACGGTTACTGCTGTGCCGAGGTTGAGCGCCTGCGTGCTTTGGGTAAAAAACGCGCCAACTATACATTTGTGGCTATTAAGGCACTTTTGGGCGCATATAAGCCCTGTGATGCAACCGTTACGGTTGACGGTGTCACAAAAACATATAAATATTCTTGGTTAACGCCAACAATGAATGGCCGATTTTTTGGTGGCGGTTTTATGGCTGCACCTAATCAAGACCGTTTAAATGAAGATAAAAAATTAACTACCGTTGCAATGCACAGCAACAACTTCTTTCACATTGTTGTTGCGTTTTTACGCCTTATGAAAGGCACCCACACAAAAATGAAATTTATGATAGATGTTAATGAAGGTTTTGAAATTTCAGTAAAACTTTCAAAGCCCGCACCGCTTCAGCTTGATGGCGAGGTCATAGGAAATGTTACCGAATACACCGTACATAGCGCAAAATTAGCCATTTTAACAAAATAAAAATACTTTAAACAGCAGGTTTTTACACCTGCTGTTTTTATTTTTCTTGAAAAGTTATTGACAAAAACAATACTTCGTGATATGATGTATTACGCAAAGGGAGGTATAGTATGGATATTCAATTAAAACGCGGTCTTTTAGATGTATGTGTTTTGGCCGCAATTAAAAACGAAGCATCTTACGGCTATAAAATTATTAAAGATTTAAAACCTTATATCGAACTTTCAGAATCAACATTATATACCATCTTAAAACGCTTGGAAACCGCAAATTTACTGACGGTCAGCACCGCAGAACACGGCGGTCGTCTTCGCAAATATTATCACATAACCAATGATGGACTAAAACGAATTGAAGATTTTAAAAACGAATGGCAAGAAATCCTTTCAATATACCAATTTGTAAGTAAGGAGGATATCACAAATGACCAAGCTTAACTTTCTTTTTGAACTAAGGGACAAATTATCAGGTCTTCCCAAAGAAGATATTGAAGAACGCCTTAATTTTTACAGCGAAATGATAGAAGACCGCATAGAAGAAGGCCTTTTAGAAGAGGAAGCCGTTGCGGCTATCGGCACAACTGATGAAATTGCAAAGCAAATCATATATGATACCCCTTTTACAAAAATTGCAAAGGAAAAGTTAAAACCAAAAAACAAGCCAAAAATTTGGGAAATTATTCTTTTGGTGTTGGGCTTTCCTTTATGGTTGCCACTTTCAATCGCCGCTTTTGCTGTTGCATTTTCTCTTTACATTGCACTTTGGGCAGTTATTATTTCATTTTGGGCGGTGTTTGCCTCCTTTATCGGCTGTGCTGTCGGCGGTGTAATATCAGCGGTTGTTTTTGCTGTAAACGGCAACACTTTTACAGCATTTGCAATACTCGCTGCCGCTTTAATTTGTGCAGGGCTTTCAATATTTATATTTTTTGGTTGTAAGCTTGCCACAAAGGGCATATTGCTTTTAACTGAAAAAGTAATTATATATACAAAAAGCTTATTTGTTAAAAAGGGGGAAGTAAAATGAACAAAACCGCAAAAACTTGGCTTATTGTTGCCACTTCCCTAATTTTAATTGGCTGTATAATTTTTTCAGGGGTTATGAGCGTTCTAAAATGGGATTTTTCAAAATTATCCACCACAAAATTTCAGACAAACACTTATGACATAACCGAAAATTATAAAAATATTTCTATTAAATCCAATACTTCCGATATTTCTTTTATATCCACCGATAGCGATAAAACCACTGTCGTTTGCAATGAAGAAATAAACCTCAAACATTCGGTAACTGTTAAGGATGATACACTTTTAATTGAAATAAATGACACACGAAAATGGTATCAGTATATCGGTGTTTCCTTTGGTAAGCAAAATATAACCGTTAACCTTCCGAAAGGTGAATATGGTGCACTTTCAATAAACACCGACACCAGCGATGTTGAAATAGCAAGCGATTTTAAATTCGAAAGCGTTGATATTTCACTCAGCACAGGTGATGTGACAAATCTTGCCTCTGCAACCGATTTTATAAAAATTAAAACAAGCACAGGCAACATTAACACCGAAAATATAACCGCTAACAATGTTCATCTTACCGCCACAACCGGTAAAATTTCTGCCGAAAACCTTAACTCTAACGGTGATATTAAGCTAAAGGTTTCCACTGGCAAAACTAATTTATCAAATATTAAATGTAAAAATCTTATATCAAGCGGCAGCACAGGTGATATTTATTTAAGTAACGTAATTTCGACCGAAAAGTTTGATATTAAAAGAAGTACAGGCGATGTAAAGCTTGAACTTTGCGATGCCGCTGAGTTATCTATAACAACCGACACAGGTAATGTTAAAGGCAGCTTGCTTTCTGAGAAGATTTTTATCACGCAAACTGACACAGGCGAAATCGATGTTCCCAAAACATTAACGGGTGGTAAATGTGAAATTTCCACCGACACAGGCGATATTATAATCACTATAAAATAAAGAAAAAACGGTATAGCAAATTTGCTATACCGTTTTTTATTAGATATTTACAATATGTCTTGCAACGTGAACACCACTTGCTGATGCATGTGATAACGAGTGTGTAATACCGCTTCCGTCGCCTATAATATAAAGTCCGTCATATTTTGATTGCAGGTTTTCATCAACCTGAACTTCCATATTATAGAACTTAACTTCAACACCGTATAAAAGTGTATCGTCGTTTGCGGTGCCGGGCGCAACCTTGTCAAGCGCATAAATCATTTCAATAATGCCATCCAAAATACGCTTTGGCAACACAAGACTTAAATCACCGGGTGTTGCATTTAATGTTGGAACCAGGAAATTATCGGTCATACGGTGCGGTGTTGAACGGCGACCACGAATTAAATCGCCAAAGCGCTGCACCATAACACCGCCGCCTAACATATTGCTGAGTCTGGCAATAGATTCGCCATATCCGTTAGAATCTTTAAATGGTTCAGAAAAATGCTTTGCAACCAAAAGTGCAAAGTTTGTATTTTCAGTTTGCTTTGCGGGGTCTTCATAGCTGTGACCATTAACAGTTATAATACCGTTTGTGTTTTCTGTAACAACCGCACCCTTGGGGTTCATACAAAAAGTACGAACTAAATCGCCATATTTTTCGGTGCGATATAAAATCTTGCTTTCGTAAAGTTCGTCGGTTAGGTGCGAAAAAACATTTGCGGGAAGTTCAACACGGACACCGATATCAACACGGTTTGAATTAGTGGGAATATCCAAATCCTTACAAACAGTTTCCATCCATTTACTGCCGCTTCTACCAACCGAAATTACACATTTTTGGCAGAAATAGCTGTCATTTGCGGTAACAACCTCATAACCACCGTCAATAACATTTACCTTATTAACAGGGGTGTTGAAGAAAAAATCAACCTTTTCTTTAAGGAAGTTATAAAGATTTTCAAGCACAACGTAGTTAATATCGGTACCCAAATGGCGCACCGAAGCGTCTAAAAGGTGTAAATTGTTTTGTATACAAAGCTTTTTAAACTTTGTACCACCTGTTGAATAAAGCTTTGTGCTCTCGCCACCGTATGCCATATTTATTTCATCAACATAATGCATTAACTCAAGCGCTTCACCACGGCCAATATATTTATATAATGTGCCGCCAAAATCGTTGGTTATATTATATTTACCATCCGAAAATGCGCCTGCACCACCGAAACCGCTCATAATAGAACAGCTTTTGCAGTTAATACAGCTTTTAATTTTCTTTCCATCAATGGGGCAACGGCGTTTTGCAAGCTCGTTTCCCGCTTCAAAAACGCCAATTTTAAGGTTTGGGTTTAATTTATTAAGTTCATACGCCGAAAAAATGCCACCCGGACCTGCGCCAATAATTAAAACGTCATAATTTTTCATAAATTATCCTCCAAAATGGAATCCATAATTATAATATAACATAATTCTTTGCCTAATTCAATGTTATAGGGCACAAAAAAGCTCGATAGTAAACTACCGAGCCAAATTAACATATTGCTCACACCCTGAAAACTGAACAAGTAATGAAAGGTTGGATCGAAAAAATAGGTCAAGCCCTCGGTCTATTAGTACTGCCTAGCACACGTATCGCTACGCTTACACTTGCAGCCTATCAACCCGGTAGTCTTCCGGGGACCTTACTAGCTTATGCTATGGGAAATCTAATCTTGAGGTTGGCTTCACGCTTAGATGCTTTCAGCGTTTATCCAATCCGCACTTAGCTGCCCAGCTATGCCCTTGGCAGAACAACTGGTGCACC
>JAFYUI010000003.1 GCA_017549565.1 Clostridia bacterium
AAGCAATACATCACTGTTTACAACAACGATGCAGGCAAGCTTTCTGTTAAGTATGATGCAGCAGGCACTTCAGTTTACACCTATGTTGCTGAAACTAACTGCTGGAAGACCACTATGGACGGTGCTGACTATTACCTCGGTACATACAGCAGCTTCGAAACCATGAGCGCTTCTAAGATTTCTTACATCACTGCAGAAAACACAGGCGTTTCTCAATTCCCTGCAAACATCGTTGCTGTTGCTTTGAAGCCCATCGTTCCTGTTGCTAAAACCGAACTTGCTGCTAACACAGCATATAAGTTTAGCTTTGTTCAAGGCAACCTTGGCAAAACCCTTTATGTTGACGGCGGTGTAGATGGCAGATATCTCACCACAACCGCAACCCTTTCAAAAGCTGCTGATGTTTATGCTGAAGCTGTAACAGGCGGCTACAAGTTCTACATCTTAGTAGACGATGCAAAGCAATACATCACTGTTTACAACAACGATGCAGGCAAGCTTTCTGTTAAGTATGATGCAGCAGGCACTTCAGTTTACACCTATGTTGCTGAAACTAACTGCTGGAAGACCACTATGGACGGCGCTGACTATTACCTCGGTACATACAACAGCTTCGAAACCATGAGCGCTTCTAAGACATCTTACATCACTGCAGAAAACACAGGCGTTTCTCAATTCCCTGCAAACATCGTTGCAATGGAATTCTACACACCTGCTACCGATGATAACGAAGGCGAAACCGGTGGTGAAACCGGTGGTGAAACTGGTGGCGAAACCGGTGGCGAAACTGGTGGCGAAACCGGTGGCGAAACTGGTGGCGAAACCGGTGGCGAAACTGGTGGCGAAACTGGTGGCGAAACCGGTGGTGAAACCGGTGGTGAAACTGGTGGCGAAACCGGTGGCGAAACAGTTACTATTCCTTACACCGTTGGTAAAGAATACTTTATGTCATTAAACCAAGAAAATCTTGGTAAGACTCTTTACCTCAATGGTCAAATGAGCAGCTATTATTTCGCAACAACCGAAAAGACCTCTGAAGCAGTTAAAACTGTTATCGAGGCAGATGGTTCAGGTTATCAAATCTACTTTATGGATGGTACCACTAAAACCTACCTTACTGTAATTTCAAGCGTTAACGGAACCAAAACATATTACAACACTAAATTTGTTACAGAAAAGCCCTCAACCGCTTGGGTATGGGATGCTACTCTCGGAACCTTTACAATTGCAGTTGACGGTAACTCTTACTTCTTAGGTACTTATGATACACACAGCACCTTTAGTGCTTGCAAGTCAACCTATACCACCAACTTCAAGGTTGTTTTTGTTGAACCTATCGTTGATGAAACCGAAGGCGGTGAAACCGGCGGTGAAACTGGTGGTGAAACCGGTGGCGAAACCGGCGGCGAAACCGGCGGCGAAACCGGCGGCGAAACCGGCGGCGAAACTGGTGGCGAAACTGGTGGCGAAACTGTTGCTGACCCTGTAGTATTCGAATTTGGCGCAAACAAATCCACTACCACACATGCAGATGGTAACGATATCGGATCTTCTAAGAAATATACTTCCGGTTCATACGAATTGAATTTAACCTCTGCAAGCAAAGTTTTCGATGGTGCTAACGATGCAACTGGTAAGAGCTGTCTTAAACTCGGCACAAGTAAATCTGGTGGAGCCGGTCAATTCACATTTACTGTACCTGCTGATGTTACCAAGGTTGTGATTAAAGTGGCTGGTTATAAGGACAAGACAAGTAAATTGGCCGTAAATGGCACTTCCTACACCACCACTACTAAATCAAATGATGGTCAGTATACCGATATCGTAATCGATACAACAACTACTAAAACTATCGTTGTTGATACCACCAGTTCTACAACTTATCAGCGTCTTATGATAAACTCTATCACCTATTATTTCAACTAAATAATCAATTAGGTTTCTGTTTTAATTGATTTATAAAAAGGCAACCTCACCCTAAAAGGTGAGGTTGTTTTTTGTTTGACAATAATGAATTATTGGTTTATACTTTAAACAAAGAAACAAAAAGTGTGGGAACTAAAATGGAACTTAATGAAAAAACGCTAAATAAAAACACAATATTTAAAGGCAAAATTTTAAATTTAAGAAGTGACACTGCCCTGCTGCCAAACGGCACCACCGCTGTGCGTGAGGTTATTGAGCATTCGGGTGGTGTTTGCGTTGCCGCCATTGATGAAAACGATAATGTTTTAATGGTTAAGCAGTTTCGTTACCCCTATGGCAAGGTGCTGTTAGAAATCCCCGCAGGCAAGCGCGATAAAGAGGGCGACCACGACCCCCTATCTTGCGGAAAACGCGAACTGAAGGAAGAAACAGGCGCTGTAGCGGGTGAATATATTTCACTTGGTCAGCTTTACCCCACCCCCGCTTATTGCGATGAAATAATTTATATGTATGCCGCAAAAAATTTAAGTATGGGTGACAAATCACTTGACGATGATGAATTTTTAGATGTTGTGAAAATGCCTTTAAAAAAAGCGGTCGAAATGGTGCTTTCAAACGAAATTAAGGATGCCAAAACCCAAACCGCCATATTAAAGCTTTATTATTTAAGGCAAAAAGGTTTGTTTTAAACAAGCACTATCTATAAATTCTACCGCACGGCGGTCGGCTCCACTTGTCAGGGGAGCTGTCAAAACTTAAAGTTTTGACTGAGGGGTAGTCAGGTGTTAATTATTCTCTCCCTCAGTTTCGCTAACGCTCAACAGCTCCCTCATCAGAGGGAGCCAAGATTTTTTCAACAATTTAGGTTTAGTTATAAAAAAAATCCCGAAAGTTTTCACTTTCGGGAGTTTTAATTTTAAGAAACAAATTATTCTTCAACTTCGGCAGAAACTGCAACTAAATCAGCCATTACTTCATCAGCAGAATCAGAAATTTCTTCTTCTCTTACAGGGTTGATTTCTTCGCATTTCATACCTGTACCTGCGGGCACAAGCTTACCGATAATAACATTTTCTTTAAGACCAAAGAGCGGGTCAACCTTGCCCTTAATTGCAGCTTCGGTAAGAACACGGGTGGTTTCTTGGAAGGAAGCAGCTGAAAGGAAGGATTCGGTTGCCAAGGATGCTTTGGTGATACCCAAAAGGGTTGCGTTGTAGGTTGCTTTCTCAAGACCTTCTTCACCTGCATCGATACGCGCTTGGATAGCGTCGTTTGCGTCTTTGATTTCTTTATATTCATAGGTCGCATTTTGAATAAGTTCGGTCGAGCCGGGCTCAACAATGCGAAGCTTCTTCATCATTTGACGGATGATAACCTCAATGTGCTTATCGTTAATGTCAACACCTTGTGTGCGGTAAGCATTTTGAATTTCAGCAATGATATATTCTTGAACAGCTTGTGGACCTTGTGCTTCCAAAATATCTTGTGGATATTTAGCACCGGGAATCAAAAGGTCGCCTGCCTTAACATAATCGCCGTCAGCAACAAGTGGGCGAACACCATAAGGAATTGTAACCTTTTCTTCGGTTTTAAGGTCATCATTTGTAATGATAATAACATTGCTGCGCTTTTCTTCAGCGATGCGAACTTGACCGTCAATTTTAGCGATTAAGCCGCATGCCTTAGGTCTGCGTGCTTCGAAAAGCTCTTCAACACGGGGAAGACCCTGTGTAACGTCGGCAACGCCTGCAACACCACCGGTGTGGAAGGTACGCATGGTAAGCTGTGTACCGGGTTCACCGATAGACTGAGCGGCAACAATACCAACTGCTTCGCCTGTGGTAACCTCTTTAGCGGTTGCAAGGTTTCTACCATAGCACTTCTTACATACGCCGTGGTGGCTGTGACAAGTAAGAACTGAACGGATTTTAGCCGAGGTGATGCCTGCATCAACAATGGCTTTTGCACCGTCAGCAGTAACAATTTCATCAGTGCCCCAAATAACTTCGCCTGTTTCGGGGTGAACTGCAGGTTCCATAAGGTAACGGCCTTCAAGACGCTCTTGCAATTTTTCAAGAACATTGTTGCCGTCCTTAATGTCTTCAATTACAAGACCTTCATCGGTGCCGCAGTCATCCTCGCGAACGATAACATCTTGTGCAACGTCAACAAGACGACGGGTAAGATAACCCGAGTCAGCGGTACGAAGCGCAGTATCGGCAAGACCCTTACGAGCACCACGGGAAGAAATGAAGTATTCAAGTACATTAAGACCTTCACGGTAGTTAGCACGAATTGGAACTTCAATAACCTTACCTGCGGTATTTGCGATAAGACCACGCATACCAGCAAGCTGACGAATCTGGCTCATAGAACCACGGGCGCCTGAGTCAGCCATCATAAAGATGGGGTTGAACTCATCAAGGTTGCCCTTAAGAGCGTCAGCAACATCATCGGTTGCCTTGTTCCAAATTTCAATTACGTGGCGGCTGCGTTCATCTTCGTTGATAAGACCGCGACGATAGTTTTTGGTAACCTTGTCAATTTGTTCTTCAGCGGCGGCAAGAATTTCTTTCTTTGCGGGCGGAATTACGGCATCACAAACCGCAACGGTAACAGCACCCTTTGTAGAATATTTAAAGCCGGTTGCCTTAATGTTATCAAGAACAATTGCAGATTCACTTGTACCATGAATTTCAATGCACTTGTCAATAATTTTGCCAAGCTGCTTTTTACCAACCTTGTTTTGAATAATGTCGTCATTGCTTTCAACAAAATTCTTGCTTTCGTCCTTTAATTTAAAGGACCATTCAAGGTTAAATGCAGTTGCGGGGTTTGTTCTGTCAACAAAGCCCAAATCTTGTGGGATTGACTGGTTAAAGATAATGAAACCAACAGTTGTCCAAATAAGCTTTTGTTCGCCATTTGCATTGCTTACACGAACACGGATAGGAGCGTGAATACCCACAATACCGTCATTATAAGCCATAATTGCTTCATCTTTATCTCTGAATACCTTGTTAGCACCCTTTTCGTCGGTCTTAACAAGAGTTAAATAGTAAGAACCAAGCACCATATCCTGTGTAGGAACAGCAACGGGCTTACCGTCAGATGGCTTTAAGAGGTTGTTTGCAGCAAGCATCAGAAAGCGTGCTTCTGCCTGTGCCTCTGCTGAAAGGGGCACGTGTACAGCCATTTGGTCGCCGTCGAAGTCGGCGTTATAAGCAGTACATACAAGTGGGTGAAGCTTTAACGCTTTACCTTCAACCAAAACGGGCTCGAACGCTTGAATACCAAGGCGGTGAAGTGTAGGAGCACGGTTTAAAAGAACGGGGTGTTCTTTAATTACAAGCTCTAATGCATCCCATACCTCAGCTGAAGCACGGTCAACCATCTTTCTTGCGGTTTTAATGCTTGTAACTGCCTTAATTTCAACAAGGCGCTTCATAACGAAGGGCTTAAATAATTCAAGCGCCATTTCCTTAGGAAGACCGCATTGATACATTTTAAGCTCAGGTCCAACAACGATAACCGAACGACCTGAATAGTCAACACGCTTACCGAGAAGGTTTTGACGGAAACGACCCTGCTTACCCTTAAGCATATCGGAAAGAGATTTAAGCGCGCGGTTGTTAGGACCTGTAACAGGTTTGCCGCGGCGACCGTTGTCGATAAGTGCGTCAACAGCTTCTTGAAGCATTCTCTTTTCGTTACGAACAATAATGTCAGGAGCGTGTAATTCCAAAAGTCTCTTAAGGCGGTTATTACGGTTAATAACGCGTCTGTAAAGGTCATTAAGGTCACTTGTGGCGAAACGACCGCCATCAAGCTGTACCATTGGGCGCAAATCGGGCGGAATTACGGGAATAACATCCATAATCATCCATTCAGGACGGTTGCCCGACTGCTTAAATGCCTCTAAAACCTCTAAACGCTTTAAGATGCGGATGCGTTTTTGACCTGTGGTATCTTCAAGCTCTTCACGAAGCTCAAGACAGGTTTTTTCAAGGTCGATTTCACAAAGAAGCTCTTTAATTGCCTCCGCACCCATACCTGCGCGGAAGTCATCTTCATACTTTTCGCGCATATCCTGGTATTGCTTTTCATTTAAAAGCTGTTTCTTTTCAAGTGGAGTTGAACCGGGGTCGATAACAATGTACTTCGAGAAGTAAAGTACCTGTTCCAAATCCTTTTGGCCAATTTCCAAAACAGCACCCATACGGGAAGGAATAGTTTTAAAGTACCAAATGTGTGAAACAGGGGCAGCAAGCTCGATAGAGCCCATACGCTCACGACGAACTTTTGCCTTGGTTACTTCAACGCCGCAGCGTTCGCAAACCTTGCCCTTGTAACGAATACGCTTGTACTTACCGCAATGACATTCCCAGTCCTTTTGTGGTCCAAAAATTCTTTCACAGAAAAGACCGCCCTGTTCGGGCTTTAATGTGCGGTAGTTAATGGTCTCGGGCTTGGTAACCTCGCCATAAGACCAGCTTCTGATTTGTTCGGGGGAAGCAAGACCTATTTTTATGGATTCAAATTCAATATTTGCCATTATTTTGCCCCTCCTTAAATTTCGTCAGATTCATTGGAATCTGCAATAGCTTCGCCGTTTTCATCCTCAAGACCAAAACCTGCGTCGCCTAAACCTTCAGCAACATACTGTTCTTCATATTCGAAGTTTTCAGGAATTGCCGGTGTGCCGAGACCGATATCGTCATCCTCTTCAAAGGTTTGCTTCATATCGATTTCTTCATTATCTTTATCAAGAACCTTAATATCCAAGCCAAGTGACTGTAATTCCTTAATTAAAACGCGGAATGATTCAGGAACGCCGGCTTTTGGAATATTTTGACCCTTAACGATTGATTCATAGGTCTTAACACGGCCAACAACATCGTCAGACTTAACGGTTAAGATTTCCTGCAAGGTGTAAGCTGCACCATAAGCTTCAAGTGCCCAAACTTCCATTTCACCGAAACGCTGACCACCGAACTGTGCCTTACCACCGAGCGGTTGCTGTGTAACGAGTGAGTATGGACCTGTTGAACGAGCGTGAATCTTATCATCAACAAGGTGATGGAGCTTGAGATAATACATATAACCAACGGTTACAGGGTTGTCAAACGGCTCACCTGTACGACCGTCGAATAATTGAGTTTTAGCATCCTGTGTTAAAGGTATGCGTGAGAAGTCAAGAGCAGCGGTGTCTTTATACTGATAATCGCCGTTCTTGGTTGCATCCTCTGCAAGTGCGAAGCAGTTACGAATGTCTTCTTCGTGTGCGCCGTCAAATACAGGGGTGCAAATGTGCCAGCCAAGTGCCTTAGCAGCATAGCCAAGGTGAACTTCAAGCACCTGACCGATGTTCATACGAGAAGGTACGCCCAACGGGTTTAAAACGATATCAAGCGGTGTACCGTCTGGTAAGAAAGGCATATCCTCGCTTGGTAAAATGCGTGAAACAACACCCTTATTACCATGACGACCTGCCATCTTATCGCCGACAGAAATCTTGCGCTTTTGAGCAATATAGCAACGGATTACTTGGTTAACACCGGGGCTAAGCTCAGATGAATTGCTGCGGTCAAACACCTTAACATCAACGATTGTGCCGTATTCACCGTGTGGAACACGCAAAGAGGTATCACGAACCTCGCGTGCCTTTTCACCGAAGATTGCACGCAAAAGGCGTTCTTCAGCGGTAAGCTCGGTTTCGCCCTTAGGTGTAACCTTACCAACAAGGATATCGCCTGAGGTAACCTCAGCACCGATGCGGATAATACCGCGTTCATCAAGGTCTTTAAGAGCATCTTCACCAACGTTTGGAATATCGCGGGTGATTTCTTCAGGTCCGAGCTTGGTATCACGACACTCAATTTCATATTCTTCAATATGAATTGAGGTGTAGATATCATCACGAACCAAACGCTCGTTAATTAAAACAGCGTCTTCATAGTTATAACCTTCCCAAGTCATAAAGCCGATAAGGGCATTGCGACCGAGAGAGATTTCACCGTTAGAGGTTGCGGGACCGTCAGCAATAACCTGCTTTTCGGTAATTTCTTCGCCAACCTTTACAACGGGCTTTTGGTTAATACAGGTGCCGTGGTTTGAACGCAAGAACTTAATGAGATTATATTCATCAATTTCGCCGTTCTTTGCACGAACCTTAATTGTGTCAGCATCAACGAAAGTAACAACACCATCGCGTTTAGCCAAAACAACAACGCCCGAGTCAACAGCGGCTTTATATTCCATACCTGTTGCAACAAAGGGGTTTTCGGGCTTTAAGAGCGGAACTGCCTGCTTCTGCATGTTCGAGCCCATGAGCGCACGGTTGGTATCGTCGTTTTCAAGGAAAGGAATCATAGCGGTTGCAACAGAAACAACCATCTTAGGTGAAACGTCCATATAGTCGGCCTTAGAAGCTTCAACTTCTTGGAAGCTGTCGTGATAACGGGCCTTAACCTTTTTGTTTACAAACTGACCGTTTTCATCCAAGGGTTCGTTTGCCTGTGCTACAACATATTCGTCCTCTTCATCAGCGGTCATATAACGAACTTCATCCAAAACCTTGCCGTTTTCTACCTTGCGGAAAGGAGTTTCAATAAAGCCGTATTTATTTATCTTTGCAAAGGTTGCAAGATAAGAGATAAGACCAATGTTAGGACCTTCAGGAGTTTCAATCGGGCACATACGGCCGTAGTGTGTATAGTGTACGTCACGCACTTCGAAGGATGCACGGTCACGAGAAAGACCGCCAGGACCAAGAGCTGACAAACGGCGTTTGTGAGTGAGCTCAGAAAGCGGGTTTGTTTGGTCCATAAACTGTGAAAGAGGTGACGAGCCAAAGAATTCCTTAATAGCCGCAACAACAGGGCGGATATTGATTAAGGACTGTGGTGTAACAGCATCTGGCTCGCTTGACTGCATTGTCATCTTGTCACGAACAACGCGTTCCATACGGGAAATACCGATACGGAATTGGTTTTGCAACAATTCACCAACCGAACGGATACGGCGGTTGCCAAGGTGGTCGATATCATCAACATTACCCACATTGTGAGGAAGACCGAGGAAATAGCTTACTGATGCAAAAATATCATCAAGACAGATTGACTTTGGAATAAGGTCATCCGCATTGTCAATAATTGCTTGCTTTAAGGCATCCTTGTCCGCATTATCTTCAATAAGTTTTTTAAGAACTTCAAATGAAACCTGTTCATTAATACCAAGGTCATCAAGCTCTAAAAGCTCTTCAGCGGTAAAGTCAGTAAAGTCAGCAAGGTTTACCATGCCGTTAGAAAGCACCTTAACCACGCTCTTGTTGCCTTCACTGTCAATTACATGGATGTAAGCAGTGTTAACACCCTTTCTTTCAATAAGCTCAGCAAGCTCTCTCGAAACGGTTGTGTCGGCATCTGCCAAAATTTCACCTGTTAAGGGGTCAACAACAGGACTTGCCAATACCGCACCCTTAATACGAGCGCCAATTGCAAGCTTTTTGTTATACTTATAACGACCAACGCGAGAAATGTCATAACGGTGTGGGTCAAAGAACAATTGGTTGATATAGTTCTGTGCACCTTCAATTGTTACGGGCTCGCTTGGGCGAAGCTTTTTATAAACCTCTACCAATGCTTCATCAACATTTTTGGTGTCGTCATTAGCCAAGGTTGCTTCTAAACGGGCATCGTCACCGAAAAGCTCACGAATTTGTTCGTTGGTGCCAACACCTAACGAACGAATAAAGGTAGTAATCGGAAGCTTGCGGTTTTTATCAATACGAACATATAAAACATCGTTAATAGCAGTTTCATATTCAAGCCATGCACCACGGTTTGGAATAATGGTGGAGGAATAAAGTCTCTTACCGGTTTTTTCTTCGATTTTCTCGGCATAATATGCGCCGGGAGAACGAACAAGCTGTGAAACAATAGCGCGTTCAGCACCGTTGATAACGAATGTGCCCGATTCGGTCATAATCGGGAAATCGCCCATTGAAACTTCGCTTTCTTTAATTTCGCCGGTTTCCTTATTTGTAAGACGTGCAGTTACGCGCAAAGGTGCTGCGTATGTTGCATCCCTCACCTTACATTCGGTTACATCATACTTTGGTTTTTCGTCAAGGCGATAGTCAACAAAGGTAAGCTCTAAATTGCCGGCATAGTCTGTAATAGCAGACATATCGCGGAAAACTTCCTTTAAGCCCTCTTCAACAAACCACTTGTATGAATCCTTTTGGATTTCAATAAG
Source organism: Clostridia bacterium (assembly GCA_017549565.1). Classification (GTDB taxonomy): domain Bacteria; phylum Bacillota; class Clostridia; order Oscillospirales; family Acutalibacteraceae; genus UBA737. Next base: position 10,186 of record JAFYUI010000003.1, read on the forward strand.
ATTAGGCATATCAATGACTTCATTTATTTTCGAAAAAGTCATTCTTTCATTTTTGCCCAACTTGGTGGGTTTAACCATTGAAGTTGAATTCATAGGTTTACAATCACTCCTCCATTTATTTTACGGCATATTTAGTGCCGCAAAGGCCTTTAAAATAGCAAATGTGGTGGAAAAAATATAAAGCACCAATTACCTAAAAATTTTACAATTTTTATAAATCGGTGCACACTCCCCCATCATCATTAGTAATGACTAATTATAATACAAATTTTCCCATAAGTCAAGCCCTATTTTAAAAAAATAATTAATAATTGTCGCAAAGCGACACCTCACCTCTTCACTCTTCACTATTACTTCTTACCTAAAAACAAAAATCCACCCGTTTGGGTGGATTTATTGTTTTTAGTACGCTTTGCCCCAATAGAGCATATGCTTTGCGGGTTTTCCGCAGCAAACACACTTGTCGCTTAAATTTTCTTCATCAAAAGGAATACAGCGTGAGGTGACACCTGTCATCTCCTTAAGCTTGTCTTCACATTCCCTGTCACCGCACCACATTGCACGAATGAAGCCCGCCTTGTTGTTGGCAATGTCAATCATTTCATCCATATCGTGTGCATCATAGGTCATTTCTGCCCTGCGTTCAAGTGCTTTATTATAAAGACCATCTTGAACCGCCTTTAAAAGCTCGGGCACTTTAATTTCTAACTCATCAAGTGAAACTGTAACCTTTTCACCATTGTCACGGCGAACAAGAACACAGCAGTTATTTTCAATATCACGAGGGCCAAGTTCTAAACGAAGAGGCACGCCCTTCATTTCATATTCGGCAAACTTCCAACCTGGTGACTGCTCACTATCATCAAGTTTAACACGGCAAACCGATTTAAGTTTTGTGTAAACTTCGTTAGCTTTTTCAAGCACACCCTCTTTATGAGAAGCGATAGGCACAATAACTGTTTGAATTGGCGCAATAGCAGGTGGTAAAACAAGACCGCTGTCGTCACCGTGGGTCATAATAACCGCACCGATTAAACGGGTGGTTGTACCCCAAGAGGTTTGGAACGGATGAACAAGCTTATTTTCCTTGTCCATAAAGGTAACATCAAACGCTTTTGAGAAACCGTCGCCAAAATAGTGTGAGGTGCCGCTTTGTAATGCCTTACCGTCATGCATCAATGCTTCAATAGTGTAGGTTGCTTCAGCACCTGCAAAACGTTCTTTATCGGTCTTTTTACCCATTACAACCGGCATTGCCAAAACATTTTCAGCAAAGTCGGCATAAATTTTGTGCATTCTTTCGGTTTCAAGCCTTGCTTCCTCGGCGGTGGAGTGCAGGGTGTGACCCTCCTGCCACAAGAATTCGCGTGAGCGAAGGAACGGGCGTGTGGTTTTTTCCCATCTTACAACACTGCACCATTGGTTATAAAGCTTTGGCAAATCACGATAGGAGTGAACAATATTTTTAAAATGGTCACAGAAAAGGGTTTCAGAGGTAGGGCGAACGCAAAGGCGTTCTTCAAGCTCCTCACTGCCGCCGTGGGTAACCCAAGCAACCTCGGGTGCAAAGCCCTCAACATGGTCCTTTTCCTTTTGTAAAAGACTTTCAGGTATGAAAAGTGGCATATACACATTTTCGTGACCTGTGTCTTTAAACATTTTATCCATTTGGCTTTGAATAAGCTCCCAAATTGCATAACCGTAGGGGCGGATAATCATACAACCCTTTACCGATGCATAATCAATAAGTTCGGCTTTGATGCAAACATCGGTATACCATTTTGCAAAATCCTCATCCATTGAGGTAATTGCCTTTACTAATTTTTCCTTTGCCATAAAACAGATGCCAAAAAGCACCTATCCCCACCTTTCGTATGTAATTACATAGTATTTTCATCATAACATAGACTATTATAAAATAAAACACATATTTTTGCAACTATTTTTATACATATAAATAAAAGAAAAAACTATTGACAAATTGCCATTTAGGAAATATATTTGTAATAGTACCTGTCGTTTTACGACAAAATTTTCAGGAGGTTACTTATGACTATTGATAAGATTAAGAAAATTTTAGCAGATACTCTCGATGTGAGCGAAGACGAAATTTCGGCTGACACCAACATTGCCACCGACTTAGGTGCTGACAGTTTGGATGTTGTTGAAATTTTAATGTCTATTGAAGATGAATTTGAAATTGAAATTCCCGACAATGAAATTGAAAACATCCGCACAGTTGGCGAATTGGTTGAATACATCGAAACAAATATGTAAACAAAAATTTTAATGCCCGAACTTTTAGTTCGGGCATTTTTTTATTTTCTTTTAAATTTTTCAAACACCTGCATATCAGTGCGGGTGGCGATAAGTGGTGTTACTGAAATGGTTTTATTTAAAATTGCAACAGTATCACGGTTTAAATCATCGGGGCAAACGTCAGGAACGGGTTCACCCTCTTGGTGATACATATCACCGCCGTCGTGCACAAAGCCATCTGAAAAATAGTGCGAGCCCTGGCGGGTTATTCTAATATCCTCTACCTCATCGGGAATGTTTACATTGTAAATTAAGGTTTCATCAAAAAGGTTTTGGCTTACAATATAATCATACGCCATATCAAAATATTCGGCAGATTCCTTTTGGCTGTGGGGAAAGGTTGAAAAAGCAATACCCTTTATCCCCATTCTTGCCGCTTCAAAAACGGCGGCAACTGTGCCCGAATATACAATATCCTGCCCAACATTTACACCATAATTTATGCCCGAAAGCACAAGGTCGAATTTATCTTCAAGTGCCAAGGTGCCAAAACGCACACAGTCAGCAGGGGTTGAAGACATTGAATACGCTGTAACACCATCTAAAAAGTCAACCCTTTTAATTTCTTGCTGGTGCATAAAATCAATGGCGTGGCTCATAGCGCTTTGCTCGACCTTAGGGGCAACAACTGTAACCTCACCAAGCTTTTTTGCCCAATTTGCCAAAAGCTTAATTCCGGGTGCGTTTATACCGTCGTCATTGGTTATTAAAATTTTCATTAAAGCCATCCTTTATTATTTTCTTTATAATTCTTTAAAAGCTCATCCGCTTCGGCTATTGCTTTTTTCATTTCGCGTTTGGAATAAACAGTACCGCCCGCCGCACAAGCGTGACCGCCACCGCGGTATTTTTCAGCAAGCTCACTAACAGTTACAAAACGGGAACGGAAACGAACCCTTATAGCATCATCATTTTCAATAAATGCAATCCAAATAAGCGAGCCACGGATGGCATCCAAATAGCTAACCGCCGCCGAAGCATCCTCGTTTGAGAGGTTGAATTTTTTCTTCATTGCCTTTGAAACAAAGATATATGCAACGCCGTTTTTGGTAACCTTTATTTTATTTTGAACATACGCCTCAAATTTTAAAAGTGAAAAGTCTTTTAAATAAAGATTGGCGTAAAGCACATCGGTATCAACACCTTGGTCAAGCATTAAGCCCGCCAAACGCATTGTTTCACCGTCAACCTCACGATAACGAAAACGGCCTGAATCGGTCACCATACCTGCATAAATACAGGTGGCGGCTGTTTTATTTATTTTAAGCTCGTCCTTAAAGGTGTCGTAAAAATCAGCTATCATCTCACAGGCGGAGGAACGGTTTTCCTCAACCCATTCCAAATCGCCGTAAGAATCGGTTGGGATATGATGGTCGATTTTAATAATTTCTTTGCAAAGGGTGAACTTTTGGTTTGAAACACGCTTTGCAGTACCTGTATCAATTACAATAGCCAAGGCTTCGCTATATTCCTCATCAGGTAAAAGGGCATCCTCTTCCCCTAAAAAAGCAACATAATCAGAAAAGTCGGCGTTTTGCAAATAAACCTTTTTTTCAGGAAAATTTATTTTTATAATTTCAGCCATACCCTTTGTTGAACCAACGGCATCACCGTCGGGACGGAAATGGCGAAACAAAAAGATTTTATCATAATCTTTAATTTTTTGTAAAATTGCCTTTTTTTGAGCTAGCATTAGTTTTCTCCCAATTTATTTAAATCTTCAAGCATTTGCATTGCTTCCTCGCGGTTTTTAAGTGTGGCACCGCTTGCCTTTAAGTGACCGCCACCACCGTATTTAACGGCAATAGTGTTTATATTATATTTATTCGAGCGAAGCTCGGCCAAAACGCCGTTTTCGGTTTCGGTAAAGTTTACCCAAACATTCACACCCTTAATATCCCCCATTGTGCCAACCATAGCGCGTGAAATGGTAAAGGTGTCGGCATCGTATTGGTCAAGCTCATCCCTTGTGGTGTAAATATACGCAACATTATTTTCGGTAAATTTAATTTTAAGCACAAACTGTGCACGAAGTCGAATAAACGAAAAATCATCGGCATAAAGCTGGGCATAAATTTCGTTAGTATCAAATTCAGTTTCCATAAGGTGTGATGCCAAACGGAAGGTGTTGGCGTTTGTGCAGTCATAACGGAAACGGCCTGAGTCGGTCACCATACCGGTATAAAGTGACTTTGCAGCAAGGGGCGAAAGCTTTAAACCGCTTTCAATGGCAAATTCGGTAATAAGACCGCAGCAGCTTTCGTAAGAGGTATCGGTCACCTCAACATCGCAAATTTCTTCACAAAAGATGTGGTGGTCGATTCTTGCGGTTCTTTTGGCGGTTTTATAACGGTCATCACTTATAAGCGCCGCTGCCGAAGTATCAAGCACAATAGCCAAAGCATTTTCATAAACGCTGTCGGCAATTTCATCCATATCGCTTTGCTCCATAAAGCCGTACCGCTTGGAGCTATCCCCCACAACATAAACCGTTTTTTCGGGAAAGTTTTCGGTAATGATGTTTTTAAGACCAATTTGACTTCCCAAAGCATCGCCGTCGGGGTTATTGTGGCGGTGAATTATTATCGTGTCAAAGCTTTTAATTTCATTTAATATTTTTTCAAACATATTTTAAAATTCCTAATCATCAAAATATCCTCTGTAAACCACAGGGTAGTCAGCATTGGGGAACATATATTTATGAAGTTCGATAAAATAATCGTCGGTCATACTTGCAATAAAGTCAACGATAATTTGGTTTGGCTCGGTCTTTTCGTAAGGGGTTTTGGGGCTGTTGCGCAAATTTTTAACATAATTTATATGCTTTGTGTAAATTGGCGAATTTGTCTTTCCAAGCCTTAAATCTTCTAAAAGTTGACCGTAAATGTCCGCCATCATCGGCTTTACTGTAATATCAAGTCGGGCATCCGCCGCGGCGTGATTGTAAATTTTAATATAATTATCTTTTTTCGACTGCCTTAACGCTTCAAAATGCTTTTCATCCATTTTTATATATGGCTTGCCGTAGCTGTTTTCAATTATATTAACCATTAAATTGTTTATGATTTCAGCATTGATAGAGCCAATATCCTCGTTATAAAAATCGTTTTCGGTGGCGGTTTTTGACATTATTGCATCCTGTCGGTCTTTGCCGAGATATGCAATTATATCAGAAATTTTAACCACTGCACCCTCTAATGTAGATGGGGCAATTTTATTTGCAAATGCCTTGTCTTCACAGCATTTTTCCATTATTTTATCAAACTCTTCAAAGCCCGACAACTTTGCAGGGTAATATTCGCAAAGCTCGATTTCGCCGTTGTGGGCGGCAATGCCGTCAAGGGTTTGCAGCGTTAAATTACAGGGATAAATTTTATCAAGCACTCTGACAGAATGGATATTGTGCAAAAAATGTCTGCCTGTGTGTTTTCTATATAATTCATCAAGATATTTTTCGCCCGAATGTGCAAATGCAGGGTGACCGATATCGTGACCCAAAGCGATAGATTCAATAAGTTCTTGATTTAAATGCAAAGCGCCGCCAATGGTACGCGCAATGCGTGAAACCAACTGCACATGTAAAAAGCGGCGGGTAATATCATCATTTTTCCAAAGCGAATAAACCTGTGTTTTGTCTGCATAACGGCTGTAAAACGGGCAATGCAAGATTTTATCACTATCACGCACAAACGGTGTGCGCCATATATTAGACTTGTCTACTGTTGTATCACGGCGATATGCCGCGCTATCCTCAAAACCAAATTTTTCAAAGCTTGAATTTTGGTTTTCAAGTTCCATTCTTTTAACTAATTCATTTGAAAGCTCATGCTTCGGCATCCGTAACCCACCTTTTATTTAATATAAAGTCATACCTTAATATTATAACATAATTTTTTCAATTTGTGAATATCAAAAATAAAAAACCTGCAATTATTTGCAGGTTTTTGAATGTTTTTTCAATTTTTCAAAAAATTCGTACGGAACAGAAAGACTTCCCTTTCCCTTGCCAATTGCAATATGCGGTTTATTTGCGCCATGAAAATCACTGCCTCCGCTTTGCAAAAAGCCGTATTTTTCGGCAGTTTCTATTGCGGTTTTTGTGGTGCTTTCATCATACATAGGGTATAAAGCTTCCATACCAACAAGCCCTGCCGCCTTGGCTTTTTGCCAAAAACTTTCCAAACTTTCGGGCTGTGCGCTGTAAAACGGGTGTGCAATTACCGGCACCGCCCCAATTTGTTTTAAAAAAGAAATAGTTTTAAGGGCATCTAACCGTTTGGGTGATTTATAAAATTTTCCGCCGTCTTCTAAAAATGTTTTAAACGCATCCGAAACCGTTTCGGCATATCCGTTTTTTACAAGCTCACTTGCAACATGTGCGCGGTTTATTTGACCCCTTGCAGTTTGTGAAAGCATTCTTTCATAATCAATTTTATATCCTGCGTTTATTAAATTATCCACCATTTCTTTGTTAGCAATGCGCTTAAGATGGTTTAATTCTTCACAATATTTTGAAACATCTAAAAAATGCTCTTCAGGTATAAAAAGCCCCAAAATATGAAGCTCTATCCCCTCATATTCGGTGGTGATTTCAGCACCCAAAACGGCATCAATGGGTTTATCCTTTGCCGCATTTTTAAACTCAATTAGTCCATCTATTGTGTTGTGGTCGCAAAGGGCGATGGCTGAAATGCCTTCGCTAACCGCTAAATTTAAAAGCTCGGTTGGGGTAAGCGTTCCGTCAGAATGGTTTGAATGTGTATGTAAGTCACAAATCTTCAAAAAACTTCCCCCTTTAAAATAATACATTTATTATATCACTTTTATAAAATTTTGCAAAGTTTTTATTTGGAAAATGTGTAATTATATGTTAAAATAAAACCGAGGTGAAAAAAGGTGAAGCGTTTTAAAAAGGTTTATATTGAAATTTCAAATGTTTGTAATCTTTCCTGCTCGTTTTGTCCCAAAACAAGCAGAAGCCCAAAGCAAATGACTTTGGATAAATTTAAAACCGTTGTTAAAAAGGTTTTGCCCTTTACCGATTATGTTTATTTTCACCTTTTGGGCGAGCCGCTTTTGCACCCCAACCTTTCCGATTTCCTAAAAATTTGCGAAGATGAAAATTTAAAGGTTATAATCACCACCAACGGCACACTTTTAAAACAGCAAAAGGATGTTTTAATAAATTCTAAAAGCCATTATAAAACGGTGATTTCGCTCCATTCGTTTGAAGCAAACGAGGGTATTGATTTTGATAAATATATTAATGACTGCCTTGATTATGTAAAGGAAGCCAAAAACAGCAAAACCGTTGTTTTACGGCTTTGGAACAACGGTGGTAAAGATTTATTAAACCAAAACATTTTTGAAAAAATTGCAAAAATTTACCCAAAACCTTGGGCTGACACCCGCGGTGGCAAAAAAATTACAGAAAACCTTTATTTACAGTTTGGCGATAAATTCGACTGGCCCGATTTAAACGCCGAAACCGAAAATGACACCGCCTTTTGTTACGGGCTTCGTGACCAAATCGGCATTTTGGCCGACGGCACGGTTGTACCCTGTTGTTTAGACAATAACGGCAGCATAAACCTTGGTAACATTTTTGAAAATGATTTAGAGAATATTATAAATTCAAAAAAAGCCACCGATATTTATAACGGTTTTTCAAGTCGAAAAGCCACTCAGGAGCTTTGCAAAAAATGTAGCTTTGCAAGAAAATTTTAAAACCCGTTTATCACTTAGATAAACGGGTTTTATTTTATTCATCGTCTTCTTCGTCCTCGTCATCGGTCGGAATAACCTCAACACCGATGCGTTCAATTCTGAAGCCGTCAGCCGACAGCACCTTAATTATAAGGTTGTCAAAGGTAAACTGACTACCCTCTTCACACACGCCGTCAAGCATAGTGAGTGTCCAACCGCCAACGGTTGCGCTGTCATTTTCAAAGCTTTCTTCTTCCTCGATATCAATATCAAACTCATCAAAAAAGTCATAAACACGCATATCGCCATCAGCTTCGTAAAGGTTTTCGCCTACTTCAACAAATTCGCGTTCAATTTCGTCGCCCTCGTCCCAAATTTCGCCAACAAGCTGTTCCATAACATCTTCAAGCGTTACGATACCCATTGTGCCGCCGTATTCGTCCAAAACAACTACCATATGGCATTTGTTTTCACGCATTTTGTCAAGCACATCGGGAAGCGGCATTGTTTTGTGAACATAAGTCACAGGCAACAAAAGTTCACGAATGCTAACCTTTTTATTTTCAACATAGGCCTTATAAAAATGGTTTAAGTGAAGCACACCAATTATATTATCGGCATTATCCTCAAACACAGGAAGTCGTGAAAATGTTGTTTCCAAGCATTTTTTAACATTAACTTCATAAGGGTCGCGGATATCAAGCGCTTCTAAATCAACACGGTGGGTTATGATTTCATAAGCCAAAACCTCGTCAAAATCAAGCGCATTTTGTAAAAGGTCGCATTGTTCCTCATCCAAAACGCCTTCATCCTCGACAATGTCAATAATGTTTTCAAAGTCGTCTTCTGACACGGCATCAGCATCGCTGACATTTGACTGCCAAAGCTTTGAAACCAGGTTTACAAATGCCACAATAAAGATGTTAAGTGGCTTTAATACAAACGATAAAACATAAATTGGCACAGCGGCAATTATGCAATAACCCTCGGGCAGTTGCTTTGCCAAAACCTTTGGTATAACCTCGCCAAAAGTAAGCACCAAAAGAGTGGTTGCAAGGGTTGAAACCCAAGCATAATCATCACTTTTAAAAATATCCACAACAATTATGGTTGCAAGGGCGGAAATTGCCATATTGGCAATGTTATTGCCGATTAAAACTGTGCTTAAATAATCGTCATAATTATCTAAAATTTTAACCGCAGTAAAGTGCGCCAAGGAACCGTTTTGCTTTTGGCGGTTTTTAAGGCGAATTGTATTTGCCGAAGAAAAAGCAGTTTCGGCAGCAGAGAAAAACGCACCGACAACCAAAAGCACAAAAATTGGAATAAGTAAATATAAATTATTCATTGTCGGCACCCCCTATGTCATCCTCGTCATAGATTTCGCCAACAAGCTCTTCCAAAATATCTTCAACCGAAATTATACCTATAACCTGACCATCTTCACCACGAACAAAGCTTAAATTACGGCGGTGCTCGCTCATTTCACGCAAAACATCATCAATAGCTTCGTTATAATCGACATAGAAAGGATAGTCTATAATGCTTGCAAGAATAACATTCTTTTTGCGTTGCATATAGGTTTTTAAAAAACGGCGTATTTGCAAAACGCCCTTTACCTTGCCTGCGCGGTCAATTACAGGAATTCGTGAATGCTTAGAGCTTTTAACTATTTTTAAAATTTCATTGGTTTTAAGTGAAGTAGAAATTTTAAGCACATCATCCCAACAAACCATAACTTCTTCGGCAGTTTTATTTGCAAAATGAAGTGCCGATTTTACAAGCTCGCCCTTATCTTCGTCAAAGCCATCCTCAACCGAAATGTTTTCAACAATGTCGTTAAGCTCTTCTTCGGTAAAGGTTTCAAGTGCTTCGGTATGCTTTTTAAACGGAAGTGAAACAAGTGCAGTAAGCCCCGTAAACGCCAATGAAATTGGCTTTAAAATTGTCATTAAGGCAATTAAGGGTGCACTTGCAATTTCGGCAAATTTTTCGTTGCAGGAAAGCGCAAAGCTTTTTGGAATCATTTCACCCAAAATGAAAATTACCACCGTTGTAACCGCAGTTGCAACAGTAACCCACCCCGCACCAAACTGCAAGGTAATTGCAGCAGCAAGTGTACCGCTGGCGATATTAACAATATTATTGCCGATAAGTAAAACCGAAAGCGCCTCGTCAAAGTTGTCTAAAATTTTAAGCACTCGCTTTGCCGAGCGCTGACCCTTTGACGCCTTGCTTATCATATGGATTTTATTAACTGATGATAATGCCATTTCAGTGCCCGAAAAATAGGCACTTAAAAAAATTAAAATTGCGAAAAGAATAATATTCCCCGCCGGACTGTCGTCCACAAAAACCAACTCCTATTTTTTATAAAATTTTGGTGGCATATATTATACTATATATAACATAAATTGTCAAATTTGTTGACACTTAAATGCTATATTGATATAATTTATTTAAAAATTACTCTGTATTTCCCGCTTTGGCGCATTGATACATAATCATCCCCACTAATCACTATGTGGTCAAGCAGGGTTGTACCAAGCGTTTCAATAGTTTCTTTTAGTTTTATTGTCATTTCAATATCGCGGTCGCTTGGCACAGCACTTGTGGCAACATGGTTGTGTGAAACAATAGCAACCGATGCGTTGCGTTTAATAACAACCGCCGCAACATCTCTTAAGCTAACTTCAACAGTGTCGGGTGTACCTTCAGCCAAAATGTCAAAGCCCAACAGCTTACCCTTGGTATCAAGGCAGGTTATTGCAAAGGCCTCATTTTTGCGGCCTATATATTTTCTCATTAAAAAACTGCCAAGCTCATCAATATTTTCAAAAACACTGCCCGCTTTAAATTTATCATCTTGATAACGCCTTGCAAGCGGCATTATTGTTTTTATAAGGGTTGCGGCATTTTCGGTCATACCCTTTACACTTTTCAGTTCTTCAATTTCGGCTTCAAATACCGCTGTAAGCGTGCCGAATTTTTTCAATAGCTCGTGCGCTATTGGATTTGTATCTCGCCTTGGGATGCCGTAAAAAAGCAAAACTTCCAATAATCTGTGTTCGCTCATTTGGTCAAGACTGTCCTGCTCTATCATTTCGCGGCGCATTCTTTGGCGATGACCTTTATGTATATTGTCATTGTTTTGCATTTTTTCACACCCCTTTCCCAAAATTTAATTATATATTATATTCAAGATTATTTCAAGGAGTTATAATGAAAGAATTTATAATCACTAAAAATGATGCTAACCAGAGGCTTGATAAATTCATTACAAAAGCGTGCCCCACTTTACCGACCGCCCTTATGTTTAAATACATACGCACAAAACGGATTAAAGTAAACGGCAAGCGTGGTGAAATTAGCACACGGCTAAATGTTGGTGACTGTGTTTCGGCTTATATTAACGATGAATTTTTCACCCCCGCCCAACCAAAATATGACTTTTTATCTGCCCCTGTAAAATTGGATATTGTTTATGAAGATGAAAACATTATTTTAGTGAATAAAAAACAGGGCTTGCTTGTTCACCCCGATAAAAACGAATATGGCGACACACTTATTGCCCGTATTCAGCACTATTTATACGATAAGGGCGAATATAACCCCGATGATGAGCTTTCCTTCCGCCCTGCCCTTGCCAACCGTATTGACCGCAACACCGCAGGTATTGTTATTGCTGCCAAAAACGCCGAAGCACTTCGCATTTTGTGTGACAAAATTAAATATCGTGAAATTAGTAAGCAATATTTAACGGTGGTACACGGCACACCGAAGGAAAAAACCGCAACATTAACGGGTTATCTTGAAAAAAACGAGGACAAAAACAAGGTTTATCTTTCTCGCCGTAAAACCGATAATAATCTGACTATTGTCACAAAATACACCCTTTTGGCAACAAAAAATAACCTTTCACTTTTAGAGGTTGATTTGTTAACAGGCCGCACCCACCAAATACGCGCACACATGGCATCTATCGGTCACGCAATTTTGGGCGATGGCAAGTACGGAAAACTGAAAGAGGACAAAAAGCTTGGCTTTAACAAGCAAGCACTTTGCTCGTACAAATTGACCTTTGATTTTAAAACCGATGCGGGCGCACTTGAATATTTAAAAGGCAAAACCTTTAAACTGAATAACGTTTGGTTTGTTGATGAACTTTTTCCAAGCACAAAATATTAAAAAGGACACGGTTTTCACACCGTGTCCTTTAAATTTTACATTGCTTTTACTTCATCATAAATATCAGTAATTTCTTTTTCGGGGGCTTTTGTCAAAAGACTTACAACTACAATCGCAATGCAGGCAACAATAAATGCGGGTAATAATTCATAGAAGTCAAGCACAGTGCCCTTGAAGTTTGCACGAATTACAAACTTCCAGAAGAATACCATCGCGCCGCCCGAAAGCATACCTGCAAATGCGCCCCATTTTGTTGTGCGCTTCCAGAAAAGTGCGAACAACACAACAGGACCAAATGCGGCACCAAAGCCAGCCCAAGCAAATGAAACAATTTGGAAAACCGAGCTTTTGGGGTCAAGCGCTAAGAAAATAGCAATAATTGAAATAATTATAACTGAAATTCTTGCAAGCCAAACTGACTTCTTTTCAGAAAGCTTAACACCAAAGGTTTCTTGTACAAGATTTTGTGAAATACTTGAAGCCGCAGCCAAAAGCTGTGAATCGGCAGTGGACATAGTGGAAGCCAAAATACCGGCAAGGATTATACCTGCAGTAAATGCAGGAATAACACCAAATTTACTTAAGAATTTCGAAATATCAACAATTATGGTTTCTGCAGCAGATGCGCTTTCGTAGGTAGGAACAATGCCCTCTTTCATAAGACCGTAACCAACCACACCAATTAAAACGGCAACTGCCATTGAAATTACAACCCAAATGCTTGCAACACGTCTTGAAGTTTTAAGCTTGTTTTCATCTTCAATTGCCATAAAGCGAAGCAAAATATGAGGCATACCGAAATAACCAAGTCCCCACGCCAAAGTCGAAGCAACGGGAAGCGCACCGTAAGACATTGTAGTGCCCGAAGCAACATCAAAGCCCTTAAACACATCAAGATAACCATTAAGAGATGATACATTAGCAAATACATTGCCGAAACCGTGAAGCACACCCTCACCAAGACCAACAACGATAAACAAAGCAATTGTCATAACAATACTTTGAATAAAGTCGGTAGTGGAAGCAGCCAAAAAGCCACCCAATGTGCAATAAACCATAATAACGATTGCTGATAAAATCATTGCAGTAACATAATCCATACCAAAAAGCGAAGCAAAAAGCTTGCCGCAGGCCGCAAAGCCAGAAGCAGTATAAGGAATAAAGAAAACAACAATAATAACCGCTGCAATGGTGGAGATTATATGCTTTTTATCGCCAAAACGCTTACTAAAAAAGTCAGGAAGTGTAAAGGCATCAACACGCTGAGTGTAAACCCTTAAACGCTTTGCAACGATAAGCCAGTTAATATATGTACCGATAGCAAGACCGACAGCCGTCCAAGTTGCTTCGGGCAAACCGCACATTAAAGCAACCGCGGGAAGACCCATTAAAAGCCAACCCGACATATCCGATGCTTCGGCGCTCATAGCAGTAACAAAGGGGCCTAACTTTCTGCCGCCTAAATAAAAATCATCCGAGCTTTTGTTTTTCTTTGTAAAGAGGGCGCCTATAACAACCATACCAACAAGGTAAATGACAATGGCAACCAAAATTACGATTTGTGAAGTGGTCATTTTTTTCACCTTTATTTTAAAAATATTTATAATAGTATATCATATAGTTTTTTAAAAATCAACAACTATTCGCTTTTTCGCGTTAAATTGCAAAAGCGAACGGAATTTTCCGTTCGCTTTTGTTTTTTTATAATAAATTCATAAGCTTTAGCCATTTGCCTGCTTCATCCACCCAACGACTATTATATTCTGTCATAGCTGTTGGTTGATTCAAAGCTTGTCGGTTAAATGTTGAACCGCCGTGCCAACCGAGTGGATAAATATGAAGTTCAAATGGACGTTTATATTTAGACATTGCCGCAGCATAACGTAAAGCGTTTTCAACCGGAACACAATTGTCCTCAGCAGTATGCCAAATAAATGCAGGTGGTGTATTTTCGCTTACTCTCCTATCAAGTGAAAAACGGTTAAAATCATCTTCATTTAAGTTATATTTACCTGTTACATTATTAAATGAACCCACATGCGAAATACCTTTATCGGCCACTATTACAGGGTATGATAAAATTGAACCGTTAACCGCCTTTGATTGTGGGAAAACCTCACGCACTTCGGGGATGTCGTAACTTGTTGAATAATGTGCCGCCAAATGACCCCCTGCCGAAAAACCGATTATCGTGATTTTTTCGGTATCAATGTGCCATTCATCCTGCTTTTCATACAAAAGCTCCATAGCGGCGGCAACCTCTCTAATTTGTGTGGGGAATTTATTAGGTGCAACCGAATAATCAAGAACAAAAACATTCATGCCAAGGGGCATAAATGCAATGGCAATTGGCTCGGCTTCTCTTTGTGAGCACATACTATATCCACCGCCGGGACACACTAATAATGTTGGGCGTTTTCTGTCTTCCCACTTCATTTCAGACATATTATATTGAATATATGCCGTAAGTGTTGGATTACAACCATTTTCACCCAAAAAAGAATAATAATCTTTTAAATAAATTTTTTTAACTTCCACTTTTATCACCTTACACAAAAAACTATTATACCTAACATTATACGATAAAAGCCAAAGGTTGTAAAGTCCCGCTTTTTAATATAATTCATAAGAAATTTTATTACCGCTATCGAAACCACAAAGGCAACCGCAACACCAATAACCAAAACCGCAATTTCTTTATTGTTTATTATAATACCACTCTCTAAAAAATCTTTAAATTCAAAAAGACTGGCACCCAGCATTGCGGGAATTGCCAACACAAAGGTAAATTCTGATGCGGCAACACGGGAAGCGCCCAAAATTAACCCGCCGATTATTGTTGCACCCGAACGGCTTGTGCCGGGGAAAGCCGCCGCAAGTAATTGAAACAGCCCAATATATGCCGCAAGTTCAAAAGTAATATCACTTAAATTATTATATTTTGGTGTGCGGCTTTTATTAAAGCGTTCAATTATAATAAAAACCACACCAAAAGTAATAAGTGCAACCGCCACACCAATGCTGTTGTAAAAATATTTATCACAAATTTCATCAAGGTGTAAAAGCTTGAAAATTACCCCCGGTATCGATGCTACCGCCACCTTTAACCAAAGCGTTATACTGTCTTTTTTAAAAGCTCCAACCCGATTTATCGGTTTTCTAAACGGCCAAATTTTTTGCCAAAATAAAATTACGGTTGCCATAATTGCGCCAAGCTGAATTATAACTAAAAATAAACTCCACACCTGTGGTCTAATTTGCATTGGCAAAAGCGTTTCTAAAATTATAAGATGTCCTGTACTGCTTATGGGAAGCCATTCGGTTATGCCCTCTACCACGCCGTAAAGTATTGCTAACAAATAATCTAACATAATATCACCCATAAAAAATATATTAAGGGCTGTAACAAAGTTACAACCCTTAAAGCTTAAAATATTAAATTATTTAACACAAATTTCTTTATAAAGACCAATATATGCATTTGCTGATGTCTTCCAGCTATTATCACAAAGCATTGCGCGTTTTCTAAGAATTTGCCAACCCTCGCGGTTTTTGAAGCCGTCAATAGCACGCCAAATCGTGTTTTGCATATCGTGGGCGTTATAATTTGCAAAAGTAAAGCCGTTACCCTTGCCGTCGTCGCTATCCTTAATGGTGTCATTAAGACCGCCCGTTTCACGCACAATTGGAATTGTGCCATAACGAAGCGCCACCATTTGTGCCAAACCGCAGGGCTCACTTTGGCTGGGCATTAAGAAAATGTCAGCCCCTGCATAAATGCGGTGTGCAAGCTGGGGTTTAAAGCCAAGCTTTAAGCCAACCTTTTCGGGATATTTTTGAGCCATTTCATAAAAGAAGGTTTCAAATTCCCATTCGCCCGAGCCAAGAATTGCAAACTGCAAATCGGCCTGTAAAAGCTCTTCAAACACACGCTTTACAAGGTCAAGACCCTTATGCTTTACAAGTCGGGTTACAATGCCTATAACGGGTACATCATCCCTTACAGGAAGACCTAATTCTTTTTGAAGCTCGGCTTTGTTTACTGCTTTTGCCGACATATCATCTGCCGAAAAGTTTTTGTAAATAAGCGGGTCAGTTTCGGGGTTATAAACATCAACATCTATGCCGTTTACAATACCGCAAAGCTTATATGTAAATTCCTTTAAAATACCATCAAGCCCGTGGGAATAGTACGGGTCTAAAATTTCGCGGGCATAGGTTGGTGAAACGGTTGTAATCTTGTCGGCACATTGAATTGCGCCCTTCATAAGATTTATACAGTCACCATACTGCAAAATACCAAAGCGTTCAACCGGTAAACCAATAACATCGTTATAAAGGTCATAACCATACTTGCCTTGATACTGAATATTATGAATGGTAAATACCGTTTTCATTTTTTGATAAAATTCGTTTTGCTTATAAAACGCGTCCATATAAACGGGGATTAAAGCAGTCTGCCAGTCGTTGCAGTGAATAATATCGGGTTGAAAATCAATTAGTGGCAAAACCTCAAGCACAGCGCGAGAGAAAAACGCAAAGCGTTCAGCATCATCATAAAAGCCATAAAGGTTGTCACGCTTGAAATAATATTGGTTGTCAATAAAATAATAAATTACACCGTCAAGGTGTGCTTCAAACACACCGCAATATTGTCTTCTCCACGCAACAGGTACGGTAATATTACAAACAAAGGTCATTTTTTGGCGCATTTCTTCACTTATTGTGCCATATAAAGGCAAAATGATGCGGCAGCCAACAAACCTTTTGCGAAGTGCCTTTGGAAGTGCGCCCGCAACATCGGCAAGACCGCCTGACATTGCAAAGGGATATGCTTCACTTGTGGCAAATAAAACTTTCATAAATCTTTTTCCTTTCAATATGGACCATTGGCCTTAAACAACCTGTGATTTTGTTACAAAGCAGTGATGCTCGGGTGTGCCCTTAAGCACAACATCTTCGCTTATAACTGCCTCTTTATCGGCAACAACATTATTTAAAACAGCACCGTTTGAAACCACGGTATCCTGCATTAAGATACAGTTTTCAACCACTGCACCCTTTTGCACCTTTACACCACGGGATATAATACTGTTTTTAACAACACCCTCAATAATACAGCCGTCAGCAATTAAGGAATTCTTTACTTCAGAATTGATGCCGTATTTTGTAGGCATATCATCACGAGTTTTGGTTAAAATCGGGCGTTCTTTATTAAATAAATCCTGTCTTACCTCGCGGTTTAAAAGTGCCATGCTTGCTTGGTAATATGTGTGTGTATTATCCAAAATTGCAACATAGCCCTTATGCTCAAAGCCGTAAACCTTTAAGGATGAAAGTGACTTTGGAATAACATCCTTTTCAAAGTTTTTAACCTCTGCATCATAAGCATCCTTTATAATTCTAATTAAAAGCTCACGCCCGATAATGCTTACACCAATACTATATGCCGCACCATCAAAAGCATCGGTTTGGGTTGTTTTTTTAATGCGGGCATCTTCATCCATTGTTAAAACAAGCTTTTTAGCCGATGCTTCGGGAAGCATTGCCTTGCTGTAAAGAACGGTTATGTCTGCCTGTTTTTCAATATGACTTTTAACCGCTGCTGAAATATCAATATTTGCAAGTGTATAAGAATCGCACAAAGCGATGTATTCACTGCTGCAACGGTTTAAATAATCCATAGCACCATAGAGCGCATCAACCGTATCGGTATATTTTTTAATATTTCTTGTAATATATGGTGGCAAAAGATATAAACCACCGTTTTTACGGTCCAAATCCCAAGCGATACCATTACCCACATGGTCCATTAAAGAACGATAATTTTCCTTTGTGATGATACCAACCGAGGTAACACCTGCATTAACAAGATTTGAAAGTGCAAAGTCAATTACGCGGTATCTTGCGCCAAATGGAACCGATGCCATTGAACGATTTAGAGTTAATTTTTTGAGCATACTATCCCTTGCGTTAGCAAAGATTAAGCCCGCAACTAAAGAAGTTCTCATATTTTTTCACCCTCCGCCACATTTTCGGTTATCATTTTGCCCGCTGATACAACAGCGTTTTTACCAACAGTTAAATTATCGCCTATAACAGCAATGCCCCAGTTTTCACTGCCAACAACCTGTGGGTCACCGCCAACAACTGCATTTTCTTCAACAACTGCATTTTCGGCAATTATTGCATACTGCACCTTTGCGCCCTTTTTGATTACAGCACCAGGCATAACAAGTGAATAATCAACCGTTGCACCCTCTTCTACCGTAACATCTTTAAATAGCACAGAATAATCCACATTGCCGTAAATTTCACAACCGTCGGTTATAAGGGAATTTTCAACCTTTGCGGTGTCAGAAATATACTGCGGCGATGTGCCTGTTGATTTTGAATAAATCTTCCAATTTTTATCAGACAAATCAAGATTTAACTTAGGATTTAACAAATCAAGATTTGCATCCCATAACGATTCAACCGTTCCAACATCTTTCCAATAATCGTTAAAGCGGTAAACCATTAGCTTTTCGCCTGCATTAAGCATTGCAGGGATAATATTTTTACCAAAGTCGTTTGAAGAATTTTCATCCTTTTCATCTTCGGTTAAATAATAGCGTAGTGCCGACCAATTAAATATGTAAATACCCATTGATGCCAATGTGCTCTTTGGCTGTTTTGGTTTTTCCTCAAATTCATAAATTGTGCCGTCTTCGTTGGTATTCATTATACCGAAGCGCGATGCCTCCTCCAAAGAAACATCCAAAACGGCGATTGTGCAGGTTGAATTTGTTTTGACATGTTGGTCAAGCATATCAGAATAGTCCATTTTATAAATATGGTCACCCGATAAAATAAGCACATATTCAGGGTTATAGCGTTCAATAAACTCTAAATTTTGATAAATGGCATTGGCTGTGCCCTTATACCAGTTACCACCCTGCTGGCCTTGATATGGGGGCAAAATATGTACACCACCGTCAGAGCAGCCCAAGTCCCACGCCTTGCCCGAGCCAACATAATCATTAAGCTCAAGCGGTTTATACTGTGTTAAAATACCAACCGTGTCAATGCCCGAATTGGTACAGTTAGAAAGCGGGAAGTCAATAATCCTATACTTTCCGCCATAGGGTACTGCGGGCTTGGCAATTTTACCTGTAAGCACACCTAAACGGCTTCCCTGACCACCTGCTAAAAGCATAGCCACACATTTTTTGCTTTTCAATTAAAACACTTCCATTCAAAAGTATATTTTCAAAAAACCAATTCAATAACGAATATAGTCTATACCATCTTCATTATATCAGTAAATTTTGGCATTTTCAAGCGATTTTTGTTCATTTTCCGAAAGTGTTATAAAATCTTTTCGTTAGTTTTTGTGTATATTATACAAAAATCGACTGTTTTTTACACATAATAAAAGCCCTTGGCTAAAACAAGGGCTTTTATATTTTTTAATTGTGATAAAGCTTTTTGGTTTGATATTTTGGCTCGAAGGTGATATTGATACCAAGCTTTCTGAAAACCTCTTCATCAACGCGGGACAAAATAACCGAAGAGTGTGCCTCGCAGCCCTTTAGACGACTTGCCTGACTTAATGCAATTTTTGCCACATCGCTTGTTACTGCACAAATTGAAAGTGCTTCAAGCACCTCATCGGTGTGAAGGCGTGGGTTGTGGTTGCCCATAACCTCGGTTTTAAGCCATTGCACCGGCTCAATAATTGTTGAAGAAATTAAGTCTATACTATCGGGGATTTTGCCAAGCTCTTTAAGTGCATTGAGCAAAAGCGCCGAGGATGCACCCAAAAGACTTGAGGTTTTACCCGTTACAACCTTACCGTTTGGAAGCTCTAACGCAACTGCCGGAGCATTTGTTTCCTCCGCCTTTTTAAGTGCAGCCGCAACCACCTTACGGTCGTTTACGCTAACCCCAACCTGCTGCATTAAAAATTCAATTTTAGTAACAGTTGAAGCGTCGCCCATACCCTGCCTTGTTGCAACAAGTGCGCTGTAATAACGGCGGATAATTTCCTGCTTTGCGGCGTTTGACACAACCTCGTCATCATATATAGCAAAGCCCGCCATATTAACACCCATATCGGTTGGGCTGTTATAGGGTGACTGCCCCATAATAGATTTAAGAATTGAATTTAAAACAGGGAAAATTTCAATATCACGGTTATAGTTAACCGCCTTTTCGTTATATGCCTCCAAATGCAAGGGGTCAATCATATTAACATCATTAAGGTCGGCAGTTGCCGCTTCATAAGCAACATTAACAGGATGCTTTAAGGGCAAATTCCAAACCGGGAAGGTTTCAAACTTTGCATAGCCCGCCTTTATGCCACGCTTATTTTCATGATAAAGCTGTGACAGACAGGTCGCCATTTTACCGCTACCGGGGCCGGGGGCAGTAACCACAACAAGACGGCGAGTAGTCTCAATATAATCATTTTTACCAAAGCCGTTTTCGCTAACAATAAAGGGGATATTTGAAGGATAGTCTGGGATAGAATAATGCCTGTAAACCTTTATACCTAATGCTTCAAGACGCTTTTGAAATGCTTCTGCCGAATGCTGACCCGCATAACAGGTAATAACAACACTGCCGACAAAAAGACCAATTTGCCTAAACGCATCGATAAGACGCAGGGTTTCCAAATCATAGGTGATGCCAAGGTCACCGCGGCGCTTGTTCTTTTCAATGGCATCGGCATTGATAACAATAACAATTTCGGCATCATCTTTAAGTTCCAAAAGCATTTTAACCTTTGCGTCGGGTTGAAAACCGGGCAAAACACGTGCGGCGTGAAAATCGTCAAAAAGCTTACCGCCAAATTCAAGGTATAATTTATCACCAAAGCGGTCAATTCTATCACGAATTTTTTGTGACTGAAGCTTTATATATTCAGCATTGTCAAAACCATTTTTTTGCAATTTTATCCCCCCAATAAAAACATATTAGCATTGTACCACAGTTTCACCTGAAAACAAAGCACAATTTAAAATATTTCCTCTTTTTCTACAAATGTCATAAACTCCTCACGGCTAAACAGTACATTAAGTACATCTAAAAGCGCTTTACAGCTTAAATTTTTCGGTAAATTTAAAAAATTAAGCAATTCAGCGCGATTTGACGAACTGTTTTCGCACCCCGAAAGACCGAGAGCAAACAAATCGGTTTTAGTGATTTTTTTATCGTTTTCCAAAACTTCACAGCCGGTTATGCCATATTTCAAAAAAGTTTGCTGTAAAATTTCTTTCGAAATACCCTCAACACCTAAAAACCCCTCTTTCGATGGGGATGCTTTACGTTTTTCCTTACCTTTAAGCTGCGGCACGTAAACGTTTATTATTTTACCGTCAGATGCAATATTTTTTATGTGATTTCTAATAACATTACCTGCCGAATCACTGTCAGTCATAACAATAACACCGTCACGACACGCCAACAAACGAATTAAATCACACATTTCTTTATTTTTAAAAATTCGAAACCCATCGGTCGAAATAATTAGCGTATCCACCACATTTGAAAGTGTGATTTTATCATATTTGCCCTCAACTATGATAGGCATTTTAATCTTAATCAACGCCTTCACCCTTTACCGCAATGTACGAAAGCTTAACAATCAGCTCTTCTAAAATAACTCGGTCATTACCTGAAAAGGATTTTAACTGATTGTCAGCACCGGCAAGTGCCTTAAAGCTGAAATTTAGCTTATTAAAATCAAAATTTTTAAGGTTTCTTGTTGCATCCTTTAAAGTAAATGCGCGGTTGCCGTAACCAAAATCGCTTGCAATTTTGTCGTTTTGATATGCGTGACCTTTACCCGAAAGAACACGGTGCATATCAACATAAACTGCTGTTATTGTAGATAAAATTATAATCGGTTCAACACGCATAAAGAAAAGGTCATCAAGTATAGCATAAGCCGATGATAAATCACAATTTAAAATTTTATCGGCAAGGCGGTAAATGTCGGCCTCCACCGTTTTGACCGACACGCTTTCAACCGTTTCTTTTGTAATCACTCCGCCCTCTACAAATGTGCAAAGCTTTTTAAGCTCGTTACTTAATGTGTCAATATCATCCCCTGCGGTTTCGATTAAATATCTTGCCG
This sequence comes from Clostridia bacterium, assembly GCA_017549565.1. Classification (GTDB taxonomy): domain Bacteria; phylum Bacillota; class Clostridia; order Oscillospirales; family Acutalibacteraceae; genus UBA737. The sequence goes on from JAFYUI010000003.1 coordinate 32,522, forward strand.
CAGTAATCTCCATTTTACAGCCACGCTTTACAGCCCCGTTTAAAAGCATTTTTTCAAGCTCGGCAGTTCGGCGGTGCTCTAAATTAACAACACAGGCGTTAACCTCGTCACACGCCTTTAAAATATTTTTAAATCTTCCCTTTTTATAATCAAAGGAAAAAGCGTCAAACCACAAAATAAACACTGTGGTATCAGGTGTTTCGCAAATTAAGGTTAAAAGCTTGTCAAAGTCAGCGCTTGTTGCCGAAACAAAGTCAAAATCCCTTAAAATTACACACTTTTTATCGTTTAAAACGGGGAACTGTAAAATAGCGTCATAAACCTCTTGAAGTTCTACCCCGTTTTCAAACCTTTGATAATTAAAAATATCGTCGGGGTCGGCAACGGGCTTTGTGATTTTTTCAACATAAAGCTTTTTTAAATAACCATCTTCACCGAAAAGCACAAAAACATTGCTTTTATCGGTTTTAATCACATTTTTAAGCGCTTCTTCATTAACGATTGCCATTTGCGTTTTCCCCCGCCTTCCTTAATTTTTTTATTTAATATACCCTTTAATTTTAACATATTATTTTGATTTGCACAAGCAAGCAAACCAAATAAAATTAAAAATATTGCAATTATCGACAAAATCAAAGCCCATTTCGGCAAATGAGAGGTTGCAAAGCTTACCTCGCCAAAAGAATTTATAACAAAATTCACATACCTAATAATAAGGTTTGCCATATAAAATACAATCGGTCTTAACGGCGGTATAATCAGTCCCACAATGCAAAGACAAATTGCTACCGTTGTGGGCAGCGAAATTAAAAGATTTGTAATCACCGCCATATTTGAAACATAGCCAAAAACCAGTATAGTTACAGGTAATGTAAAAAGCAAAGCCGAAACACTTATAATAGCACTTGATGTTAATGCCGACAAAGGCCTTAATTTTATAATTTTATTTTGTGTTATAAATTCAATAATTGGGATAGCCACCACCAAAATTCCAAAGGTGGACAGTACCGACAGCTGAAACGCTATATTAAAAATTATGAGCGGGTTAAAAAGCAAAATAACACTAACCGCCGTGCCCAAATTATTTTCGCTTTTACTTTGACGGTTTAAAAGCAAGGCAAGGGCAATTAGAATATATGTTATACCCGCCCTTAGCATTGACATTGTAAACCCGCAAACTGCAAAAATAGCAATAACCGTTATAAAAATTATAAACGCTTTTAAATAGCGGTTGTAAAATAACTTGTTTAAAAAGTATGTTAAAAAGGACACAATAACGGCAAGGTGCATTCCCGATACAACCATTACATGCGCCACACCCGCTGCCTTTACATTGTTATAAAAGGTATCACTAAAATAACTTCTGTCCCCTGTTAAAAGTGCCAGCATTGTGGATGCCTCTTCACGACCAAAGCCGTCAAAAATTGCGGTTTTGATATATGCTTTCACCCTTGAAATACCACTTAATATAAAATCATTATCAGAGGTTAAAACAATTTTATTTAAATCGCCCTTAAGAAATACACCCTCGGAGTAATAATTCAGTTGTATTTTTTCACTGAATTTTCCAAACTCTACCACACCCTTAAAGGACTGTCCCTCCAAAATTTCAGGGCCTTTATAATAAAGCAAAACCCTGTCGTTGGCTTTCAGATACTCGCACTTTTTAACCTCGGCTGTAATGGCCATACCATCACCAATTGATAACTCTTCAACACATACAAATTCACCGCTTGCGGTCACGCCGTCCAGCTTTTCAAAACGGTCAATTTCGCTCATCTTAAAGGAGGCCGACAAAACGGTCAAAAGCAATAAAACGCCACAAAAAATAAAAACTCCGCTTTGTTTTTTGTAAATCAAAATAAACATTAAAATTATACACAAAGCAGAAAATATTATTGCTGTAAAAAACGAAAAATACACAAGTAAAACAGCTGTCGTTGACATTATCGCCAAAAGCAGCATTGGGCGTTTTAATAAATAATTTATGGCACATTCACCTCGATACCCGTTTACAAAACGAAAATTTTATTGTATAATAATTTCGCAAGGAGGATTTTTCCTATGAACAAGCTTAATTCTATTAAAATTTCAATTATACTTACAACCATAGCATTAATAGTGCTTATCGGCTTTGCGATAATGCTTCCTTGGCTGGTGACTTGGTATGTGCAATTATCGGGCCGAAATGAAACACTTGCCACAACCATAATGGCAACCTGTTACCCCTGCGCACCGTTTACTGCGGTTATTCTGCTTTCACTTCGCAAAATTCTTAAAAATATCCGCGACAATAGCTTTAACAAAGAAAAAGACACAAAGCTTTTAAAATACATGTCAATTTGCTGCCTTATAATTTCAGTAATAACCTTAATTTCAGGCAAGCATTACCTGCCGTTTTTTATTGTTGCAGCAACATTTTTGTTTTTGGCTATTATAATTTTCGCCTTTAAAAGCATTACGGATGAGCTTTTTGCCGACAAATAACGACATAATTCGACAATGTTAGATTTAATTATAAAATAGGCCCTGCAATTATGCAAGGTCTATTTTAAATTTTGGTTTATTTTTATTGACAATAAAAAGTAATTGTGGTATGATTTATTTTAAGATATAATATTTAATACTTGGAGGTATTTTAATATGAAAAAAATTCTTTGCTTAGTTATGGCTTTGGCCTTAACATTTTCTTTATGCTTAACCGTTAATGCTGCAACCGGCATAAACGCAAATGAAAAGGCAGTTCTTGACGAACTTAAATCCAAAGAAGCTCTTGGTAAAAACGGTTGGTCATTCTTTATTCCTACAGAATATGTAACCGCTGCTGAAAATTATTTTAACACAATTGATATGACCGATGCTCAAAAAGACACTATATTAGGTCTTATCGCAGAAGGTAAAAAGATTGTAAAAGAGCAAGGCGACAAAGCCAATTTCACAGGTAAGGTTTACAACTTGAAAACTATGGAAATTCCAGCCAAGGAAAAGGTTCTTGAACTTGGTCAAAAAGCTTGTAAAGAGGTTGGCCTCACCTTAACCTACTCTTCAAAAGATAACAAAGTAATCATTAAAGACGCAAAAGGCGTAGTTGCTTTCGAAAACACACCTATCGTTAAAACCACAGGCGAAAGCTTCAATGTGACAAGCGCTGTTGTAATTACCGCAATTTCAGTTGTAATTCTTGCAGGTGTTGCTTATTTAGTAATTGTTGCAAAGAAAAAGGCACTTTTCGTTAAATAATGAAATTTAGGGAAAATATTACCCGCATCATGAAAAACTTTAAAAAGCCGATGAGGTTAATCATAACCCCATTGGCTTTTGCTTTTATATTAGCGTTGGCTGTTTTGCTCGTTTTAAATTTTGCAGTCGGCGATATAATCGGTTATGGCAGCATTTTATTTATGCGCACCGAAGATTATGGTCAATATGATGCAGACAATATGTTTGAGCCGTCCTCGAAGGAATCAGGCACGGTTAATATTAAAGACATTAAATTTCCAAGCTATGAGCGAGTTTATGGTGAAATTGAAATTCATTCAGCCAATATACACTGTCCGCTAATTTACGGCGACAGTACCCGTGCGCTTTGGCGTGGTGCCTGTCAGTATATTGGCAGCACCATAATCGGCTATGGCGGTACAACAATGGTTGCCGCCCATGTAAACCGCCATTTTAAAAATTTAAATCAGGTTGAAGTTGGCGATTTTATAAAGGTGACCACCACCTATGGCGTTTATTTATATAAGGTAAGCTATACCGGTGTACACTTCGCTTATGATAACAGTGTTTATGATATGAACCGAAAAGATGAAAACCTTGTACTTTACACCTGTTATTATGAGCAAACCGCCCTTGGCAATGTTAAAAAACGCTTCTTTGTTTGTGCCGATTATTTTTCGGGCCCACTTATTGATAAAGGGGTGACAGGATAATGACAAAAGAAAAGCTTTCATCACTTATTTCTCATATTTTGGCCCTGTTTTTAACCTTTACGCTTTTCGGTGTTACAGTTTGTGCGCTTATCCTTTGCACCGTTGCCAATCCCAAAATGCTTGATGATGCGATTTTAAACAGCAACTATGTAAAACCCTTAAAGCAGGAAATAGCAGATAAATGGGATAACCTTGCGGCAATTTGCGGTATGGAGGAGCGAGATGAACTTTTGGCTCTCCTGACCGAGGAAAGAATAGAAAATGACAGCCGTGAATATTTTAAAAAGGCATATAGTGGCGAAACGATTGATACCGCCGCTTTAAAAGAAAAGGTACATAAGGTGGTCAGTGATTATGCCTATAAAAACGACTGGGGACTTATTCCAAAAGCTGAATTAGAGCAAAATATAAACGACCTTGTAAACAGCTGTATGGATGAATATGATTTATCTGTTAAAGTTCGGCTTATTCCAAAGCTTTTGGGCACAGTCACTAAATTCAAAAAAATTGCGGCAATCGGTTTTGTGGGCTCGGCAATATTATCTATTGGTATTATGGTTTTCATTTTCTTTTTGCAACACAAACGCCTAAAAACCGCGTTTTATACTTTTACAGCTTTTGGCGGCAATTCAGCGCTTTACTTATTTATGGTTTTGTTTGTTTTATTGGGCGACCTTATAAACCGCATACCTATTGAAGAATCGGCCCTTTATAACCTTGCAAGCGGTTATTTGCAAAGCATATTTACTTTGGTTATAATAATTACCGTTTTGCTTTTAATTTTATCGCTATTATCTTTAATTTTATATTTAAAACCGCAAAAAAATAAGAACACCTAAACGGTGTTCTTATTTTTTGTTTTTATTTTGTAAACTCACTGATGCAGTCATTATATGCTTTTAATGCCTGTGCTTCGTTAAATGCAGTTTTATAAAGCTTTGCACCCAGCACTGTAAACGAACCTGTCTTGCCAAACGATTCAGCGTTATTTGATGGATTAATACCTATACCCAAAGCATTAAAGCCTGCGTTTCCAAGGTTGAATTCACCTTTACCAAATGCGCCGCTGGAAGCGTGCTTTCCATCGTAATAAATGCTTAACTTATTGGCCTTTTTGTCGTATGTAGCAACAAGGTGAACAAGTTGTTTTTCTGAAAGGTAAGCGGGGCCTTCATTTGGCCATTTGCGTGCCGCCAGTGCAAAAGAATCTAATTTATTAAGCGCACTATTAGCATCCGTACTACCCAAAGCAAATTGCACTTGGCCTGTGCCTTCTTGATTACGACTTAAAATTCCAACACCGCCCACATTTGTGTTAGCAAACAATGGGGCGTCTTCACTTGCTTGTTTATTAATTTGAACTAACAATTCAAATGTGGCGCCATCCATCAACCACTTTGAATAATCATTTGCGTTTTTAAACGGCAAGTTAACAAGCAAACCTTCTTTTGCACTATCGCCGGTAAAAGCAGTAACATCATATTTATTCCCGTTATAATTAACTGTCGTTTTACCAATTGTGCCCTTCGTCATCGTAACAGTAAGGTTACTTGTTTTATCATATGGTTTGCCGTCCTTAAAGCCCAAATCAAACCATGCTTCAGGTAACTTATCGGCGGATTTTACTGCTTCAACCTTTAACGAAGGATAGGTTGGATAGGTTGTGCTCCAATCGGGAATTCTTTGAATTTCACTATCAGACGGATTATAAGGAAGCGCAAAGGTTACATTATGCTTACTAAATTCAATGAACTGGCGCACATTATCGCTGTTTACTAACCACTTATTAGCATCGTTTGCCTCTAAACGCGAAATTTCAAAATGAGACATTGGCAAAAGCGCATAGGTTGGGTCAACTTTAGTATAGAAATCTACTGTGCCGTTTTGTCCGTGGTGCGACATTTGGAGAATATCGCTCTTTAAATAATCGCCAAAACATTGTACCACTTGATTCATTCCGCGTGTATCAGCGTCACCTGTTATCATTATTCGTTGACCGGCAACATCAATTGTAAATACAAGCGATGAATCATTAAGTTCGCTTAAAGTGCCAGTGTTAAAACTTAACGGATAAAGGTCTTCATAAGAAAACAACATTTCAACAACAGCATTGCGGATATAATATTTATCACCTGTGTGTGGTTTAATTACCGGAACATTTGCATAATATTCTGACAAACATTCTCTAAACCGAGCAAAACCATAAAGCGATTCACTTGGTTTGTAATATTGTTCTTCATCTTTTGGGAAATTATAATAAATTTTTTCAATTTCAACTTGGTCATGAAAATCTGTTGCAAATGTATTAAACACACCTGTGTGATCGCTGTGGTTATGGGTAATTATCCACGCTGCAATAACAGGTTTTTTTGTACCTTCGGGTGACTGTTCGCGAAGTATATTCATAAGATTGTTAGAATCAACAGAATATGGGTCGCCTTGACCGCCGTCAATAATAATAAAGCTGCCATCATCAAGACGAATTATAAACCCAAGACCCGAATACCCCGACATATTGTCGCATTGCATACCTGTAAATAAGGTTTGGATATTCTTGCTTTTATATTTATTATCTTGTTCGCGTGTGAAAAGTTCGCCCCTGGGTTCGGCAACAATTCTAACTGAAGCATTTCCAGGCATATATGAAAGTGAAATTGTTGTAACCTTGTTGTAAAGAGTTGCAAAAAGGTTGTCACCTATTTGATTTTCGGTGTGCTTTTTAAATCCGGCATCCGACAATATAGAAAGGCAATTTTCATAATCCTGTTTTTCGGCATAAAGTAACCTTTGTACATACTTATGGCCTTCTTCAAATTCCAACGAATAGTCATTCTGCAGACCGGAATTTTTAATTTCTGTGAATACCGTGGTAGAAAGATTGGCTTCGCTGTTTTTGCAAGCGGTAAAAAACCCCGCAATTAAAACAAGCACAAGAAAAAGCGATAAAAGTTTTTTCATTTTGAAAATTCCTTTCATTATATAATAAAAAATTAATGCAATGGATATATTTTATAAATGGTATTTTGGGTTGGAACTCGGTCATAAATATCCGCATCGGACGGGTTATAAGGAAGCGGGAATGTGACATTAGACCTGCCAAATTCAATAAATTGACGAACATTTTTACTGTTTACAAGCCACCTGTTTGCATCGTTATAGGTGAAACGACTTGGGATTGTATATGAAACAGGCAAAATAGCGTAAGTAGGATTAACTAAGGAATAAAATTCAACTGTTCCGTTTTGACCATGGTGTGACATTTGAAGAATATCACACTTTAAATAATTACCGTAATTTCTTGTTGCAAAATTCATTCCCTTTGCATCTACGTCGCCTGTTATCATCATTTTTTGCCCACCAATTTCAACGGTGAATATAAGTGATGATTCGTTAAGGTCTTTGGCGCCCCCGTTTTCAATACTGTCAGGGAAAAGGTCTTCATAAGAAAACAATACTTCAATAACGGCATTGCGGATATAATATCTTTCACCAGCATGTGGTCTTATTGTTGTGGCTTGTTGGTAATAATTCATACAATCTTTAAATTGATTATATCCGTAATATTTATCGGTAAACATAAACTTTGCTGCTATTTGCAATGCTTCTTCGGTTGGGAAATTATAATAAAAGCTTTCTATTATAACTTCTTTATGAAAATCCTTAGAAAAGGCATTAAATACACCAATATGGTCATCGTGACAGTGGGTGAAAATCCACGCTGCAATAACAGGTTTTTCTGTGCCTGCGGGTGACTGGTCACGAAGTATTTTCATAAGCTTATTCGAATCAACCGAATTATAATCGCCGCCACCGCCATCAATAATAATAAAGCTACCATCATCAAGACGAATTATAAACCCAAGCCCTGAAGAAGCGGTCGAATTTTCACCTTTCATACCTGTAAACAAGCTTTGAATGTTTTGACTTTTATATTTATTTTCACTTTTGCGGGGATATAAGTCACCAAGCGGTTCCGAAATGATTTTTAATGCCTTATTGCCGGGGGTATATGAAATAGAAACAAAAGTGGTTTTCTTAATTAATGTAGTAAATAAATTATCCCCTATTTTATTTTCATCATATTTAGTAAAACCATCTTTAATTAAACTGCTAAGATATCCGTCATAATCTTGCTTTGTTGCAAACGACATTTTCTTAACAAAGCGATGTTCTTGTTTTTGGTCCCTTACATAATCGGTATTGAGATTATAATTTGGTAACTCGTGCGGTTGAAGTTTTATTTGGGAAGATGTTTCAGAAGAGGTTTGTGAACTGTTGGTGTTTGGAATGGGAGCAACAGTGGAACTATTGTTAGAAATTGTCGTATCGGTGCTTGTCGAATTAGAACTTTCGGTGTTTGATATATAATTATTATAATCGTCTTCAAAATATTGTTTTGAATTATCTTTACAAGCCGAAAGCAAATTTACCACCAAAACAAGCATAATAACTGTAACGAAAATTTTCTTCAATTTAGCATCCTCTTCATTTCTTTTAAACAAATTTAACATTAATATTATAACTTTTTTACGATTTATTGTCAATAAAAAAACACCCAACTTCCACACTTGAAAGTTGGGCATAATTATGTTTTTTACTTTATAATAGAGGCAATTAAGTCGGTATATTCTTTTAAAACTTGGGCTTCAGTAAGGGCTGTTTTATAAAGTTTTGCGCCAATAACTGTTAAAGAACCCGTCTTACCAAACGATTCGGATGGGTAAGGTGGATTAAGACCTATCCCCAAAACATCGTAGCTTGCATTGCCAAGTTTGAATTCGCCGTTGCCATACGAACCAACCGAAACATGCTTGCCATTATAATATAAATTAAGTGTATTGCTTGCTTTATCATAAGTACCAACACAATGAACAAGTTGCTTTTCGGGAATTGCTACAGGTCCCACCGCAACATTGGTAGTAGCGGCGCTGGCATAATTATTAGAAGAATTTGTCACACCGCTTGAACTTGTTGTGCCTAATTGGAACTGAAGTTGGTTTTTGCCGTTTGCAACACGGTAATAAAGCGATGCGCCACCGGCATAAACATTTGTGAAAAATCCCGATGTTCCGGTTGGAGATTTATTAACTTGAACCAACAATTCAAATGTGCAACCGTTCATTAACCAATTTTTGTATTGAGTTTGGTTTGTGAAAGGCAATTTTACAAGCAACCCTTCGCCATTGCTATCGGCCGTAAGTGCTGTAACATTATATGACTTGCTATTATAATTTACAGTTGTTGTACCAATTGTGCCACCCGGTTTTGTAACGGTTAAATTACCCATCTTATCATAAGCTTGTCCGTTTTTAAACCCTAAATCAAACCATGCAGTCGGAACGCTGGATGCAGGTTTTACAGGTTCAACCTTTAAAGTCGGATATACAGGGTATTTGGTAGCTGTATTTGGAATTTTTTGTATTACATCGTCAGATGGATTATACGGCAGAGGTATGCTTACCGTATATTTACTAAATTCAATAACTTGGCGAAGATTTGGACTATTAACAAGCCATTGATTACCCGGATATCCGGTGTTTGTAAAAAGATACTCAAAGCTTTTAAAATTAACGGGCAACAGTGCATAAGTTGGGTCAACAGCTGAATAAAAACTAACTTCACTGTTCCAACCATGGTGTGACATTTGAAGAATATCGCTCTTTAAATAACTGCCATAATTTCTTGCGGCAAATTTCATTCCGGAATTTTCAACATCACCGGTAACCATGATACTTTGGCCGCCGACATCTACAGTGAAAATAAGAGATGCGGCATTCAAATCTTCAAAATCGCCGTTATCAAAATTACTTGGGAAAAGGTTTTCATAAGAAAACAAAATTTCAATCACAGCATTTCGTATGTAATATTTATCCCCTGTATAAGTCCTAATTTTAGGAACATTGGGATAATACTGTGTCATTGCTTTTTTGAATTGATTATATCGATAAATTGTATCATCAAACATATAGTCATCGGTCTTTTTAATACCTGTTTCAGTTGGGAAATTGCAATAAAAACTTTCAATAACAACTTTATCACGATAATCAATTGAAAAAGTGTTAAAAAGGCCCATATGGTCACCATGGCAATGTGTGAATATCCACGCTGCAATAACCGGCTTTTTAGTGCCCGAAGGGGACTGTTCTTTCAAAATATTCAAAAGCTTTGTAGAATCTACATGATTTGGATCACTCAAGCCACCATCAATTATAATAAAACTTCCGTCATCCAAACGGATAACCAAGCCCAACCCATAATCAACAACGGTTGTAACACCATTTATGCCTGTTAATACCGGTTGTATCTCCTTGCTTTGATACTTGTTATCTTGTTTGCGGGGGTATAAATAAGTTTTTGGCTCAGCTATAACTGTTGTTACAGCATCTTTTTGCATAAAACTTATTGTTACTATTGTAACTTGGTTTACAAGAGTGGTAAACAGATTACTTCCTATTTTATTGTCAGAATATTTAGTGAAGCCCTTTTTAATCAAGTCATTAAGATATTTATTATAATCATCAGCCGTTGTATTTGTTGCCCTTGATATGTATCTATCGTCCTGCTTAAAGGTTTGTGTTGTACCTTTTCCGTATTCGAATTTAGGAAGGTCTTTTGCCTTAAGAGAACCCAGTTCCTCATAATCTATCGGTGGCACAGTCGGCGGAGTATATGATGAGTTGTTTGATGAATTATTAGAATTTGCCGAACTGTTAGAGTTAACTGAATTGTTTGAATTAACAAAGCTGTTAGAGTTAACTGAGTTATTTGAATTTGTCAAACCACCGGAATTTGTATCAGTAGGAATATTAATGTGTTCATCATTAGATGTAGTGCTGTCAGTACTTGAATTGTTTGAATTTTGCTGTTGTGCATAAAAATCGTCGTAATTGTCGACCAAATATTGATTATTGCCACTTTTACAAGCGGAAAAAGCACAAACCATTAAAACCGCAACCAAATAAAACGATAATATTTTCTTCATTTTATATCCCCTTTAATATTGCCAAAAATTTCCTATTTGATATTTATCGAATTCATTGTAATTATATCACATAAAAAATCCTAAAAACAAGCAAAAACATCATTTTAGTTCAAACATTTTCTTACTATATGCTAAAAGGTTTTTGTTTCCAACCCTTATAACATAAAAATCATCATCCAAATCAGACATGCGATAAACCGCATCTTCATACATATTATATAAATTTGACCATTTGTAATTTAGAGTATCGGGAATACCATACTTCCCACTTCTTGCAAACACCAAGGTGTATGGTCTATAACGGCGACGAGTGCGAATTTGCGGCAATTTGTCAACAACCCAATCATTTGTTACCTGAAAATTGCCTTTTCTAATTCTTATTGCGTCTTTAACGGCATTACAAAACTCATATAAATAAAGAAGCCCCAATATAGTACACATTACAATACCTATAATTTTTAAAGCTTCTTTGTTAGGAAGTATTACATTTATAAAAAGAATTGTGAAAAAGGCAAGACACACCACCATAAATGCATAAAATGGCAACGCCACTAAAAACATCCATAAATTTTTAGCATAGTACTTTTGCAACTCTTTTTGAATTATTTCGGTTGTTAGAATTTCTTTTTCCATTTGCCCACCGACCTTTAAATGTATTATAGCATAAAAGCGGAGGAGACGCAAGTATGTTTGCACGGAGTGCAACATCGTTGGGCGTTAGCCCACATCGTTTGTGCGAAGCTGGGCACTGTTTGCCGAAGACAACATCGTTTACACCAAAAGGTGCAACCTCGTTTTGTGTCCGCCAAGGCGGAATGATGTTTTTGCTTCGCAAAAAATGATGTTGACCTATCGGTCAAACGAAGTTGTGTCCTGCGGACACAAACACAAAAAGAAAAAGCAAGTCAAATGACTTGCTTTTCTTTTTGGGAGTTTTGAACTTAATTACACGAATGAAATGTGCCTGAAAACCGTTAATTTTCCTTATTTGTTAGTTGCCGCCGCTATCCAATTCTTCAAATTCAAAAAAATCCAGACAATAAGCATAGAGAATTTTACCATTATTCTTATTTGACACTGCAAGATAAAACTTATCTCCACATTTTGAACGCTCATAAACTTGTTTGCCTTCCATTGAAAACATATCGCTCCATACATAATTGGTATCTGGCAATTTATATTCCCCATAACCCGAAAAATACAGATTGTATGTTTGATAGCTGTTGACTCTCTCCTTTATTTTTTCTATTCTTATATCCATACCCACTAGCTTATCTTCCACTATACAAAAACTGCTGAACCACATCAATAATTGGGCGATTTCTATTCCTTTTTTAAGCGAAATAATAAACATTACAAACACGCAAAAATACATACCCAACTTATAAAACAAAGCAATATCATCTCTGCCGAAAATGAATATAGAAAAGGCAAAAAACACTAAAAAAGGCAAAAAAATACCAAAAAAATACATAACTTTCTTCATTACTTCATTCTGCAAATCTTTTTTAATTATATTCCTCGTAAGTTTTTCTTTTTCCATTTGCTCACCGCCTATGCGTATTATAGCATAAAAGCGGTGGAGCCGCAATACCTCTTCACTATTCACTATTACTTCTTACTTTCCAAAAATCCCGTTCACGTTTTAGTGAAAAGTGAAGAGTGAAGAAGTAATAAGTAAAAATCCCGCCCACTTACGTGAACGGGATTTTTGTCTCTCTTCTAAGAAAAAGAACTGGATGAAAACCGAGGATTATTTTCTCTTTTTATATTTTTTTATTAAATATATAATACACCAAACAAAGGAAAAAGGTAATTATAAATTGTCCCGTAATACCTGTGCCATCACGCAACCATTCGGGATAAAGGACTGTGCGAATTGCAAATAATAAATTATTATAGTTTAAAGAAGTTTCGTTTTAGTTTTTGCTAAAATTATCACTCACCGTAAGTATCATAAAGTGTTTGATTATTGTTTATACTGGAAGTCCTAAAGATTTATTATCTGATTTGTAATCGGTATTTTTATTTTCAGAAACAAATGGTAAAGTGTTTGCGGTATTTTTGATTATCATTGCCACTTGCTCAGCGCATAGTTTAATGCCCTCTTCGGTGAGATGAATGGTGTCCTGCGAAATATAACGGTAAACGTCGGTCGAAACCAAGCTGTGCAAATCATTTATAATAACACCCTTTTCACGAAGTTTGGGAACAATTATTTGGTTATAGCGTTCAATTAGCTTATTGCTATCATACTGATTTTCAGGTCTCACAGGAGTTGTGGTTGCAAAAATAACCTTATCGTATTTATTTAATAATATATCAGCTATTCTTAATATATTACTAATATATTCTTCCTCGCTAGAAAAAGCGCCATCGCCGAAAAGATTGCAAATATCCCAAAGCCCATTGTTCCAATGAACGATATTTGTGCCTTCCATTTGTTCTTTCCAATCAAATATTCCGCGAAGGGTATATTTTGCAAAACGACAATTTTCTTCCGGCTGAAAAACCTCAAAATCACTGCCAAGAAGCTCAGGTACCATCTTGCCGTATCCTATCGCGCGAATAGAATCCCCAAGCAATGTAACTTTAATCATAAGTTATCACTCCTTAAATATGGGTTTTGTGTTGATATAATTATATAGATAATTGATGTGAACTTCTTTTTTTGTTCGTCTTATAGGTGTATTATAGCATAAAAGCAGTGAAGTCGCAATACCTCTTCACTATTCACTATTACTTCTTACCTTCCAAAAATCCCGTTCTTAAAGTTTTAGTGAAAAGTGAAGAGTGAAAAAGTAAAATCCCGAACGCTTTCGCATTCGGGATTTTTGGAGGCACCACCCGGATTTGAACCGGGGCGTAAAGGTTTTGCAGACCTCTGCCTTACCACTTGGCTATGGTGCCTTATTTAGTTAAAAAAAGGGTGCTTATTTTAAGCACCCTGTGGAGCGGATTACGAGGCTCGAACTCGCTACCTCCACCTTGGCAAGGTGGCGCTCTA
>JAFYUI010000029.1 GCA_017549565.1 Clostridia bacterium
CGAAATGCGCAAGGCCGTTGCTGCTGGTTATTGGGATATGTTCCGTTACAACCCTGCTCTTAAAGCAGAAGGTAAGAATCCCTTCTCACTCGACAGCAAGCCCGCTACTGCTGATTATAAGGAATTCCTCCTTAACGAAGCTCGTTACTCATCACTCACCCGTTCCTTCCCAGAACGCGCTGATGAACTCTTCGAGCAAGCAAGCGAAGCTGCAAAAGCTCGTCGTGCTCACCTTGAAAAATTGGTTGAGCTTTACGGCAAGCAATAATCAGTAATATAATTAAAGCCACCGAGAAATCGGTGGCTTTTCCTTTTATAAAACTGCAAAAATAAACAATAATACACCTTGAAAGGCCGACTATACTGACAGTAGAGTTTAAAATCACAACAATAGAGTGCTTTTATACATACAAAATGTTAAAATAACATATAGTTCAATTTGAAAGGAAAAATTATGGAAAATAAATATAACAGCTTTCGCATTGTTGCCGATTCAGCGGCAGATCTATTCACGCTTAATAATGTTCCTTTTTCGTCGGCGCCCCTAAAAATCATTACCGATGAAAAGGAATTTTGCGACAATAAAGACATAAATATTGCCGAAATGGTGGATTATCTAAAAACATATAAGGGTAAATCAACCTCATCATGCCCCAACCCTGACGAGTGGCTTAAAGCTTTTGGTAATTCAAAGTATATTTTTGCGGTTGCCATCACAAGCGGACTTTCGGGCAGCTTTAACGCCGCAATGGCGGCAAAAGAAATTTATGAAACCGAACACCCGGACCGCCGCGTGTTTGTTATTGACTCACTTTCGGCAGGACCCGGTGAAGCAATACTCGTAGAAAAACTTGAAGAACTTATATTAAGTGGCAAGGATTTTGACACAATTTCGAAAGAAATTATTAAATATCAAGAAAAAACCGGTTTGATTTTTATTTTACAATCGTTAACCAATTTTGCCAACAACGGCAGAATTAGCCCCGCTGTTGCAAAAATCGCAGGACTGCTTGGTATTTGCATTGTGGGCAAAGCAAGCGACCAAGGCACTTTGCAACCTCTTGATAAATGCCGTGGACTTAGAAAGTCGATTGATACAATTTTAGAAAACCTTATTGCTAACGGTTTTAATGGCGGTAAAATAAGAATAGCTCATTGCTTTAATGAAAGTGGCGCTAATGAACTTAAAACTAAAATTTTAGAAAAGTTTAATACGGCTAATATCAAGATTTATTCAACCCAAGGTCTTTGCAGCTTTTACGCTGAAAAAGGCGGAATACTTATTGGATATGAAACAGTTTAAATAAAAACAGCAGGAAAAATTCCTGCTGTTTTTATTTTGCTAAATTTTTAGTACTCTTTCGATATAAAAGATAAAGTACAAGCAATAAAGCCAATGGAACCATTACCACCGTTACAGTTGTGAGCAACATTAACATATCGTTTGCGGCGGCAATACCACTTCTTGCTATACCGCCCGAAGAAACCATCGCAGAGATATCGGCCCAAATTTTTAGGTTTTGGTCATATATGTTGGAGCCACCACTGTGCCATATACCTCTTATCACACCGATTGCATAAAATGAAGATAACACAAAAAAGCTTCCCAATAAAATACCTAATATGCGTGGCTTTCGGTCATAAAAAACAAGTTTTACGGTGAGATATACCAGAAATACCGCCATTAAAAATTCAAAGCTTGATAAGAAATTAAACACATAAACATTATAACTGTTAACTATTCCCAACCAACTGAAAGTAAAAAAACCACAAATAAATAAAAACGGTACAAAGCAAAATAATAACAGCTTTTGTCGTTTAAACGCTTTGAACAGCCCAAGCCCAACGCCCGAAGGAAGTGCAACAGAAAGGCACACAGACATTATCATTGCCGGCACTACAACCAGCGAATTAGCAAGATACTTTGAAAAAGAAACCTCAAAATTCGATGTTAATGGTGCTAAATTAGAAAAATTTTGAAGAGTTGGCCTTTTGACAAAAAGGTGAGACGGAAAAACCAGTAATTCATCTAATGGCATAAACGCCCTTGATAAATACATTGAAACAAAAAACAAAACGATTACAAACCCCTGCAACGCAATTAAAAAGGTTATAAATCCTATTGTTTTAACTGCCCTGCAATTTAAATTAATGTCTTTAAAAAGTTTCCATAACCCGAAAGACACCAAACAAACCACTGCACACCAACCGATAAGCATTATAAGGCCTATAAACAAAATCGCATAAGCAAAGCCCACATCAAACCTTGTCATAAGGTAATCTTGAAATATTGTATAAAGCCAATCCGCACTATTATTATTTGATGGATATCCAACAATAGCGGTTACTCTTCCGCCGCCGGTGTACATTAATACGGGAATTAAACAAACCGCAATTGCAGCTCCTAAAAAACTGTGCTTCATTCTTGCGGCGATATATGAAATTGAAAATACGGGTGCCAAACAATAAAGCCAAAGTTCAATAACCGCCAACGGCGCCGAAAAATGTTGTGTAAACGGTATTGGTTTGTCGATAACAGAGGCATTCATAAGCAAAGAATTTAATATTCCATAACTGTCCCCACTAAAAAACACATTAAAGAAATTAGAAAGCATGGCACAGGTAATGCTTATAACAGCAAACACACCCATAACTGTAATGCCAAACGGCAATTTAAGCTTTGCCATAAAAATTGCAGGTAAAACGGCTGTAATAATAAGCAATATTGCCGTGACACAAACCATAACAACCGTGTTGCCAAGACATTTTCTAATTACTTCATCTTTGAAAATATACGAATAATTTTCAAAACCTATAAATGTTGGTTTTTCTACCATTGTATATTTGGTGAGACTGTAGAAAAATTTTTCCATTAAGTTATATAATCCAAAAGTCGCCATAATAAACACAGGTATTTGAAAAAATATTCCAAACGGTGAGCTTATTTTTTTGTTATTAAAAACTTCACCCACATATAACCCTCCCAAAATTAAATCTTTTCATTTTTATTTTACAATATTAATTTACACATTTCAACATTTCTTTTGTATCTATAATATAACAGCTATATAAAAAAGAACTTGTGCAGTGCAAAATATAACACCACGCAAGCTCTTTGAAATATATTATTTTTCCTATTATTAAATACTGTACCTGTTATTCAAATTCTATCGTTCCCACAGGTTTTGGGGTGATATCCATAAGTACTCGGCTTATGCCGTTAACCTCACTTGTGATGCGAGCGGTAATCTTGTGAAGAACTTCATAAGGGATTTCTTCAATAGTAGCAGTCATTGCATCGGTAGTGTTAACAGCACGAATAATCGCACACCAACCATCAAGGCGCTTGCCGTCAATAACACCCACTGCGGTCATATCGGGAATAGCAATAAAATATTGCCAAACCTTTTCGGCTAAACCGCAAATGTCAAATTCTTCCCTTAAAATTGCGTCGGCCTCGCGAAGAGCATGTAATCTGTCGCGGGTAATTGCGCCAAGACATCTAACACCAAGACCTGGGCCCGGGAAGGGCTGGCGGTAAACCATTGCATGCGGAAGGCCTAATGCTTCACCAACAACGCGTACCTCGTCCTTATAAAGAAGCTTAACGGGTTCGACAAGTTCCATTTCCATATCTTCGGGTAGACCACCAACATTATGGTGTGCCTTAACACCGTCAGATTCTAAAATATCGGGGTAAATTGTACCCTGCGCCAAGAAAGAAATACCCTCTATCTTGGCTGCCTCTTCATCAAATACTTTAATGAATTCGCCACCAATAATTTTCCTCTTCTTTTCGGGGTCGCTAACGCCCTGAAGTAAATTTAAAAATCGGTCAGTAGCATCGATATAAATAAGGTTGGCATCAAGTTCTTTGCCAAAAACCTCAATAACCTGTTCGCTTTCACCTTTACGCATCAAACCATGGTTTACATGAACGCAAACAAGTTGTTTGCCAATGGCTTTTATAAGCAAAGCGGCAACGACTGAAGAGTCTACACCGCCTGAAAGTGCCAAAAGCACCTTCTTATCGCCAACCTGCCGACGAATTTCCTTTATTTGTTCATCAATAAATTCGTTTGCAAGTTCGAATGTATTAATTCGTTTCATATTTTCTGGGCGGACATTATTTGACATAAAGCACCTCTTTCGCCTTGGATAAATCAGTTTGTATAATTGTCGAAATAGCCCTGAACCAAAACAACAGGAGTGCCCTTATCACCAGAGCCGGAGGTAAGGTCGCAAAGTGAGCCGATAAGGTCGGTCAAGCGGCGGGGGGTTGTACCCTGTGCGGTCATATCGTCGATAACAACGGTGCCCTTTTCCTTAATCTTTTTAGAAATAGCATCCTTAAGTTCTTGCCCTGAAAGGTTTACAAAGTCATTATCAGCCAAATATTTAAGCTTGATTTCGTTAGGTGTTCCTTCAAGACCTGCGGTATATGCGGGAGAAACGCAGGGGTCTGCAAGTTCCCAAATCTTACCAAGCGGGTCTTTAAATGCGCCGTCACCATAAACCATAACCTCAACATGCTTGCCTGTTCTTTCTAAAATCTTTTGCTGAATTTCTTCAACTAAGGGTTGGCAATTTCTTGGGAAAAGCTTAATGGTGTCTTCGGTAGATTTATTAGAGCCCAAAAGACCGTAATTTTCATTATAACCGCTGCCGTTAACAGAGCTTGACAAGATTTGGTCCATACCGTAAACGATACGAGCGCCTGCTTTTTTCAAAACGCGTCTTGTCTTTTCACGGGTGTGGATGTCACAGTTCAAAACACAGTCGGTATACTTCAAAATGGCGGTGGGCTGATTAGCAAAAATAACCTCAACCTCAGCGCCGCTTTCACGGATAAGCTGTTGATAATATTCAACATAGTCAACGCCTGTAAACTGTAAACGGTGAACACCGAAAACCTCACGATAACGTTCAAGAGTTAAAACATCAGAGAAGGGGTTAATTCCTGCTTCTTCAAGTTTTTCCATATCAGCAAGGTCGTTACCAACTTCGTCGGTAGGATAAGAAAGCATTAAAACGATTTTTTTAACACCCTTGGCAATACCTCTAAGACAAATTGAAAAACGGTTGCGTGACAAAATCGGTAAAATAACACCAATAGTCTCTCCACCGAATTTTTCCTTAACATCGGTTGCAATAGCATCGATGTGAGCATAGTTACCTTGTGCACGAGCAACGATTGATTCGGTCATTGAGATAACATCGCGGTCTCGAAGCTCAAAGCCCTCGCTTTCAGCAGCTTCTAAAACACTGTCGGTTACGATTTGCGCCAAATCATCGCCTTGGCGGATGATAGGACAACGAATACCACGAGATACTGTACCAACTTTTCTTTCCATTGATTTTCACCTTAAATCTTAAAAATTTATAACATAAAATAGTTACAAACTATTTTAACACATCTATAATATGAAATCTACATTTTTTTATAATTTTTTTAATTTTTTTGCCGATTTTTCACACCAAATGCCTGTTCTATTTTAGGACAAGGGTTGCATAGGTTTTATTGAGGTGAATTTTTTTGATTTTAGATAAATCACTAACCGCTATACTTTATGCCCTGCCCTTAAAAATTCGGCAAGCGCTTTATAGTCTTTCGCCCGAAATTCAAAGCAGTATTTCAGAAATTCGGCTTAGAAAAAATTTACCTGTTGCCCTAACCGTTTATGACAAAACCTTGTTTTTGAAAACAAACGGACAAACCTATTTAAAATATGCAAGCGACCTTTTAATTTGCGATGAGCAAACCTTAAATGATTGCTTTAATCTTTTATGCGAGGGCTCGGTTTTTGCGCACGAAAAAGAACTTAGGGAAGGGTTTATAATAATGCAAAACGGAAGCCGTGCGGGTGTGTGCGGTAATTTAAGTGGTGGCATAATGCAGAATGTAACCTCACTTAATTTACGCATAAGTCGCGAGGTTAAGGGCTGTGCCAACACTGTTTTGCAAAATTTTAAGTACAGCGGTCTTTTAATTGCAGGCCCGCCTGCAAGTGGTAAAACCACCCTGCTTCGTGACCTTGTCCGACAGCTTTCAAGCGGCGATGCGCAAAAGCTTTACCGCACCGCAGTAATTGACACCAGAGGTGAAATTGCAGGTGGCGGTCAGCTTGATTTAGGGCTTTCGACCGATGTGTTAAATTGCAGCGACAAGGCAAAAGGTATTGAAATTGCACTTCGCACTATGTCACCCGATTTTATTGCATTTGATGAAATTGGAAATTTAGACGAGCTTTATGCCGTTAGCCAAAGCTTTTTATCGGGTGTAGGCATCATCACAACCGCCCACATTGAAAACCTTTTTGACCTTAAAAGCCGCGAAATCACAAGCCGCCTTTTAAAAAGCGGTGCAATAAAGCAGGTTGCGTTAATGCCACGAAAAATTGGCGATGAAATTAAAATTATTTCAGTTAAGGAGCTTTTCAATGACAACTTTATTTAAAATTTTAGGGCTTTTACTTATTTTGGTTGTTTCTACCGCAGTCGGCTTTTTAAAGGCATTTTCACTTAAAGAACGACTTAACAATCTTATTGAAATTAAAAAAGGGCTTTTTTTAATTAAAGAACGGCTCCGTTTACACAGTGGCAACAAAGAACGGCTTTTGCATCAATGTATTGGTAATACCAATAACTGTTTAAAGGGTGATGACCTATCACTTTGGAACGAATTTTTACTAAGCTTTGGTCTTGGTGACACCGAAACCGAATTTAAGCGATGCGAAAGCTATATTACACTTTTTGAAATCAAAATTTCAGATGCCGAAAAGGCCTTTAACGAACAGCAAAAGCTTTATAAATGCCTTGGATTTTTGTGCGGTGTATTTATTTGTATTTTTCTTTTATAGGTGATTTTTATGGATGTGGATTTTATATTTAGAATTGCCGCTATCGGCATTATTGTAACGGTGTTAAATCAGGTGCTTATACGCTCGGGCAGAGAGGAACAGGCAATGCTTACCACCCTTGCGGGTCTTGTTGTGGTGCTTTTAATGGTGGTAAACGCCGTTGCCGACCTTTTTACAACCGTAAAGGATTTATTTGGACTTTAAAATGGACATTTTTAAAATTATCATAATTTGTATTGTCAGCACTGTTCTTTGTGTAGTTTTGCGCCCATATAAAAGTGAATATTCGGTTTTAATTGCAATTTTAACTGCTGTTTTGGTGCTTATTTTTGTTTTGAAATCACTGATTTCACCCCTTAATTTAATTGCCGATAAAATAATTTCGGCAGGGGTTGAAATTAAATATTTTAAGGTTGCGCTTAAAGCGGTTGGCATTGGCTATGTAACAAGCTTTGCGGCGGACATTTGCAAGGATGCGGGACAAACCTCATTATCATCCCTTTGCGAAACTGCGGGCAAATGTGCGATATTTGTTTTATCCATACCGCTTTTAATAAGCGTTTGCGATATGGCATTGGGGTTTATAAAATGATTAAACGAATAATTTTAATTTTTTTAATTTCTATCTGCTTTATAACCACCGCTTCAGCCAAAGAAACAGACCTTTACAAAGACCAGTTAGAAATTAGCGGAGCGGATGAGCTTTACGATTATGTGCCAGACAATGTCAAAGATTATTTAAACGAATTTTCTATTGATTTTAATGATAGCGGTTGGGTAAATTCCTTAACAAACGAAAACGCTTTTTTACATATTTTCGGATTTATAAAAAGCGGCGCAAAAGCGCCCTTAAAAGCTTTTAGCATAATTTTGGCACTTATTTTTTTGGCATCGGTTATGGAAAGTTCACTTTCCGCCGACGCCCAAAATACCGTTATCTATGTAACGCTTTTAGCAGTATCGGTAGCACTTTTAAACCCAATTTATTCGGTTATTACAGCATCAGTTGAGGTGTTAAAGGGCTGCTCTTATTTTATGACGGCATTTATCCCTGTTTTTGCGGCAATACTTGCGGCATCGGGCAAACCGCTAACCTCCGCTTCTATGAGCGGTGTTTTGCTTATTTCAGCTAATTTTGTAACATATATCGCAAACTTTGCCGTAATTCCTTTAATGAGCGGTCACCTTTCTTTAAGTATTGCGTCTTCGGTGTCACCCCTGCTTCAAAACACAAATTTAGCAAATACGATAAAGAAAATATCCCTTTGGGTTATGGGTTTTATTTCAACTCTGTTTATTGGAATTTTAAGTATTCAAACCGCTGTAAATTCATCTGCCGACACCCTTTCGGTCAAAACCGCAAAATTTATTGTGGGCTCCACCGTTCCGGTTGCGGGCGGCGTACTTGCCGAAGCCCTTACCACCGTTACCGCATCCCTTAATCTTTTAAAATCGTCGGTTGGCATTTGGGGTGTTTTAATTTGTGCTTTAACATTTTTACCCCTTGTAATCGAGCTGTTGCTTTGGCGGGTTTGCCTTTGGGGGCTTGCCTTTTTTGGTGACACCTTTTCGCTTTCAAAAATATCCAACCTTTTAAAAAGCGTCGATTCGGTTTTAAGTGTGCTTGTGGGCATTGTGCTTTTAAGCTTTGCAATGTTTACAATTTCGCTTACAGTTGTTATTTTGGGCGGTAAGGCAGTATGAACTATTTAAACTCTTTTTTTATGTCCTTTTGCGTGTCGGCAATATTTATTGGCGGTATTTTTATAATTTGCCCAAACGGCAAAATGTCAAAGCCAATTAAATATATTTTGTGCCTTGTTTTTACCGTAATTATTATAGCAAGCGTTAGCAAAATAAACCCCGATTTTGATTTGCCCTATTTTGAAAGCCAAATATCAGAGCAAAATTCCGATAAGCTTCAAATACAGTCGGCAGAATATGTGTGGAGTGCTTGTTTAAATGAGGCGAATATAAAATTTACAAAAATTACGGTTTGTACTAATAAAACACAAAACAACAGCATAGTAATTAGTAAGGTTATGATATTTTCAAACGAAAGCAAAGAAAACATTTTAAACGCGCTTGGCGATTTGGCAAAGGCGGTAGAGGTTGAAATTATAAATGAATGATGTCATTAAAAAATATGTAAAAATTCTTAAAAACCCAAAGTCGCTCATCATTATTGGAATAATCGGTATTGCGCTGATTTTTTTGTCAAGCTTTGGAAATGATACCGAAAAAGCCAAAACCCCAACCGACAGTTTTTCGGTTGAGGCATATAAAACCGCACTTGAAAAAGACATAAAAAAGCTTGTAGTTGGCATAACGGGAAGCCGACGGGTTACGGTTGTAATCACCCTTGAAAGCAGCGTCAATTATAATTATGCTGAAATCACCGAATCAAAAAATGAAGAAAAAAACGACCAAAATCGTGACGAGCAAAAAAGTGAGCAAAAGCAGGAATACATAACCGTTAAAAATGCCGACGGCAGCGAAACCGCAATTTTAATTTCAAAGCAAATGCCCGAAATCAGGGGCGTTGCCATTGTGTGTCAGGGCGGCGACAACGCCCTTTTAAACGAAAAAATTCAAAACGCCGTAACATCGGCTTTGAATATAACAAGTAAACGAGTATTTATCGCAGGAGGAAACTGATATGAAAAAAGGTAAGGTTTTTGGCAAGGGACAAATAGTTGTCGGGGTGATGGTGTTGGCACTTGCCGCGGCAATTTGGCTTAACACCAAATATTTACCAACCAGCACCAAATATTTGGGCGAATCGGCCTATGTTGATAATAAAACCGAAAGCAATGCCACCGAAACTGCCGTAAAACCCGAGGATTATTTTTCCACCGCAAAAAACGAGCGCAAAGAGGCAAGAGAGGATGCACTTGAAGAAGTGGAAGAAATTTTAAAGGGCAGTAAATTATCTGACGCTGACAAAAAAGCCACCCTTGAAAAGCTTCAAAAAATAACCCAAAACACCGCAAAAGAGGTAAATATTGAAAACCTGCTTAAAGCCAAGGGTTTTACACAGGCGCTTGCTATTATTGGTGACAATGAAATAAATATTATTGTAAAGTCCGACGGACTTACCACCGCAAACACAATGCAAATTCAGGATATTGTGACAAGTCAAACCGATATTCCGCTTTCTAAAATTAAAATTATTCCAATAAAATAAAAATTCTGTTGTGTTATGAAAAATTTGTGTTATAATAGGTATAAGGGCAAGGTGTTTATTGCCAATATGTCTTATAAGAAGTTTTATACGGAGGTTACACAAATGGCAGATAATGCAACAAAACTTTCAATAAATACAGAAGTTTTAAGAAAGATGGCTGAACTTGCAACACTTGAGGTTGATGGTGTTGCCGCTATTGCTAAAAAGAATTATGACCTTAAAGATGCAGTAAAGGTTAAAAGCCCGCTTCAAGGCATTAAAATTGAAAGCGTTAACGGTGCACTTGAAATTGGCATTTATATAACCGTTAAAAAAGAGGCCAAGGTTAAAGAGGTTGCCGAAAAGGTGCAACAAAATGTTAAAGAAAAAATTCAAACAATGACTAATACCGCCGTTACAAAGGTAAATGTTGTTGTGGCTGACATTGTTTTTGAAGAAACCCAGGCAGAATAATACCAACAAAATTAAAACCCACTGTGCATAACACAGTGGGTTGTTTTTTATGCTTTGGCACGTCTTTTAATCCATACAGACGGTGAAAACAGTACTAAAAGAGGAAAAATTTCAAGTCTGCCAAGCAGCATTGCAAAAGAAAGTACAATTTTTGAAAATGATGAATATATACTAAAGTTTGCCGCAGGTCCTACAAGAGACAAGCCGGGGCCTATATTATTAAAGCAGGCGGCGGCGGCCGAGATATTTGTTTCTAAATCAAAGGGCTCTAAAAGAAGTAAAAGCAAAATAATTACAAAGCAAAAGCAATAGACCGCAAGATAAACCAAAACACCGTTTACAGTGTCATTTTCCACTGTTTTGCCTTCAAAATTTATTGTTGAAATTGCACGCGGGTGTATCATTTGTCTGACACTCGCAACTATTTTTTTGAATAAAAGCACAACTCGCGAAATTTTAAATCCACCCGCAGTTGAGCCGGCACAAGCACCAAAGAACATTAGCATAAGCAAAATGCCCTTTGAAAAATTGGGCCATAAATTAAAGTCGGTTGTGGCAAAGCCCGTTGTTGTCATAATAGATGAAACCTGAAACGCTGAAAGTCGTATTGCGTCGCCCAGATTTTCAACGGTTTTTAAAATATTAAAAACAACAACCGTGCTTGAAAGCAAAAATATTGCCAAATATGTCCACAGCTCTTCACTTTTAAATATACTGCGAATGCGTCCGCACAAAACAAGATAGTATATATTAAAGTTTATGCCAAAAATAAGCATAAAAATTGTAATAACCCATTGGCAAAATGCGTTATACGAGCCAATACTGTCACCCTTTATGCCAAAGCCACCTGTACCCGCTGTGCCAAATGAATTGACGATTGCGTCGAACAAGGGCATACCGCCGCATAAAAGCAAAATTATTTCCAAAAGTGTAAACCCTGTATAAATAAAATAAAGGATTTTTGTCATCGTGCGAAGCTTTGGTGTAAGCTTCCCTGCAGAATGTCCTGGCATTTCGGCACGCAGAATATGCATTGTTCTGCCGGAATCAGTTGGCAAAATTGCCACAATAAGCACCAAAACACCCATACCGCCAACCCAATGTGTTTCACTTCTCCAAAATAGAAGTCCTCTTGACATGGCTTCTACATCAGTTAATATTGATGAGCCCGTAGTGGTAAAGCCACTCACAGTTTCAAAAAAAGCATCAATATAGTTGGGGATTTCACCGCTTATAACAAATGGCAATGCGCCCACAGCAGAAATTACTATCCACGAAAGTGCCACAATTACAAAACCTTCTTTTGCGAAAAAGGTTTTGTTTTGCGGTTTGTTTAAAAGCGTTAGTGCAAATCCCAAAAACAATGCCAACGCCATTGTTATTAAAAAAGCGATAACAATATTCAATTCACGATAAAACAGCGAACAAATAAGCGGTAAAAGCATTATCCCCGCTTCAAGCTTTAAAATTTGCCCAAGCATATAAAAAACCATTTTACGATTCATAATTTTATCACCTTATAATATCAGACAAATTATTTATTCGCTGGTTTGCAGCAAGAATTACAACCTTATCGCCCGATAAAAGCACATCCTCACCGGATGGGATAATTGTTTTTCTGTCACGAATAATGCCCGCAATGAGTATATTTTCTTTAAGCTTTAATTCCTTAAACGCAACATTTAAAAAGTCAAGCCCGTCTTTAACGGTAAATTCCAGGGCTTCAACCTTGTCATCCATAAGCTTATAAAGGGTTTCAACGCTACTGTCTTTTGAATTTTCAAGCGCACGCGCATAACCAACAACTATGTTTGAAATTGTCTTTCGTGGCGATACAACAGTATCAAGTCCCCAATGCTCTGCAAGGGGAATAAGCTCCTGTCGATTTATTTTTGTGATAACCTTGGGAACATTTTTTGATGAAGCGTATGAAGAAATAAGAATATTAAGCTCATCAAGGCCTGTTAAAGACACAACCGCATCAATATTTGATATGCCTTCTTCAATTAAAAGCTCCTGCGAAGAGCCGTCGCCATTAACCACAAGTGCTTTCGGCAGCTCGGCACTGATTTCTTCACATTTTTGTCGGTCCTTATCAATAATTGTAACACTGTTGCCAATTTGACACAATTTTTTTGCAAGGTAAACCGCTGTTTTACTTGCGCCCAAAATCATAACCTTTTTAATCGCAGTACGCTTTATGCCAAGCTCGTTAAAAAAGTGCAAAATTTCATTTACTGAACCCGTAATGCCAACCTTATCGCCCGATCTTAACACAAAATTACCAAGCGGGATATATGCCTCTTCCCCACGCTGAACGGCGCAAATAAGAAACTTTGATTTAAATTTATTTCTTAAATCGGCAATTTTTAAACCATCTAAAACCGAATCATCTTTGATTTTAAACTCAACAATTTCAAAATTTCTAACCGAAAATGGCTCAATTTTATAAGCAGAGGGAAGCTTTAAAGCATTAAAAAGCTCGTGCGATGCCATAAGCTCGGGGTTAATTATAAGCGAAATTTCAAGATTTTGGCGCAAAAAAGCCAAGCTTTTGTCGTTATATTCGGGGTTTCTTACACGGGCAACAGTATTTTTTGTGCCCATTCGCTTTGCCAAAAAGCAGCAAAGCATATTTATTTCATCCGAATTAGCGGTAGAAATAATTAAATCGTTATTTTTGGCATTTGCTTCGGTTAAAACATCGCTGTCGGCACCGTTACCGCAAACACCGATAACATCATATATATTAGTTAATTTTTGTATTACTTCAGGGTTAGTATCAATAGCAGTTACATCGTGACCCTCGGCAACTAAATTTGCCAAAATGGTGCTGCCGATTTTACCGCAACCGTTTACAATAATTTTCATACCGTTCTCCCTTTAAATTAAACTATAAAAACATTTTACCACTTTCACGCCTTTAATTCAATATTTTTTATTTTATTGAATTTGTGAAAATTTTATAGTATAATAATTTTAAATTATCATGCGGAGGTGATATTATCAAACGAAAAGGAATAAACCACCTGCAAATAATTGCACTTGGTTATTTTTTAATTGTATTTGTGGGCACTGTTCTTTTAATGCTGCCCGTTTCTACTAAAAGCGGTGAAATGCCATCAATTTTAACCGCAATGTTCACCTCTGTTTCAGCATCCTGTGTGACAGGACTTATCGCCCAAAACACCGCAACCTATTGGTCACTTTTTGGACAGATAGTTATCTTGGTGCTTATACAGCTTGGCGGTCTTGGTTATATGACCATTGCCACCTTTTTTTACCGTTTGGTAATTCGCAAAAAGGGGCTTCGTGAAAAGGTTATAATGGCTGAAACCATAAACACCACCCGCCTTAACAATTTTTCGGGCCTGATTAAAAAAATCATACTCGGTACATTTTTGTTCGAGGGTATCGGTGCGGCACTTTTATCTATAAGCTTTATTAAACACTTCGGTGTGGCAAAGGGTATTTATTTTGCCGTTTTCCATTCGATTTCCGCCTTTTGCAATGCGGGCTTTGACCTTTTGGGCGAAAACACACCTTTTGTTTCGCTTATGGATTTTAGCGGTGATTATATCGTAATTTTAACAATTTCCGCCCTTATCATCATCGGCAGTCTTGGTTTTTTGGTGTGGGATGATATCACAGTTAAGCATTTCCGCCTTAAAAACCTTAATTTACACAGCAAAATTGTGCTTTTAGTATCGGGCGTTTTGTTGATTTTAGGCACTGTGCTTTTCTTTATTTTTGAATATAACAATCTCTTAAAGGATATGCCTTTTGGGCAAAAGCTTTTAAATGCATTTTTTGCATCGGTCACACCCCGTACTGCCGGCTTTAACAGTATTGATATGGCAACCCTTTCGCCGTCTTCGGTATTGCTTACACTATTTCTTATGTTTATCGGTGGCAGCTCGGGCTCGACTGCGGGCGGTGTTAAAACCACCTCAATTTTTGTTATTGTTGCTTTTGCGTTTTCAACTATTCGCGGCAATGATGAGGTTGCGGTTTTCGGCAAAACCATTAAGACCGAATTTCTTAAAAAAGCAATTTTAATTATAACCATCAATATGGCACTTATTATTGCTGCAACCCTTATTATTTGCAGTGTTGATAATGTACCGTTGTCAAATGCCTTGCTTGAAACCGTTTCAGCAATGAGCACCGTTGGTTTAACCGCCGGTGTTACCACCACGCTTTCAGCGGCTTCAAAGGTTGTGCTTATGTTTTTAATGTTCTGCGGTAGGGTGGGCAGTGTTTCCTTTGCAAGTGCACTGCTTGAAAAACGGGTTAACCCGCCAATTTCCTACCCTGCTGAATCAATTACCGTTGGTTAAAGGAGAAAATTATGAAATCATTTTTAATTATTGGTATGGGCTCGCTTGGACACCACTTGGTTGCCGAGCTTGATAAACAAAGCTGTGAAATCATGGCAGTTGATATAAACGAAGCAAAGCTTGATGCACTTAAAACTGACTTTAAAAATGTTGTTTCTACCCCCGTTTGCGACTGTACAAACCGCGCCGTTTTACAAGGTCTTGGTGTTGAAGATTTTGATGTTTGCTTTGTTTGTATTGAAGATTATTTTCAGGCCTGCCTTGAAATTACCGACCTTTTAAAAGAACTTGGCGCCAAAAAAGTTTACAGCACCGCAAACCGCGATATTGAAGAAAAGTTTTTACTTCGCAGCGGGGCTGACCGCATAATTTATCCCGAGCGTGATATTTGCAGTAAAATTGCAAGGGTTGAATGCTCGCAAAATGTGTTTGATTATATAAACCTTGCCGATAACTATTCAATTTTTGAAATTGAAGCCCCTAAAAAATGGCAGGGCAAAAATGTTATCGAGCTTGATATCCGCAATAAATACAATGTAAATATTGTCGCATATAAAAGCGGTGACAAAATTTTGCCCTTTAATGCAGAATATATTTTCAATGAAGAAGACCATCTTTTAGTGCTTGGCTATATCGATGATTTAAAGAAAATTACAAAATAGAAAAAAGCATCTTCCGTTTGGGAGATGCTTTTAATTTTATTCAAAGAAATCTTTAATTTTATCCATAAAACTTTTGCGAGTTTTATAGTTTGTATCGCTTGAAAGATTTTCAAATTCTTTCAATTTTTCTTTTTGTTCTTTGGAAAGGTTTTTGGGAATTTCAACCACAATTTTTACATATTGGTCGCCCTTGCCCGAATAGTTAAGGCGCTGTATTCCCTTACCCTTAAGCTTGAACTCATCACCCGGCTGTGTGCCCTCATGAATGGTGAATTTAACCTTTCCGTCAAGAGTTGGCACGGTTATATCCGCACCCAAAGCCGCCTGAACAAAGGTGATGGGAATTTCGCAATAAACATCATAACCGCTGCGGTTAAAAATGGGGTGTGGGCGCACATTAACATTTATTCTAAGGTCGCCCGAGGGACCGCCGTTTACACCGCTGTCACCCTTGCCACGCATATTTATAACCTGACCGTCATCAATACCTGCGGGAATTTCAACAACCTCTTCAACAGTGTGGCGAATTCTACCCTTGCCGTTACATTTTTGGCAGGGGTTTTCAATTACCTTTCCCTTGCCGTTACAATGACTGCAAACGGTTTGGGTTTGGAAAACACCAAACGGGGTGCGCTGTGCCGAGGTTACCCTACCGCTACCGTTACAAACGGGACAGGTTTTAGTGGTTGTGCCTTTTTTAGCACCGCTGCCGCCACATTCATCACAGGTGTCGATTTTGGTTACCTTAACGGTCTTTTTACAACCCTTTGCCGCCTCTTCAAACGAAATATTAACTGCGGCAGAGGCATCGTTACCACGCTTTGGAGCATTGGGGTTTGACCGTCTTCCGCCACCGCCGAAGCCGCCGCCAAAGAACGAACCAAATAAATCGCCCAAATCACCAAAGTCGCCAAAATCACCGGTAAAGCCGCCGCCATAACCGCCGCCCGCACCAAAGTTAGGGTCAACACCCGCGTGGCCAAATTGGTCATAGCGTGAACGCTTTTCCTTGTCGGACAGCACCTCGTATGCCTCGTTAACCTCTTTAAAGGATTTTTCGGCCTGTGCGTCCCCCGGGTTTAAGTCGGGGTGGTATTTTTTTGCGGCTTTTCTATATGCTTTTTTTAGCTCGTCGTCAGAGGCCGACCTGTCAACCCCTAAGACCTCATAATAATCTCTTTTATTATCAGCCAAAATAAATTCTCCTAAAAAATCGTTGCTTTGCAACGCTTAAAATAATATGTAATAAGTAATAGTGAATAGGTTATGTGTTTTGCAAAGCAAAACGATATATATCGTCCGCAAGCGGACACCTTACCTATTCACTCTTCACTATTACCTTTTCACTGACAAATAATTCCTGCAAGGGATTATTTGTCTTCTACATCAGTATAGTCAGCTTCGTAAACATTGTCACCGTTTGGTGCTGCGTTCTGGTCAGCGCCTTGCTGTGCTTGTTGTGCTTCAGCAGCGGCCTTATAAAGCTTTTCGCTTACAGCATAAAGTTCTTTTTGAAGCTCTTCCTGCTTTGCCTTAATAAGCTCAATATCTTCACCCTTAACTGCTTCCTTTAAAGCATCCTTAGCGGTGTTGATTTTGTTCTTTTCATCTTCAGTAATCTTATCACCAAGGTCGGTTAAGGTTTTTTCGGTTGTATAAATCATTTGGTCGGCATTGTTTCTAATGTCAACTGCCTCACGGCGCTTTTTATCTTCTGCAGCATATTCTTCAGCTTCTTTAACTGCCTTGTCAATATCATCCTTAGACATATTGGTGTTTGAGGTGATAGTGATATTGTTTTCTTTACCTGTGCCAAGGTCTTTTGCAGAAACGTGAACGATACCGTTTGCGTCAATGTCAAAGGTTACTTCAATTTGTGGCACACCGCGGGGAGCAGATGCAATGCCGTCAAGGTGGAACACACCAAGAGTTTTGTTATCTCTTGCAAATTCGCGTTCGCCCTGTAAAACATGTACTTCAACAGAAGTCTGACCGTCAGCCGCAGTTGAGAAGATTTGGCTCTTCTTAGCGGGGATGGTGGTGTTGCGGTCGATAACCTTTGTGGAAATACCGCCCATTGTTTCAATACCAAGTGAAAGGGGTGTTACGTCCAAGAGAAGAAGACCTTTAACATCGCCGCCCAAAACACCTGCTTGAAGTGCTGCACCAAGTGCTACACATTCATCAGGGTTGATGCCCTTAAAGGGTTCTTTACCCATAAAGTTTTTAACTGCTTCTTGAACAGCGGGGATTCTTGAAGAACCACCAACCATCAATACCTTGTTAATTTCGTTTTTATCAAGACCCGAGTCAGCAATTGCTTGGCGAACAGGTGCCATTGTTGCTTCAACCAAATCGGCAGTAAGCTCGTTAAACTTTGCCCGGGTTAAAGTGGTTTCAAAGTGCTTAGGACCTGTAGAGTCAGCAGTGATAAATGGCAAGTTAATGTCGGTAGAGGTCATACCGGAAAGGTCAATTTTTGCCTTTTCAGCGGCTTCCTTTACACGTTGCATTGCCATTTTGTCGTTTGAAAGGTCAATGCCCTGCTCTGCCTTAAAGGTAGAAACGATATAATCCATAACACGCTTGTCAAAATCGTCACCGCCAAGCTTGTTGTTACCTGCAGTTGCCAAAACTTCTTGAACGCCGTCGCCCATTTCAATGATAGAAACGTCGAAGGTACCGCCGCCAAGGTCGTAAACCATAACCTTTTGGTCATCTTCCTTGTCAATGCTGTAAGCGAGTGCCGCAGCAGTTGGCTCGTTGATGATACGCTTAACTTCAAGACCTGCAATTTTACCTGCATCCTTGGTTGCTTGACGCTGTGCGTCGGTAAAGTAAGCAGGAACAGTAATAACTGCTTCGCTTACAGTTTGACCGAGATAGCTTTCAGCATCGGCCTTTAATTTTTGAAGAATAATTGCCGAAATTTCTTGTGGGGTGTAATTTTTGCCGTCGATAGCAACGGTGTTAGATGTACCCATATCACGCTTAATAGAGCTGATAGTTCTGTCAGGGTTGGTGATTGCTTGACGCTTTGCAACCTGACCTACCATTCTTTCACCTGTTTTTGAAAATGCCACAACAGAGGGGGTAGTTCTGCCACCTTCTGCATTAGCGATTACAACTGCTTCGCCGCCTTCCATAACAGCAACGCAAGAGTTTGTTGTACCTAAGTCAATACCAATAATTTTACCCATAATAAATTACTCCTTTAAATATATAAATGTTTTAATTTGCTACTTGAACCATTGCAGGTCTTATAACAGTCGAGCCGATTTTATAGCCCTTTTGCAAAACCTGTGTAATGGTGTTTTCAGCGACTGTTTCATCTTCAATATGCATTACTGCCTCGTGAAGTTCGGGGTTAAAGGTGTCGCCAACCTTTGCAATTTCTTCAATACCTAAATTGCCTGCAACGCCCTCAAACTGCTTAACAATCATTTCAATGCCTTTGATATAATCCTCGCTTCCCTTTTCGGAAAGAGCGGCGCGGTCAATGTTGTCTAAAATTGGTAAAAGCTGTTTTATAAGCCCTGCCTTTGCAAATTCGGCAACGGTCAGCTTTTCGCGTTCGGTGCGTTTTTTGAAATTATCAAATTCAGCGGCGGTGCGAAGAAGTAAATCGTTTTTACTTTCAAGCTCGGCCTTTAAATTTTCAATTTCTATGTCTTTTTTGTTCTTTTTCTTTTCCGTTTTAACGGTATCTTTATTCTCGTCCACTTAATCAATCCTCCATATCCTTTTGTGCCTCATAAATAAGTGCGCCAAGATTTTTTGCAATATATTCAATATTTGGAATAATGCGTTCATACGAAATTCGTTTTGGGGCTAAAACTGCAATATATCCACGATATTTATCAAAGCTGTTAAAGCTTGCGGCAATTATACTGCCGTCACCCAAAAAGCTGTAACCGCTTTCGCTGCCGAAAATTACGCCGTCGCCAACCCGTTCAAACATTGAAATAATTGGGTCACGGCTTTCAATAAGCGATAAAATTTGCCGTGCGTTTTCTTCATTACCGCTTATGTCATAAAGCTTGGAAAGTCCGCTTAAATCAACCGAAACATTTTCAATTTCACTAACCGTTTCAAAAACGGCGGTTATAAGCGGCATTAAGCTGAAAGCGTCAAGCCCCGACATAGCAATTATGCTTTGCATATAGCCCTTTGTAAGCTCGCAAATTTCTTTTCGTTTAATTTTTTGGTCAACAATTTCATAAAAGCGGTCTAAAAGCTGTTCACTAAGATTTTGCGAAAGGCGAACAATTCTGTTTCGTGTTCGGCCGTCGTTTGTAATTACAAGCAGCATTACCGAATTTCGACTAACCCTTAAGCACTCAACACGTTTTACAACCGCCGCATTGTTGGTCATAAGACAGCTTATTACGGGAAAGCCCGTCATATCTGAAAGTATTTTGCCCACCGCCGACGGTATTTTTTCGGGTGTTTCGGTAATTTTTTCAAAAGCGGCATCAATAAACGCCTTATCTTCATCTAAAATTTCGCCCGTTGGCATCAGCTTAGAAACATAAAGCTTAAAGCCGCTGCTTGTGGGTATTCGCCCTGCCGAGGTGTGTGGTTGCTCCAAAAGGCCAAGCTCACACAGCTCGCTCATTTCATTGCGAAGCGTTGCGGACGAGGGGGCATTTTCGATAAGTTCGGTCAAAATTTTAGAGCCCACCGGTTCGCCGGTTTCAATATATGCCTTAACAATGGCCTTTAAAACTGCTTGTTTACGGGGGGTTAGCTCCAAAATTTTCACTCCCTTCATTTTTTAGCACTCTCGCCTTTCGAGTGCTAACAACCTTATTATATCCTCATTTTTCCATTTGTCAATAGATTTTGCAAAAATAGTTTGACTTTCCCTGACTTTTTACAAATTGTTCATATTTTAACAATTATTGCACCATTTATGTATTCGTGTTATAATAAGTATACGGTACACTTATTACATATTAAGGAAGTGTTTTTTATGAAGCGTTTATTTTGTGTAATTTTTGCATTGTTATTGCTGCTTACGGGTTGCTCTGCCGCACCCGATGATAACGGCACACCCTCAAACACCGATTCGGGCGAGCACAGCATTTATTATGCCGATAGGGTAAGCGTTGATAAAATGGCTTATTATTTTAATGATGTTTGCTTTGGTAACGAGTATGGTGCAACAAAGAGCATAATCACAAAATGGCAGGACCCCATTATGCTATGCATTGACGGCGTTGCCTCTATGGGTGATTATGAGGTTTTAAATGATTTTATTGATTTTTTAAATGATATTGACGGTTTCCCCGGGATAATGGAAATTCACGATAAAGCCCAAGCAAATTTGGTGATTCATTTTTACGGTCTTGCCGAGTTTAAAAATGAGGTGGATGCACCAAATGCAGTCGGTCTTGCCACCTATAATTTCAACAACGATACGGGTGTTATAACCGATGGTGATGTTTACATCTGCACTGACGAGCCCGAAAGCGAGCGCAAATCAATCATTTTAGAGGAAATGTATCAAGTGCTTGGCCCAACAAAAGACACCCTTGTAAGAAAGGACAGTATAATTTATCAGCGAGGCAATGCACCACAGCTTTCAAAAGAAGATAAAAGTATAATATCCTTGCTTTATAGCAGTCGCATAACCCCCGGTATGAGCATGGCCGAAAGCGAAGAAATTATTAGAGAAATTTATTACTAAAATTAAAACCGCGGTAGAAAATCTACCGCGGTTATTTGTTATATTTAAAATGCGCTATCTGAATATAAATAAAGTATTACATATCATTTTTACGTGATGCGTAACATACAACCTCAATATGAATAGAGTGTTATAGTTACATATCATTTTATTCGCGATATGTAACATACAACCTCCACATGCTCAGTATGTGGGAACATATCAACAGGCTGAATTTTGCGCACCTTGTAACCTTTTCGTGTTAAAAACGAAAGGTCGCGCGCCAAAGTTTCAGGATTACAGGAAATATAAACCACCTTTTCGGGTGAAAGGGTTATAAGAGACCGCAAAAATTCTAAGCTTGCGCCTGCGCGTGGCGGGTCCATTATAACAAGGTCGACAGTTTCGCCTGTGACCGCAAGATTTGTCATAAATTTGCCCGCATCATCCTCATAAAATTCGATATTATCAACATCATTTAGCTGTGCATTAACCTTTGCATCCTTTACCGCATCGGCGTTAAGCTCGACACCGATTACACGCTTTGCTTTATCAGATGCCAAAATACCTATTGTACCTGTGCCGCAATAGGCATCTATCACCGTTTCATTACCATTTAAATTTGCAAATTCAAGGGCTTTGCCGTAAAGCACAGCGGTTTGGGTGGGATTTACCTGATAAAACGCCTTTGGCGAAATGCGAAAGCGTTTGCCCATAAGTTCATCTTCGATATATCCATCGCCGTAAAGCACCCTTGTTTCATTTCCAAGCACAAGGGATGTGCGTTTATTGTTTACATTTTGCACAATGGTTGTAATTTCGCTGTGGCGAGAAAGCAAAGCATTTACAAACTTACTTTCATTCGGAAAATCAGTAGTACCTGTCACAAGCACCACCATAACCTGACCCAGCGTAAAACTGCGTTTTACAAGCACATGGCGAAGAAAACCTTTAAAGGTGTTATCATCAAAGGTTTTAAGTTTAAAGCTTTTTAAAAGTTTTCTTATAGTCACAATTATTTCATCGGCGATTTTGTCTTCTATCATGCAACTGTCAACCGGCACAATATTGTGTGTTGATGACTGATATACACCCGATAAAATCTTACCATTTTTGGTGGTGAACGCCGCCTGAACTTTATTGCGGTAATGGTATGGGTTTTCCATACCTATAATTTCGTTAATGTGGTGATACCGACCAAGCAATTTAATGCACTTAACCTGCTTGAAGCTTAACTGCCTTTCATAAGGCAAGTTTTGAAGCTGACATCCACCGCATTTTTTATAATTAGGACATTTTATATGTTCTGTCATAATTTCTCCAAATAAATTATTTAATTAAAACGCCAACCGTTTCCACATGGCTTGTTCTTGGGAATAGGTCAGCAGGGGTGTATTCAACCAATTTATACCCCTCTTCCCCAAAGATTTTAATATCGCGTGCAAATGTGGCAACATCGCAAGAAATATAAACCACACTTTCGGGGCAAAAATCGTTTGCAATAATTTTAATAAGCTCGCTGTCACAGCCCTTTCTTGGTGGGTCAACAATTACCGTATCGGGCTTAATGTTTTCACATTTAAGTTGCTCGGCGGCGGCTTTGGCATCACCGCAAATAAATCTTGCGTTTTCTACACCGTTTTCTTTGGCGTTAAATTTGGCATCTTTTACCGCTTCGGGAACAATTTCAACACCAATAACCGATTTTGCACCCTTTGCCATTGAAAGACCGATTGTACCCGCACCGCAATAAAGGTCAACGATATTTTTACCTTGTGGTTTTGCATATTCAGCGGCCTTGTTATAAAGCTTTTCGGCCATTGTGGTGTTAACCTGATAAAAAGATAAAGGTGAAAGCCGCACCTTAACCCCTGCCAAAATGTCGGTAATATAATCACTGCCGTAAAGGGTTTTGCAGTTGTCCCCCAAAATTACATTGGTGTTTTGTTTATTTATGTTAAGCACAACGCTTTTAAGGTGCTCACCGCAAATTTCTTTAAGTCGGTTTATAATAACCTCGCTTTTTGGCAAAGTGTCACCATTTATAACAAAGCAAACCATAATTTCGTTTGTTTTTTCGCCCTTGCGGATATAAAGGTGGCGAACTAAACCCTTGTGTTTTTCTTCGTTGTAAATGCTTATGTTATATTCTTTGACAAATTCGGTGACCGCATTTGAAATTTCGCTAAAAACAGGTGGCTGCAAAAGGCAGTCGCCACACTCGATAATGCGGTGAGAATGAAACGCGTAAAAGCCCACCTCGCCCTGCTCGTTTAAAGGATATTGCGCTTTGTTGCGGTAGCGGTCGCATTTATCATATAAAATTGGTTGCGGCTCTAAATCCACACCGCCAATGCGCTTTACCGTTTCCCTTACTTTGTTTGCTTTAAGTGAAAGCTCGGCATCATAACTTATATGTCTGAAAACACAGCCGCCGCAACGGTTAAAGCTTCGGCAGTCGTTTTCAATTCTCGCTTTTGACGGGGTGATTATTTCAAGCGCCTTGCCGTAAGCGTATGTCTTTTTAACCTTTAACGCTTTTACCTTTACAATGTCGCCAACAGCAGTAAGCGGTACAAAAACCGCCATGCCGTCCACCTTACCGACGCCGCTTCCTTCGTTTGTAACATCAACAATTTCCATAATAAATTCATCGTTTTTACGCATTTTCACCCCACCTTTCTTATTTTTAAAAAGTATACCATAAAACGCAAAAAAATAAAAGCCCAAACGGGCTTTTATTTTTAGTTAATACCTAATTTTTCGGCAGTAGCAACCGTAATGCCGTTTTTTTGCAAAAGGGCTGCAACCTCATCCGCCTCGGCAAGCTGTAAAATCATATAAGCATTTTCATCAGCGTGGCCGAAAATTGAATACATATAGCTAACATCAACATTTGCCTTTGCCAAAACCTGTAAAAGTGTGTTAAGGCCACCCGAAACATTGGGCACCGCAACCGCCAAAACATCGGTTGTAGTGGCAATGGCGCCGTTTTCCTTTAAAACAGTTAATGCTTTTTCGGTGTCATCAGCAATAATGCGAAGAAGACCATAGTCGGTAGTTTCAGCAATATTTAAAGCGCGAAGGTCGATTTTGTTGTCAGCCAAAAGCTGTGTAATTTCTAAAAGGCGACCGGCCCTGTTTTCTAAAAATACAGTAATTTGTTTAATTGCCATTTTAAAGTCCCTCCCTATATTTTGCGCTTATCGATGATACGAACTGCCTTGCCTTCGCTTCTTGCAATGGTTTTAGGTTCAACAAGGCGAACTTTTGCATAAATGCCAAGCATTGCTTTAAGTGCGGCAACAAGGTCTTT
Organism: Clostridia bacterium; assembly: GCA_017549565.1. GTDB lineage: Bacteria > Bacillota > Clostridia > Oscillospirales > Acutalibacteraceae > UBA737. Next base: position 24,490 of record JAFYUI010000029.1, read on the forward strand.
TTCCATTTCGGTAATGCGACCAAGCGAATCAGAGAAGATTTCAGGTGTCATTTCAACCAAAACTTCAATAGTGTCGCTGTGGTTTACACGGTCAACAATGATTTGATAGTTTGCGGGATAACCATTTTCCAAAAGCACTGCTTCGATTTGTGACGGGAATACATTAACACCCTTAACAATAAGCATATCGTCGCTTCTGCCCATTGGCTTGTGCATTTTGACAAGGGTACGACCGCAAGAGCACTTTTCACGGCTTAAAACGGTAATATCCTTTGTGCGATAGCGAAGAAGCGGGAAACCTTCTTTAGTTATTGAAGTGAATACCAATTCACCTTGACTGCCTTCGGGTAAAACCTCCAAAGTATCGGGGTCGATAATTTCAGCAATAAAGTGGTCCTCGTTAATATGCATACCTGTTTGTTCGCTGCATTCAAAGGCAACACCGGGGCCGCTTGTTTCGGTAAGACCGTAAATATCATACGCCTTAATGCCAAGCTGTTTTTCAATATCGTGGCGCATTTCTTCGCTCCACGCTTCCGCACCGAAAATACCTGCTTTTAATTTAATTTGGTCGCGGAGTCCTCGTTCGTGAATGCTTTCTGCCAAATATTCGGCATAAGATGGCGTACAGCAGATAATGGTGGCGCCCAAATCGGTCATGAACTGTAACTGTCTATCAGTATTACCTGAAGACATTGGAAGTGTTAAACAACCAACCTTGTGACTGCCGCCGTGCATACCCGAACCACCTGTAAAAAGGCCATAACCGTAAGCAACCTGGCAAACATCCTCATTAGTACCGCCTGCCGCAACAATAGCACGAGCACAGCAGTCTTCCCACAAATCAACATCGTGCTGTGTGTAAAATGCCACAACACGCTTACCTGTGGTGCCCGATGTAGAATGAATACGAACACAGTTTTTAAGGTCAGTACCCAAAAGACCATAGGGGTAAGCATCTCTTAAATCGTCCTTGGTTAAAAACGGAAGCTTATGTAAATCGTTGATACCCTTAATATCATCGGGTGTTACACCCTTTTCTTCCATCTTTTTGCGGTAGTAAGGCACATTATCCCAAACATGCTTTACCTGTGCCACAAGTCGTTCGTTTTGAAGTGCAACCATCTCTTCACGGCTGGCACACTCCATTTCCTTTTGATAATAATTAGCCATTTTAAATTACGCCTCTCTACCTAAAGCAAAAGCTTTTTTGTTAAGCTCTAAGAATTTTGCAGGAACACTTTTTTCAATAGCGTCTAACCATTCATCTTCAGTAAAATCAAAATATTTTGAAAGTTTACCCATAAGCACGATATTAACCGCTTTAGAATTACCTGCCGCTTCTGCAAGCGATAAAGCATCAAAAGCATCTAAATCAACACCAAGGTTTTTGATTTTCGCCTCTAATTCGGCGGGATATTCGCAAGCACCGATAATAACAGGCATTGGGTTTACCTGTTGGGTGTTGGTAATCATTTTACCGCCTTGTTTTAAATATTCAACCCAACGAGCTGCCTCCAACATCTCGAAAGAAACGATAAAATCTGCTTCGCCTTTGTCAATAACGGGTGAATAAACCTTATCGCCGTATCTAACATAGGTCACAACACTGCCGCCGCGTTGGCTCATACCGTGAACCTCGCTAACCTTAACATCGTAACCCTTTGATAAAAGAATTCGGCCCAAAAGCTTACTTGCAAGTAATGTACCCTGTCCGCCAACGCCGACAATCATAATATTTTTTGTTTGCATTGCTTTTACGCCTCCTTCACATTTTCAAAAACATCAAATTTGCACATTTGCGCGCATACGCCACAGCCGGTGCAAAGGGTGTTATCAATTTTAACCTTGCCGTCAATAATGCTAACTGCAGGGCAACCGATACGCATACAAGATTTACAACCGATACACTTATCGGTATTTACCTTAATCGGTCCCGCGTGCTTAACATATTTCAAAAGCGCACAAGGACGGCGAGAAATAATAACGCTTGGCTCATCCTTTTGAAGTTCTTCTTTAATAACGGCATCACATTCAGCCAAATTATAAGGGTCAACCACGCGGACGCTGTTTATACCAACACTTCTGCAAAGGGCTTCTAAATCAATTTTACTTGCAGGGTCGCCCTTTAAGTTGTAACCTGTGGTGGGGTTTTGTTGGTGACCTGTCATACCTGTAATTGAGTTGTCAAGAATAATAACGGTTGAATTTGAGCCGTTATAAGCGATATTTATAAGACCCGTAACACCCGAATGCATAAAGGTGGAGTCACCAATAACTGCAACGGTGTTTTTATCGGTTGCGCCGTCATTCGCTTTGTTAAAGCCGTGAATAGAAGAAACCGAAGCACCCATACAAATTGTGCTGTCAATAGCGGTAAGAGGAGCAACTGCACCAAGAGTATAACAACCAATGTCACCCATAACGGTGAGCTTATTTTTCTTTAAGGTATAGAACAAACCACGGTGGGGACAGCCCGCACACATAACAGGCGGTCGCATTGGCACATTTTCAGAAAGGGCTTTACCCTTTGGTGCCTCTACACCCAATTTTTCAGCCACAAGGTTTTGGCTAAATTCGCCAATATTACCGAAAATTTCTTTGCCCAAAACATTAACACCAATGTTTTTGCAGTGGGTTTCGATAATACCGTCAAGCTCTTCCACAACAATTACATTTTTAACTGTTTTTGCAAAGTCTTTAATTTTATTTACGGGAAGTGGGTTAATCATACCAAGCTTTAACACAGGGTATTTATCACCAAAAACTTCCTTGACATATTGATAACTTGTTGAAGAAGTAATAATACCAACTGTGTTATCGTTGCCTTCTTCAATTCTGTTAAACCAAGCAGTTTCAGCATAAGCTATTAAATCAAGTGTGCGCTTCTCAACAATGGGGTGGCGCTTTTTAGCGTTGCCGGGCATCATTATGTATTTTTCGCCGTTTTTAACATATTCCTTTTGGGCGATTTCTAAGCGGTCGCTTTCCTCAATAACGCTTTGTGAGTGAGCAACACGGGTACACATTTTTATAAAAATAGGTGTGTCAAATTTTTCGGAAATTTCAAATGCTTCTTTAACAAAGGCAATAGATTCGGCACTGTCGCTTGGCTCTAACATCGGAATTTTTGATGCTATGGCATAATGGCGGGAATCCTGCTCGTTTTGAGAAGAGTGCATACCGGGGTCATCCGCAACGCCAATAATAAGACCACCATTAACACCTGTGTAAGCAACTGTGAAAAGTGGGTCAGCCGCAACATTTACGCCAACATGCTTCATACCGCAAAAGCTGCGCTTACCGGCCAGTGATGCGCCAAAAGCAGTTTCCAAAGCAACCTTTTCGTTAGGTGCCCATTCGGCATAGATTTCGTTATATTTCGCGGCATATTCAGTAATTTCGGTACTGGGTGTGCCGGGATAGCTGGATACAAACGAGCAACCCGCTTCATAAAGACCGCGAGCAACTGCTTCATTTCCAAGCATAAGTTTTTTCATTATTAACACCTCTAAAAATTTACATTAAAGTATATTATATAACAATTTCATATTAAAAGCAATTATTTTTACGGCTTTTTAATGCTTAAATTTAACAGTAAAGCCACAACCGCAAGGGCTAAAAGTAAAATAAACGGTGCAATATAACCACCAAAAGAATTTAGCAAGCCACTGCAAGCAGTTGCCATAAAGGATGTGAAAATTAAGTGACAGTTAAGCACACTGAAATTTGTGGCAAAATGCTTTTGGCCGTAAAAAGTTGAAATAAATGCAGTACCTATTGTGGGACAAGTGCCGTATGCTAAGCCCGTTAAACAAAGACCGATAATACAAACAGGCACCGAACCAATTATTACCGACAGCAAGGTTATGCCTGACGCCACTATATTTAATACCATAGAAATAAGCATAGTTTTGCGTCTGCCAAGCCAGTCAAACATAGCGCCTGTAATAATTCTGCCAAGGCCGTTGCAAACTGCCAACACACCAACAAGACTTGTTGCCAAGGCAACACCGGCACCAACCGAAATAGCTAAATCACGGGCAAAGCTTATAACCGAATTGCCAACCGCTGCCGCAAATGTAAATAATGCAAAGGCACGCCAAAAAGAAAAGCGTTTTAACATTTGTTTTGTTGTAAAATCCTTTTGCTCAAACTCTTCCGCCTTACCGTTTGCCTTTTTATTTGGCTGGGGTAAGTTTGCGTTTGCTTCGGGGCGCTTTAAAAAAATGCTTACAAAGCCCAAAACAACAAAAAGTGATACACCCAAAACAATATAAGTCCCACGGCGAGCAAGCGCACTTTTAAAAAGTAAATCAGCAAGGTTGCCAAGCACAAGCGAGCTTGCACCAAAGCCCATCATAAGTGCACCTGTGCAAAGCCCTTTTTTATCTAAAAACCACGCAGTGACGGTAGAGATTATTACATTATACGCAATACCAATGCCAAAACCTGCCATAACAGCATAGGTAAGATAAAGCATTACAACGCTATTACCATTTAAAAGTCCGGTTAGTGCCATACCCCCACCTGCCAAAACCGCAGATATTACAGTTGCAAGCTTTACACCGATTTTTTTGGACAAAAAGCTACCCAAAAGACCGCCTAAACAAAACCCGCACATTGTAAGGGTAAAGTTTAGCGAAAGCTGATTAGCAGTCCAACCAAAATCGGTCGCAAACGGAACTTTAAGGATAGACCAAGCATAAATAATACCGGCAAACAACATTGCAAATACCGATATAACCAACAAAAACCAACGGTAAGACGCTTTCACCTTATTATTCATACTCATCCTCCTAAATTAACTGTTAATTTGTGCCTCAACAAGACCTTTTGGGCAATATTTTTCTCTTAAAACCGGCTTTTCAATTTTGCCTGTTGGGTTGCGGGGAACCTTATCAAATATAATCTTTTTGGGGCGGCGGTATCTTGGAAGCTCTTTGCAAAATTCATTGATTTCATCCTCGTTACAGCTTTCGCCCTCTTTAATTTCAATAATAGCGGCGGCAATTTCACCAAGGCGGGCATCAGGCAAACCGATAACCGCAACATCCTTAATTTTGGGGAATTTGCGAAGCTCATCCTCAATTTGAACAGGATAAAGGTTTTCACCGCCCGAAATTACAACATCCTTTTTTCTGTCAACAAGGTAAATAAAGCCATCCTCATCAACCTTGGCCATATCACCTGTAAAGAGCCAACCATCCTTTAAAATTTCGTTGGTTGCTTCTTCATTTTTATAATAACAGTCCATAACACCGGGGCCCTTGACTGCTAATTCACCAACATCGCCCTGTGCTACCTCGTTGCCCTTTTCGTCAACGATTTTTACCTCCCACAAATGTCCCGCTTTACCGATAGCACCAACCTTGTGCACATTTTCAACACCCAAGTGAACACAACCGGGGCCGATAGATTCGCTTAAACCATAGTTTGTGTCATATTGATGATTTGGGAAATGCTTAAGCCAACGCTTAATAAGTGAGGGTGGAACGGGCTGTGCACCGATATGCATTAAGCGCCATTGCGAAATAAGATAATCTTGAAGATTTATTTTGCCCGATTCAATAGCATCAAGCATATCCTGTGCCCACGGCACCAAAAGCCAAACGATTGTGCACTTTTCTTCGGTAACGGTGCGAAGTATCCATTCGGGCTTAACACCACGAAGAAGTACCGCCTTGCTGCCCGACAAAAGTGAACCAAACCAGTGCATTTTAGCACCTGTGTGGTAAAGTGGCGGAATGCAAAGGAAAACATCATCACGGGTTTGCGAGTGATGGTTTTGCTCGGTATAACAAGATGCAACAAGTGCACGATGGCGATGAAGAATTGCCTTCGGAAAACCTGTTGTGCCCGATGAAAAATAAATTGCACCAAAGTCATCTTCACAAAGTAAAACTGCGGGTGCTTGGGTAGAGCAATAGTTCATAAGCTGTACGCCATCTTCGGCATAATCGGGCTTACCTTTTCCTATAAAGAACATTGTTTTAATTTTAGGAAGTTGGTTATAAACAGTGTCCATACGGCCTATAAATTCAGGCCCAAAAACCAAAACCGAACAGTCAGCCAAATCAAGACAGTATTTAATTTCTTCGCCCGAATATCTGAAATTAAGGGGTACTGCAATGCAGCCCGCCTTTAAAATGCCAAAATAAATGGGCAACCATTCAAGTGAATTCATTAAAAGAATAGCAACCTTTGTGCCCTTTTCGAAGCCACGGCTTAAAAGTAAATTGGCAAAGCGATTTGCCTTACGGTCAAATTCTGCCCAAGTTAGCTCTCTTCTATACGGTGCATCAATAGCGCTTTCAATAAGACTTGCCTCTCGCCAAGTGACCGCTTTGTCACGGTCTTCCGAGGGGTTAACCTCTACCAAAGCAACCTCACCGCCGTAAAGTCTTGCATTTCTTTCCAAAAAGTCTGCAATAACCATTTTAAAATATCCTCCTAAAACCTCAATGTTTTAACGCTTTAACATTTTAACACTTTAAAGCGTTGGTGTCAACCCCCTATTTCAAAAAAATGTTGTGTTTATTTTCAAAAATTGATATAATTATATTATAAAAAACTTTCAAAGGTGCTTTTATGTTTAAAAAATCTATTTGCTGTTTAATTATTGCAACATTTTTAATAACTCTTTCGGGCTGCTTTAAAATTAAAGAGCCCCAAAATCCCGATAATTCAAGTGTGAATTCACCTGCGAGCAACAACACTTCAAGTGACACCACAAGCCAAAGCGATAAAAAGCCCACCCCAAAGCCAACCACAACAAAGCCGAGTGTTACTAAACCCACCCAAAACAGCTCGGGCGGTGTGGTGGTTGAAAAGCCCGCACAAAATGTAACAAGCGAAAACACATCGGTTTCTTCCCCAACCATTGAAGTGCCTATCGCACCTGTCACATACCACACGCCCTTATCAAAGGATGAATATTATCAATATTTAACACTTGATGAAAAGGGCAAAGAAATTTATAAGAAAATTTCCACCGCCATTGAAACGACCCAAAATGTTGTTAATTTAAAAGACTTTAAGGTGGATTTTGACACCGTTTGGCAAATATATCAAAAGCTTATTGCCGACAACCCGCAGTATTTTTGGGTTTCAAAATTTATTACCTACACCGAAACCTCTGAAAATGGGCAGAGTATGTTGGTCGATTTTTATGTTTCATATACCGACGGTGATGTAACCGACACCTTTGATGACGAAAGTCAGCTTATTGTGGTTGCCAACCGCCAAAAAATTCAAAACCAAATTGAAAGTGTAAACCAAAAAATTAAAGCTATACTTTCAGGCATCCCTGCAAATGCGCCTGAAATTAACAAAGAAAAGCTTATACACGATGCGGTGCTTAAAACAGTTACTTATGATTATTCGGCGGTTGACAATGTTCCGACCAGAAATAATTACCCGCGCGTGTGGGATATTTTCGGTGCGCTTTATAACCAAAAGGCCGTGTGTGAAGGGTATTCAAGATTATTTCAATATTTGTGCTATCAGGTTGGTATAAATTCAACCTTTGTGCATGGCACAAGCGAAAACCAACCGCACGCGTGGAACGCCGTAAACCTTAACGGCAGTTGGTATCATATAGACACCACTTGGGACGATGCTTCAGACAGTGGTGTGCCGTTATATGATTATTTTAATCTTACTACCGAAGAAATTTGTGCCGACCACACAATTGACCAAAAAGACATTGCTGTGCCCACCGCAACCGCCACCGAATACAGCTTCGTAAATACCTTTGGTATGAAGCTAAAAAATCTTACATCTGCACCGCTTAATTACCAAAAGGCGATTGATTATGCTGTTCAGTTTGACAGCCCATATCTTTATATTATGGTAGACCAACAAAACATAAGTCATGCTTACAGTAATTATTTGATGATGTATTTTTTGGGCCCTAACAGTGAAGTGAGACAATATATAAAAAATAAAGGTTACCAGCTTTCTTTTGAAGAAAACACAATAACCTATACCGACAGTTGTATATTCATAAAGCGAAAATAAAGAAAAACGGCTCGATGCTTAATCGAGTCGTTTTTTAGTTTTCTTTTCGGTGTAAAGCCCAATATTAAATGTTAAAATTCTTGAAAGCACTGCTGCCAAAGCAAAGTACCCTGCCCCGCCAATGCCAAAAAATTCAAGCCCCAGCATAAAGGCCGCGACGGTGCATTTTGTAGCCCCTCCAAAAAGTACTACCATGCCGACAGCCGCCGAAAAGGTTGGTGAAATTCCCAATAAAGTGCCCACAGCCGCGCCCAAGGTTGCACCCACAAAAAGCGCGGGGACAATTTCGCCACCCTTAAAGCCCGAAGCATTTGTAATGGCGGTAAATATAATTTTAAAGGCAAAAGCCAAATAACACACAGTGCCCGTTTTTAAAACATTTTCGATTATATGCATACCGCCGCCATTATAGTCGTTATTGCCGACAAGCAGCGTCAAACCAATTATTAAAACACCACCAACCGCAATTCGAAGATATGCATTTTTGAAAAGCTTTTTAAATAAATCGGCAACGAAATGAAGTGCCAAGCAAAACAGCATTGTAACCACCGAACAAGCCACGATAAGTGCAATAACCTTTAAAACCAAAATTGCATTAAATTTCGGTAATGTCGGCAAGCCAAATCTTTCGGGGTGAATGCCTAAAAGCTTTGCCACCATAAACGCACCAAAGCTTGACACTGTAAGAGGTAAAACCGCCTTTAAATAAAATTTACGGCTTATATAAATAATTTCAAGCCCAAACGCCAGGGCGGTCAGGGGTACGGTGAAAACCGATGAAAACATAGCCGTCATACCGCAAAGCAGTAATATTTTTAACTTTTCATCCTTTAATTTTAAAGCGTTTGCAATGGGTGAAGCAATGCCGCTGCCTATTTGCAGGGCTGCGCCCTCCTTACCGGCCGAGCCACCCAAAAACTGTGTAATGGCCGTGCCGACAAAAACCGCTACTGACAGTAAAACCGGGCTTTTGCCGCCATTTTTAACGGCCGAAAAAACCGTGTGTATATTTTGCTTTTCAACCTTTAAGACCTTAAAAAGCAAAACAGTTAAAAGACCGCCAAGCGGTAAGATATAAACAAGCCAATTATACTGCCCAAAAACACCGTTTGCAAATTTTAAGGTGTGCGCAAACAAGGCGCCCACACCACCGCACAAAACGGCAGTTATAACAGCGCCCAAAAGCAAAAGCAAATATTCTTTTTTAGTATTTGTTTTCTGCATTTTAAACTTCCCCTGTCTTTACAAATGAAATTTTACCACTCTTTCAAGTCATTTGCAACCTTATCTATTGAGAAAAATTTTATTTTGTGTTAAAATTAACTAAACAAATTATAGGAGGATTTTTTATGAAAACAAAACTCTCCCCTCGTTTTTGGTGCGCTATCACCCTGTTTTCGCTTATAGGTCAGGTTGCGTGGGTTGTTGAAAATATGTATTTTAATGTTTTTATTTACAAAATGTTCAACGCCTCGGCCGATGATATCGCCCTGATGGTTTCGGCTTCCGCAGTTGCCGCTACCGTAACAACGGTATTTATGGGCGCCCTTTCGGACCGCATTGGCAAACGCAAGCTTTTTATTTGCGGCGGTTATATTTTATGGGGCATTTCAATTTTCAGCTTTGTACTTATTAAAGCCGATATTATTTCCCCGCTTTTCCCGTCGGTCACCGCAATTTCTTCGCTTTGTGTTACATTGGTTATAATATTAGACTGCGTTATGACCTTTTTCGGCTCTACCGCAAACGATGCCGCTTTTAACGCTTGGCTTACCGACTCGACCGATTCTTCAAACCGCGGTGCAGTTGAGGGCATAAACGCTATGATGCCGCTTGTTGCAATTTTGGTGGTTTTCGGCGGTTTTATGTTTTTCGATTTAGAAAAGGCACAAAGCTGGTCGCTTATTTTTACAATTATCGGCACAGTTGTTTTAGTTGTTGGTATTTTGGGTATTTTCCTTATTAAAGACACACCCATCGAAAAGCCACAGCAAAGCTATTTTAAATGTATTTTTTACGGCTTTATGCCAAAAACAATTAAAAGCAACCTTTCACTTTATTTAACCCTTGCGGCATTTGTTGTCTTTAACATTTCAATTCAAATTTTTATGCCTTATTTAATTATTTATTATGAAAAATCTCTCGGAATGACCGACTATGTTTTCATAATGGCGCCCGCAATTATAGTTGCCGCCGTTGTAACTGCCTTTTGGGGCAGAGTTTACGATAAAAAGGGCTTTAATTTTTCATCCGCAATTGCAATTTCGTCACTTTGCGTTGGTTATATCATTTTGTTTTTCACAAAAACCACTTTGCCTGTATTTATCGGCTCGCTCTTTATGATGTGCGGTTATCTTTCGGGTATGGCGGTTTTCGGTGCAATGATTAGGGATAACACCCCCGAAAACAAGGCGGGTATGTTCCAAGGTCTTCGCATTTTTTCACAGGTTTTAATACCCGGTATTGTTGGCCCTGCTATCGGCTCGGCTGTGCTTAAAAATGCCGAAACCGTTTTAAATAACGACGGTACAACCTCGTTTTTACCAAACGAAAATATCTTTTTAGCATCTCTTGTTGCCGTGTTACTACTTATCCCCTTTTTATTCATTATTAAAAAGAAAAAAGGAACTGATTAAATGAAGCAAAAATTTGCTACCCTTTACACCCCATTTGAAAAAGACTTGAATATAGATATGCCTTGGGCTGAATACCCCCGCCCACAGTTTATGCGCGATAGTTTTATAAACCTTAACGGTAGGTGGAATTTAGAAATTAACCGCAAAAACAAAATCGTTAAAAGCGGTGAAATTATTGTGCCCTTTCCGCTTGAAAGTCGGCTATCAAACTTTGAATTTTTAAAAAAGAAAAATGACATTTTAATTTACACAAAAAACTTTAACCTTAACAAAACCGACAAAACCGTGCTTTTACATTTTGGTGCGGTAGACCAAGAGTGTAAGGTTTTTGTAAACGATAATTTTATCGGTGAAAATATTGGCGGTTATCTTCCGTTTTCGTTTGATATAACCGCCCACCTTAAAGTTGGTGAAAACACTTTAAGAGTTGAGGTTTTAGACCGACTTGATAAAGATTTAGCATACGGCAAGCAATGTAAAAAGCGTGGCGGTATGTGGTACACCGAAACCAGCGGTATTTGGCAAACCGTTTGGCTTGAACAGGTGCCGAAAAATTATATTAAAAGCATTAAAGTGGCACCACACCTTTCGGGCTTTGAAATTAAGGTTTTGGGCGGTGAAGAGCATAAAACCCTTGAAATAGATGGTGAAAGCTTTGATTTTACAGGCGATACCGCAAATATTGAAATTAAAAACCCAATAAATTGGTCACCCGAAAACCCCCACCTTTATTATTTCACCTTGAAGTCGGGCGAGGATGAAATCAAGTCCTACACAGCACTTCGCACGGTTGAAATAAAGGGTGATAAAATTTTGCTAAACGGTAAGCCATACTTTTTCCACGGGCTTTTGGACCAAGGATATTTTAGCGACGGCATTTACACCCCCGCCACCCCAAAGGCGCTTGAAAACGATGTTTTAAAAATGAAGGAATGTGGCTTTAACACACTTCGCAAGCATATTAAAATCGAGCACGAGCTGTTTTATTATTACTGCGATAAGCACGGTATGGTGGTTTTTCAAGACCTTGTAAACAGCGGTAAATACAGCTTTTTAATTGACACCGCTTTACCGACAGTTGCATTTAAAAAAGGCATTACCCACCACGCAAATAAAAAACGGCGTGAGCATTTTATAAAAAATTCGCTTGATACCATAAACCTTTTATATAACCACCCAAGCATTTGCTATTACACCCTTTTTAACGAGGGATGGGGACAATTTTCGGCTGAAGAAATGTTTGATTTAATGAAAAAAGCCGACTCCACACGGGTGTGGGATGCAACTTCGGGTTGGTTTCAAACAAATAAAAGTGATGTTTTAAGCGAGCACATTTATTTTAAACCATTAAAGCTTAAAAACGACGGCCGACCACTTGTTTTGTCTGAATTTGGTGGTTATTCTTCAAAAATCAAAGACCATTCGTTTAACCCTTATAATACCTATGGTTATAAATTTTTCAAAGATAACAACGAATTTAAAAAAGCAATTTTAAAACTTTATTATAACGAAGTTATACCGCAAATTAAACAAAACGGCCTTTGCGCCACAATTTTAACACAGGTGAGCGATGTTGAAGACGAAACAAACGGTCTTTTAACATATGACCGCCAAATTTTAAAGGTGTCGCCAAATGAAATGTGCGAAATAGCAAAAACGGTTAAAACCGAATATGAAAATTATTGCAACAAATAAAAAAAGAAGGCATCCATTAAGGTGCCTTCTTTAATTTTAAATCTTATTCGCCGTCTTTATAATTAAGAATTGGAGCTTCGTCCTTGCCCTTAATCTTTCTGTCAATGTAATTCTTTGTAATTTTAACAACCAAAGGTAACATAAACAAAACACCGATAAGGTTGGGAACCATCATAAGACCGTTAAATGTGTCTGAAATATCCCAAGCAAGTGAAGATGTGAGCACAGCACCAAAAATTACGGTAATAACATGAATTATACGGAAAATAAAGGTTGTTTTTGCGCCGAAAAGGTATTCCCACGCTTTTGAACCATAATGTGACCAACCAAGAACGGTTGTAAATGCAAAAAGGAACATTGCAATAGCAATGAATTTTTGACCGATGTCACCCCAATGGAACACGCTGTTAAATGCGCCACCAACCAAGGTTGCATCGCTTAAACCTTCAGCAACCGCACCGGTTGAAACATTGAACACACCACCGTTAAGACCGCCTGAAGTAAGAACCACAAGAGCAGTCATTGTGCAAACAACCATTGTGTCGGCAAACACTTCAAAAATGCCCCACATACCTTGCTTAACAGGTTCTTTAATGTTAGAGTTAGAATGCACCATAACAGAAGAACCCAGACCGGCTTCGTTTGAGAAAACACCACGCTTAAAGCCGTTTGTCATAGCAATAATAACGCCACCAATACCACCACCAACGAAAGCTTCGGGTGCGAAAGCGTTAACAAAGATTGCCTTAAATGCAGGGATAATTGCTTGATAGTTGATGCCAATAATTACAAGTGAGCCGGCAACAAAAAGCACAACCATGAAAGGTACGATTTTTTCAGCAACGGCCGCAATTCTTTTAAGACCGCCCAAGGTGATAAGTGCGGTAAGTGCCATAATAACAACACCAATAAGGACGTTGTAAAGTGAAACTTCACCAAATACATTAATTGATGAAAGTGCATTTACATCAAAAGCGGCAGCAACATTGGCAACAATTTTGTTTACCTGCCCCATCGAGCCGATACCAAAAGAAGCAAGCATTGTAAAGATACAGAAAAGCACAGCCAAAACCTTGCCAACTTTTTTGAAACTTACACTTGCATTTTTATCTTTATATTCATAAGCACCCATACCGTCAGCGAGGTAATACATAGCGCCGCCCGACCATTCGTCATTAGCGTTTTTGCGTCTGAAGTACATACCCAAAACATTTTCAGCATAGTTTGTCATCATACCGAAGAATGCAGCAACCCACATCCAGAAAACTGCACCCGCACCACCAATGCAAATTGCGGCAGCAACACCTGCTATATTACCTGTACCAACAGTTGCAGCAAGTGCTGTACAAAGAGCTTGGAAAGGAGAAATTGAACCCTTTTCCTTACTGTGACCGATAACATCCTTTTTGAAAAGACTGCCTATTGTGTTTTTCCACCAGTGACCTACGTGTGTTACTTGGAAAAACTTTGTGCACAAGGTAACAATTACGCCTGTGCCAATGAGTAATGCCAAACCGAAAATACCCCAAACGACGCCGTTAATTTCGCCGTTTACCGATTCGATACCCTTTAAAAACTGTTCCATTTTTAAAACTCCCTTAAAAAAATAATAAAACCGAACTGAAAAAACAGTTCGGCAAAAGTACAAAAATAAAAACACAACCTTTGTCCTTTTGCCTGAGAGATTAACGGCCATAGACCGCCTTGCCCCTTCGGCATCTGATTTAACAGAATTCTCCAAAGTGCTATCAGTTCACAGTCGTTTACACTTCTGCAAACCTCACGTAGCTTATTCAATTTGCTAACATTATAACACACATTTTGTAAATTTCAAGTGTTTTTTAAAATTTTTTGTTGACATATAAAAAAATTGGTAGTATTCTTAAAAAATGTAAATATATATATTATATAAAGGAGATACATATATGCTTAAATCAGAATATCTTAAAAAAGTGTATGCCGATGTTGAAGCACGCAACCCCGGCGAAAAAGAGTTTCACCAAACAGTTTATGAAGTTTTATCTTCTATTGAACCTGTTGTAGAATCTAACCCCGAATATGAAAAATGGGGCATTATTGAAAGAATGGTTGAACCTGAAAGACAAATTATGTTCCGCGTTTCTTGGGTTGACGATAACGGCAAGGTGCATGTAAACCGTGGCTTCCGCGTTCAGTTTAACTCTGCTATTGGTCCTTACAAGGGCGGTCTTCGTTTCCACCCAACAGTAAATGCCAGCATTATCAAGTTCCTCGGTTTTGAACAAACCTTTAAAAACTCTCTTACCAGTCTTCCTATGGGCGGCGGTAAGGGCGGCAGCGACTTTGACCCCCGCGGCAGAAGTGACGGCGAAATTATGCGTTTCTGCCAAAGCTTTATGACCGAGCTTTCAAAGCACATTGGTGCTGATACCGACGTTCCCGCAGGCGACCTTGGTGTAGGTGCTCGCGAAATTGGTTATCTTTACGGTCAATATAAAAGACTTCGCAATGAATTTACAGGTGTTTTAACAGGTAAGGGTCTTGCTTACGGCGGTTCACTTATCCGCCCCGAAGCTACCGGCTTTGGCGCTGTTTATTATGTTGATGAAATGCTTAAATCCTTTGGCGATACTATTAAAGGCAAAACCTTTGCTGTTTCCGGCTTTGGTAATGTTGCTTGGGGTACTGTTAAAAAGATTACCGAGCTTGGCGGTAAGGTTGTTACCATTTCCGGTCCTGATGGTTATGTTTACGACGAAGATGGCATCAACACCGATGAAAAGATTGAATTTATGCTTTCAATGCGTTCTTCCGGTCACGACAAGGTTAAGGATTATGCTGACAAATTCGGCGTGCCTTACTTCGAAGGTCAAAAGCCATGGGGCACAAAAGTTGACATTATTATGCCTTGCGCTACCCAAAACGAAGTTGATGTTAAAGAAGCACAACAAATTATCGATAACGGCGTTAAGTATTATGTAGAGGTTTCAAATATGCCTTCTACCAACGAAGCTATCGCACTTTTAAAGGCAAACGGCGTTATTGTTGCTCCTTCAAAGGCAGTTAATGCCGGCGGCGTTGCAGTTTCAGGCCTTGAAATGAGCCAAAACTCAATGCGTTACAGCTGGACCGCTGAAGAAGTTGACGCTAAATTAAAGCAAATTATGAAGAACATCTACAGCGCTTCTTTGGATGCTGCTGAAAGATACGGTATGAAGGGCGACCTCGTTGCAGGCGCAAACATTGCCGGCTTCGAAAAGGTTGCAAACGCTATGCTCGCACAAGGCGTTGCGTACTAATTCGTAATTCATAATGCGTAATGCGTAATTAACGCACCCAACGATATGTTGGGTGCGTTTTTTATATCGTGCCGAAGGCACACCTTACCTCTTCACTATTCACTTTTCACTCTTCACTAAAAAAAAGCACCCCGCAGGGTGCTTTTTTGTTTTACTGATTATTTATACTTTCCATTGCGAAACGATAAAAGTCTTCGTTCATAATGTCAAGTGATACTGTATAGCGTGATTTTGTCACCGCAATGCAATAATCTAAATGCTCCTTACGGTTGGCTTCGGGCATATTGGTTGCAGTTTCAAGCCATTCTGCCTTGCCTGTTTGGGCATTATATTTCACAAATTTTGTTACAAAGCTTTTATTGTAAAGCATTGCTATGGGTGTGTTGTCCGAGAATATATCAGTACCGGGTAAAAGGCGTGAGTCATATTCCATACCGAAAAGATTTAAAACAGTTGGCAAAATGTCAACATTACAGCAAGGGTCGTCAACCTTGACAGTTTCCATACCCGGACAGTACATAATGCAGGTGGATTTAAACTTTTCAAAGTTTTGTTCAACCGATTTACCCGCAATTGAATTAAGGTGATTATCCGCCAAATAGTAAGGATAATGGTCGCCAATGATAACTATCATTGTTTTGTCAAGCTTGCCCGCCGCCTCTAATTTTTCGAGCAAATAGGTCATTGCTTTTTCAAGCTCGTAATTAGCAGCAAGGTAATACTTAGCACCCATTGTCAATTCACGGTCGCCCAAAAGCTCGTTCACTGTTTGATAGTTTTTAACAGCAATGGGGTTTGCGGTGGAATATGGGCCGTGACCCGAGAAGGTCATATAATAAGCGTGGAACCTATCTTGGTTTATATAGTCGTCAATTGACTGCTCCATCATTTCAAGGTCGGACGATGGCCAAGTGCTTGTAAAGGTCATACCGTTTGCACCGCCCATAAAGCGAAGACTTGAATAACCAAGGTTTTTATGTGTGCGGTTGCGTTGGTAATAATATCCCCTGAAATTATGGAAAGCGTGGGTTTTAACCCCAATACCTTCAAACATATTGCTGAGTGAAAATGGCAATAACTTATTTTGTGACTGCACAAAACTGCCCGCAGATGAGTTAGCGTTTGCAATGCGCGAAACATCAGGCCAAAGGCCTGTCATAAAGGCATATTCACCGTTTGTGGTGGTGTTTTTAAATGAATTATAAAAATTGTTAAGCACAATGCCGCCCTGACTCATTTTATAAAGGGTGGGGGTTACAACAGGGTCAATGGCATAATTTGAAAATGCCTCGGCACAGATATAAATAAGGTTATAATCTTTAAGTGCGCCTGTGTATTCGTTTTTATTTGTGCCGTTAAGGGACGCAAAATAATCGCAAAGCTGTTGCTTACCGCTGTCATTAGTGGTGCCCTTTAATGCGGCAAAGTCAAGCCCCGCAATTATATTTGGTGTGGTATCAAGCGGGGGCTCTTCAGGTGCATCGGGAATAACAATAGTCGGTTTTTCCTCGGCGCCACCGCCAAAGAACTTATGCCCAAGCTCAACAAGTGAATTTGTTAAAACACCCAAACGGTCTGATGCGGTGTCGGTATCGATATAGCTTGAGGTATAGGCATAATAGGGTGAATAGTCGCCCTTGCCAAAAGGCAAAAGAAGTGCCACTGCCAAAAGCCACAAAACAACTGTTTTTACAAAAGATACAATGTGCATTTTCCAGTTAAAGCCGTCAAAAAGCTTTTTTGGTGCGCAGTAACAATAAACTGCAACCGCTGCAACAGGTAAAAGGCAAAGCAATATCCAACCGATAGAATCCTTTATAGTGTCCCAAAGTGCCCAGCCGAAATCCTCCATAGCATCGGCGCCAAGTCCCATCATTGAAACCGAGAAAAGCGAGCCGAAAATGCGGTAATATACAAGCTGACTTACATAAAAGGCAAAGGGAAGCACCATTACGACAGGGGTTAAAATGCGGTTTAGTTTTTGCTTAAACCAACCTGTAAGTGTGGCTAAAAACATTGCCACAGACGGTAAGAAAAGCAAAAAGTAAAAGGTCATATCCTTAAAGCCGATTTGTGTGCGAAGCAAAAGCTCCCAATATAAAAGCGCAACAAAATAAATTGCAGCATAACGAAATGTTGCAACAAGCTGTTCTTTTATTTCCTTAGTCGGTTTAAGGCGAACTAAATAACTAATTAGTAATCCTCTCATAAAATACTCCTAAAAAATATTCCAAACAATTATAACACCTTTAAATCTAAAAATCAATCAATTTCGACAATATTCACACCACTTGCCAATTTTATTTAAAAATGTTATAATTTATTGGTTGAAAGGCGGTTTTTTATGGAACAAGAGCTTTGGCAATATTTAAAACAAACCACAAAACCCATTGTGCTTTACGGTATGGGCAACGGTGCCGATAAAATAATAAATGTGCTTGAAACCAAGGGTATTTCATTTCAAGGCGTTTTTGCAAGTGACGGCTTTGTCAGAGATAAGCTTTTTCACGGGCATAAAATTTCAAGCTATGCCGAACTTAAACAAAAATTCGGCGATATGATTGTGCTTTTGTGTTTTGGCAGCAGCTTACCAGGTGTTATAGAAAACATCTTAAAAATTGCGGCCGAACAAGAGCTTTACGCCCCCGAAGTTCCCGTTATTGGTGGTGGACTTTTTGATTATGACTTTTTACACAAAAATGCTGAAACGCTAAAATGGGTTTATGACCGCTTGGCTGATGAAACCTCCCGCAAGACCTTTGAAAATATAATTTATTATAAATTAAGCGGAAAAATAAATTATCTTCTTGACTGCGAGGTTTCACAAGACGAGCCGTATACCTCGTTTTTAAAGTTAAATAATGACAGCTTTTTAGACCTTGGTGCTTATAACGGTGACACGGCACTTGATTTTGCGAAAAGATGCAAAAATTATAACAGCATCACCGCGGTCGAGCCCGACAAAAAAACCTTTAAAAAGCTTTTATTAAACACCGAACACCTTGAAAATTTTAAACCCATAAATGCCTGCATTTCGGATAAATGTGAAACGGTTAATTTTAAAATGCTGGGCGGTAGAAATTCGGTTTTGGGTGACGGCAAAGACCAAATTAACGCCATAACGGTTGATTCTTTAAACTTTGCACCAACATATATTAAAATGGATGTTGAGGGCGAAGAGGTTGCTGCAATAAATGGTGCAAAGCAAACCATTTTAAGCCATAAACCCAAAATGCTGATTTCGGCCTACCACCGCACCGATGATTTAATAACTATTCCAAAAGCAGTTTTGGATATAAGGGACGATTATAAAATCTATATCCGCCATTTTTCATATCTTCCTGCGTGGGATACGAATTTTTATTTTGTGTAAGCCTTCCCCTTGAGGGGAAGGGGGACCACGCAAGTGGTGGATGAGGTGTATAAGCAGATTTAAAATATTTTCCACCTCATCCGCCTCGAAAACTCGGCACCTTCCCCTCAAGGGGAAGGCATATACGGTTCATAATTTAATATACATAACAAAAAGTTGGAGTTTTAATTTTAAAACTCCAACTTTTTAATTTTCTAAATCCTTTGCAATTTGCTTTTTAAGTTCTTCCAAAGAATTAAATTTCTTTTCATCCCTTAAAAATTTAATCGGGGTGATTTTAACATTTTTGCCGTACAAATCGCCTGAAAAACTTTTAATATATGTTTCGCTTGTGACAAAATCGGTTTCAAAAGTAGGTCTAATACCGATGTTTGTTATACCCTCAAAGCTTTTGCCATCAAACTCTACCCTTGTTTTATAAACACCAAAACGAAGTTTAACTAAATCTTTTGGGTATTTTTGGTTGATGGTTGGAAAACCGATAGTTCTACCACGCTTGTCACCCGACAAAACTTCACCCTCAAATCCAAACGGCTTATATAGGCAGTTGTTTGCTTTTTCAACCTCTCCGTTTTTAAGCAAAGCCCTTATGTATGAAGAAGAAAGGGTTTCACCATTTTCTAAAAGATAAGAGGGCATAATTTTAAGCTCTATGCCGTTTTTGTTGCAAAAATCGACAAGTATATCGGTATCTCCCCCGCCATTTTTACCAAAATGGTAATTAAAACCGCAAGAAATATACGAAGCCCCTATTTCGTCCTTTAAAAAGTTTAAAAAATCAAGTGGGTAGGTGTTTTTAACCTGCTGGAAGTCAAGCGTAACAATTTCATCAAAGCCAAGCTCTTTTAAATATTTACACTTATCTTCAAAGGTGTAAATAAGCTCGGTATTACCACTAATAAGCATTTTAGGCGGTTTTTCAAAAGTTAGGGCAACTTTTTTAAAACCGCTTGGCAAATCACACACGCCGCGGTGCGCAAAATGAAGCCCGTCAAAAGTTCCCAAAGCAACTGCGGTTTTCATTTTTACACCTCCGGATAATTTACTATGCATTTAATGGCTATTTGCCGTTTTTGGCAGTCGGCAACACCGATGCCTAAAAATTGATTTTTGTATTTTATACGAAAAAGCTCGTTTTCTTTAAAATTTTCAACATTTAAGCGTTCAAACGCAAGCTGACCGCCGTTGCAAAAACGGACTGCTTGGTTTTTAGTAACACTTAAAGCCCGCAAATGAGAAACCGCAACCTCTTCATTTAAAAGATAATTGCCAATGTTTTCTTCGTTTATATCATCAAGCGAAACGCACTTTTCGATATCAAAGCCGGATGTCATAATTCGGTTAAGCTCGCTTAATGTTGCACCGCAACCAAGCGCATTGCCGATATCACGCGCAAGCGACCTTATATATGTACCCTTTGAAACATGGCAAAGCATTGTAAAGCAGTTTTCACTGTCAAGCGGTGACAAAACCGAAAGCTCGAAAATTTCAATTTCGCGCGGTTTAATTTCCACCGTTTTGCCTTGGCGCGCCAAATCATAAAGGCGCACCCCATCTTTTTTTAGGGCGCTGTACATTGGCGGCGTTTGGGATATTTTACCAATAAATTTTTGAACAATGGCGTCGATATCCGCTTGGCTTACCGCCACCTTATTTTCGGCAATAATATTGCCTGTAATGTCGTCGGTATCGGTCAAAACGCCAAGCTTTACCCTTGCGATATATTTTTTATCATCATCAAGCATAAGCGAAGAAAGCGTGGTGGCCCGCCCCAAAAGTACAGGTAAAACGCCTGTTGCCATTGGGTCTAATGTGCCGGTGTGTCCCACACGCTTTTCACCCGCTAAACGCTTAATTCTTGCAACCGCCGAAAACGAGGTAATGCCCTTTGGCTTATTTATCAGCACAAGCCCCTGCATTTTAACCCTCCATATACTTTTGAACCACAGCTAAAATCTGTGACTTAACTTCTGCTATGTTGCCCTTAATAATTGCAGCCGCAGCCGATTTATGACCGCCGCCGCCAAGCTCTTTTGCAATTTCGGCGGCATTGATTTTTTCAAAGGTGCGGATTGAAACCTTAAAGGCATCCTCATCAATCTGCTTTGCAGTAACACCAATATCAATACCCTCAACACTGCGGGAAATAAGGGCAATACCCTCAAGCTCGGCACCAAAGCAACCCGTTTGCTGCTGCATTTCGGTAGTAACGCTTAAAATAACGCATTTATCGTTAAAATGATATTCCATTGTTTCAAGCACACGGCGTTCCAAATCTAAAAGATTTTTCGACTTTGTGTCAAACATAAGGCGGTTAATTTCACCTGTATTGATATTATAATCATAAAGCATTGAGGCAATTAAGTGTGTTTTTGCGGTAACATTTGAATATTTAAAACAGCCGGTGTCGGTTGCAATGCCCGCATAAAGTGCCTTTGCAGTTATGTCGTTAATATTAACACGCATTATTGTCAAAAGCTCGAAAATCATTTCGGCAGTAGCGGCTGCATTAACATCAAGAAATAGTTGCTTTGCATAATGACCGTTTGTTATATGGTGGTCAATATTAAGGTCGATTTTATCGCCAAATTCTTCCTGTAACGCACCCAAAAGCTTTTTATCGGCAATATCCACCGCAATAACAGTTGCATTTTCAAGTGCCACATGATTTGTTGGACGCACAAAAAAGTTGTATTTTTGGGGTATAACATCAGGGCATAAAACACAAGCGGTTTTACCTATTTCATTAAGACCGTAATAAAGCGCATAAGCCGAGCCCAAAGTGTCACCATCAGGCGAGGTATGGGTCAGTATTATATAATTGTCGTGCTTTTTTAAATACCTTGCCGTTTGCTTTAAATTAAGCATTTGGCAAAAGGTGTCTTTTTTATTCTTGTTCATTATTTTCCTCTTTAAAAGATTCAATGATTTTAGAAATTTTTGCACTATGACCGATAGAATCATCTGCTATAAAGCGAAGCTCGGGCACCTTGCGAAGCTTTAAGTGAGCACCAAGCTCACGCCTTAAATAGCCCGAAGCACCCTTAAGGGCTTTAACCGACTGAACAGTCGCTTCATAGCCCTCAATAGCGCTGACATAAACCGTTGCATAAGAAAGGTCGTTTGTTACATCAACCTTAACAATGCTTAAAAGCTTGCTTACTCGGGGGTCTTTAACCTCTCGCAAAAGCTCTGACAGACAAACCCTTACATCAGATGTTATACGGTTAATTTTAAATCCTGCCATTAGTCTCTATATTCCTCCATAATGAATGCCTCGAAAATATCTCCCTCTTTAATATCGGCAAATTTTTCAAGACCTATACCACATTCATAGCCCTGGGCAACTTCTTTAACATCATCCTTAAAGCGACGGAGAGAATCAATCTTATCTTCGCAAATTACAATACCGTCACGAACAAGGCGTAATTGTGCCGAACGGGCAACCTTGCCGTTTGTGATATAACAACCTGCAATAGTGCCAACATTAGAAATCTTATAAACGCTTCTAACCTCGGCAGTACCGATGATATTTTCACGGAACTTGGGTGCTAACATACCCTTCATAGCGGCTTCAATTTCTTCAATGCAGTCGTAAATAATGCGATACATACGCATATCAACGCCTTCGCGTTCGGCAGTTTCTTTTGCAACTGCGTCGGGGCGAACATTAAAGCCAACGATAATTGCGCCTGATGCCTGTGCCAAGGTAACGTCAGATTCGTTAACAGCACCAACACCGCCGTGAATTACGCACACCTTAACCTCATCATTTGAAAGCTTAACAAGACTTTCTCTAACAGCTTCAACCGAGCCCTGAACGTCGGCCTTAACGATAATGTTGAGCTCTTTAAGGTCACCTGCTGAAAGGTTATCAAAGAGATTATCAAGTGTAACCTTTTGTTTAGCATTATTAAGTTCGTCTTTTGCCTTTTGCTTTCTTTGTTCAACAAGCTGACGGGCAAGGCGTTCATCAGATACAGCATCAAATACATCGCCTGCATTTGGCGTTTCGGCAAGACCTGTAATTTCAACAGGAACAGAAGGACCTGCAACTTTAAGTTCAACACCGTTTTCGTTAGTCATTACACGAACACGGCCAACCGCTGTGCCCGCAACAATTATGTCGCCTGTTTTAAGTGTGCCGTTTTGAACAAGAAGTGATGCCACAGGACCACGGCCCTTGTCAAGACGGGCTTCAATAACAATACCCTTTGCTCTACGGTCGGGGTTTGCTTTAAGCTCTTGCATTTCGGCAACCAAAAGGATATTTTCCAAAAGGTTGTCAATACCCATATGTGTTTTGGCCGAAACGGGAACACAAATAATATCGCCGCCCCATTCTTCAGGCACAAGCTCGTGCTCGGTGAGCTGTTGCATAATGCGGTCGGGGTTTGCTTCGGGCTTATCCATTTTGTTTATTGCAACAATAATTTGCACCTTTGCAGCTTTTGCGTGGTTAATTGCTTCGATGGTTTGTGGCATAATACCGTCATCGGCAGCAACAACAAGTACTGCAATATCGGTTGCCATTGCACCGCGTTGGCGCATAGAGGTGAACGCTGCGTGGCCGGGAGTATCAAGGAAAGTGATATCCTCGCCGTTGCAGTTTACACGGTAAGCACCGATATGCTGTGTAATACCACCCGCTTCGGTTGAGGTAACTGCGGTGTCACGGATAGCGTCAAGAAGTGAAGTTTTACCGTGGTCAACGTGGCCCATTACAACAACAACGGGGCTGCGGGGTTTAAGGTTTTCAGCAGTATCCTCGGTGTCATCCATAATTTTTTCTTCAATGGTAACAACAACTGCTTTTTGAATCTTGGCACCCATTTCGGTAACAACAATTTCAGCAGTATCATAGTCGATTACTTGGTTAACAGTAGTCATCATACCAAGTTTTAAAAGCTCTTTAATAACTTCAGCAGCAGTTTTCTTTAAAGCGGCAGCAAGCTCGCCCACAGTAATTTCATCCCCAACAGTAACTGTAATTGGGGTTTTCTTAATGCGTTCAAGCTGCATTCTGCGCATCTTGTCTGCCTCGGTCTCACGCTTTGCACCTTGGGGACGCTTATAGTCCTTAGATTTTTGCTTAATCTTTTGCTTGCGTGAATAGTTATCCTGCATAGAGTTTGCAGGAGCAATGGTTTCATATTTTTCGTTGTATTTATCGATATTTACATTAGATGTGCGGGTATCGATATGGCGAATTTCAGCAGGGCCGCGGTTTGGTGTATCGCCTGCCACTTTATCCTTTTTCTTAGAAACAAAGGGTTGTGGGTCAGAGGGCTTGTGTTCCTTCTTAACCTCAACAGGTTTTTCTGCCTTCTTATTTTCCTTTTTCGGCTCTGCCTTTGGTTCAACCTTTTTAGGTTGTTCTTTTTTCGGCTCTTCCTTTTTGGGCTCTGCCTTTTTCGGCTCGGGCTTTTTGGGTGCGGGTTTGTTTTTAGCATCTTCAGCCGCAGCTGCTGCCTTTAATTGCTCCAAAATTGCCATTTGCTCCAAAAGCTTTTTGTTCTTTTCTTCCTCACGCGCTTTTTTGGCCTTTTCGCGTGCCTCTGCACCTGTGGCAAAGTAAGCGGTAAAGTTTTTCACCGCATTGTCTTTTGTTAATTTATTGAAAAAACGACCGATTTCTTGCTCATTTAAAGTGGCGCTTGATTTCTTTTCAACACCCGAAACTTCGGTTGCGATGGCGGCCACTTCCTTAGAACTCATATTAAGGTCTTTGGCAAGGTCACTGACTTTATATTTATTGGTCATTAGCATATCCTCCTTTAATTGCTTCGGCAAACGATTTATCATTTACCGAAATAATACCGCATTTTCGACCTACGGCTTTTGACATAGCTTCAATATCTATATCCTTTAAAGAAATTAACGAAATGTTATTACTATTTGCAAAAAAGGCAATTTCCTTTTGGCTTTTTTCAGAAACATCACAGGCACAAACCACAAGAAAGCTCTTGCCTGATTTTACTGCCATTTTTGACATATCCATACCAAACGACAGCTTACCCGCTTTGGCTGCAAAGCCCAAAAGTGTTAAACTTTTAGCCATTTGCTTCACTTAATGCCTTTTCTAAATTATCGTAAACCTCAGCCGATACCGCCATACTAAAAGCGCGTGACAAGGAATTTTGCTTTTTCGCTTTTTTTAAGCATTCGGCACAGTTGCAGATATAAGCCCCTCTGCCGTTAAGCTTGCCGGTAAAGTCAAGTTTAATTTCACCCTCGGGTGTTTTTACAACGCGTATAAGCTCCTTCTTCGGCTTCATTTCGTGACAGCCGGTGCACATACGCATGGGTATTTTTTTAACAGTCATAACATTTCCTCATAAAAATTAAAATTATTCGCCGTAGTAACCGCTTTCGGGGTGAATGTCAATCTTCCAGCCGGTAAGCTTGGCAGCAAGACGAACATTTTGACCCTTATTGCCGATAGCAAGTGATAACTGTGCGTCAGGCACCTTTACCTTGCAGGCCTTTGGCTCTTCGCTGATAATTTCAACCGAAGTAACTTTTGCGGGAGAAAGCGCTTCTGAAATGAAGAGTACGGGGTCTTCGCTATATTTAACAATATCGATCTTTTCGCCTGCAAGCTCTTCAACAATTCGGTTTACGCGTTCACCACGGGGACCGATACAAGCGCCGATTGGGTCAATTTCAGGGTTGGGTGAATAAACAGCCAACTTTGTGCGTGAGCCCGCTTGACGAGAAACCGACTTAATTTCAATAGTGCCGTCAAAAATTTCGGGAACTTCGGTTTCAAATAGGCGTTTTACAAGACCGGGATGTGTGCGGGAAAGCATTACACGAGGACCGCGTTCGGTTTCCTTAACATCAACCAAATAAACTTTAATGTGGTCGCCCTCTTTAAGCACCTCGTCAGGAACCTGCTCTGCCTTTGGCAGAGTTGCTTCGCTGTGGCCGATAGCCAAAATAGCGTTGCCTGTTTTGGGGTCAATTTTTTGAACAAGGGCCGATAAAAGCTCTTTTGTGTGGCTTTGGAATTCAGCCAAAGTATGTCCGCGTTCGGCTTCACGCACACCTTGGCGGAAGTTGTTTTTAGAATTTTGTGCAACCACGCGACCAAACTTTCTTGGGTCAAGCTTAATATCAACAAAACCGTTTTCAATAGATTTGGGGTCGATTAAAGCGGCGTCCTCTTTTGAAATTTCGGTATAGGGGTCTAACACCTCATCAACAACAGTTTTGCGAGCAGTCACTGTAAAAATTTCTTTTTCGGGGTCAATTACGCAGGAAACGATTTCATTTCCGCCGTAATCCTTGCGGGCAGCAACGGTAATTGCATCAGCAATTTTTTCGGCGATAAATTCCATCGGAATTCCTCTTTCTTCTTCCATTGCTTTAAGTGCTGCAAAAAATTCAGCATTGTTTATTTCGTCTTTTTTAATCTTTTTTGCTCTTGCCATTTTTCTATATTCCTCCATTAATCAAAATAACATACATTTGCTTTTGAAATTTGCTTTAATTCAAACTTCATTTCATTACCGTCAACATCCATTACAATTTCATCGTCAGCCGATAAAAGCGTGCCGATAAATTCCTTTGTGCCGTCGATTGCCTTATAAAGCTTAACCTTTATTTTTTGACCGATTACCGCACTGTAATGTGTGTCGCGGGTTAATTCGCGTTCAAACCCACAGGAACAAACCTCTAAATAATAAGATTTGTCAATGGGGTCGTGCTCATCTAAAATAGGGTCTATCGCATGGGAAACGTTGGTGCAGTCATCAATAGAAATTCCGTCTTCCTTATCGATAAAAACACGCAAATACCAGGATGCCCCCTCCTTAACAAAACGCACATCCCATAAAGTAACACCTTGTGACTCAACAGTGTCTTTTATAAGGTCGTAAACTCGTTCTGCCGCACTTGCCATAAATTCAACTCCTTGCAAAACAAAAGTGAGTAGCTTTCGCCACTCACCTTTCTTTAGAATTATTACATTCGTGATTATAACATATATAATCTTAAAAATCAAGCATTATTTTTTATTCAAATTCTTCATCGCCCTGATAGGTGTTGATATAAATCTTAACGCTCATATTAGCGTGTACCTGTGCACCGGGGGCGGGGTATTGCTCGATAATTTGGTTTGGAGTATATGCTTCGTCATATTTTTCCAAAACCTCAATATTTTCGTATAAGAAGCCGCTCTTCAAAAGCTCTAACTTTGCTTCTGTTTCGTTCTTGTTAAGAACACTTGGCATTTTGAAATCTTTCGGGCCAAGACTTATAACAAGTTCAATTTCAGTGTCCTTCTTAACGCTTGTGCCCTTTGCAACCGACTGTGCACAAACAGTACCGCGCGGCTGTGTTGAATATTCTTGCTTTTTAAGCACAAAAACAAAGTTTTCATTTGCTTCTTTTTCAATTATTGAAGAATAATATTCGCCCGTGAAATCAGGCACAGCATAAAGCTTTTCAACCTCTTCGGGTATATCATCAGGTCTGTCACCGATATTGTCAACAACAGGTGCGCTGGTTGACGGCGTGCTTGACTGATTATCATCATTTTGGCCGAAGATATCATCACGGAAAACGGTGAACATTAAAATGATACCTAAAATCAAGAAACAAATTATAGTAACTATAGTTGTAACAAGCACAACCTTGCCGTTTCCTGTGTTCTTCTTTTCACCCTTTACGGCTTTTTTGTCAACAACCGCCGTTGGAATTTCACCGTAAACCAACTGGTTTTTAAGTGTTTCAATGTCGGGTGTGCGGTCAGCAGGTCTTACCTGTAAACCGTTGGCAAGTGAAGAAAGCACCTGACGAGGCAATTCTTCGGCAAACCTTGCAGGAATTGACATAACATCATTTTCAAGGCGTGCGGTTGCCTTTGGTGGCAATGTGCCGATTAAAACATTGAAAAGTGTTGCACAAAAACCGTAAACATCGGTGTAAGCATCAATATGCATTTCTTCTTCGGTTTTATACTGCTCAGCCGCAGCAAAGCCGTCTAAAACCTCAAACTGAATTTCATCATTTTCATAACGAAGCTTATTTATTGAATAACCATTAAGACGAAGCTTGCCGTCACGACCAACAATTATTGTGTCGGTTGAAATACCCTTGTGAACAAAGCCAAGGTCGTGCATACCTTTAATCGTGTCAATAAGTGGCAAGAAAAGTGCACGGGCTTGTTCCCACTTTAATGTGCCGCCGTTTTGTTTAAGAAAATCACTTAAAGTAATGCCTGCAATGTTTTGCTTAATAGCAAAAGCGGTGCCGTTTTCTTCAAAAACCTCAATTACGGGAATTAAAGATGGCAGTTCACTTGATTTAATTGCTTTGTTAATTTCTAAAAACTGTAAAAGTCCCTCGTTAAAGGTGTATTCCTTACCCTTTAAAATTGAAACTGTTTTGTCGGCATTACGCTTTGCAACACCTGCCGGAAAATATTCCACAACCTTAACAATTACATCATTAAGTGTGTCCCAACCGATATAGGTAATGCCTTCGCCGTTTACCGATAAAACCCTGCCAATCATAAAGCGGTCGTTAATTACAGTTTTAAGAGAAACTGCATTTTTAGGGTTTTTTGCCTTTGAATCGAAACCGCAAATGGGGCAAATTGCTTCCCCACCGTTATCGTTCATACAGCCCATACAAAGTCTGTCGGTGCTTATCATAAACAACCTCCAAAAAATTTTTGCTTTATTTAAAAAAGCGTTTTATTATACTATTTTACCACACTTGTCAAGTCGGCTTCTATTTTTTCTGTATTTTTACTGCCTTTTTCAATCTTTATCATCTTTTTAAAAACACAGGTGTGGTGGGGTGTTATAACCCTATCCTCGTGAAGTGAGCCAAAATACCAATGCTTAAATTCACAGGCCGAACCGATTTCCTGAAAATAGCCGTTAAGTTTGTTAACGCGGTCGGTATTGCCGCGTCGCAGCAGCATTGCACTTTTTACCAAGGATGGTGGCTCGTGCGTGACAAAGTAGTCAACCTTACAGCCAACCTCGTCCAAAATTTTTGCACCCTCAGCCATTTCTAATGCGGTGGGCTCTTCATCGCTCCACCAAGTGCCCTGTTCACGACGCATTTCACGGTCGGTGCTTTCCCCACCGCCAAAGGTGAAAAAGGTGTTACCCTCTAAATTGAAAATTTGGCCCCGCATTAAGTGTATTAAATTGCCCTTAATTCTATGTACCATACCACCGTGCCAATAGGTAACGCGGGAACGGTAGATACGCTCTAAATTATCGTGTGTGCCGTCAATAAAGGCGGTCACAAAACGGCGTGACGCTAAATAGTCTATAACCTCTTTTTCGGTTTTGTCACCCGAAAATATGTAACCAAAGTCGCCCGTACAAATTAAAATATCGCCGCTTTTTAGCTTTCTGAAATTTTTGTCATAAAGGCGTTCTAACTCGCCGTGCATATCCCCTGTTATATAAACCAAATTTCGTCACCTCTTTTACAAAATAATGCTTTATTTTTAAATGAAATACTGATATAATAACATTGTATGAAATCATTATACTACATATTGAAGGAGATTTCTATGGTAAAAAGAATATTTTCCATATTTTTTATATGTTTTTTAATATTACTATCGGTTGTAAGCCCCATTTCCACCTCGGCTTACGAGATAACATCCTTTGACATTACCGCCGAAAGCGGTATGCTTGTAAGCTTGGATACGGGCGAGGTGCTTTGGGAAAAGAACGCAAACCAAAAGGTTTATCCCGCATCTATCACCAAAATTATGACCGCCGTTTTAATGGTTGAAAGCGACAAGTGGGACCCCACCGCAAAGGTAACCCTTACGCAAGAAGCATTTGATATTTGCCTTGGCACAGGTCTTTCGGTTTCGCTTTTAAATGTTGGGGAGGAATTCACCCAGCTTGATTTGCTTTACACCGTGCTTTTATCCTCCTTTGGTGACTGCACCTATTTGGCGGCTTCAATTTTTGGCGGCAGTATTGACGGTTTTGTTGATATGATGAACCAAAAAGCGCAGGAGCTTGGTCTTTCGGGCACACACTATTCAAACCCCGTTGGTCTTCACGACGAGGGCACCTATACCACCGCAAGAGATACCCACAAATTAACCCTTTACGCCAAAAAGTTTGACATTTTAAACGAGGTTACTTCAAAATCACGCTATAAATTAGTTACCACAAGCGGTACAACCCGCACCTTATCCACCACTAATTTTTTGCTTGACAATTCCACAAGATATTATTATCAATACGCAAAGGGCTTTAAAACGGGCTATACCGATATGGCAGGCAGATGTCTTGTTAGCACCGCCTCCTACAACGGTTATAACTATATGTGCATTTTGTTTAAGTGCCCAAACAACCGCAATAACCGTCACGAATTTTTAGAAAGCCGCGAGCTATACCGCTGGGCGTTTAACAACTTTACATTTAAAGAAATTGCAAACAGCAGTGAGCAGGTTTTTGAAATTCCGCTTGAATTATCACTTGATACTGATTTTGTGCCACTTTATTTTAAAGAGCCGTTTGTTTCGGTTTTGCCTAAAGAGGCAGATGATTCCACAATTGTTGTAAAACCCCATTTTGAAAACGAAACCGCTACCGCACCAATTAAAAAAGGTCAGGTACTTGGCTATGCCGAAATAATCTATGCCGAAAAGGTTATCGGCAAGGTGGATTTAATTGCCAACGAGGACATTAAACAAAGTAAGCTTTTATATTTCTTTGAGGTTGTTAAAAACTTTTTTACAAGTAAAGCAATGAAATTTGTTTATATAATAATTGGCGCAATTGTTGTGGGCTTTATTTTGGTTTGTATAAAACTGAATATGCCCCGCAAAAAGAAAAAAATAAGATATGTTCCTTATAAGGATGACAAATAAGAAAACCCGTGCTGTTGCACGGGTTTTTAATTTTATTTAATTACCTTGGTTTCAATTTCTTCTACTGCTTTATCAATAAAGTCAGCAAGTGGCATTGCGCCAAGGTCACCGTTTTCACCACGCTGACGAACTGCAACTGCGCCTGCTTCAACTTCGCTGTCGCCGATAACAAGCATATAAGGTACTTTTTGAAGTCGTGCTTCACGAATTTTATAACCGATTTTTTCGTTGCGGTCATCAAGTTCAACACGCATACCCTTTGCTTCTAACTGCTTTTTAACATCATAAGCATAGTCAAAATGTCTGTCAGCAATAGGAAGAATTTTAACCTGTGTGGGAGCAAGCCACATTGGGAAAGCGCCTGCATATTTTTCAATAAGAAGCGCCAATGTGCGTTCGTAACAACCGATTGATGTGCGGTGAATGATATATGGGTTTTTCTTTTGGCCGTCACGGTCAACATATTCCATACCAAACTTTTCGGCAAGCATTTGGTCAATTTGAATGGTGATAAGTGTGTCTTCCTTGCCGTAAACATTCTTAATTTGAATGTCAAGCTTTGGACCATAGAACGCCGCTTCACCAACGCCAACCTTGTAAGGAATTTCGAGATGGTCTAAAATTTTGCCCATCATATCCTGTGCTTCGTTCCATTGTTCAGTTGTGCCGATATATTTTTCTTTATTATCGGGGTCCCATTGTGAGAAGCGGTAAGAAACATCCTCATAAAGACCAAGTGTTTTAAGCATAAATATTGCAAGTTCAAGCGATGCTTTAAATTCTTCCTCCAACTGTTCAGGGGTGCAAATTAAGTGACCCTCTGAAATAGTGAACTGGCGAACACGAATAAGACCATGCATTTCACCCGATTCTTCATTTCTGAAAAGGGTTGAGGTTTCGCCATAACGCAAGGGCAAATCACGGTAAGAACGGGCACGATTTAGATATGCTTGGTATTGGAATGGGCAGGTCATTGGGCGAAGTGCAAAGCATTCCTTGTTTTCATCATCGGGGTCGCCCATAACAAACATACCGTCACGATAGTGGTCCCAGTGGCCCGAAATTTTATAAAGGTCGCTTTTTGCCATAAGAGGTGTTTTGGTGCGAAGCCAACCTCTTCTTTCCTCCTCATCTTCAACAAAGCGTTGTAAAATTTGAAGAATTTTGGTGCCCTTTGGAAGCATAATGGGAAGGCCTTGGCCAATGGTGTCAACAGTTGTAAAAATTTCAAGCTCGCGACCTAATTTATTATGGTCACGCTTTTTAGCTTCTTCAAGCATTGTAAGGTGGGCTTCAAGCTCGCTCGCTTTTGGGAAAGCGGTGCCGTAAACACGGCAAAGCATTTTCTTTGATGAGTCACCGCGCCAATAAGCACCTGTTGCAGAGGTAAGCTTGAATGCCTTAACAGCACCTGTGCTCATAAGGTGTGCGCCGGCACATAAATCGGTAAAATCACCCTGTGAATAAAAGCTGATTTCTTCGCCGTCGGCAATACCGTCAGCAAGTTCAACCTTATAGGGCTCGTTTTCATTTTCGAATTTTGCAACTGCCTCGGCTTTTGGAAGCGCAAAACGGGTGATTTCTAAATCTTCTTTAACGATTTTCTTCATTTCACCCTCGATTTTAGCCAAATCATCAGGTGTGAATTTGTCTTCAATATCAAAATCATAATAAAAACCGTCATCAACAGCAGGCCCGATAGCAAGCTTTGCATTTGGATAAAGGCGCTTTACTGCCTGTGCCAAAATGTGTGATGCAGTATGGCGGAAGGTCCAACGGCCATACTCATCCTCAAAGGTTAAAAGCTCTAAGCTGTCGCCATCCTTTAAAACGGTTCTTAAATCACAGTTTTCGCCATTGATTTTAGCGGCACAAACATTTTTATAAAAACCGCCGCCGAAAGACTTTGCGATTTCATAAGCTGTAATGCCGTCGTTAAATTCCTTGACATTATCCCTTAAAATAACCTTAATCATAAAAATTTCCTCCTAAAAAACAAAAACTTCGCCCCTGTAAACAGGGACGAAGTAAAATTTCTCCGCGGTTCCACCCAAATTCCGAAATAAATCGGCACTTTGATACCTTTAACGCAAGATTTACGGCACGGTTTTTTACCCCGTGCAGCTAAAAGGTGGTCTCATTTTTTGTTTGGTTTAGCGGGCTTACAGCCGACGACCCGCATTCTCTGAAAACACCTCAAAAAACTAATGTCCTTTATCACAGCTTTTATTAAAATCATAATACAACTTTATTTTATATGTGTCAAGTGTTTTTTGCTTGAATAACGGATAAGTATATGTTAAAATGTGGTTGGTGATAAAATGATTTTTTCTAAAAAACCCACTTATGATTGGCTTATTGTAGGGCTTGGCAACCCCACCTCTCAATATGATAACACCCGCCACAATATTGGCTTTGCCGCGGTTGAGCGTTTTATGGATGAAAACGGCGGCAGCTTTAACAAAAATAAATATGACGCCCTTTTCGGTGAATGTAAGGTTGGTGCAAACCGCTTGCTTGTTGTAAAGCCCCAAACCTTTATGAATTGTTCGGGCCAGGCGGTGCAAAAAATTGCCGCATTTTACAAAATACCCACCGACCGCATTTTAATTATTTTTGACGATGTTTCGCTTTCTGTGGGCAAAATAAGAATGCGTAAAAACGGCAGTCACGGCGGACATAACGGTATGAAAAACATTATCGCACTTATGGGCACCGCTGAGATTATGCGTTTAAAAATCGGTGTTGGGCAAAAGCCCCACCCCGACTATGATTTGGCCGACTGGGTGCTTTCAAAATTCCCTCAAAGTGACAAGGAAAATCTTGATTTAGCCCTTAAAAAGTCAAATTTAGCAATTAAAGAAATTATAACAAAGGGTATTGATTCAGCAATGAATAAATACAACAACTAAAAATGAAAATTATAAGCGATGTTCTACATTGTGACAGCGATTATAAAAATCTTTTAAGCGACTGCCAAAAAGGCCGACTGCCCACCCTTTGCACAGGACTTTCAAATGTGCATAAGGCGGCGGTGGTTTCAGCCCTTAACAGTCATTTAAACAAAAAAATTGCTGTCATAACTCCCGACGAGGCAACCGCCGAAAGCATTTCAAACGACCTTTTGGCGCTTGGGGTTGATACCGCAATCTTCCCGTCGAGAGATTACTGCCTTTATGACATTAAAGGTTATTCAAAAGAATATGAGCATAAACGCACCGACACCCTGTCTAAACTTTTAGGCGGGGATTTTGGCGTGGCTGTAATTTCGCTTGATGCCGCTTTGCAATACACCCTGCCACCCGAAAAACTTTTAAATGCAAACTTCAAAGTTGAAAGCGGCGATACATTAGAAATCAGTAATTTATGCGAAAAGCTGCTTGAAAGCGGATACACACGAAGCGAAATTTGTGAAGGTACGGGACAGTTTTCAGTGCGGGGCGGTATTTTTGACATCTTCCCCGTAAATTCAAAAAAGCCCTGCCGAATTGAATTTTGGGGCGATGAAATTGATAATATATCTCTTTTCGATATTGAAACCCAACGCCGTGAAGAAACGGTTGATTTTGTTGATATTACCCCCGCGGTTGAGGTGCTTTATAACCCCACCACACTTTTAGAAAATCTAACTTCCCTTTTAAAAAGCAAAAGTTTGACTGATAAACAAAAAACACAAATTGAAAATGATATAAACGCTTTGCAAAACGGCATTTCGGTTAAAGCGGATAAATATATACCCCTAATTTTCGGCAACAACACAATATTTAACTATTTAGAAAACACACTTTTGATTTTGTGCGACAGTTTAAATATTAGTGAACGGCTTAAAAGTATTACCGCCCAAAACGAGCTTGATGTTTCCGCCCTTTTAGAAGACGGCATTTTATCTAAAAAAACTGCAAAGCTTTGGCTTTCTAAAACCGAATTTTACACACATTTAGAAAATGTGGTTATAATGGATAACTTCCCCCGTGGCAGTTATGAAATCAAGCCCAAAAACATTGTAAACTTCAATTTCAAACGCTCCACCGCATGGGGCGGGGATATTGCGGTTTTATGTGAGGATATTTCATATATACTTGAAAACAATGGCACAGCAGTTATCTTGGCGGGTGAAAACCGCGCCGCAAGGGTGCTGTGTGATGCGCTTCGTGAAAAAAACTTTAACGCAATTTTAAGCGACAGCCCCGAAATGCTGCCAAATACAGTTTTTGTAACCACAGGTGGTCTTTCAGACGGGTTTGAGGTTTTAAGCCAAAAATTTATGCTTATAACCCACCGATATATACCGTCCGACCGCAAAAAACACAAGAAAAAAGCAAAAAAGGGACAGGAAATCGGCTCACTTGATGAGCTTAAAAAGGGCGATTATGTTGTACACGAGGCACACGGCATTGGTATTTTTGACGGTATAAACCGCATTACAAACAGCGGTGTAACAAAGGATTATATAAAAATTAAATATGCCAAAAGTGATGTTTTGTATGTGCCTGTAACCCAACTTGATTTGGTTTCAAAATATATTGGCAGTGCAACCGAGGATGCCAACATAAAAATTAACCGCTTGGGCGGCAGTGAATGGCAAAAAACCCGCACCCGTGTTAAAAAAGCGGTTAAAGATATGGCAAAGCAGTTGACTGCACTTTACGCAAAGCGTATGTCGGTTAAGGGATATGCCTTTTCACCCGATACCGATTTGCAAAACGATTTTGAACGAAGGTTTGAATACGACGAAACCGACGACCAGCTAAGGTGCATTAACGAAATCAAAAGCGATATGGAACGGGCTGTACCAATGGACCGCCTTTTATGTGGGGACGTTGGCTTTGGTAAAACCGAGGTAGCACTGCGCGCCGCATTTAAGTGCATAAGCGAGGGTAAGCAGTGCGCCCTTTTGGTGCCGACCACAATTTTGGCATTACAGCACTATAACACCATTGTCCGCCGTTTTGGTGAAATGCCGGTAACAGTTAAGCTTTTAAACCGCTTTGTTACACCAAAGCAGCAACAAAAAATTATAACCGACCTTAAATGCGGTCGGCTTGATATGGTTGTCGGCACACACCGACTTATTTCAAAGGATGTAAGCTTTAAAGATTTAGGGCTTGTAATAATTGATGAGGAGCAACGCTTTGGTGTTGCCCAAAAGGAACGGTTTAAAGAGCTTTACCCGTCGGTTGACATTTTAACCCTTTCAGCCACCCCTATCCCCCGCACGCTTAACATGGCAATGTCTGGACTTCGGGATATGTCATCCATTGATGAAGCGCCGGGTGACCGACACCCTGTTCAAACCTATGTTTTAGAGCAAAATATGGGCATTTTAACCGATGCTATGCGTAAAGAAATTCGCCGCGGCGGTCAGGTTTATTATTTGCACAATAACATTGACAGCATTATGGCCTGTGCCGCAAGGATAAAGCAAAAAATACCCGATGCTAACATTGGCGTTGCCCACGGCAGAATGAGCGAGGATGAGCTTTCAGAGGTTTGGAAGAAGCTAATAGAGCATGAAATTGATATTTTGGTTTGCACAACCATTATTGAAACAGGCGTTGATGTGCCAAACGCCAACACGCTTATAATTGAAAATGCCGACCGAATGGGGCTTTCACAGCTGCACCAGCTACGCGGTCGTGTCGGCCGCTCACCAAGAAGGGCTTATGCATATTTTTGCTTTACACCTAATAAGCAGTTAAGCGATATTGCATCAAAGCGGCTTGAAGCGATAAGAGAATATACCGAATTTGGCTCGGGCTTTAAAATTGCAATGCGCGACCTTGAAATAAGGGGGGCTGGCAGTATTTTGGGCGGCGAGCAGCACGGTAATATGGAATCGGTTGGGTATGATATGTATCTGAAACTGTTGTCACAAGCAGTTAACGAAGAAAACGGCATTGTGCCCGAGGATGATATTCCCTGCACGGTTGACCTTAATGTTTCGGCACATATACCCGAAAGCTATATAGAATCTCTTCCCGCGCGGCTTGGTATTTATAAGCGCATTGCCGCAATTCGCAGTGATATGGATGCAAGCGATGTTATTGATGAGCTTTGCGACCGTTTTGGCGAGCCACCCAAAGCTGTTATGGGACTTATTGATATTGCTATCTTGCGTAACAAAGCGGCGGACAATAAAATCGCCGAAATTACCTCAAACGGCAACACCGCAATTTTGCATATAAATTCAATCGAGCCCGCCGTTATGCATAAGCTTGCCGACAAATATCAAAACCGATTTTTACTTAAAGCGGGCGACAAACCGCTTTACACAATAAAGCTTTTGAAAAACCAAACCATGACCGATTTTGTGACCGAGCTTATATCGGCATTATAAACCACAAAATTTTAGTAGACTTTTTAGATAGTTTATTATATAATATGTATTGTAAATTTTTTTCGGAGGAAAAATAAATGAAGTTAACAAAAAAACTTATTGCGCTTGTTATCGTTTGCGTTATGGCATTAGCGATTACCGGCTGCCACAAACAAAATGAAATTGCCGTTACCGTAAACGGTTATGAATTTACATCGGGTTATTATATGTGTGCACTTGTTAACGCATATCTTGAAGGTCAAAGTGCTGTTTACGAAAGCAAGGAAGATACCACTTCTGAAATCAATTATTTTAAAGAAAAAATTGATGATAAGGAATTTTCAGTATGGGTTAAAGACCGTGCCATCGACCTTTTAGAAGAAATCGGCACCTATAAAAAACTTTGCGATGATAAAAAGATTAAGATTGATGATGAAACAAAAGCAAATGCTGAAAATACCGCTTATTATATGTGGAGTATGTATGGCTATGGCGCTTTATTTGAACCAAACGGCGTAAGCTATGAAACCTATAAAAAGTTTACACTTGACAGCTATTGCCAAACCCTTTATTTCGAACACCTTTATGGTGAAAAGGGCGAAAAGGAAATTGCTGCTGCCGATGTTGAAAAGAAGCTTTACGACAACTTCATCATTGCTGATTTAATTGATGTTACTTTTAGCGAAGAAACCGCTGAAAAGAAAGCTGAAACCAAAACCAAGCTTGAAGGTTATCTTAATGATTTAACCTCTAAAAAGAAGACCTTTGAAGAGGTTTATAAGCTTCACAACAATATAACCGAAGAAGAAAAAGAAGAGGAAAAAACCGAAAACGAAGATGTTGAAATTTTAGAACCTCTTGATGAATATGCCCAAATTTTAGGCGCAAAAGACAGCGGTTATGACCACGATTATTTCAGCGACATCAACAAAATGGCAACAAACGAAGTTAAGCTTATTACCAAAAAGGATAATGCAGGTTATCTTTTAGTTGTTAAAAAGGATATTAAGGCAGACCCCTATTATCGCGATTCTTTGGATATGACCGTTCGCCATCTTTTAAAGGATGCCGACTTTGAAAAGGATATGGAAAAACTCTTTAAAGAAGCAAAGGCAGACATTAACAGCTATGCAGTTGACCGCTTTAAGGTTAAAAATATTAAAGAGCCATCTTATTCATAAATAAATTAACAAACCGCTTTGTGTTGCAAGGCGGTTTGACTTTTTTTATAAAAGTGTTATAATATATATGTCGGCAAGTCTTAAAATTTATAAGGAGATGTTATTATGAAAAAAATTCTGGCATTTTTATTAGCACTTTCCGTTATTTTGGCCTTTGTTGGCTGTGGCGACAAACAAACGATTTCCACACCATCCGACAATGCATCCACATCAGATGTTGAATTTAAAAAGCCCGACAATTACGCATCTGTTGTGCTTGTAACCATTAACCCCGAAGTTCGTCTTTACCTTGACGAAAATGACAAGGTTTTGGCTGTTGAACCCGTTAATGCCGACGCTAAAACAATAACCAAAGAACTTGAACTTGAAGGCAAAGAATTTAAAAACGTTGTAAAAGAAATTGTAACTTCGGCTAATCAAAACGGGTTTATTAAAAAAGACGCCGAAGTTAACTTTAAGGTTGAAGAAGTTAAAAGCGACAAAGTAAACTCAACCGAACTTTTAAACACCGCAAAAGAAACAACAAACACAGTTGTAACCGAACTTAAAATTGAAGTTGAAATTAAATCTGAAGATAAAACCCATACACACACATTTTCAAACGCTACCTGCAACGAAGCCGCAAAATGCGAATGTGGTGAGATAAGCGGCAAGGCGCTCGGTCACAATTATGTTGACGGAAAATGCAGCCGCTGTAAAGCCGAAGACCCAAATGTTAAATACACATCAGTCAAAACCAAAAACGGCAGTTGGTTCTTTATGTTTGTTGCAAACGACAGACTTCACGATGCAAGATTAGTTCTTTCAGGCGCTGAAATTTATGCATCGGCCGGCTTGGGTGACAATATCAAAAACTTTGACGGTGTTATGCTTCCCGAAGAGCTTGAAGATTGTATTAAGTTCAACGGCGAAACCTACCGCGTGGCAATGGGCACAGGTCCTGTACCGCTAAAATCTGTAACAGAAGACGGTAAAACAGTTACAGCAACTGATGAACAAGGCAACAGCTTGGTTTTAACAAGAACAAGTGAAACCACCTTAAAGGTTACTTCTTCACCAGATGTATTTTCCGAATATGACGGCAAAATCCCCGTTGGCACAGTTTTAACCTTTAACGCAAATTAGCATTTTTAAACCGACCTCAAACGAGGTCGGTTTTTTATTATCACACCAAAAAACCGACTGTGCAATAACTAAACTACACAGTCGGTTTAAAACATTTCAATATTCATTTTTAAATTTTCTTCTTTCGTTTTTCCGTTTTTCTACTACCTGATGCGGTACTACATTTCTCTGAGGGCCACTTCCCCTCGAGTTACAACACTAACGGTTAAACCTTCTAATTAAACTGTACATTGGAATCACCCTTATTTTTTATTTGATAGAATAAATCATTATTTTCATAAGAATCACCGTCTTATACAGTATTTATTCAATTACAGGTTTAATTGTACATTGGTATCACCTTAACAGTTAATTTTTTCTGAAAACAATTTTTCATTTTCATAAAACATCACCGTTTATTATATTTTTTAAAGTCCCCTTAGGGCCCGCTTAAATATCAAAATTTTGCATTGGACCAAATTTTGTTATTTAAGAATGCTTACTTCATTGGAATCACGCCTTTCGTTTTATTTAGGGTACCTTTCAGGTGGAGTTACTTCTTTCATTGTTTTTTCACTCCTCCTTTCTTGTTTCTGTCTTTATTGTAATGAATTGTGCACAATTTGTCAAGCAAAAGTTAATAACTTTTGTATATTTTAACAAATTGTGCAAAAAATCTATGCATTTTTAGGCAGTTGTGATAAAATATAAGCGGATAAGAAAGGAAAAATGAAAATTTTAAAATTTCTTACATATAATAACTTTTAAGGAGATATTTCAAAATGGCTGAAATGAACAACGAATATAACCCCGATTTAATCACCTTGTCTGATGACGACGGTAAAGAATACACCTTTGAAGTTCTTGATGCTATCGAAACCGATGAGGCACGCTATTTAGCACTTTTACCCACCTATGATGACCCGCAAAAAATGCTTGATGACAGCGGCGAATTGGTTATCGTTAAGGTTGGCGAAGAAAACGGCGAAGAATATTTTTATGAAATCGAAGACGATGATGAATATGAAAGCGTTGCCGATGCATTCATAAACCGCTTGGAAGACTTTTTCGAAATTGATAATAAATAATTTTAAATAAAGTTTTTTTGCTTTTGGCGAAGCCGAAAAACCGAAGTTGTACGAAAGTACCACGAAGTTTTAAAGCAAACTTAAAATGATAGAGATTTTTGCATTTTAAGGAAGTCGCAATGCCGCAGCTGTACAAAGGTACTGCAAGGCATTAAGACAAACTAAAATTAAAACCGATTTTTTTAAATAAATCAAGATTTTTTGCTTTTGGCGCAGTCGAGTGCCTGAAGCCGTACAATAAGTACTGCGAGGGCGCAAGACAAAGCCAAAACAAAAAAGATTATTTATTGTCCTGTTTTGTGCGCGGACGTGCGCTTATATAACCCTACACTTTTAATTTTTGGGGCAATACTCTCGTGTGATGGGCTTGCAGACCTCCCGCGGCTGTGCCGAGTTCGGAAGAAGGGAGCGCGAAGTCACACGGTGTGCACCCACCTGGCTTTTGGCTAGGTTATCTTTAAGCGCCTTACGGCAAAATGGGACTCCCTTTTATAATTAAGAAAGCACTCAACAAATTGTTGAGTGCTTTTGTTTTGTTAAACTAAATTACGCCTCTGAAAAACAAGCCGCGTGTGTGTTTACAGTCGGGTTGTTTTTCGGTTTTGGCAGCAGTTATAACCTCTGCCACCCGTTGCTTGTCTTCATTTGTGAAATAAAGAAGTTCGAAATCAAGATTTTTCATACTTTGCTTTTTATCAAGCACCCAAACCGGTACCGAATTTAAAAGTTCACTGTAACCCATTCGGCACCTTATTGGAAACTCTATTCCCATTCGGTCGGTTATGGTATTGTTTTTATCACAATCAGCACAGCTTTTGCCGTTTTTGATAGGGCAATTTTTAAAAAGCATAAGCGGAATTTTACCATATGATATAATTCCCTTTTCTATTGGCGAATTAACCGCTACCGCATCGGTTAAAAGCATTTCGTTTGATAAAATTGCCGCGCTGATTCCCAAATCCGCTACCGCAGATAAGGAATTGCTGTTATAAATATTAAGCCCTGTGTCCGCCATAACATTAAAGCCACAGCTTTTGGCAATGCTAACTGCTGACAAATTTCCGCAAAGGGCGGTGTCAAAGCCCTTTTGCTTGTATATGTTTAGTCGGTCGGCAATAGCTTTTTCACTTATAATTCCGCGTGGGATTTCAACTATGTTTTTAACACCAGCTAAAAGCGGAAAATCTTTTTCAAGGGGTACGATAACAGCTGAAATACCGCTCAAATCGTTTGGTATTTGTTCGGTGTTTTCAAGGCGGATATATAAGTCTGGTTCGGTTTTATGAAGGGTGTCGGTCAAATTGTTTTCATAAACCAAATCACTGATTTCACGGTTAATTTCACTTCGTTTTTTATTAAGTAATTCCACCGCAGTTCTTCTAATTTCGTTAAGTTCACCCGCGCGCAAAAATAAGCCGTCATCTAAAATGATATCAAGCTTTTCAGCAAAATAGGGTGTACCGCCAAATTTATTAAGGTTTTTAATCACACTTTCCCTGTCGGCCGCTTTGTTTTGTGCCAAATCGGGAGCAGGGCCCACCGCCGAAACGGTGTTTTCACCGTCGCAAAGCGAAAGCTTGATTTCTTCACCCTGTTTTGCCGAAAATGTTAAATCAACCGCTACCGACTGCAATTCATTACGGTAGATTTCGTGCAAAAGGGGGAACGCCTTGTCGGCCGAAACAACATCATCCTTGGTGCGAATACCAAACATATCACGGCCAAGCTTGTTTTCTAAATAACCGCTTGTAAAGCCGGAGCGTGAAAACACATTTTTAAGGGTTTCGGCCAAATCGGTTGGCACAGCACCCGTTTGCAATGCGGTTTTGCACGCCTTTGTGGCAGCGGCAACATATTCGGGGCGCTTCATTCTACCTTCAATTTTAAAAGAGCGCACGCCGATATTATAAAGTTCACTCACATAATCTAAATGGGATAAATCTTTTAAGCTTAAATCATACCCTGTGCCGTTTTCAACCTTAAAGGGCAGGCGGCAAGGTCCTGCACAAAGCCCGCGGTTGCCGCTGCGGGAACCAAGATATGCCGACAAAAGACATTGCCCCGACACCGACATACAAAGCGCACCGTGAACAAATGCCTCAACCGTTATATCATACTTTTGGGCCTCAACACAAAACTGTTTTAAATCTTCAAGCGACATTTCACGCGCCACAACCACTTGTGTAAATCCCATTTGCTTTAAAATTGGCAATGCCGCAGGGGTGTGAATTGACATTTGGGTTGATGCGTGAAGCGGTAAATCAGGCAATAGCTTATGCAGTACCTTTGCAAGACCGATATCCTGCACGATAACCCCGTCAATACCAAAATTATAGGCATTTTTTGCAAGTTCTACCGCATCGGCCATTTCGCTGTCTTTTATAAGGATATTAAGTGTTAAATACGCCTTTACACCACGAATGTGGCAATACTTTATTACATTTTCAAGTTCAAAA
Organism: Clostridia bacterium; assembly: GCA_017549565.1. Lineage (GTDB taxonomy): Bacteria > Bacillota > Clostridia > Oscillospirales > Acutalibacteraceae > UBA737. Next base: position 67,505 of record JAFYUI010000029.1, read on the forward strand.
TCGCCAAAGTTTTCAGCGTTTCGCCTTGCCGAAAAATCCTTTGCGCCAAAATATACAGCATCTGCACCGCTTCTGACAGCCGCAATAAGCATTTCATTATTGCCAACAGGAGCTAAAACTTCGTACACTTAATATCACCTCTTTGTTAATATAATACATTAAAAGTGTCAAAATTTAAAGTCTTTTTTCTTTACTTTGTATTGTAATATTGATATAATATTATAAAACATAGATTAAGTAGGTGTTTTTTATGAAATATTTAGTTTTACTTTGTGATGGTATGGCCGATGTGCCTTTTGAAGCGTTGGGTGGCAAAACACCAATGGAGCTTGCCAATAAACCGCTTATGGATAAGCTTGCAAAGGTTTCAGAGGTTGGTATGTGCAAAACTGTTGCCAATGGCTTAAAGCCGGGCAGCGATGTTGCCAACCTTTCGGTTATGGGTTATGACCCGCTTGTTTGTTATACAGGCCGTTCTCCTTTAGAGGCGGCATCTATTGGCGTTGACCTTAAAGATACCGATGTTGCTTTAAGGTGTAATGTTGTTACCCTGTCAAATGAAGAAAACTATGCTGATAAAACAATGGTTGATTATTGCGCGGGTGATATTTCCACCGCCGAGGCACACGAAATTATTAAAACCATTGAAGAAAAGCTTGGCAATGATATTTACAAATTTTACGGTGGTGTTAGCTACCGCCACTGCCTTGTGGTGCAAAACGGCACAACCGATTTGGGCGAAATGACCCCACCCCACGATATTAGCGGCAGGGTTGTTGGTGAATATTTAAGCAAAAGCGAAAACGCCGCAGAGCTTATTGATTTAATGAAAAAAAGTTATGACATACTTAAAGACCACCCCGTAAACCTTAAAAGGCGTGAAAGGGGCGAAAACGAAGCAAACTCAATTTGGCTTTGGGGCGAAGGCAGAAAGCCCGCATTACAAAACTTTTTTGAAAAGAATGGTGTTAAAGCCGCAGTTATAAGCGCGGTTGATTTGCTTAAAGGTATTGGCATTTGCGCCGATATGCAAACCCCCGATGTAAATGGTGCAACAGGTTATCTTGATACCAATTTTGAAGGCAAGGCAGATGCCGCAATAACCGCGTTTAAAGACGGTTGCGATTTAGTATATCTTCATATTGAAGCACCCGATGAATGTGGTCACCGTGGCGAAGCAGAAAATAAAGTGAAAGCCATTGAGCTTATTGAGCAGCGCACATTTACGACTTTGTATGATTATCTTTTGGGTTGTGGTGACGATTTCAGAATTTTAATTATGCCCGACCACCCCACACCGCTTAACACAAAAACTCACTCTCGCGAGGCGGTACCCTATTTAATATACGACAGTCGAAAGGTTTTACAGGGTGTTGAAAGCTTTACCGAAAAAAATGCCCAAAGCACAGGCAATTTTGTGGAGCACGGCCCCGATATTATGGACAAATTGCTTGAAAAAATTTAAGTGATTTCGTTTTTTAGTAAGTAAAAATAATACAAATTTTTGTGTTTATGTAAACCAAAGCAACCATAAAAGTTATTAAACTTATCCACCGAAATATCAACCCTTTTTAACGATTTTGAACGACAAATCAAGGTTTTGGGGCATTTTTCGGTGGATAACTGTGTTAATAAGTTGAAAAACCTTTTGGTTGTTAATAATTTTTTAATAAAATTATGTAAATCATTTCGATACGTTTCGACAAAATTTTTATTACTGAAAACTCAACAAGGAGTATATTTTGAAGCGCACTAAATTAAAAGACAGAATTTTACCCCCTTACACCCGCGGGGAAGAAATTTTTAATATGGTTTCGCACATTTCGGGCGGCGGTTTGGGTGTTATTATGGCCGCTCTTTGCATTGTAAAAGCATTTTTAAATCACGATGCTTATCAAATTGTAAGCGCATTTATTTACGGCTTTTCAATGGTTATACTTTACACAATGTCAAGCGTATATCACGGGCTTGTTCCCCTTACCGCCAAAAAGGTGCTTCAAATTATTGACCACTGCGCTATTTTTATTTTGATAGCCGGCACCTACACCCCCATTGCCCTTTGCTCTTTAAGGGAGTATAACCCATATTTCGGTTGGGGGCTTTTCGGTTTTGTGTGGGTAATGGCAATTTTAGGTGTAACCTTTAATGCTATTGACCTTAAAAAATACAGCGTTTTTTCAAATGTTTGCTATATTGCGGTTGGCTGGTGTGTGCTGCTTGTTATAAAGGCGTTGCTTAAATCTATGGCTCTTGCGGGCTTTTGGTGGCTTTTAGCGGGCGGTATTGCCTACACTGTTGGTGCTGTATTTTTTGCCGTTGCCGCAGTTAAGAAAACCAAATATATTCATTCGGTTTTCCACCTTTTTGTTGTGGTGGGCAGCGTTTTGCAGTTTGTGGCTGTTTTCTTTTATGTTTTAATTTAAAGGTGATTTTATGAGAATGCGAAAAAAGAAATATTTAAACGAAAGGTTAGAAGCAGTTTCTAATAACCTTTTCACCATAAATATTGAAGATAGAAATTTTAACACAGCCGTAGAAGAAAAAGAATATATAGATTTTAAGAAAATTTTTAAAAACGACAACCCAATTTTTCTTGAAATTGGTTGCGGCAAGGGTAAGTTTGCCTGTGAATTTGCAAAAAGTCACCCTGAAATCAACTTAATTGCGGTGGAAAAAACCGCAAATGTTATTGTGGGTGCTTGTGAAAAAGCAAATAAGGAAAATATTGAAAATTTGTTTTTTATTGGTGGCAGTGCGGAATATTTGCCCCGTTTTATTGCGCCAAACAGTATCGACCGTATTTTTCTTAACTTTTCTTGCCCGTTTCCCAAAAAGGCGTATGCTGCACACCGCTTAACACATAGAAGATTTTTGAAAATTTATAAAGAGCTTTTAAAACAGGGCGGCGAAATTCACCAAAAAACTGACAATATGCACTTTTTTGAATTTTCTATTGAAGAATTTTCACAGTCGGGCTTTCAGCTTAAAAATGTCACCTTTGACCTGCACAACAGCGATTTTGAAGGTAATATTGTGACCGAATATGAAGCGCGTTTTTCAAGTCAGGGCTTTCCGATTTACCGTTTAGAAGCTTTTTTAGGAGAAGAAAATGATTAACTTTAACATTGAAAAAATCGTTCCCCTTTGCAGTGCTTTTGGCATTACATTAGATGATGACAAAATTAAAAAGCTAAACCTTTACGGCAATTTACTTATTGAATGGAACGAGAAAATAAACCTTACCGCCATAACCGAGCCCGAGGATGTTTTACTTAAGCATTTTTATGACTGCATTTTGTTTTTTAAAAATGTTGAGGTACCGCAAGGTGCCAAAATTATTGATGTCGGCACAGGTGCGGGCTTTCCGGGGCTTGTTTTAAAAATTGTCCGCCCCGACCTTAAAGTAACTCTGCTTGACAGCTTAAACAAACGCATCAATTTTTTAAAGGATGTTATTGAAAAGTGCGGCCTTTCAGATATTGAGGCAATTCACAGCCGCGCCGAAGAGGGCGGCAAAAACCAAAAATACCGCGAACAATATGACATTGCCTGTGCCCGTGCGGTTGCGGCAATGCCCACACTTTTGGAATATTGCACACCCTTTGTAAAGCCAAACGGTTTGTTTGTTGCAATGAAAGGCCCGTCAGCCGTTGATGAGGTTGCAGCTTCAAGCAATGCAATTAATCTTTTAAAAATGGCAAAACCGCAAATTATATGCGAAACATTGCCAAACAATGATCCAAGAAGTTTTGTGATTTCAAAAAAAATATCGCAAACACCGCCAAAATACCCCAGAAACAGCGGAAATATTTCAAAACAGCCCTTGTAAACGGGCTGTTTTTTGTTTTTTTGTGGCGAATTTGCACGATGTGTTTTTCTTTACAAATTGCCGACTTTTTGTATACTGAAAACCAAGGGAGGCGTTTAAATGCAAACACTGTGGGACAAAAAGCTTTTAATGCTTAAAATTGACGATATTATACCGTCTAAAAACCAACCCCGAAAAACCTTTGACGAATACGAGCTAAAACTCCTGACCGACAGCATCTCTTCAAGCGGTATTATTCAGCCCTTGGCGGTGCGACGAACACTAAACGGAAAATATGAAATTATTGCGGGTGAGCGCCGTTTCAAAGCCGCAAAAATGGCGGGGCTTCGCCGCATACCCTGTGTATTACATAACACCGACGACAAAACTGCCGCAATTTATTCTATTATGGAAAATTTGCAACGGCAGGATTTAACCTTTTTTGAAGAGGCCGAGGCAATCGAGCGACTGATTACCCTTTACCAAATGTCACAGCTTGAGGTGGCATCCCGACTTGGCATTGCACAGTCTACCCTTTCAAACAAGCTGCGGCTTTTGCGCCTTAATGACGACCAAAAATCCCGCATTTTAACCGCCCGCCTTACCGAACGCCACGCCCGCGCGCTTATCAGGTTAGAGGGTGAACAGCGTAACACCGCACTTGATTACATAATCGCAAACGGGCTAACCTTAAAGGAAACCGAAGAATATATTGAAAGTATTTTAAACCCGCCCCAGCCCGAAGAAGCACCGATAGAGCAAATAAAACCCATTAGAAAATATGCTATAAGCGATGTTCGGCTTTTTTACAACAGTCTTTCAAAACTGGTGGGCACCCTGCAAAGTGCGGGGCTTAATGCCAAAACACGAAAGTATGAAAACGATAAGTATATAGAATATAAGGTGCGAATTACCAAAAACACAACCGAAAGCCACGAATGTGAGCAGCTGAAAATTTGCTAAGCTAAGATTTTTACATATACATCTCCCAAACCCCTCTTTAGTGGTGCATACCCCTGCACCCAAAAACACACCCCAAGCCGATTTTGACTTAGGGTGTGTTTTTTATTCTTCAAGCTGTTTGCTTAAAAAGGCCGCTGCAACACGCACCAATTTTTCGTCTGATTCGGTTGGCTTGTCGCTTACATCACTTGCAAGCATTACTACCGCACCGCTTACATCGCCCGAAATAATGATAGGTGCCGCAACACACATTTTGCGGTTTACCCCTTCAAGCGCTTGGTTATTTTCATCCTCAAAAACAACAGTACGGCGTTCATCCATAACCCCTTCTAAAACAGGGGTAACCCTGCGTTCAAGCACCTCTTTTTTAGAAATGCCCGCCGCCGCAATGCAGTGGTCACGGTCGCACACCGCAACCGCAAGCCGTGTTGCAGTTGCAAGCGCTTCAGCACACTGCGAAGCATAATTCGAAAGCTCACCAATGGGCGAATATTTTTTAAAAACAACCTCGCCCCCCGCATCAGTAAAAATTTCCAGCGGGTCTCCCTCTCTTATCCTCATCGTGCGACGGATTTCTTTCGGGATAACAACACGACCAAGGTCGTCTATTCTTCTCACAATACCTGTTGCCTTCATATATTTTACTCCTTTTCTCTACTCGAAAATGTGCCAAAAAGCCTTATTTTATGCGGGTTTTCGGCGTTTTTTACTTTGCTAAAAACGAGTGTGATTTTCCTATAATTTTAGTGATACACCTCGTGTTAAGTATTCACCAAAAATTATCTAAAAAAGGAAAAAATCCAGTGTTTATGCGGGTTTAGAGCAACCACACGTCCCAAATCCCCTGATTTGGGAAGACTCGTCGTTTTTGCTTGGTATTAGTATCACTCTTTTTATGGAAATTATGAGTCTGTTTTCCACAAATTTTTCGATTATTTAAAGAAAAGGAGAACAGTATTATTACGTATTTAGATGCTATTAGTATAATAACTTAATCAACCAAAAGGCGGTGAGACTATCACCCCCCTCACTTGCTTTTCTTCCATCACATCGAAGAAATCAATGCAGTGAAAGAATCATTCAGTGAGTCATCCTTACCGGCGTAAGATACTCGCACCTTTACATCTCCAACACGAAAACAATACGGATGTTTAATTTGATTTATATAACTTATTATTCTTATAGGATAAGGTTTGTTTTTATCAATTTTTACATCGCGTATGTCAACCAATTCAGATATATCAATATCTTTAGTATCTGTTTCTTTTGCTTTTTTCCAAAGTTCAATTGCAGATAAATATTCTTTATACCACTTGGGTGTTAGCTTGTATTCTTCGCCGTTAATGACAACTTTTCGGTATCCCACTTCATCACCTCCTTAATTACATTACAAAACACGGCAGCAGGATGTGCCTAGCTGCCGTGAATTTGTCAGTTCATATTTTCAAGAGGGAAAGTTACTTGCCAATATCCTTCCGTTAAATTTTTGCAAGTAACGAAATAGCCAAAAGCCGTGTAGTTTTCAATATCTTCAGGCGAAATATCATAGATGATTTCTTCATAGCTACCAACCTTTTTATCATCCCAAAAAGAGAAGTGATAACTTTCAGCCTGGTTTCCATCCTTATCATACATACGAATATACCCATGATTATCATATGACAAAATATCCTCAAAATACAACTGCACGTGAAGTTTGCCGTCCACAAAGCCAATATTGGTTACTGTTACACCATCAACAGGAGAAAGAATCCCGCCGTCTACAGGGATTAAATATTTGAGATCAAAACGACTTTCATAATCTAATTCTTTGCCGCCACCGCCTCGAAAAGATTCGGGCAGTTGAGTTTCTTTCACTTCGGTAACAGAATTTAAATCAAGCTCTGTCAGTTCGCCTTCAAATTTGCTTTTATTGCTAAGAAATTCTGTGAAGTAGAATGTAATCTTATCTCCGCCAATTTCTTGATCATTCCATTGACTGATATTAATTAGAAATGTGGCTATGCCGGTTTCTTCATTAAAAGAAACTCTATTACAAGAGGCAGCAGAATCAAAGGCACGATTGATATGATAACTATCAAACAAATCGGTTGTTTCATCAATTCTGTTTTGGTCTGTCAAATCTTGCAATGAAACGTATATAGCTGCTTCATTTTCATAAACTGCCGCAGAGAGAACCTCCATTTTAATCCCTTGATCTTCGCAAGACATTTGAACCGGCTTTAACATTTGTGCTAGAGACGGAGAAA
>JAFYUI010000030.1 GCA_017549565.1 Clostridia bacterium
GGATTGTTCTTGACTACGGTTCGGTTATAGTTCACATTTTCGGACGTAACGAGCGTGAATTTTACGCGCTTGACAAAATGTGGAGTGACGGCACCGCAGTTGATTTGAACGAAATACTCAATAATCCTCAGGAGGACTAAATATGCAAGAATATAATTACAGTCAAATTGAAAAGAAATGGCAAAAAATTTGGGACGATAACAATACCTTCGCCGCTAAGGAAGATTACACATTACCTAAGTTTTACGGCTTGGTAGAATTCCCTTATCCTTCAGGTCAGGGTCTTCACGTAGGACATCCACGTTCTTACACAGCAATTGATATCGTAGCCCGTAAAAAGCGTTTACAGGGCTTTAATGTGCTTTATCCGATGGGTTGGGATGCATTCGGTCTTCCCACCGAAAACTTTGCAATTAAAAACCATATCCACCCATCTATTGTTACTGAAAATAACATTGCAAACTTTAAGCGCCAGTTAAAGTCTTTGGGCTTTTCATTTGACTGGAGTCGTGAAATCAACACCACCGACCCTTCATATTATAAGTGGACACAGTGGATTTTCTTGCAGCTTTTTAAAGAAGGTCTTGCTTATAAAAAGGAAATGTCGGTTAACTGGTGCACCTCTTGTAAGTGCGTTTTGGCTAATGAAGAGGTTGTAAATGGTGTTTGCGAACGTTGTGGCAGTGAGGTTATTCAAAAGGAAAAAAGCCAATGGATGCTTAAAATTACCGAATATGCTGAAAAGCTTTTAGACGGTCTTAATAATGTTGATTTTATCGACCGTGTTAAAACCCAACAACGCAACTGGATTGGTCAATCATTTGGTACACAGGTGACCTTTAACACCACCATTGGTGACACATTTGAAATTTTCACTACCCGCGCTGACACACTTTTCGGTGCTACATATATGGTAATGTCGCCCGAACATCCATTACTTAAAAAATGGGCGGATAAAATTGAAAATTATGCTGAGGTTGTGGCTTATCAAGAACAGTCGGCTAAAAAGTCCGACTTTGAACGCACCGAACTTGCAAAGGATAAAACCGGCGTTAAGCTTTTAGGTGTTAAGGCAATCAACCCTGTTAATAATACCGAAATCCCAATTTTTATTTCCGACTATGTGCTTATTTCTTATGGTACGGGCGCTATTATGGCTGTACCCGCACACGACACTCGTGATTGGGAATTTGCAAAGAAATTTGATTTGCCGATTATTGAAGTTGTAGCAGGCGGCGAAGATGTTCAAAAAGAGGCGTTTACCGACTGTGCAACAGGTGTTTTAGTAAACTCTGACTTCCTTAACGGCTTATCGGTTGAAGAGGCAAAAAAAGCAATTCAAAAATGGCTTACCGAAAAGGGAATAGGCAGCGTTAAAACTAACTATAAGCTTCGTGACTGGGTATTTTCACGCCAAAGATATTGGGGTGAACCAATCCCAATGGTTTATTGTGAAAAGTGCGGATATGTTCCGCTCCCCGAAAGCGAGCTTCCATTACTTTTACCAAATGTTGACTCTTACGAGCCAACCGATAACGGCGAATCACCCTTGGCTAAAATGACCGACTGGGTTAACACTACCTGTCCTCATTGCGGTGCACCTGCAAAGCGTGAAACCGATACTATGCCACAATGGGCAGGTTCTTCTTGGTATTTCCTTCGTTATTGCGACCCACATAACGACAAAGAATTTGCTTCAAAAGAAGCACTTGAATATTGGTGCCCTGTTGACTGGTATAACGGCGGTATGGAGCACACAACACTTCACCTTTTATACAGCCGTTTCTGGCACAAGTTCCTTTATGATATAAATGCTGTACCAAATGCCGAGCCATACGCTAAGCGTACAAGCCACGGTATGATTTTGGGTGAAAACGGCGAAAAGATGTCAAAGTCACGCGGTAATGTCGTAAACCCGGATGAAATCATCAATGATTACGGCGCTGACACAATGCGTGTTTATGAAATGTTCATTGGCGACTTTGAAAAAGCTGCTCCTTGGAGCATGTCTTCAATTAAGGGCAGTAAGCGTTTCCTTGATAAGGTTTGGGCAATGCAGGATATTATAACCGATGAAACAGGTTATCGTGCTAATATCGAGGCCGAAATGCACCGCACTATTAAAAAGGTGACTGAAGACATTGAAGGTCTTAAAATGAATACCGCTATAGCATCGCTTATGTCACTTATGAATTCTATAAACGGCACAGGTGCTATCACAAAGGACGAATATAAAACCTTTATAACTCTTTTAAATCCATTTGCACCCCATATTACTGAAGAGCTTTGGGAAATTTGCGGCTTTGACGGAATGTTAAACCAAACTGCTTGGCCAACCTATGACGAAGCAAAATGTGTTGACAAGTCGGTTGAAATTGTTGTTCAAATCAATGGCAAAATCCGTGCTCGTCTTAATGTTGCTGCCGATATTTCCGCTGCTGATGCTATTGCGCTTGCAAAGGGTGAAAGTGCTGTTATAAACGAAATTTCAGGCAAAACAATACTTAAAGAATTATATGTTCCCAAAAAATTAGTTAATATTGTTGTAAAATAAAGCAAAATTATAAAATTTTTGTTGCAATTTTATGTTCTATATGATATTATATAAATTGCTGATTTATCATTGGAGGTGAAATTATGAGCGTGCTTGAATATATCATTGGCGCAGTGGTTCTTTTGGTGTCTTTAATAATCGTATTTGTTGTTATTTTCCAACAAGGCCGTCGTGCAGGTATAAATGGTGTAATCTCCGGTGGTGCTGATACTTTCTTGTCAAAGACAAAAGCAAGAACTGTCGATGCTAAGTTAGCTCGTATGACCAAGTATTTTGCTATTGCATTTTTTGTATTGGCAATCATTGCAAATATCATTGCAATAAATAACTAATAAAGGGTTAAACCCTTTTTGTGCGGTATACCGCTTTTTTGAAAATTACCCCTGCTATTTTGGTGGAGGGAGGGAATATAATGAGTCAAGTTAGAATTAAAGAAAATGAATCACTCGATAACGCTTTGCGTCGCTTTAAAAGACAAACCGCTAAAGACGGTGTAATTCAAGAAGTACGCAAGAGAGAGCACTATGAAAAACCCTCTGTAAAGCGTAAGAAGAAGTCGGAAGCTGCTCGTAAAAGAAAGTTCCGCTAAAATTAAGTGATTAAGGCGGTTGTTTTTCAACCGCCTTTTTTATTGAGGTATTAAAATGTTATTAAAACCCCTAATTAAACTTGAAAAAGTCACTGACATTTCGGTCAGTGTTTTAAATAAATACGGTATAAAAGCGCTTATTTTAGATGTTGATAATACATTATCAACACATCACGGTCAAGTTCTGACTGACGGTTTAACCGACTGGCTTAATTTGATGCGTGAAAATGGTATTAAAATGACAGTTTTGTCAAATTCTAATTCAAAACGACTAACGCCCTTTGCTAAAAAAATCGAGCTTGATTTTATATCACTTGGTTTGAAGCCATTGCCGTTTGGTTATTTGCGCGCCTTAAAGCGACTTGGCACTAAAAAGGTTGACACCGCCATTGTGGGCGACCAGCTTTTTACCGATACACTCGGTGGTAATTTTGTTGGTGTTAAAACCATTCTTTTAACACCCATTAAGCCCGAAACCTCACTTCGTTTTAGAATGAAGCGCAGGGTTGAGGCATTTATGATTAAAAAGTTAAAAATTGTCAATACGGAGGAATAATATGTCCGCTAAATTTGGCCCTGCGGGAACAGGCGACAGCTTTAAAGCACTTGGTTATAAGACAAGCTTACAGGTTCCGCAATATCTTGTAGAAATGGGTCTTGACCATTTTGAATATCAATGTGGCCGCGGTGTAAATATCGGCTTAGATAAAGCTAATGAGCTTGGAAAAATGGCAAAAGAAAAGGGGATAACCCTGTCTTTACATGCACCTTATTATATTTCTATGTCGTCGGTCGATGAAGAAAAGCGTTTAAATTCCATAAATTATATCTTGGCTTCTGCTCGTGCTGTTAATGCAATGGGCGGCGATAGAATTATCGTTCACACCGGCTCTTGCGGTAAAATTACACGAGAGGAAGCCCTTGCTCTTGCAAAGGATACAATGGCACTTTCACAAAAAGCACTTGATGCTGAGGGGCTTTCAAATATTCACATTTGTCCCGAAACAATGGGAAAGGTTAATCAGCTTGGCACACTTTACGAAGTGTTAGAGCTTTGCAAGATAGACGAAAGAATTATCCCTTGTATTGATTTTGGCCACCTTAATGCCCGTGATTTAGGTATTTTGAAGGATAAAAACGATTTTGAAAACATACTGCTTGAAATTAAAAATCAGTTAGGTGAAGACCGTTTTAAAAATTTCCATTCACATTTTTCTAAAATTGAATATACAACAGGCGGTGAAAAAAGGCACTTAACCTTTGAGGATGAGGTTTACGGCCCCAACTTTGAACCACTTATGGAGCTTGTTGTAAAACACGGACTTAATCCCACCTTTGTTTGTGAATCTGCAGGTACACAGGCGGAGGATGCTAAAAGTATGAAGGATTATTATTTAAGCTTGTAAGGGGAGAAATTATGATTTGGCACAGCTCTTCAAAAGAAGAAGTTTTAAAGCATTATAATGTTGATGCCACAGTTGGCCTTGCCAATGGCGAGGTGGTTGAAAAGCAAGAAATTTATGGCAAAAATGTTGTTTTAACAACCGAAAAGCCGTCAATAATTAAGGCATTTTTTGCCGAGTTTACCAAAACCGGCATTTTGCTTATGATTTTGTCACTAATTTACTTTTTCGTGGCGAGCAGTTACCAAAGTCCAACTGCTTATTTTGGCTTTTTGGTAATTGGTATTGTTATTTTAAACGCTGTTGTTTCGGCTTTTCACCTTTTTGACTGTGAAACTACATTGGCGGATATTAAGCAAACTACCAACCCATCGGTAAAGGTTTTGCGTGACGGTGTGGTAAAGGTTGTTAATTCTATCGAGTTAGTACCCGGTGACATTATGCTTCTTTCTGAAGGTGACTATATTTGCGCTGATGCACGACTTATAGAAACTACGGAATTTCGTTGTAACGAGGTGACAGTCAGCGGTGAAGAGGTTCCCGTTGATAAAAATGCCGATGCTGTTTTAGTTGATATTGTGCCGATAGAAAAGCGTAGCAATATGGTTTTTGCATCCACAACTGCAATACACGGCAGTGCAAAGGCGGTTGTTGTTGCAACTGCACTTAACACTGAAACAGGCAAAACTGACGCTATAAACGAGCAAATCGGCGGTAAGCGTTTGCCAATGCAAAATGAATTAACTGTGATTTCAAAATTCTTTAATATTTTAATTCTTTGCATTTGTGTTTTGATTTTCTTTATTACAATGCTTCAAAACTTTAAATCGAGCGAGCCCTTTGCGAGTGTTACCTTAACCGCACTTTTAAATGCTGTGGCACTTGCTTTTGCGGCAATGCCCGAAGGACTTAATGCAATATCGACTATTGTTATTGCCGCAGGCACAAAGCGTATTTTTGATGAAAAAATTATTTTTAAAGATAGCGCAGCCCTTGAAAAAATTGGAAAAACCAATGTAATTTGTGCTGATAAAACCGGTATTTTTACAAGAAATAAAATGGTTTTACAAGCTGTTTATGATGGTAAAAAGGTCTTGAATGTTGCCGATGGATTTATTGATGATTCGGCATCGGTTGTTTTGAATTTAGCTGCTGCTTGCAATACATTAGATAATGATACAACCGAAAATGCTATTAAAGATGCTTGCAAAGAACTAAATCATAAGGATGAAGCCGAAATTAGCACACTATTTCCTAAAATTTCGGTTATACCTTTTGATTCACAGCGCAAGAGTATGACAATTTTAACAATTATTAACGAGCAGCCCTTTGCAATAGTTAAGGGTGCGCCCGAAATTATTGTGCCGAAGTGTCGTGATTGCGATGCCAACAGTATTTTGAAAATTGATAACGAAATGGCATCTGACGGACTTCGCAATGTTGCCATTGCCGTTAAAAAGCTTTCGGAAATACCTGCAAACCCCAAGCACGAGGATATCGAGTGTGATTTAACTTTTGTGGGCCTTTTGGGACTTAGTGAGCCCATCCGTGAAGAAATATATAAGGATATTAAGGTTTGCAAAGAAGCCAAGATTAAGGTTAATATGCTAACGGGTGATAATGTTCTCACCGCTGTTTCAATAGCAAAGAAAATTGGCCTTTTAGAAGATGAGGCCGAAGCAATTTCGGGTGCCGAAATTGATGCATTATCAGATGAAGAACTTGCAAATGTTATTGAAAATTACTGTGTATTTGCCCGTATTTCGCCCGAGCATAAAGCAAGAATTGTTAAAGCTTGGCAAAGCAAAAAAGCGGTAGTAACCATTACAGGCGACAGTCTTCAAGATGCTGATGCTTTGGCAATTGCGGATATTGGTTGCGCTATCGGTAAATTTGGTGCCGATGTTGCAAAGGGTAATGCTGATGTAATTATTCTTAAAAACAACTTTGGCGCAATAGTTCACGCCATTAAGGAAAGTCGCGGATTTTTCAGTAACATTAAAAAGACTGTATCCTATCTTTTAAGCTGCAATTTCTCTGAACTTTTATTATTACTTATTGGTTCGATTATTTTTAAATCACCGATTTTAATTGCAGTTCAGCTTTTAATCATTAACCTTTTAACCGATGTTGCCCCTGCAATTTCGTTTAGCAAGGAACAAGCCGAAAAATCAGTTATGAAGCAAAACGGTTTTGATGGTGCTTCTAAAATATTAAATGTTAAATCCCTTGTAAATCTTGCTGTTCAGGGCGTTTTAATTGCCATTATTTCACTTATTTCATACATTATTGGTCAGTTTACCTCGCCCGAGGTTGCAACCTCTATGGCGTTTGTAACACTTGGTATAGCACAGCTTTTACATTGCTTTAATTCAAAGCTTGTCGGCAGTATTTTTACAAAGGATGTATTTTCTAACAGATTTATGAACCTATCGGTTTTCTCGACCGCATTTATAATCATTTTCCTTGTGTTCACACCTGTTGGCTTTGCCTTTGGTTTAACAATTCTTAAATTGTGGCAGTTTGTTGTTGCTATTATATTAGCAGTTTTAATTATACCAATGTGTGAAATTTTAAAAAGGGTATATAAGAAGATATAAAAAAAGACCTCTATCAAATTGATAGAGGTCTTTTTATGCCTAAATTAAATTACATATCCGCCGTTAACACCAATAACTTGACCTGTTATATAGTCGGCGTTGTCACTTGCTAAAAAGTAAATTGTTTGGGCAATTTCATCGGCCGAACCCATTCTACCAAGCGGTATTGTTTCAACAAAATCGGTAAGCTCTTCAACTGTTAAGTTTGAATTCATAGCCGTTTCTACAATGCCGGGAGCGACGGAATTAACTGTAATCCCACATGGAGCCAACTCTTTTGCAAGGGCTTTTGTAAGGCCAATTACACCCGCTTTTGAAGCGCTGTATGCAACCTCACACGAAGCACCAACCTGTCCCCACATTGAAGATACATTTATAATTTTGCCATATTTTTGGTTAATCATAACTTGTGCGGCGGCCTTGCAGCAGTTAAAGGTGCCTTTTAGGTTTATGTCAATAATTCTATCAAAATCAACCTCGTCGGTTTCGGTAATTAGTCCCTCGAAAGCGACACCCGCATTATTAACAATAACATCAATACTGCCGTATTTATAAAGCGTTTCTTTAATTAAAAGTTCGGCTTCTAAACGGTTGGCAACATTTGCTTTAATAGGTGTTACCGAAAAGCCATTGCTTTGAAGCGAACGGGCGAGCAGGGAAGCGGACTCGTATGAAGTGTTGTAATTAAGCACAACATTATAACCCTTTTGTGCAAATAAAATTGCGGTTGCAGCACCAATGCCTTTTGATGCGCCTGTGATAATCGCGGTTTTACTCATATAATCATCTCCGAAAAAATTATAACATATTTTTCTAAAAAAATAAAGCATTATTTTACAATAAATTGAGTTTACATAAATGACAAAAATCAAGATGTTGTATAGTTTACATAAGAAGTTTACATAACATTTTGAAAGAGAAAAAATTGTGGTTGACATAATTTTAAAAATATAGTATAAATAAAATAGTGGCTGTTTTATGCTATTTTCAAAGGATTTAGCGCCGCTTTATTTTGCGGTGGCTGATTTTTTATTTTCAACTTGGTTTACATAAATTTTAGATTTTTATGCTTTGAATTTTTAAATTTAATTCAAAGTGGTATATCTTGTCCATTATTTTCATACATTATCTTGTAAAAGGAGATGATGTTATGAACAGAGGAACGGTTGTAAATCTTTCGGGTGTTAGGGTTTTAGAAATTTTAAAAAATAATGCCTATACACTTATTTCGTTTTTGTTTTTAATTTTGGGTGTAGTTTGTGGCCTTGTAATGTTTAACGATTTCAAATGGCTTACAAATTTTTGTGAAAAATTTTTTGCCGATTTTTTAAATGACCGACAAAACGCAGGTTACATAAAAATTGTAATAATTTCTTATTTTCAACACTTGCTGCTGTTTTTGGCTGTGTTTATTTTTGGCACAACACTTTTTGGTGTCGTTTTGGTGCCTGTGACATTGTCGTTTTGCGGTTTTTTCTATGGTGCTGCGGTAGCGTATCTATATTCAAATTTCGCATTAAAGGGCGTTGCCTTTAATGCGGTGATTTTCTTGCCCGCGGTGCTTTTGCTTTTACTGTTTTTAATTTTTGCTTCAAAGCAGGCAATGACTTTTTCCTTAAACATTGCAAGACTGACATTACCCGACACCTTGGGTGAAAATTTGTTTATAAGATTTAAGACATATTCAATAAACTTTTTGGTTTTAACCTTGGGTGCTGTTTCAAGCTCGCTTGTTGATGCGCTGACTTCAATAAGCTTGTTAAAATTTTTCGAATTCTAAATTATAAGGAGGTGCAATATGAAAAGGCAGATTGATGCGTTTGAGCAGTATTTAACTGTTGATAAAAAAGCTTCAAAAAACACAGTTGAATCATATATTCGCGATTTAAATCAATTTTCATTATATTGTACTTCTTTAAAAATTTCTTCACCTCAAAAGGTTAAGACTGCAACAGTTGATGAATATTTAAGGGCTTTAACAAAGCAGGGCAAGTCCGATGCTACAAAGGCCAGAATTTCAGCATCGCTTCGTGCATTTTTTAGGTATTTAATAAGTATTGGTGCGGTGAACACTAACCCCGTTACCGATGCCGCAAAAAGTAAGGTGACAAAAAAGCTTCCCGGTGTTTTAGAATCGCAGGAAATTGTAAAGCTTTTATCACAGCCAAACGGTGATGATTATAAGAGCATTCGCGATAAAGCAATGCTTGAGCTTTTATATGCAACCGGCATAAAGGTTTCCGAGCTTTTAGACCTAAAAGTTACTGACTTTAATTTACAGCTTGGAATTCTTCACCTTAATAACGGCAAAAAGGAAAGAATTATACCAATTTATCCTGCTGCTGTAAAGTCTGTAACCGATTATCTTTTAAATGTTCGGCCCGCTATTGTTTTGGACGCTAATCAGGACAAGCTATTTACTAATATGAACGGTCTTGCAATGTCAAGACAGGGCTTTTGGAAGATTATTAAGCAATATGCAAAGGATGCAGGCATTAAAGAGGAAATAACTCCGCATACACTTCGCCACAGCTTTGCGGCGCATTTGCTTGAAAACGGCGCACGACTTCAGGATATTAAAGAAATGCTTGGCCACAGCGATATTTCTTCAACACAAATTTACGCACAATACATAAAAAATAAATACACTTCAAATTATGCGAAGTTCCACCCGTTAGCAAAATAAAAAACACCTGATTTTCGGGTGTTTTTTTGCATTTTAAGGTTGATAAAGTTTGCAAAATATGGTATGATATATTGAATACTTATGTAAGGAGATGTTCTTATGTCTGACAAACGCGCAATTGGCGTTTTTGATTCGGGACTTGGCGGTTTAACCGTTGTGAAAGAGCTTATAAAAGCGTTGCCGAATGAAAGCATTGTTTATTTCGGTGACACAGGGCGTGTGCCTTACGGAACAAGAAGTGTTGAAACAATTAAAAAGTATGCAAAACAGGACGAAGAGTTTCTATTAAATCAAGATGTTAAGCTTATAATTGCCGCTTGCGGTACAGTGTCTTCTGTTGCGGGTGACATTGCGTTAGATTTGCCTGTACCTTATTTTGAGGTGGTGTCACATTCTGCAAAGGCAGCGGTAAAAGCCACAAAAAACGAAAAAATTGCGGTTATTGGCACAAATGCCACAGTTAACAGCCGACAACACGAAAAAGAAATTTTAAGGCTTATGCCGTCGGCTTCGGTTTTAAATCAAAGCTGTTCACTTTTCGTGCCACTTGTTGAAGAGGGCTGGTATGAAGCCGATGATATTGTTGTGGTTGAAACTGTGAGACGATATTTACAGCCAATTATTGATTTTAAACCCGACACCTTAATTTTGGGTTGCACCCATTACCCAATTTTAAGCGAGGTTATTAAAAAGGTATTGGGGGATGAGGTTACTCTTATAAATGCGGGCACAGCAGTTGCTGAATCATTAACCGAATTTTTAAAAGAAAACGGGCTTGAAAATGGCGGTGAAAATTCACCCGAATACCGTTATTATGTAAGTGACAAGCCCGATTCGTTTGTGCGTCTGGCTTCAATTTTAATTGGGCGACAGGTTGACGGAAATAAAGTTTTAAAGGTTGATATAAACAATTTATGATTAAGGATGTAATTATTGATATTAAAACCGAACAGTCGCTTGACGGTCAAACCGATAATATCGAGTTTACGACCGACGGCCGTTTTGGTATAAAGGATGACACCTTTTTTATCTCGTACGATGAAAGCCGACTTTTAGATGTCGAGGGTGAAATTAAAACAACTATCTTTTTAAAGCCCGATAATACTGTGGTTTTGCAAAGAAAGGGCTCTTACAACAGTAAAATGGTTATTGAAAAGGGTGTAAGAACAAGCTGTTTTTATTCAACCCCCGCAGGTAGTCTGACTTTAGGGATTTTTGGTGAAAAGGTTTTAAGTAATTTAAATGAAAGCGGCGGCAAAATTGATTTGACATATCTTATTGATGCAAATTCAAAGCCGTTAAGCCGAAATAGAGTTAATATTTTTGTTAGAGAGGTTAATTAAATGTCTGTTATCGTTAAAAATGCAAAGGAACAAATTAAAAACATTATTATAAATGCCGCAAAAAAAGCAATGGCTGACGGTGTTTTTGATAGTGCCGAGCTTACTGATTTTACAATTGAGGTACCAAAGGACCGCGCAAACGGTGACTATGCTGTAAATGCGGCAATGGTTTGGTCACGCCTTTTTAGAAAGGCACCACGCCAAATTGCAGAAGCTTTAATGTCATCGGCTGACTTTTCTGATACCTACATTGAAAAGTATGAAATTGCAGGCCCCGGTTTTATTAACTTTTATCTTTCACAAAAATATTATGCCGACATTGTTTTAGATGTTGAAAACAAGGGTGCTGATTACGGTAAAAGTAATTTTGGTGAAGGTAAGCGTGTTTTGGTTGAGTTTGTTTCGGCAAACCCTACGGGCCCTATGCATATTGGTAACGCCCGTGGCGGCGCTTTGGGTGACTGCCTTGCGGCTGTTATGTCAGCGGCGGGTTATTACACCGAAAGGGAATTTTATATAAACGATGCGGGCAACCAAATCAATAAATTTGCCCTTTCACTTGATTTAAGATATTTGCAGCTTTACTGTGATGGCATTGAAATGCCTGAGGATAGCTATCACGGTGATGATATTGTGGCACACGCAAAGGCATTTGCTGAAATTCACGGTGATAAATTTGTAAATGCGGATGAAGCTGTTCGCCGCAGTGAGCTCGTTAAATTTGCTTTACCGAAGAATATTGAAGGTCTTGAGCGTGATTTAGGTAAATACCGCATTAAATATGATACTTGGTTTAAAGAAAGCACACTTCACCAAAGCGGTGAAACCACCCGCACTATTGAGCTTTTAAAGCAAAGCGGTTATACCTATGAAAACGAGGATGCCTTGTGGTTTAAGGCAACCGAATTTGGTTGCGATAAGGACTTTGTTTTAGTTCGTGCAAATGGTGTTCCAACCTATGTTGTGCCTGACATTGCATACCACTATAACAAGCTTGTAACCCGCAAATTTGACAAAGCTATTGATGTTTTGGGTGCTGACCACCACGGCTATGTTCCGCGTCTTAAAGCGGCTTTAACTGCCCTTGGCGTTGATGCTGACCGCTTGGATGTTGTGCTTATGCAAATGGTTCGCCTTGTTCGTGATGGCGAGGTTATTAAAGCTTCAAAGCGTTCGGGTAAGGCAATTACCCTTGTGACACTTTTGGATGAAGTGCCGATTGATGCCGCAAGATTTTTCTTTAATTTGCGCGAGCCAAACAGCCATTTTGACTTTGATTTGGATTTAGCAGTTAACGAATCAAACTCTAACCCTGTTTATTATGTTCAGTACGCTTATGCAAGAATTTGCAGTATTATCAGAAATTTAGAGGGTGAGGGAATTAAAAACACTCCCGCTAATTTAGATGAGCTTATGCTTTTAACTGCACCCGAGGAACGCGAGCTTATTTTATATATCGCCGCCCTTACTGATGAAATTATTGCATCAGCCAGAGCGTATGACCCCGCAAAGATTACCCACTATGTGCAAGAGCTTGCAACAAAGTTCCATAAATTCTATGCCGCTTGTCGTGTAAAGGGAATTGATGAAAACCTTATGCAAGCCCGCCTTTCACTTTGCGGTGCAACTGCAACAGTTATTAAAAATGTTTTAGATTTGATGAAAATTGATGCCCCTGAAAAGATGTAAGAAGGTGTTTTGAATGAAAAACAAGAAGTTAAACCTTACAATGCTTATGGACCTTTACGAGCTTACAATGGCAAACGGAATTTTCACAAGTGATATGCGTGACACCGTAACATATTTTGATATGTTTTTCCGCCGTGTGCCCGATAAGGGTGGCTACGCTATTATGGCTGGTCTTGAACAGCTTATCGAATATATGAACGATTTGCATTTTGATGATGATGATATCGAGTATTTAAAATCCTTAAACCTTTTTGAAGATGAATTTATTGAATATTTAAGAGATTTTAAATTTGACTGTGATGTTTGGGCAGTACCCGAGGGTACAATTATCTTCCCGCATGAGCCAATTGTAACTGTTAGAGGTAACGCTATGCAGGCGTTAATGCTTGAAACAATGCTTTTGGTAACAATTAACCATCAGTCGCTTATTGCTACAAAGGCAAGTCGTATTGTCCGCGCAGCAGAGGGTAGAGCAGTTATGGAATTCGGCGCACGCCGTGCACACGGTCACGGTGCTTCATATTATGGCGCGCGTGCGGCTATCATCGGCGGTGCAACAGGTACTTCTTGTATTCTTACCGCAAAAGATTTTGGTGTTAAAGCAAGCGGTACAATGGCACACAGCTGGGTACAGCTTTTTAAGGATGAATACACCGCATTTAAAACCTATGCCGAAAAATACCCTGACAGCTGCCTTTTACTTGTTGACACCTATAATGTATTAAAATCGGGTATTCCTAACGCTATTAAAGTATTTGATGAGGTTTTAAAGCCGCTTGGTAAACGCCCTCTTGGCATTCGTATCGACAGCGGTGATATTACTTATATTTCTAAAAAAGCTCGTAAAATGCTTGACGAAGCGGGTTATCCTGACTGTAAGATTTGTGTTTCAAACTCGCTTGATGAGCACCTTATTCGTGATATGATAAGACAGGGCGCACAGGTTGATTCTTATGGTGTTGGTGAACGCCTTATTACTGCAAGCAGTGAAGCAGTATTTGGCGGTGTATATAAGCTTTCAGCGGTTGAAAAGAACGGGGAAGTTATTCCAAAAATTAAAATCAGCGAAAACACCGCAAAAATTACACTTCCCGGTATTAAAATTCCGTGGCGACTTTACGATAAGGAAACAGGCAAGGCCATTGCCGATGTTATTACACTTAACCACGAAAAAATTGACAGTAGCGAGCCGTATGAAATCTTTGACCCTGTTCACACCTGGAAGCGCAAGGTTGTAACAAACTTTGTCGCCAAAAAGCTTCAGGTTAAGGTTTTTGAAAAGGGCAAGCTTGTTTATGAATCGCCAAAGGTTTCGGAAATTGCGGCTTATTGCAAGGAACAGCTTGATTCTATGTGGGATGAGGTTAAGCGTTTTGAAAACCCACATACCTATTATGTTGACCTTTCGGAAGATTTATGGAATTTAAGAAATGACCTTTTAAGAAAGTTAATTAAACATTAAGGTGAATTTTATGAAAAAATTATTAGCATTAGTGCTTTGCTTTGTTTTGCTTTTTTCATTTACTGCTTGTAAAGGTGGTAGAAAAAACAGCAACGATGAAATCGATTTAGAGTATTATGCAAAGGTTGGTCAAATACCCGAAATGAAGTATAAGCTTGGGTTTGACTGTGAAAAAGCTAATACTGAGCTTCAAAATGAATTTGATGAGTATTTGTCAGGCGGCGGTCACGATAATGCTGACCACGAACACGACCATTATGCTGAAGATATTTATTTTGAAAGAAAAGAAGAAAATGGTTATATAATTTTAGACCAAGGCAATAAGGGCTATTACTGTAAAACATCGGAAAAAGATAAAAAAATTGATGCCCTTTATACATATGATAATGCTTTCGGTATTGAAACAGGCAGCTTACCGTTTGATGTGAAAAACAAAATGGCAAGTATTCAGTTTAAAGAAACTGAAATTACAGAGGGCAGTCTTTTTTATGCCGACTATATGACCGAGGGCACAGTTTTAACTGCCGAATTTAAGGATGTTACGGTTCAGTTTGCTTTTCAGGAAAGCGGTCTTGTTTGTACTGCAATTTTTAAAACCTCAGCATTTAATTAGTTTTTTTAGGGAGAAAAAATGTCACTTAGCGTAAATGAAAATACACAAAAAATGCATGTTTTAGCCCTTAGGGGTATTGTTGCTTTTCCAAAAACAACATTAAGCTTTGATGTTGGCCGTAAAAAGTCTATCAACGCTTTAAAGCTTGCAATGGAGAAAAATCAGTTAATATATTTAGTTACACAAAAGAATTATTTTGTTGACGAGCCCGAAAATGATGATTTGTATGAAATTGGTTGTGTTGTACGCATTAAACAGGTTTTGCGTGTTTCTGACGACCTTACCAAAGTTTTAGTTGAAGGTCTTTACAGGGCAAAACACAGTCAGTTTGTGTCACTTAAAGACTGCTTTATTGCCAATGTTGAAAAAATTGAAGACAAGCCCATTTTAAACCGACAGGTTTATATTGAAACCTTACTTCGCAAGGTAAAGGGCGAATTTTTAAAATATGCAATGTCCGGTCCAAGTGTTACACCAGATGTGCCCTTAATTGTTGAAAGCAGTGAGGATTTAGGGTTTGTTTGTGACACTATTGCGGCGGGTATTAACACACCTTTTGATGATAAGCAGTATATTTTAGAGCAGGTTTCAGTCACAAAGCGTGCAAAAATTTTGGTTGAGCTTTTAAAGAAAGAAACCGAAATTAACGAAATTGATAAGCGTATCAACGCCAAAACACGCTCTGCCATTGATGAAAACCAAAAAGAATATTATTTGCGTGAGCAAATTAAAGCCATAAATGCCGAGCTTTACGGCCACGATGACGGTGATGAAATTGATTTGTATCACACTAAAATTGATTCGCTTTCGGCTGATAGTTCGGTTAAAGAAAAGCTTCATTCACATGTTTTAAAGCTTTCAAAAATGCCGCAGGGCTCACACGAGGGTACAGTTGAGCGTGGATATCTTGACACCTTAATTGAATTGCCTTGGAACGCTTATACAACTGTTAATACCGATATTAAACGCGCCGCCAAAATTTTAGAGCGTGATATTTACGGTATGCAAAAGGTTAAGGAGCGTATACTTGAACTTTTGTCGGTTTACACCTTAAATCCCGATATTAAGGGACAAATAATTTGTCTTATCGGTCCACCTGGCGTTGGTAAAACCTCTATTGCTAAAACCGTTGCTGAGTGTATGGGCAGAAAATATGCCCGTATATCGCTTGGTGGTGTTAGGGATGAGGCAGAAATTAGGGGACATAGAAAAACCTATGTTGGTGCTATGCCCGGAAAGATTATTAACGCCGTTAAAACTTCGGGCAGCGGTAATCCGCTTATACTTCTTGACGAGGTTGATAAACTTGGCAACGATTATAAGGGTGACCCTGCATCCGCACTTTTAGAGGTTTTGGACCCCGAACAAAATCACGCCTTTGTTGACCATTTTGTTGAAATTCCTTACGATTTAAGCCGTGCGGTATTTATTGCAACTGCAAATTCGGCTGATACAATTCCCGCACCGCTTTTAGACCGAATGGAAGTTATAGAAATACCAAGTTATACCCGTGAAGAAAAGCTTCAAATTGCTAAAAAGCACTTGTGCTTAAAGCAAATTGCTCGCCACGGTCTTAATAAAAATCAAATTAAGTTTAGTGACAGTGCACTTTATTCACTTATTGATTTTTACACCCGCGAAGCCGGTGTTAGAAAACTTGAAAGGTCTATTGCATCACTTTGTCGAAAGGCCGCAAAGCAAATTGCCGAGGGTGAAATTTCAAAAATTAATATTAAAGACAGCGATGTCGAAAAAATGCTTGGCAAACGCAAATATAAGCCAGAAATGATTTTAGAAAATGACGAGGTTGGTATTATTAACGGCCTTGCGTGGACATCAGTCGGTGGCGAAATTATGCAGCTTGAGGTTTCGGTTATGTTGGGCACAGGTAAGGTAGAGCTTACCGGCTCTTTGGGGGATGTAATGAAGGAATCCGCCAAAACTGCCATCAGCTATGTTCGTGCCAATGCCGAAAAATATGGTATTGATGCTGATTTTTATAAAAACAAAGACATACACATAAACGCAACCGAGGGTGCTGTCCCAAAGGATGGCCCATCGGCAGGTGTTACAATGGTGACTGCTTTAATTTCGGCGCTTACAAACCGCAAAATTAAGCGTGATGTTGCAATGACAGGTGAAATTACACTTCGTGGCCGAGTTACCGCTATCGGCGGTCTTCGTGAAAAGGCAATGGCTGCATATCGTGGCGGGGTAAATACTGTATTTATTCCCAAGGACAATGTTGCCGATTTGGACGAGGTTGACCCGCTTGTGCTCGAAAAGGTTAAGTTTGTGCCTGTAAGCTATGTATCACAAATTGTTGACTGTGTGCTGGTTGATAATTCGGTTGAGAATAAAGAAAATATATTTTATACCGAAATTAACCGAAGCAATGCGGTTAGACAGTAACGGAGAAAATTATGAATTATAATAACGCACAGTTTGAAAAAGCATTCGGTAAATTTGAACAGTTAGATGAATCAACCCTGCCCGAATTTTGCTTTTGCGGCAGAAGTAACGTTGGTAAGTCTTCGCTTATTAATAAGGTTTTGGGTAGAAAATCTATTGCAAGGGTGAGTTCAAAACCCGGTAAAACCATCACCATTAACTTTTATAAAGTTGATAATGTTCGCCTTGTTGATTTACCGGGTTATGGCTACGCCAAGGTAAATGACGCTGAAAAACAGCGTTGGAGTGAGCTTATGGAGGGTTACTTTAAATCCAACCGTAACATTAAAATGGTCTTTTCACTTATTGATATGCGCCATCCCGCAACCGATTTTGATTTATGGATGCTTGACTTTTTATCGCAAATGGAACTACCTTATACTGTGATTTTAACCAAGGCGGATAAGCTAAATAAAACCGAAACCCAAAACCGCTTAACTCTTATTAAAGAAGAGCTTGGCGATTTTGCAGAAGAAACCGAAATTATCCCGTTTACCGTTAATAACTTTGACGGTGCAGAGAAAATAAGGAAAATTATTGAAGGTGTTGACTTTTAATAAAATAATGGTATAATTATAATATATTAAAATGCCTTGATGAAGAAAAGTAACTTTTTTGATTTTTTATAGAGAGCCGACGATGGTGGAAATGCGGTAAATAGAAAAAGTGAAGAACACTTCGGAGCAGCAAACTGAAAAACTTTTGTTTAGTAGGGGCGCCGTTATTGATGCGTTAAATCAAGTTAAAGTGACCTTTTAAAAAGGTAATTTAGGTGGCACCGCGGATACTGCGTCTATTCGTCCTAATGTTTTAGGATGGATGGGCGCTATTTTTATTTTTGTGGAGTGAATTTAATGAAACACATTGACATTTATGAAATTTTTGAAAACAAGGAACTTTTAAATAGCGAAGTTACTGTTTGCGGTTGGGTAAGAACTTCTCGTGATTCTAAAAACATGGCTTTTATCGAGCTTAACGACGGTACAACCTTAAAGCATTTGCAAATTGTTATTAATAAAGCCGTTATGACCGATATTTCCGACTTTATGCGCCTTGGCACCTCTTTAAAGGTCGTGGGCACACTTGTAAAGTCTGCTGTTGCTGTTGATTCGGTTGAAATTAACGCAACCGCTATCGAAGTTTTAGGTGACTGTCCGCTTGAATATCCTTTACAAAAAAAGCGCCACACACTTGAATATCTTCGCACAATTCCGCACCTTCGTGTTAGAACAAATACCTTTAACGCTGTTTTGCGTGTAAGAAGTGTTGTATCAGCCGCTGTGCACGAATTTTTCCAAGCTCGTCGCTTTACCTATATTCACACACCTTTAATCACCGCCTCTGACTGTGAGGGCGCAGGTGAAATGTTTAAGGTTACCACCATCGGTTTTTCTAATGACTATAAAACTGAAGAAGAATATAACGCCGATGATTTCTTTGGCAGAAGAGCCGCTTTATCGGTTTCAGGTCAGCTTGAGGGTGAGGTTGCCGCAATGGCACTTGGTAAGATTTACACCTTTGGTCCTTCTTTCCGCGCTGAAAAGAGTAATACACAACGCCACGTTGCTGAATTTTGGCATGTTGAGCCCGAGGTTGCCTTTGCCGAGCTTCCCGATATTATCGAAATTGCTGAAGAAATGATTAAATATATCATTAAATCAGTTTTAGAAAAATGCCCCGATGAAATGAAGTTCTTTGATGCACACTTTGAAAAGGGCTTAATTGAAAAGCTCAACGGTGTTGTTAATAATGATTTTGCTATTATGACCTATACCGAAGCCATTGAAGTTCTTAAAAATTCGGGCAAGGATTTCCAATATCCTGTTGAGTGGGGCTGTGATTTGCAAACCGAACACGAAAGATATATTTCCGAGGAAATTTGCAAACGCCCTGTTTTCCTTACAAATTACCCCAAGGAAATTAAGTCCTTCTATATGAAGCAAAATGCCGACGGTAAAACCGTTGCCGCTACCGACCTTTTGGTACCCGGTGTTGGTGAAATTATTGGTTGTAGCGAGCGTGAAGCTGATTTAGATAAATTGCTCCAGGCAATGCAGGTTCGTGGTATGAGCATTGAAGAATACGAGCATTATATCGCTCTTCGCCGTTTTGGTTCTGTGCCACACAGCGGCTTTGGTCTTGGTCTTGAAAGAATTATTATGTATGTTACAGGCGTGCAAAATATTCGTGATGTAATTTTGTATCCAAGAACTGTTGGAAATATTTATTAAAGGTTTTGATTTTTTATGACAAAATATGTTTCAAAGCTTAATGAGTTTGATACTCAAAACGCAATAGCGCTTATTAAAGACACCTTTACGCGTGAGCTTTGCAATGCACTTGATTTATCTCGTGTTTCGGCACCGCTTTTTGTTAAGCACGCAAGCGGTCTTAATGACGATTTAAATGGTGTTGAGCGTCCTGTTTCCTTTGATATTTTGGAAACGGGGGAAATA
The DNA here is from genome assembly GCA_017549565.1 of Clostridia bacterium. GTDB lineage: Bacteria > Bacillota > Clostridia > Oscillospirales > Acutalibacteraceae > UBA737. Next base: position 19,847 of record JAFYUI010000030.1, read on the forward strand.
GCCGAGGTTGTGCACAGTCTTGCAAAGTGGAAGCGTATGGCGCTTTTAAAATACGGATTTCCGCTTCATACAGGTCTTTATACTGATATGAATGCTATCCGCCGTGATGAAGAATGTGATGCTATTCACTCAATTTATGTTGACCAATGGGACTGGGAAAAGATTATTACCGCCGAAGACCGAAATATTGAATATTTAAAGGCAACTGTTCGCAGTATTTATGGTGCGCTTTTAAGAACCTTGGATGTTGTGAAAGCAAAATATCCTGTCTTAAACCCCGAGCTTCCAAAGCAAATTGCTTTTGTTACCACACAGGAATTAGAGGATAAATATCCCGACAAAACAGGCAAGGAAAGGGAATATGAAGCCGCAAAGGAATATGGCGCAGTATTTATTATGCAAATCGGTTGTCGTTTAAAATCGGGCAAAAAGCACGACGGCAGAGCGCCTGACTATGATGACTGGTCGCTAAACGGAGACATTATTTTACATAACAAGGTTTTGGATATCCCGTTTGAAATTTCATCAATGGGTATTCGTGTTGACCGCGAAGCATTGCTTTCGCAGTTAAAGACAGAGGGTAAGGAAGAACGCTTAAATTATGAATTCCACAAAATGCTCTTAAATGGTGCTTTACCGCTTACTGTCGGCGGTGGCATCGGTCAGTCACGACTTTGTATGTTCTTACTTGAAAAAGCCCATGTGGGCGAGGTACAGGTTTCAATTTGGCCTGAAAAAGAAATTTCTAAATGCAGATCAAAGGGCATTAACTTATTATAATAAAAAAGTGAAGGATAAAAACAATGAATAAGAGAATTGTTAACCTGTTTACAAATATATTTTATGATATCTTTGTAACGGTTTTATCTACAATATTGACTTTTTCGGTATTTGAAAATCAATATGAAACTTATGAATTGCCAAAGATTTTCTTTATAGCACTTTTACCTATTGTTACGGTATTTTTTCTTTATGTTTTCAAAATTTATTATGTGTTATGGGCCTCATCGGGATTTTTTGAATCTGTGAAAATTGCCATTGCACTGTTTTTGGGTGTTTTTACCGCTGAAATTGCAAATGTCGCAGTTTTTAGAAGCAAGTTTCATCTTGATATTCCAATTTTAATTATAAATTATTTATTTATACTAATTTTAATCTTAGTTCAGCGTTTTGGTTTGAAATATTTTATAACTTATAAAAATGCGAGTGGCAAGAAAAGCCAAATTTCAGGCAATGTTATGATTATTGGTGCGGGTAATGCAGGACAATCGCTTGTTAAAGAACTATCGTATCATAAAAATACAAAAGTCTGTTGTGTTATTGATGATGATAAAGCATTACACGGTCAGTATTGCGGTGGCGCATTGGTTGTTGGCGGCAAAGAAAAAATCGTAACGGCAGCCGAAAAATACAAGATTACAAATATAATATTTGCTATACCATCTTGTCCTTATGAAAAGCGAGTTGAAATTTTAAATATTTGCCAGGCAACAAACTGTGAGCTTAAAATTTTACCTCCGCTTTATGAACTGCATGATGTTGATGAATTTAAGAGCAAAATCCGCAAGGTTGAAATCGAAGACCTGCTTGGCCGACCGCCAATTAGAATTGATGTTGAAAAGGTTGCCGCATATCTTAATGATAAGGTTGTTTTAGTAACGGGTGGCGGCGGAACCATAGGTAGTGAACTTTGCCGACAAATTGCTTCACAAAAGCCGAAGCAGTTAATTATTTTTGATGTTTATGAAAATAATGCTTATGAAATTCAAAACGAACTTAAATATAATTATCCCGAACTTAATTTAGTAACTTTAATTGGCTCGGTTCGTGACAGTAGAAGAATGGATTATTTATTCCGTACATATAAACCGCAAATTGTTTATCATGCTGCGGCACACAAGCATGTGCCTTTAATGGAGGACAGTCCCAACGAATCAATTAAAAACAATGTTTTTGGCACATATAAAACTGTTCAGTGCGCACACAAATATGGTGCGGAAAAATTCGTTTTAATTTCAACCGATAAAGCAGTTAACCCAACAAATATAATGGGCGCAAGTAAACGAATTTGCGAAATGATTGTGCAAAGCTATAATAATCGTTCTAAAACTGAATTTGTTGCGGTTCGTTTTGGTAATGTGCTTGGCAGTAACGGAAGTGTTATTCCTGTCTTTAAAAAGCAAATTGAGCACGGTGGCCCTGTTACTGTTACACACCCAAATATTATTCGCTATTTTATGACTGTTCCCGAAGCTGTAAGCTTGGTTTTACAGGCGGGTGCTTCCGCTAAGGGTGGCGAAATATTTGTGCTTGATATGGGTGAACCGGTTAAAATTTTGGACCTTGCTGAAAATCTTATTCGTTTGTCGGGCTTTACACCTTATAAGGATATTCAAATTGAATTTACCGGTCTTCGCCCGGGTGAAAAGCTTTATGAAGAACTTTTAATGAGCGAAGAGGGTTTAAAACAAACCGAAAACGAGCTTATTCATATAGGCCGACCAATCAGCTTTGATGAGGATGAATTATTTGAAACATTAGATATAATGGCAAGTCAAATGTATAATGAAGAGGCAAATATTTTGTCACTTGTTAAAAAAATCGTTCCAACATATCAAATCCCATTAAATAAGCAATAATTTCAAATATTTTTTCAAAAAAGTGTTGATTTTTTAAACATTTTGTGATATGATAACTTGTACGTGAGAAAATGATAGGAGGTGTCATGATGCCCAACATTAAATCTGCTAAAAAGCGTGTACTCGTAAGCAAAGAAAATTATGAACATAACAAAGCATACCGTTCTGCTTTAAGAACCGCTGTTAAAAAGGCTGACGCTGCTATTGATGCAAAGTCTGACGATATGGCTGCTGTTGTAACTGCTGCTGTTAAAAAGATTGACCAAGCTGCTAACAAGGGTATTATCCATAAGAACAATGCAGCAAGAAAGAAATCTGCTTTAGTTACTCGTTATAACAAAGCAAACGCTTAATTTTAAAGAAATTTAAACGCTATCGTTTTCGATAGCGTTTTTTCTTTTGAATATAAAAAAGGAAGTGCCTTTAAAGACACTTCCTTTAATTTTTAGAATAAACCTGTAATTACACCGTTTTCATCAACATCAATTTTTTCGGCGGCAGGCACTTTGGGAAGCCCGGGCATTGTCATAATATCACCGGTCAACACAACAATGAAACCTGCACCTGCAGAAATTTTAACATTTTTAACGGTAATTTTAAAGTTATCAGGTGCGCCAAGCTTTAAAGCATCATCTGAAAAGCTGTATTGTGTTTTAGCAACACAAATTGGGCACTTATCAAAGCCCAAAGCGGTTAGCATATCGATTTGTTTTTTAGCTGCAGATGTGATTATTACACCGTCACCGCCATAGATTTTTTGTGTAACAGCGGTAATCTTTTCTTCGATAGTAGTATCAAGCTCGTAAGAGAAGGTGAAATCGCCCTTTTCTTCTTCGCAAAGGCGTACAACCTCTTTTGCAAGCTCTTCGCCGCCCTTACCGCCATCAGCCCAAACGGTTGAAAGCACAACATTTACGCCGAGCTCTTTACACTTGTCGATAATAAAGTTAATTTCATTATCGGTATCGGTTGGGAAGCGGTTTACTGCAACAACACAGGGGAGTTTATAAACATTTTTAATGTTTGAAACGTGGCGTAAAAGGTTTGGTATGCCTTTTTCAAGTGCAGTAAGGTCTTCGCTTGCTAATGCGGTTTTGGGAAGCCCACCGTGCATTTTAAGGGCACGTACGGTAGCAACCACAACAACAGCTGATGGAGTAAGACCTGCCATACGGCATTTAATGTCTAAAAACTTTTCAGCGCCAAGGTCAGCACCAAAGCCCGCCTCGGTAATAGCATAATCACCGAGCTTTAATGCCATTTTTGTGGCAGTTACCGAGTTGCAGCCGTGTGCAATGTTAGCAAAAGGACCGCCGTGAACAAGTGCGGGTGTACCTTCCAAAGTTTGAACAAGGTTTGGCTTAATAGCATCCTTTAAAAGTGCTGTCATAGCGCCTTGTGCTTTAATATCGGCACAGGTTACGGGTTTATCATCATAGGTATAACCCACAATAATTTTTGAAAGGCGTTCTTTAAGGTCGATAATGTCACTTGCAAGGCATAAAACAGCCATAATTTCACTTGCAACAGTAATATCAAAGCCGTCTTCACGGGGAACACCGTTCATTCTGCCGCCCAAACCGTTAATAACATTACGGAGTTGGCGGTCGTTCATATCAACACAGCGTTTCCAAGTGATTTTCTTAACATCTATACCCAAAGCGTTGCCTTGTTGGATGTGGTTATCAAGCATAGCAGCCAAAAGGTTATTGGCTGCACCAATAGCGTGGAAGTCACCTGTAAAGTGAAGATTAATGTCCTCCATAGGAACAACCTGTGCATAACCGCCGCCTGCGGCACCGCCCTTAATACCAAAAACGGGGCCCAAGGATGGCTCACGAAGTGCAACACAAACATTTTTGCCAATGCGTGACATACCGTCAGCAAGACCGATTGTTGTGGTGGTTTTACCTTCGCCTGCGGGGGTTGGGGTAATGGCGGTAACTAAAATAAGTTTGCCATCTTTTTTATTGGTTTCTTTTGCAAGGGATAAATCAATTTTTGCTTTATATTTACCATATTGTTCAAGGTATTTATCATCAATACCTGCTTTTTTTGCAATTTCTGTAATGGGCTGCATTACGCAGCCCTGTGCAATTTCAATGTCGGATAAATAAGCCATTTATATTACCACCTTATTTAAAATATTCAACTGCCGATTTAAACATCTTAATGTCATAATCGCCCAAAACATTTTTGTAAAGGCCATAACCAACACGCTCGCTGTGGCCCATCTTACCAAATACACGGCCATCGGGTGAGGTGATACCTTCGATAGCGTACATTGAGTCGTTGGGGTTAAAGTGAATATCAGTTGTGGCATTGCCGTTTAAATCAACATATTGTGTTGCGATTTGACCGTTTTCAGCAAGTTTTTTAATAAATTCTTCACTTGCAAGGAAGCGACCCTCACCGTGTGAAATCGGCACATTATATACATCGCCAACATTGGTGTTTTTAAGCCAAGGAGATTTATTAGAAGCAATACGAGTTCTTACAATGCGTGATTGGTGACGCGCAATAGTGTTAAATGTAAGTGTTGGGCAGTTTTCATCGGTATCAATAATTTTGCCAAAGGGAACAAGGCCAAGCTTAATAAGTGCTTGGAAACCATTACAAATACCACACATAAGACCATCACGGTTGTCGAGAAGGTCGGTTACACCATCTTTAATTGCAGCATTGCGGAAGAAGGCAGTAATGAATTTACCGCTGCCGTCGGGCTCGTCACCGCCAGAGAAACCGCCCGGGATAAATACCATTTGGCTTGTTTTAAGCTCATTAGCAAAGTTTTCAACACTTCTTGCGATTTGTTCGCTTGATTGGTTGTTGATTACGAAAATCTTGGGCTCGGCGCCTGCATCACGCATAACCTTTGCTGAATCAAATTCGCAGTTAGTACCTGGGAAAACAGGGATTAAAACCTTTGGCTTTGCAACTTTAATTGCAGGGGCAGGATAATTGCTTGCTGTGTAATTAAAGTTAACAACATTTTTGCCTGTGTTTTGAATGTTGCACTTAAATACACTTTCAAGCTTGTCTTCATAAATGCCCAAAAGTTCGTTTAATGAAATACTTTCATTTGCATAGGTGAGTTTGCCGTCATCGGTAACCTCACCAACCAAAATGCCATCAATTTCAGCATCGGTTTCAACAATGAATGAGCCGTAAGAATAATCGAAAATAGCTTCTTTTGAAAGGTTTTCGTTAAATTTAAATCCAAGACCGTTACCAAAAGACATTTTCATAATTGCTTCGGCAATACCACCAATGGTTGGGGTGTAAGCCGACTTGATTTTGCCTTCTCTTGAAAGCTTAGTTACGAGATTAAAGGTATTTAAAAGCGATGAAGTAAGGGGTAATTCATTTTCATCATAAACAGGGCAGAGGAGATAAACCTTATTGCCTGCTTTTTTAAATTCAGGTGAAATGATATTATCAACCTTATCGGTTGTAACTGCAAAGGAAACAAGGGTGGGTGGAACATCTAAATCTTCGAAAGTACCACTCATAGAGTCCTTACCACCGATTGAGCCAATGCCTAAATTCATTTGTGCCTTAAATGCACCTAAAAGTGCGGCAAAGGGTTTGCCCCAACGCTTGCCATCTTTACCCGGGCGTTCAAAATATTCTTGGAAGGTTAAATAAACATCTTTAAATTCAGCACCTGTGGCAATAAGCTTTGCAACCGATTCAACAACTGCCAAATAAGCACCATGGTATGGGCTTTGTTCGGTAATAAATGGGTTATAACCCCAAGCCATAAGTGAGCAATCGTTAGTATGTTTTTTCTCAACACTAATCTTTTGTACCATTGCTTGAATTGGTGTAAGCTGATTTTTACCGCCAAACGGCATTAAAACAGTACCTGCACCGATTGTGGAGTCAAACTGTTCTGAAAGACCGCGTTTTGAACAAATATTAAGGTCATCAGCAATTGCTTTATATGCTTCGGTAAATGAGCCAACAACTGCCTTTGGCATTAAGTTTGGTTTTTCGGGGGTAATTGTAATATGTTTTTCAGCACCATTTGAATTTAAGAATTCACGGCTTAAATCAACGATAGTGTTGCCGTTCCAAACCATTTTAAGACGGGGCTCGGCCTTAACCTCGGCAACCTTAACGGCTTGCAAGTTTTCTTCATTAGCAAGCTTTAAGAATGCATCAAGGTTTTCTTTTTCAATAACAACTGCCATTCTTTCTTGCGATTCGGAAATAGCAAGCTCGGTACCATCAAGACCTTCATATTTTTTAGGAACAGCGTTAAGGTCAATTAAAAGACCGTCAGCAAGCTCGCCAATAGCAACTGAAACACCGCCTGCACCAAAGTCGTTACAGCGCTTAATCATTTTAGTGGCAACGGGGTTTCTGAAAAGGCGTTGCAACTTTCTTTCTTCGGGTGCGTTACCTTTTTGAACTTCTGCACCACAACTTTCAAGTGAATCCAAAGTGTGTGATTTTGAAGAACCGGTAGCACCGCCGCAACCGTCACGACCTGTTGAGCCGCCAAGCAAGATTACAATATCGCCATCTTCAGGGCATTCGCGGCGAACATTTTCAGCGGGGGCAGCAGCAACAACTGCACCAATTTCCATACGCTTTGCAGCATATCCGTCGTGATAAATTTCATCAACAATACCGGTAGCAAGACCAATTTGGTTGCCGTAAGAAGAATAACCATCAGCCGCGGTGGTGACAATTTTTCTTTGTGGCAATTTGCCGGCCATTGTTTCTTTAACCGATTTTAACGGGTTGGCAGCACCTGTTACACGCATTGCACCATAAACATAGCTTCTGCCTGATAATGGGTCACGAATAGCACCACCAATACAGGTTGCAGCACCGCCAAAGGGTTCAATTTCAGTTGGGTGGTTGTGGGTTTCGTTTTTAAATAATAACAACCATTTTTCAGTTACACCATCAACCTCAACATCAATTTTAACGGTACAAGCGTTGATTTCTTCGGATTCATCCAACTTATCAAGCTTGCCGTCTTTTTTAAGCTGTCTAACAGCGATGGTTGCCAAATCCATAAGGCAAATTGGCTTTGTACGGCCCAAATCTTTACGCACTTGTAAGTATTCGTTATAGGTGTTTTGTAAAAGCTCATCTTCGAAAACAACATTGTCAATATTGGTTAAAAATGTTGTATGACGGCAGTGGTCGGACCAATAGGTGTCAATCATACGGATTTCGGTGATGGTGGGGTTGCGATTTTCTGACTTAAAGTAGCTTTGGCAAAAAGCAATATCATCGTTATCCATTGCAAGACCGTAATTTTTGACAAAATCAGCAAGACCTTGCTTATCTAAATCAATAAAACCGTTAAGAGTTTCAACAGTTGTTGGGATATCGTACTTTGCTTCAAGAGATTCAGGCATTTCGAGAGAAGCAAGACGTGATTCAACAGGGTTAATAACATACTTTTTGATTTCGTTGATTTCACTTTCAGTTATGTCGCCCGAAATGATATAAACCTTTGCGGTTTTAACGCGAGGGCGGTCGCCCTGCGAAATAAGCTGCATACACTGTGCAGCAGAGTCGGCGCGTTGGTCAAACTGACCGGGCAAAAATTCCACCGCAAAAACATAACCGCCATTTGCATCAAAGTCAGCCGATGCATTATCAAGCTGTGGTTCGGAAAAAACAGTATTAACAGAATAATCAAACAAATCTTTGTCAATGTTCTCAACATCATAACGGTTTATAACGCGAACATCGGTAACTGATTTAATTTGCAAAAGGTTGTTAATGTTATTTAAAAGACCTCTCGCTTCATTAGCAAGCTCTTTTTTCTTTTCAACATACACGCGGTAAACCATTATTTTAAAACCTCCATTGCTTTTTTGCCAATATCCTTGCGGTAATAAGCATTATCAAAGTGAACATAATTTACTTTATCGTAAGCGAGATTTATAGCATCTTCTAAATTATTTGCGGTTGCAGTAACACCAAGAACACGGCCACCTGCGGTTTTTAGGGTATCGCCGTCTAATTTAGCACCTGCAACATAAACGCTGTCAGCAACGCTTTCTTCTATGTTTAAAGTAAAGCCACTTTCATATTTTTGGGGATAACCATTAGATGCCATTACAACACAAGCCGCAGCACCGTCTTTAAATTTAACTTCACAGTCTTTTAAAGTGCCGTTTGTTGTGGCTTTCATAATGGTTAAAAGGTCGCTTTCCAAAAGGGGAAGTACAACCTGTGTTTCGGGGTCACCAAAGCGACAGTTATATTCAATTACCTTTGGTCCCTTAGGGGTGAGCATTAAGCCGAAGTAAAGGCAACCCTTAAAGGTGCGGTTTTCACTGTTCATTGCGTTTATAGTTGGAATAAATATTTTTTCCATACATTCTTTTGCAATTTCATCGGTGTAATAGGGGTTGGGGGCTATTGTGCCCATACCGCCTGTGTTAAGACCGTTATCACCATCTAATGCACGTTTATGGTCCATTGAAGAAACCATTGGCACAACGGTTTTACCGTCGGTAAATGACAAAACTGAAACCTCGGGACCTGTTAAAAATTCTTCAATAACAACCTGACTTCCGCTGTCGCCGAAAATCTTATCTTCCATCATTGATTTAACTGCATTTTTAGCATCTTCACGGGTTTCAGCAATTATAACACCTTTACCAAGTGCCAAACCATCTGCTTTAATAACTGTGGGGATTGGGGCAGTTTCAAGATAGGAAAGGGCAGATTCCAAATCGGTAAAAACTTCATATTCCGCAGTTGGAATATTATATTTTTTCATAAGATTTTTTGAAAAAACCTTACTGCCTTCGATAATTGCGGCGGCTTTATTCGGGCCAAAGCAGTCGATACCAATTTCGTTTAAAGCATCAACACAACCGAGAACAAGCGGGTCATCAGGGGCAACCACTGCATAGTCAATATCATTATTTTTTGCAAAGTCAACAATAGCGGGGATATCTTTCGCACCGATATTTACAAGTGTTGCATCCTTTGCCATACCGCCGTTGCCGGGAAGCGCAAAAATTTCAGTAATTTCTTTATTTTCTTTTAGCTTTTTAATGATGGCGTGTTCACGACCGCCACCACCTACAACCATTATTTTCATTTAAATGCTCCTTAATAAATAGGGAAGTTAGCGCATAATTCCTGTACTTCTTTTGAAACACGCTCTTTATTAGCATCGAAATCGTCAACGATATCTCTAATCCATTTAGCGATTTTCTTCATCTCTTCTTCTTTAAAGCCGCGTGTTGTAACTGCGGGAGTACCAATACGCAAACCACTTGTAATAAATGGACTTTGTGGGTCGTTGGGAATAGTATTTTTGTTTGCGGTGATGTGCACCTCATCAAGACGATGTTCAAGCTCTTTACCTGTAATGCCTTCTTTAACAAGGTTTAAAAGCATAAGGTGGTTGTCTGTGCCGTTTGATACAAGCTTGAAGCCCTGTTCTTTAAGCGCTTCAGCTAATGCTGCAGCATTTTTAACAACCTGCTTTTGATATTCTTTATATTCATCGGTAAGTGCTTCGCCAAAGGATACGGCCTTAGCGGCAATAATGTGCATTAAAGGACCGCCTTGTGTACCGGGGAAAACGGCCTTGTCAATTTTCTTTGCAAGTTCTTCATCATTTGTGAGAATTAAGCCGCCACGAGGACCACGAAGTGTTTTGTGGGTTGTAGAGGTAACAACATGTGCATAAGGAATGGGAGATGGGTGAACACCTGCGGCAACGAGACCTGCAATGTGTGCCATATCAACCATTAAATATGCATTAACCTCATCGGCAATTTCACGGCAACGCTTAAAGTCAATAATTCTTGAATAAGCGCTTGCGCCAACAACGATAAGTTTGGGTTGACATTCTTTTGCGATTTTAAGCATTTCATCATAGTCAATCATTTCGGTCTCATCATTAACACCGTAAGGTACAATGTTAAAATATTTACCCGAAATATTAACAGGTGAGCCGTGAGATAAGTGACCACCTTGTTGCAAATTCATACCCATAACTGTGTCACCCGGGTTTACAAGTGCGAAAAATGTTGCAAGGTTTGCATTTGCACCGCTGTGTGGCTGAACATTTGCAAAATTACAGCCAAAAAGCTTTTTAACACGCTCGCGTGCGATATCCTCAACAACATCAACGCAGTAGCAACCACCGTAATAACGCTTTGTGGGGTAACCTTCGGCATATTTATTAGTTAAAACACCGCCTGCTGCAAGTAAAACAGCGGGGGAAACAATATTTTCAGAAGCAATAAGCTCAATATTATGACGCTGTCTGTTAAGTTCGTTTTCGCAAGCGGCAGCAACCTCGCTGTCATAGTTTTTAAGTTCTTCAAAAAAGTTCATTATAATATAACTCCTAAAAAATTAGTGATGGAATAAGCGCATACCTGTAAATGCCATTGCAATGCCGTATTTATTACAGCAGTCAATTACAGCATCATCACGGATAGAACCACCGGGTTCTGCAATATAAGAAACACCGCTTCTATATGCTCTTTCAATGTTATCATCAAAGGGGAAGAAAGCATCAGAACCGAGAGAAACACCCGAAATTGTTTTTAAATATTCCTTAATTTCATCATCGGTTAAGGGTGCGGGCTGTTTGGTGAAATATTTTTGCCAATTACCGTCGGCACAAACATCTTCTTCGTTACGGTTGATATAACCGTCAATAACATTGTCGCGTGTGGGACGGGCGATGTTTTCCAAGAAGGGAAGATTTAACACCTTGTCGTGCTGACGCAAGAACCATGTGTCTGCCTTGCTGCCTGCAAGACGGGTGCAGTGTATACGGGACTGTTGACCTGCACCAACACCAATTGCCTGACCGTTAACTGCAAAACAAACCGAGTTAGATTGTGTATATTTTAATGTAATAAGAGAAATTATTAAATCACGCTTTGCATTATCGGGTAAATTTTTGTTTTCGGTAACCAAATTTGAAAGTAAATCGTTATCAATTTTAAAGTTGTTGCGACCTTGTTCAAAGGTAATGCCATAAACCTGCTTGGTTTCTTGGGGGGCAGGTACATAGTTGGGGTCAATTTTTACGATATTATAATTACCGTTTCTTTTAGATTTTAAAATTTCTAATGCTTCGGGGTCATAATCGGGGGCAATTACACCGTCAGATACCTCACGCTTAATTAAAAGAGCGGTGGTAACATCGCATTTATCGGAAAGGGCAACCCAGTCACCAAATGAGCACATACGGTCGGTACCGCGGGCTCTTGCATAAGCACAAGCTAAAAGAGAATCATCAAGACCTTCGATATCATCAACAAAGCAAGCCTTTTTAAGTTTTTCGGGTAAAATTGTGCCAACTGCTGCACTTGTTGGGCTTACATGTTTAAAAGAAGTAACGGCGGGAAGACCTAATGCTTCCTTTAATTCCTTAACAAGCTGCCAAGAGTTAAACGCATCTAAAAAATTGATATAACCCGGTCTGCCACATAAAATTTCAATAGGTAATTCGCTACCATCAGCCATATATATTTTTGAGGGCTTTTGGTTAGGGTTACAACCGTATTTAAGCTCAAATTCTTTCATTTTAACTCTCCTTATTTGTTTTTGTTAATTATGATTTCTTCACTTTCGCCGTTTTTTAAATCAACTGTGCGAACAAATAAAGAAACCTTATTATCTTCGTTTAAATTATTCCAACAAATGTCGGCTAATTCCTTTGCGGTGTTGGGCATTGAAATTTCTTCGGGTTCACCATAAAAGGAGGGGATGGGGTTGCCATCGCATTTATATGTATGAATAAAATGGCCTATACCGCTTTCAGGAGTATAATCATAAAAATAGCGATTACAAACTGGTCTGCCGTTGGCGCTCTTTAAAATTGAAAGTTTATAGGTAAAGTTGTTATTTTCATAATAAAGAATACCTGAAATTCGTGGGGTATAATTTGGTTCGTCATCTTCAAATTCGCGTGTGCGAAGTGAATCTTCAAAAGTTTTATCAACTTTCACAAAATCATAAATAGTGTTTGTTTGGTCACCATTTGTGATAATATCCATATTAGCAATTTGTAAATATGGGTTATAAATGATAAGATGCGGGTCAGAAAGCTTGCTTTCGTCAAACGCTTTTGTGCGCATACCGCCCTCAAAGCGTTCAAAAATTCGGTTTCGGCTATTTTCACTTCTGCCCATTATAAAATAAGCAATCATTGCCTTTGTGCCATCAGCCGATTTGCCAATAACAATACCGCGACCGGGATATGAATTTTCACTTAATAATTTTTTCAAATCAAACAATGCCATTTTATTTACCTCACTTTTATAGTTCGCTGCAAACCTTTTCAAGTGCTAAGGGAAGAATACGCCACTCGGCTTCCTCCATAACACGCTTTTGCAGGGTTTCAGGTGTGTCGTTTTCTAAAATATTTACAGCTTTTTGCATTATGATTTTGCCACCATCGGGGATTTCATTTACAAAATGCACCGTAGCACCTGTAACTTTAACACCATACTCCAATGCGGCTTCGTGAACTTTAAGTCCATAAAAGCCCTTGCCACAAAAAGAGGGAATAAGTGACGGGTGAACATTTATAATTTTATTTGCAAAGCGGGTGGTAAACTTTTCGCTTAAAATGCACATAAAGCCCGCTAAAACAATAAAATCAATATAGTTTTCTTCTAAAACTGCAATTAGCTCATCTTCAAATTTGTCTAAAAGCACTTTTTTGTTGCAAACAACGGTTTTTATACCGCTGTTTTGCGCGCGTGTAAGAGCATAAGCATCGGGGTTGTTTGAAACAACAAGTGTAATTTTACCCGAAGAGATGATGCCGTCAATTTGTGCATTTATAAGGGCTTGTAGATTAGTGCCGCCGCCCGAAACCAAAACTGCAATATTTTTCATTTTAACACCTTATATAATTGTGATTTTTGTGTCTGATTTAACAATTTTACCAATGATATAAGCATCTTCACCGTTTGCTTTAAGAACTTCCAATGCTTTCTGGGCATCTTCTTTTGCAACAACAACGCTCATACCAACGCCCATATTATATGTGTTATACATATCTCTTTCAGGGATGTTGCCTTTTTTCTGTAAAAGGTCAAAAATTGGTAAAACCTTAATATTTGATTTTACGATTTCAGCACCAAAACCATCGGGAATGCTTCTTGGAATGTTTTCATAAAAGCCACCGCCTGTAATGTGGGAAATAGCACGCACCTTTACATTATCCAAAAGTGCAAGAATTGGTTTTACATAAATTTTTGTAGGTGCTAAAAGTGTTTCACCAAGTGTTTTGCCCGAAAGCTCATCAAATTTTTCATTCAAATCGCAGTTTTCAACATCGAAAACCTTTCTAACAAGCGAAAAGCCGTTTGAGTGAATACCGCTTGATGGCAAGGCAATTACAACATCATCCTCTTGCATTGTGGTGTTATCAAGAATTTTCTTTTTATCAACAATACCAACTGCAAAGCCCGCAAGGTCATAATCATCCTCCGGCATCATACCTGGGTGTTCGGCAGTTTCGCCGCCAATAAGCGCTGCGCCCGACTGAACGCAACCCTCTGCAACGCCGCTAACAATTTCGGCAATTTTTTCGGGAATATTTTTACCGCAAGCAATGTAATCAAGGAAGAATAACGGTTTTGCGCCAACGCAAATAATGTCATTTACACACATTGCAACGGCATCAATACCGATAGTGTCGTGCTTGTCCATTAAAATAGCAAGCTTAACCTTTGTGCCACAACCGTCGGTACCGCTTACTAATACGGGTTCTTCCATACCTTGAACAGGTAAGCCGAAGCAACCGCCAAAGCCGCCAACATCATCAAGACAGCCGTCGTTTTTAGTGCGGGCAATATGCTTTTTCATAAGTTCAACGGCCTTATAGCCGGCAGTAATATCAACGCCTGCATCAGCGTAAGATTTTGATTGTGAATTGTTCATTATATTATTCCTTTCCGTTCCAGCAATATGTACATAAACATTCTTTAGGTAAACCGATAGCTTCAATTATACCTTCAAGTGACTGGAATTCTAACGATGCAAAGTTAAAGTTATCAGCAATAGTTTTGCGAAGCTTTTGACCTCTTTCGGTTTTTGAGTCAATATATTCATCAATATACTTTTCGCCCTCTTCACCCTCAAGTTCAAAAATAGTTCTGCGGGCGATAAGCTCCATATCATTTGTTGCACGGGAGAAATTAAGATATTTACAGCCGTACATAATAGGGGGGCAGGCGGAACGCATATGCACCGATTTGGCGCCGTTTTCATAAAGAAAATCAACAGTGCCCTTAAGCTGCGTGCCACGAACTATTGAATCGTCAACAAAAAGTAGGTTTTTGTCGGTTATAAGGTCGTGTACGGGGATTTGCTTCATTTTGGCAACGCGGTTTCTTTCTTGCTGGCGTTGCGGAGTAAAGCTTCTTGCCCAGGTGGGTGTGTATTTAATAAATGCACGAGCAAATTTGTTTTTGCTTTCGTTAGCATAACCTATAGCGTGGGGTGTGCCTGAATCAGGAACGCCACCAACATAATCAATTTCAGCATCCAAACCGTTTTCCTTATCGTTTCGTGCTAAAATTTCGCCGTTGCGGTAACGCATTAGTTCAACATTTACACCCTCATAGCAGGAGGTGGGGTAACCGTAATAGCTCCATAAAAATGAGCAAATTTTCATTTTTCTTTCGGGTTTTGCTAAAACCTCGCAGTTATCAGCTGAAAGCTCAACAATTTCAGCAGGGCCAAGCTCACGATAAATTTCATAACCAAGCTTTAAGGCCGCAAAGCTTTCGAAAGTAACGCAAAAGCCATTTTCATTTTTACCGATTATCACAGGAAGACGGCCGTATTTATCACGGGCGGCAATAAGGTTGCCGTTGTTCTTCATAATTAAAATTGTAGCCGAACCCTCAATAGAGTTTTGCGCAAAACGGATACCATCTTCAAAGTTGCTTTTTTGGTCGATAAGTGCTGCAACAAGCTCGGTAGAGTTCACCTTGCCCGATGTCATTGCCAAAAAGTGCCCGCCGCTGAAAGACAAGTACTGTTTTATAAGCGAATCATAATTGTTGATTTGACCGATTACACAAATGGCATAAGTGCCAATATTTGAGGTGATAAGCAAGGGTTGTGGGTCATAATCGCTTATGCAACCAATGGCGCTTGTGCCTTGCATTTCATTAAAAACGCTTTCGAATTTTGTTCTGAAAGGGGAGTTTTGGATATTGTGAATATCCCTTTGTAAACCCTCAACCTTATCCCACACAGCGATACCTGCGCGGCGTGTACCTAAATGTGAGTGATAGTCAGTGCCGAAGAATACATCTGAAAGAGCATCCTCTTTGCTGACAACTCCAAAAAATCCACCCATTATTTACTCCTTATTTTATGCAAAGAAAAGTTTGGAAAGTGTCATTGGGTCAATGTACTGACCGTCCTTATAAACACGCATATTGCCTGATGCAATTTCATCGATAAGCATTACATCGCCGTTTGCGTCATAACCAAATTCAAATTTAATGTCATAAAGGTCAAGACCCTTTTCTTTAAGGTCGTCAGCAACAATTTTTGTAATTTGTTGTGTCATAAGCTTGATGTCATCATACTGCTTGTCACTCATAACACCAAGAGCAACCAAAGCATCTTTAATAACAAGCGGGTCGCCCTTTTCATCATTTTTAAAGGTCATTTCAACATAAGCGGGGAGGTCAGCGCCTTCTTCAATATAGTCGCCATATCTGCGAATGAAGCTACCAACAGCTTTGTAACGGCAGATAACTTCAAGACCGTGACCAAACACCTTTGCAGGTAAAACTTCCATTGTTGTGTCATCTAAATTAGCGTTAATATAATGTGTTTTAATTCCTGCAGCATTTACTTTTTCAAAGAAGTAGATAGACATACGGAGGTTAACATCGCCAACGCCGTCAATTGTAAGACCAACAGAATTTTCACCCGGGTCAAAAACGCCGTCTTTGCCTGTGCAATCATCCTTGAACTTTAAAAGGCAGTTGCCGTTTTCAAGCTCAAATACATCCTTGGTTTTTCCGGTGTAGATAAGTTTCTTTTCCATTTTTGTTTCCTCCGTTAATTAAACATTTTTTCAATTTTTTTATTTTTATCTAAAACATTTGCTGTGTCGGCTTTACGCTTTTGGTCTAATTTTTCGGCCAAAGCGCTGTCAGTTACAGCTAATATTTCAATACATAACAAAGCGGCATTGACAGCACCGTCAACTGCAACAGTAGCAACAGGGATGCCT
The DNA here is from genome assembly GCA_017549565.1 of Clostridia bacterium. GTDB lineage: Bacteria > Bacillota > Clostridia > Oscillospirales > Acutalibacteraceae > UBA737. The sequence goes on from JAFYUI010000030.1 coordinate 36,719, forward strand.
GATGGCATTTGTACCGTTGATAAAAGTGCATCAACACCGTTTAAATGACCAGATTTTACAGGGATACCGATAACGGGAAGGGTAGTGTTAGCGGCAATAGCACCTGCAAGGTGTGCAGCCATACCTGCGGCGGCAATAATTGCACCAAAGCCGTTTTGGCGTGCGTTAAGACTGAAGTCTCTCGCTTCTTCGGGTGTTCTGTGCGCCGAAAAAACATGAACCTCAAAAGGCACATCAAATGACTTTAATGTGTTAATCGCTTTTTCGATAATGGGAAGGTCGCTGTCGCTGCCCATTATAATTCCAACTTTTTTCATAAAAGCAAAACCTCCAACAAAATAATAAAAAAAGGCGCACTAATCCAAAAGGATAAGAGCGCCCAGACGGTCGGCAAAAAGGTTTCTTTGATTCATGTGGTGCTCCACTTAACCGTCAGTCACAAAGAACCTATAATTTTACCCTAAAATTATATCATACATAAAATATTTTGTCAATTATTATAATAATAATATATTATAGAATTTAACAACAAAAAGTTAGTAAAAGTTTGTATAAAATGTAAAAATAAGTAAGTTGACTTGACTTTAAATTAAAATTGTTTTATATTTATAGAAATAGTATTATTATTGGAGGCATATTATAATGAATTTAAGACCATTAGCCGATAATGTTGTTTTAAAAGCAACCGTGGCAGAGGAAACTACAAAAAGCGGTATTGTTTTGGCATCAACCGCAAAGGAAAAGCCCCAAATTGCCGAAGTAGTTGCAGTTGGCCCGGGCGGTATTATCGACGGCAAAGAAGTTAAAATGTATGTAAATGTTGGCGACAAGGTTGTTGTTGCTAAATATGCAGGTACTGAAATTAAGCTCGACTCGCAAGAGTACACTATAATCCGTCAGTCAGAAATTTTGGCTGTTGTTGAATAAGGAGATTTTTTGTTATGGCTAAAGAAATTATTTTTGGTATAGAAGCCAGAAAATCACTTCAAAATGGCGTTGATATTCTTGCAAACGCCGTTAAGGTTACACTTGGCCCAAAGGGCAGAAATGTTGTTTTAGACAAAAAATACGGCGCACCGCTTATCACAAATGACGGTGTTACCATTGCAAAGGAAATTGAACTTTCCGACCCATTTGAAAACATGGGTGCACAACTTGTTAAAGAAGTTTCTATCAAAACCAATGATGCCGCAGGTGACGGTACTACAACTGCTACTGTTTTGGCACAGGCAATGATAAACGAGGGTATGAAAAATGTTGCCGCAGGTGCAAACCCAATGGTTGTTAAACGCGGTATGAAATTAGCGGTTGATAAAGCCATTGAAACCGTAATTTCAAATTCGCAAAAGATTAGCGGTACTGATGATATTGCTCGTGTTGCAACCGTTTCTTCGGGCGATGAAACAATCGGTAATTTAATTGCTGAAGCAATGGCAAAGGTAAGCGCTGATGGTGTTATTACTGTTGAAGAATCTAAAACCGCAGAAACCTATTCCGAAGTGGTTGAGGGTATGCAGTTTGACCGTGGTTATATTACACCTTACATGGTTACCGACACCGAAAAAATGGAAGCGGTTTTAGACGACGCTTTGATTTTGATTACCGACAAGAAAATCAGCAATATTCAAGAAATTTTACCTGTTTTGGAACAAATTGTTAATGCGGGTAAAAAGCTTTTAATTATCGCTGAAGATATCGAGGGTGAAGCCCTTTCAACCCTTATTGTTAATAAGCTTCGCGGCACCTTTACTTGTGTTGCTGTTAAGGCGCCCGGCTTTGGTGACAGACGTAAGGAAATGCTTCGCGATATCGCTATTTTAACAGGTGGCGAGGTTATTTCAGAAGAGCTTGGTCTTGACCTTAAGGAAACAAGTATTGCACAGCTTGGCCGTGCTCGTCAGGTTAAAATTTCAAAGGAAAATACAATTATTGTTGATGGGGCAGGGGACTCTAAATTTATTGCTGACCGCATTAACCAAATCAAGAACGAATTAGCGGTCACAACCTCTGATTTTGACCGTGAAAAGCTTCAAGAACGCCTTGCAAAACTTGCCGGTGGTGTTGCAGTAATCAAAGTTGGTGCCGCAACTGAAATTGAAATGCGTGATAAAAAATTACGCATTGAAGATGCACTTTCAGCAACAAAAGCCGCTGTTGAAGAGGGAATTGTTGCAGGTGGTGGCGTTGCTTTAATTAACGCAATTAAACCTGTTGAAGATTTAATTGAAACACTCGATGGCGATACTAAAACAGGCGCACTTATTATCCGCAAATCTTTAGAAGCGCCAATTCGCCAAATCGCTTATAATGCAGGTCTTGAAGGTTCGGTAATAATTGATAAAATCAAGACCGAAAACAAGGCAAATTACGGTTTTGACGCTTATAACGAGGTTTATACCGATATGTTAGAAGCGGGAATTGTTGACCCAACAAAGGTTACCCGTTCAGCTCTTGAAAATGCCGCAAGCGTTGCATCAATGGTGCTTACTACCGAAAGTCTTGTTGCTGAAAAGCCAGAAGACGCCGCTGCCGCAGCAAATGCCGCAGCCGCCGCTGCCGCACAGGGTGGTATGTACTAATGTCAAAAAAGGAAAAAAGATTTATAAAGGTTTATTCTGAATCAATGGGCGAAAACCAAATTTTTGTTGACAGCATAACCGGCGTAAATTATTTTTATCATAATAGTGGTTACAGCGGTGGTTTAACAGTTCTTTTGGATAAGGACGGAAAACCAATTGTTACACCAATTGAAGAATAATGTAAAACCCTAAACCGTTAAGGTTTGGGGTTTAATTTTTAATAGGGAAAAGAAAAAACCACCCCTAAAATTTTTTATCCAATTATACTAAATGAATATTTAATCTAATTAAGGGAAGAGAATTTGGGCAATTTAATAATGTATAATGTATGAACGCTCCCTAAATCATTGTTGAGTGCTGTGTATTTTAAGAAGCTTAATTTCAGTTACGATTTCTAAAATGAATTTATTATGTATTTAATTGAAATTCAATTTTAAATTGCTTGAATTATAAAAACTTTAATTACCTTCATCAAATAGAAATTTCTTTGATTAGGTGTTGGTA
>JAFYUI010000004.1 GCA_017549565.1 Clostridia bacterium
CGGCTCCAGTCAAATGAGAAACCAAGTGATTTTAATTGCTTTTTAAAATTTGCAACGTTATTTTCGGTAACGATTGCAGGATGAATATGATTTTTAATAGCAAAGTTTTCAGTAGGAAGACCGAAAGCGTCCCAACCCATCGGATAAAGCACATTAAAGCCCTGTAAACGCTTTTTACGGGCAACAATGTCAATAGCAGTATAAGAACGAGGATGGCCTACATGAAGGCCCTGACCTGACGGATACGGGAATTCAACAAGACCGAAAAATTTCGGTAAGGTGTAATCATTTTTTGCTTCAAAGGTGTGGTTATCATCCCATACCTGTTGCCATTTCTTTTCAATGTTAGAATAATCGTAAATATTTGCCACTTTTTAGTCCCCCATTGCTTCAACTAAAATTTCATCTAAATCAACTGCGGGTGCATCTGCCCACATTTTATCAAGTCCGTAAAATTCACGGTCTTGACGTGAAAATACGTGAACAATTACCGATTCATAGTCAAGCGCTATCCAACCGGTTGTTTTACCCTCAATATGATGGGGTCTTACACCCGCTTCTTCAAGCTTTGCTTCAACCTCATCAGCAAGTGCGCGGACATGGGTTGAAGAGGTTGCAGTCGCTATAACAAAATATTCGGTCAAAACGGTAAGCTCGTCCACCTTAACGGCCGTAAGCTCACGCGCTTTTTTAGAATTTAGCGCATTAGCGGCAATTTTCATAATTTCAAAAGAATCCAAACCTTTTCCTCCTAAACAAGTGTTACTGCTTCGTTATATGCAGCAACTGTATCTAAATGAACGGCTTTTTTGCTGTTCACTAAATCACAAATTGAATATTGCAAAGCATAAACAAACGCCTTTTCAAGCGATTCATCAACATACTGTCTAATAACATCAACATCGCTATAAGTTCGGTCAAGAGAGGTAAAATCGGCAAGATAGATGATTTTTTCAAATTTGCTCATACCCGCCCTTGCGGTTGTGTGATAACGGACAGCGTCGATAATATCGCGGTCAGAAATGTTTAAAATATGCTCAATATAAGCGGCACCCGAAATAGCGTGCCATAACTTTTTAGCGTTTTTTTCAATGTCGTTTAGCATTATACCAAACTGTGAAAAAATTTGCAAGTGTTCGTCCAAATCGGCATTTTTGGTTATGTCGTGTAAAAGCCCCGCAAAATATGCTTTTTCGGCATCTTCGCCATATTTTAAAGCCAAACGCTTTGCTTCGTTAGCAACGCAAAGAGAATGTTTAAAACGATATTCATCAAGGCGGGTAGCTAATAAATCAATATACTTTTTATAATCCATAAAGTCCCCTGCCTTTAATAAATTCAAAAACCCTTTGCGGTACAAATTCCTCTAATGGTGTTTTTCTAAAATCGGTTGAAGAAATATTAGGAATTTCATTATCCATTAAAATAATTTGCATACCCTTTTCACTAAAACGCTTAATAGAACTGTTGAATTCATCATTATCGGTAGAAGTTCTTGAAAAAACAATAAACGGCAACATTTTCATAAGCTCATCGGCTTTATACCATTTATCAAAATAAACAAGCATATCGCCACCGCAAACAAAAGCAAAGTTTTCATTTGGGTAAATTTCTTTTAAAAGGTTTACGGTGTCATAGGTATAACTTTTACCTTCTCTTTTAAATTCGATATCGCAAACCTGTGCCTTTGAAAAATCATTGGCCACAATTTCGCACATCTTAATGCGGTCGGCATCTTCTATAAGTTCATCCGCCGATTTATGTGGTGGGATTTTGTCGGGCATTATTAAAATTTTGCCAATTTTTTCACTTTCATTAAGGGCTTTAAGCATCTCATAATGACCGTTATGAAACGGGTTAAAGGTGCCGCCAAAAATGGCTGTAAATAGCATATTATTTCACCAATTTAATTGTTTTATTATCTTTGCTTTCGCGGTAAAGTATAAAGCGTGAGCCAATAACCTGCACAACATCGCATTTAACCGCTACTGCTAATTCATCAGCTGCCTCGCGCGAGGTTAAGGGACAGGTTTCCAAAACACGAAGCTTTATAAGCTCTCTGGCCTCCAAAGCGTCGTTAACCTGTTTAATAGTATTATCGGAAATACCCGATTTACCAATTTGTAAAATTGTTTCATAATCATTCGCCATACCGCGAAGTTGTGCTCTTTGTCTACTGTTAAGCATTTATTTTTCCTTTCTTAAATAGGGCCCCAAAAACCAAGATTTTTAATTCTTTCACCAATTGGTGTGGGGTTTTTACCCTCAAAAATTTCTTGTGCATTATTATAAAAATCAACAAATTCAAGTTGTCTGCGATTAATTGTTTTTGGCGCACCAAGACCCAATTCATACATCCAAACACCATTGTAATTTACACTTAAAAGTGCATTGTAAAGTGCTTGCCAGTCAATGTCACCCTCGCCGCAAAGCCAATGTCTTTCGTTAACAAAATCAAAATCAGAAACATGAAGTGTAATGATTTTATCAGAAACCTTTTTAATAAATTCAACAATATCTTCATTCAACAAATGGTTTGTATCAAAACAAACACGCAATTTATCATTAAATGATAATATCTGCAAAATTTCATCACTTGAATTGCCAATACATGTTCTTGGCAAATCCTCAATTGCAATTACGGCACCATATTTGTCGGCTTCATCAGCAAGGCGTGAAAAAAATTCACCTGCGGCCTTTATTTTTTTAGCTCTGTCTTTTTCATCAACCGGCTCTTTACTTGGATGAACAACAAATTTGTTGATTCCAATCGAGCTGCCTTTTTTAATCAAATCGACAAATACATTAAAAGTAAATTCTCTTATTCCTTCATCTAAAGCAGATGGGTCGATTTCTTCAAAGGGTAAAAAAGGCAAATGCAAGGTCCAAATCTTCAAATTATTTTCATCAGCCAAACACTTTGCGGTTTGAAAATTGAAATTTTCAAAATTTTCAAGTTCCGAAAAGCCAATTTCTATATTTTTTATACCCGCTTCGGCAATTTTTTTCATTGCTTCATCATTGTTTGCTAAACTGCCAATTGAAATACCAACTTCAAACATAAGAGACACCTCAAATATATTTTTTAAGTTCTTCCTTAAATTTCATCAGCGCTTTACCTCTGTGGCTTATTGCGTCTTTTTCTTCAGCAGTTAATTGACTAAACGGACCCTTTCCGCTTATAAAAAGCGGGTCATAACCAAAGCCACCATTTCCCTGCTGTCTTTCAAAGGCGATATGGCCGTGACATTCACCCCTAACGGTAAACTGCTTGCCGTCGGGGAAAACACAAGCAATGGCTGCCACATAGTAAGCGGTGCGTTTTTCCATAGGCACACCCGAAAGTTCAGATAAAAGCTTATCATTGTTCATTTCGTCGTTGCCGTGCTCACCCGAATATCTGGCCGAAAAAACACCGGGTCTACCATCAAGATAATCAACACAAATACCGCTGTCATCCGCAACCGAAATTAAGCCCGTTTGCAAAAGACCCGATTTTGCCTTTATAATGGCATTTTCTTCAAAGGTTTGGCCATCTTCAATAGCATCTTTAAAAGGAAAATCTAAATCAGCTTCACACAAAACCTCAAAGCCCATCGGAATTAAAATTCTTTTAAGTTCGCGAAGTTTCTTCTGATTTTTTGTTGCAATAAATACCTTCATTACATTTCACCATCAAAAATTCCGTTTACAAATTCGGTAGCAGTAAAGGGCTGTAAATCATCAATGCCCTCGCCCACGCCAACAAATTTAACAGGAATTTTAAGTTCGTTTTTAATTGGGATAATAATACCGCCCTTTGCAGTGCCGTCCAGCTTTGTAAGAACAATACCCGTAATGTCAGCAACACTTTTAAACTCGCGTGCTTGATTAACAGCATTTTGTCCAGTTGCGGCATCTAAAACAAGCAAGGTTTCAAGGGATGCATCAGGAAGCTCACGACCGATTACACGGTAAATTTTTGCAAGCTCATCCATTAAGTTTTTCTTATTATGAAGTCGACCTGCGGTGTCGCAAATTATAACATCGGCACCCTTTGATTTAGCGGATGCAATGGTATCAAAAACAACACTTGCGGGGTCAGTACCCTCAACGCTTTTAACCATTGTAACATCGGCACGCTCGGCCCAAACACCAAGCTGGTCAATAGCAGCCGCACGAAATGTATCAGCCGCGCCCAAAACAACCTTTTTGCCCTGTGATTTTAAAATGGCGGAAAGCTTGCCTATGGTTGTGGTTTTACCAACACCATTAACACCGATAACAAGGATAATTGAGGGGGTTGTGGTAAGCTTTAACCCCTCATCCTCGCCAAGCATTTCGGCAATTATTTCCTTCATCAGTCCCTTAATAACTGCAGGGTCAGTTATACCTTGTTCTTTAATTTTTTTGCGAAGTAAATCACAAATTTCGGTAGCGGTTGTTACACCTATATCCGACATTACAAGCATTTCTTCAAGCTCTTCAAAAAGTTCTTCATCAATTTTTGTAAAGCTGTTTACAATGCTTGTAACACCGTTTGCTATTGAATTTCTTGTTTTTTGCAGTCCTTGTTTAATCTTGCTGAAAAAACCCATTAACCCACCTGATTTTCAAGTAATTTCTTTTCAAGCTCTGAAACATTAAGTTCTAAAAGCTTGGTAATACCCTTTTCCTGCATTGTTACACCGTAAAGCATATCAGCAGCTTCCATAGTGCCGCGGCGGTGTGTAACGCAAATAAATTGGGTGTTAAATTCGCTCGACTTCATATAATCGGCAAAGCGTTCAACGTTAATATCGTCAAGTGCTGTGTCAACCTCATCCAAGAAGCAGAAGGGCGGTGCGCTAACACGCATAATTGCAAAATAGATTGAAAGTGCAATAAGCGCCTTTTCGCCACCCGAAAGACCGTCAAGACTTGGCACCTTTTTGCCCGGAAGCTTAACATCTATATCAATGCCGCTTTCCAAAATGTTTTCAGGGTCGGAAAGTGATAAAGATGCACTGCCGCCGCCGAAAAGCTCGGTAAAGGTTTTTGAAAAGTTTTGACTGATTTTTGTAAAGCCCTCGGCAAAGATTTCCTGCATTTGCGAGGTCAACTGATTTATAAGCTTATTAAGCTGAGCGCGTGATGCCTCAACATCCTCGATTTGAGCCGATAAGAAGTTATAGCGTTCGCTAACCTCTTTATATTCTTCGATAGCAGAAACATTAACATTTCCAAGTGCTCTAATCTTGTTTTTAATTTCAACAAGTGTCTTCTTGGCAAGTGTTGGATTTTCAATTTCAATACCAATCTTTTCGGCTTCGCTACGGGTAAGCTCGTATTCATCGTAAAGCTTTCTGATGACATCGTCATATTCGCGCATCATAACCTCTTTACGCTCTTGAAGTCTTGCAAGCTCACCGCTGATTTGTTCACGGCGAAGTGTGTTTTCGCGTTCGCTGTTACGAAGCTCAACGCCGTATTTTTCAGCGCCGTTTCTTTGCTCAATAAAGTCGGCAATATTCTTTTCGCTTGCCTCAATTTTTGCCGCCGCATCGCCGATATTATCGTTAATTTCATTGATTTCGGCCTTTAAGTTTTCGCACTTAAACTGTAATGTCGCAATTTCGCTGTCAATGGCAACCACACGATTTGCGCGGTCTTCAGCCATATTTTCAATCGCTTTTGCTGAAAGTATAAGCGCTTCTATATCCTTTTGTGCCTCAATTACCGAAAGCTTAACAGCGGTAATATCATCAGCAAGGGCTTCACGGGTTGCATTAAGTCCATCCCTATCGCCCGACATTTTGTCAATTTCCGCCCTAATTTCGGCTTTTTTAGCTTCAATTTCGGAAATTTCCTTTGCCGCCAAAACAGTAACCTGTTTTAATTCCTCCTGCTTTTGACTGCCAAGAGTTTGCTCATCAACAAGCTCTTTAAGCAAAAGCTTTGCATTATCTCGCAAATCGCCGATACGCTTAAGCTCGGCAACTGTGCGGATTTTATCCTCATTTGCGGTTAAAATATCGGCCTTAACGGCGGTAATATCGGCTTCAACCTCTGCTAAAGAGTTTTGTGCATCGGTTAATTTAGTTAAAATATCCTTTGCCTTTGATTTAAGGGCTTCAACCTCTTTTTCAATGGCGATAATATCATTGCCACGGCTTAAAATACCCGAATTCTTGATTACCGAGCCACCTGTTAGTGAGCCGCCGGGACTTACAACCTGACCGTCAAGGGTTACAACCTTTATTCTGTAACCAAACTTTCTCGCAATGGTAACAGCGCAGTCAATATCCTCGGCAACAACAGCCGCACCCAATAAATACTTTACAATTTCATTATATTTGCTATCGCATTTTACAAGGTCACTTGCAATGCCAACATAACCAAGCATATCTTCAAAGCCGTGTTCTTTAAATTCACGGGCTTTAATGGTTGCAACTGGTAAAAATGTTGCACGGCCTGCTTTATTATTTTTAAGGAAGTTAATTGCATTTTTAGCATCAGCTTCGGTTTCGGTTACAATGTTTTGAATAGCATTGTTAAGTGCAGTTTCAATAGCAAGACTATACTTGCTTTCAACTGTTATAAGTGAAGAAACAGGGCCGCAAATACCACGCAAAATGCCCGTTTCCGCCTTTGACATAACAAACTTAACCGAATTTGCAAAACCTTCCATATTGTTTTGCAAATCCTTTAAAATTTGAATACGGCGGTTTTTTGCCTCAATATCCAAATTTATTGTATCAAGCTCTTGCTTTAAGCTGTCAACCGACTGCACTCTACCGCCTAAACGGAGCTCGTAACCTTTAAGCGAGTTATTATAGCTTTCAATATTTTCTTGAATTTTAGAAAGCATACTGTCGGTTTCATTAAATTCGGTATTAAGCTTTTCAATTTCACCCTCGCGGGCTGAAATTAAATCAACCAAAGCACCTTTTCTTGCTTCAATTTCTTCAATAGAGGTTTCGGCTGTAACAAGCTTAACCCTTGTGTCTGATGACTGTGAGGTTAAGGTGTTAAGTGTTCTGATTTTGTTTTCAATTTCACGACTGCTTAAATCGCTGTCGATAAGAAGCTGTGAAAGCTCGCTTTCTAATGCGCGAAGCTTTCCGTCAAGCTCTAACTTCTTATCTTCTAAAGCTTTAACCTCGTTATATTTTGCCTCAATTTCAAGCTTTGCATCGGTATCACTGGTTGAAAGTGACTTCTTTTCATCAGTAAGGCGTGCAATAGTTTCTTCATTGTGGGCAATATCATTGTTTAAAACGGTAATAACACCATTTGATTTAACAATTTCTTCATTAACAAGTGAAATATTAAGGCGTTCACCCTCAATATCAGATGTAAGCTTTGCAAAAAGCGATGTGTTTTGTTCGGTTTTGCGGTCAAAGTCTTCAAGCATTTGCTCGATTTCCTTATACTGCCCCTGACAAACCATAATTTTGCTTTCTTGACTGCGAAGTGCATCTTTAGAATTATTAAGGGTATGAAGCCATAAGCCGATTTCAAGCTCTTTCTTTTCTTCCGCTAATTTTAAAAACTTTTCGGCTTTTTTACTTTGTTCTTCCAAAGGTCCAACGCGTGCTTCCAGCTCGTCAACAATATCGTGAAGGCGAAGCAAGTTTTCTTGTGCAGCGTTAAGTTTTCTTTCGGCCTCTAACTTGCGATAACGGTATTTTGAAATACCTGCCGCTTCTTCAAAAATGTCACGGCGTTCACTTGATTTTGAGCTTATGATATTATCGATTTTACCCTGACCAATCATTGAATAACCATCACGGCCAAGACCTGTATCCATAAACAATTCGTGAATATCTTTAAGGCGAACAGACACATTGTTTATAGCATATTCACTTTCGTGTGAACGGTAATATCTTCTTGTAATTGACACAAAATCGTTGTCAAAGTTAAGTGAACGGTCGGTGTTGTTAATGTTTAAAGTAACCTCGCAAAAGCCGTGGGGACGGCGTGTTTCGGTACCGCCGAAGATAACATCCTCCATTGACTGACCGCGAAGACTTTTTGTTGACTGTTCACCAAGAACCCAACGAACCGCGTCGGAAATGTTACTTTTACCGCTTCCGTTAGGGCCAACAACTGCGGTTATACCCTTGCCGAATTTTAAAACTGTTTTGTCGGCAAACGACTTAAAGCCCTGAATTTCTATCGAACTTAACAGCATTACTATAACACTTCCCTTTCTATTTTAAAATCTAATTCTTCTATATTTTCATCCGTTTTGACCTTGCAGTCAAAACCGCGTTTTTTAAGAAAAAGCAAATTGCTTTTTCTTTGCCCTGTCATAACCGATACCGATTTGGGATTAACATATATAACATATTTACCCTCGGTAAAAAGGCAGGCAAGCACCTTTGTCAGCATTATTTGAGAATAGCAAAGCTCAGCAAATGCGGGGTGCCAAGGACCCGCAACATAAGAGCCCTTTTCTATTGAGTGAAGACCAAGGCGTATAACCTTTATGCCGGCTCTTGTTAACTGTAAATACAATTTACTTGCAAGCTTAACCGCATCGCCAAGAGGTTGCGGCTCGTAAACCTTGTCAAGATAAAGCGCCTCTAAATCAGTACCCTTTAAAACGATAGTTGGATAAATTCTAACCGTATCGGGTGCAATTTCAATGATTTTTTGCACTGTGCGAAGGGTTGAATCATTATCATCGGCATAAAGGCCTGTCATAATTTGAAGGCCAAGTTCAAACCCGTGCTTTTTAATAAGCATTGCCGCTTTTTCAACATCACGCGCCGAATGACCGCGATTGTTCATTTTTAAAACACGGTCGTTTAAGCTTTGTGCACCAAGCTCGATAGCTGTCACATTATAGCTTTTCAAAAGCATTAAAATTTCATCATCAATGGCATCGGGACGGGTTGAAATTCTAATTCCTGACACAATGCCAACATTAACAAAGTTTGATGCCGCCTCTAAAAGCGATTCCATATACACTCGGTTAATTGCAGTAAAACTGCCTCCAAAAAAGGCAATTTCGGTAGTTTTAGGGTCATATTTTTTAGACTTTATAGCAGTCATTACCGCTTTTTCAACATCCTCGGGGTGAGGTGCCTTCGAAGTGCCTGTTATGTACCTTTGGTCACAAAAGCTGCACTTATTTGGGCAACCGATATGCGGCACAAAAACCGAAATATTTGAATGAATTTTACTCATATTTCGGCACCCATAAGCAAAAGGGCCTCTTTTGCCGCCATTTGTTCGGCCTGCTTTTTATTTTTGCCCTTACCCTTACCAATTACATTTGAATTAAGATGAACCTCAACCTCAAAAATCTTGTCGTGGTCGGGTCCACTTTCACCTGTTAAATGATAGGTTACAGTTTCTTCCGGGTTTCTTTGAATAATTTCCTGCAAGGTTGTTTTATAATCTTTAAAAACCTGTTCGTCACGGTGTGAAAGCTCAGGCAAAACAAACCTTAAAACAAACCTTTCGGCACATTCCATGCCGCCATCAAGATAAATTGCGGCCAAAACTGCCTCGAAAGCGTCAGCAAGAATAGAATCTCGCTCTCTGCCGCCGCCTTTTTCTTCACCCTTGCCAAGGTGCAGAAATTCACCCAAGCCAATTTCACGCGAAAAACCGCAAAGCGACTTTTCGCACACCAAGGATGCACGAAGCTTTGTAAGTTCACCCTCGGGTATTGTCTTAAAGTTTTCGAACAAATAGCTTGCCACAATAACCGACAAAACCGAGTCGCCTAAAAATTCAAGGCGCTCGTTCGATTTTGTGCCGTTACGCACTTCATTAGCATAAGACGAATGATTAAGTGCATTTTCCAAAAGCTTTACATTATTAAATTTATATTGGAGTCTTGCTTCTAAAACTTCCATTTTAAAAATCCTTTAATGAATTAGTAATATTTTCTATAACATTATTTTCCGCAAATAAAACTGCTTGTTTAATTGCATTTTTAATGGCCTTTGCATCAGAATTTCCGTGTGCTTTAATAACCGGTTTTCTAACACCTAAAAGCGGCGCACCGCCAACCTCTGATGAATCCATCATACTTTTAAGTGAGTATAAATCCTTTTTAATAACCAGAGCTGCAAGCTTGTTTTTTAAGCTTTTATAAAGTGAGTTTTTAATAAGCTTGAAGAAAGTAATTGCTGTGCCTTCGATAAGCTTTAATGCGATGTTGCCTGTAAAGCCGTCGGTAACGACCGCATCAACAACACCCTTTGGCATCTCGCGTGATTCAATATTACCGACAAAGTTAATTGGTGCTTTTTCTAAAAGCTTATACGCTTCCTTTTGAAGCTCGCCGCCCTTACTGTCCTCGGTGCCGATGTTTAAAAGGCCGATTGTAGCGTTTTCCTTACCCTCAACACCTTTTAAATAGGCCGATGCCATAATACCGAATTGGCAAAGCATTTCGGGGCGACATTCAGCGTTTGCACCCATATCCAAAAGCATATAATGACCATCGGGTGAAGGTATCATGCCTGCAAGTGCAGGGCGTTTGATGCCTTTAATTCTTTTAACAATAAAAGTACCGCCAACAACAACTGCACCTGTTGAACCGGCCGACACAAATGCATCAGCTCTATCTTCGGCAAGCTCGTTAAATGCCAAAGCCATTGAAGATTCCTTATGTGCCTTTAAAAGACTTGTAGGTTCATCGTGCATATCAATAACATCATCAGTATGAACGATAACAAGCTCGCCATTAAATTTTAAGTTATTGTCAGTAATAACCTTTTCAATTTCGGCTTTATTACCTGCAAGAGTTATTTCTACACCATATTCATTTGAAGCAGCCGCCGCACCCTTTACAATTTCCAAAGGGGCGTTATCGCCGCCAAAAGCATCTACTGCTATACGCATTTTTAAAGCTCCTTATTTTTAAAAAATTCAAGTGAACGCTGTGACAATGCCATATATCTTTCACGCTTGTCTCTTATATGATTTTCAAGCGGTGGAATAATACCAAAATTTGCACCCATTGGCTGAAAATTTGTCACCGTTTCATCGGTTATATAATTTAAAAGTGCGCCAATCATTGTAAAATTCGGCAAAACAACGGGTGTAGTACCTTTTATCCTTGCAACCGCATTAAGACCTGCAATAATACCACTTGCCGCCGATTCCATATACCCTTCCACTCCCGAAAGCTGACCCGCAAAGAAAACATTTGGGTCAGATTTTAGAGAAAGGTCTTTATTTAAAAGCTTGGGCGAATTTATAAAGGAATTTCGGTGCATAACGCCATATCTTATAAATTCAGCATTTTCAAGCCCTGTAATTAGTGAAAAGACGCGCTTTTGTTCGGGAAATTTTAAATTGGTTTGAAAACCAACCAAATTATAAAGTGTTCCCTCTCTATTTTCAGCGCGAAGCTGTACCACCGCCCAAGGTCTTTTATCGGTTCTCGGGTCCCTAAGTCCCACCGGCTTTAACGGACCAAAACGGATTGAATCCTCACCGCGTTTTGCCAAAATTTCAATTGGCATACAACCCTCGTAAACATTTGGGGCTTTATCAAATTCGTGAAGCGGTGCACCCTCGGCCTTTATAAGCTCATTATAAAAGGCGGTGTACTCTTCCTTATTCATTGGGCAGTTGATATAATCCGCTGTACCCTTATCATAACGGGCAGCGTAAAACACCTTTGAAAAATCAATACTGTCCTTTGTCACAATGGGTGCCGCCGCATCGTAAAAGCTTAAATTACCGCCATCACAAAGCTTTGCAATGTCACTTGCCAAATCACCGTCGGTTAAAGGGCCTGTGGCAATTACAGTCACACAGTCGGTTGGAATTTTGCTTACAACCTCGTTTATAACCGTAATATTTGGGTGATTTTTAATTTTTTCAGTAATATATTCGGCAAATTTTTCACGGTCAACAGCCAAAGCACCGCCTGCCGCAACTGCACAGCTGTCAGCCGCCGAAAGACAAAGGGATGAAAACTGCCGCATTTCCTCTTTTAAAAGACCTGCCGCCGAATCAACGCGGTTTGCCTTTAAGGAATTCGAGCAAACAAGCTCGGCAAAGTTATTGTTTTTATGCGCGGGGGTTTTCTTCGTGGGCTTCATTTCATAAAGGTTTACCTTTATTCCGTTATTTGCGGCAATATAGGCCGCCTCACAGCCCGCAAGTCCTGCGCCAATAACATTGATTTGAATCATTATTTAGTTTCCTTTTTAGTTTTTGCGCGGCTTTTGCATTCAGAATTCATACAATACTTTTTGCCTTTCATACCGCTTATGATATAACTGCCACATTCCTTACAAACCTCACCTGTTGGTATACCGGGGGATGCAAAGTCGCAGTTTGGATAGTTTGTACATCCGTAGAATTTATTACCCTTTTTAGAAAGGCGTTTTACAAGCTTTCCGCCGCATTTTGGACATGGTTGCTTGATTTCATCCTCGGGTACGGGTTTTGTGTTTTTACACTCGGGATAACCGGGACAAGCAAGGAATTTACCAAAACGGCTTGTTTTAACAACCATTTTTCTTCCACACTTGTCACAAATTACATCACTTTCAACCTCGGGCACCTTTACCCTTTTACCTGTAAGTGAGCTTTCGGCCTTTTGATAGTAATTATCAAAATCATCATAGAAATCGCGAATGGTTTCAACCCAATTTAAGTCGCCCACACCGATTTTATCAAGCTTAGATTCTAATCCCGCAGTAAATTTAACATCAAATATTTTATTGAAATATTGCACCATCAAATCAGAAATCACCTTACCAAGTTCAGTTGGTTTTAATGATTTCTTTTCACGCACAATATAATCACGGTTCATAATATTTGAAATTATAGGCGCATAGGTTGAAGGGCGGCCAATTCCGTTTTCATCAAGCGCCTTAATTAAGGTTGCTTCAACATATCTTGCGGGTGGTTGGGTAAAGTGTTGGTTTGGTGACAAATCACGAAGCTTTAAAACATCGTCCTTTGCCATTTCAGGAAGTGAACTTTCCTTGTCTACATCCTCATCATTACCCTCAACATACAAAACAGTAAAGCCATCAAACTTAACCGAATAACCGCTTGCCTTAAAGAGATAGCCGTTTGCGGTAATATCAACATTAACGGTGTCTTGAATTGAAGCCGCCATTAAGGATGCAATAAAGCGTTCCCAAATAAGCTTATAAAGCTTATACTGTTCAGCTGTCAAGGAGTCCTTAACCTGTTCGGGAGTTAAGTCAATAATAGTGGGTCTAATTGCCTCGTGTGCGTCTTGCGATGTGTTTTTAGTTTTAAAATAACGCGGTGATGAGGGCAAATATTTACTGCCGTAATTGGCACCGATAAACTTGCTTGCCGCTGCCCTTGCCTCTTCCGAAATACGAAGCGAGTCGGTACGCATATAGGTAATAAGACCTGTCGTACCGTGTCCCATTATATCAATACCTTCGTAAAGCTGCTGTGCAATTCGCATTGTGCGTTGACCTGTAAAGCCAAGCTTGCGTGATGCTTCTTGTTGAAGAGTTGAAGTAATAAAAGGAGGTGCGGGCTGGCGATTGCGCTTACCCTTTTTAACATCGGTTACGACATACTCGGCACCATTAAGATTTTCTAAAATCTCATTTGCAGATGCTTCGTTTTGAATAGAGTCAATCTTGCCGTTTTCATCGCCATAAAGCTTTGCAACAAATGTTTTACGACCTGCTGCAAGTTTTGCTTCAACTGTCCAATATTCTTCGGCAATAAATTTTTCAATTTCGCGTTCACGTTCAACCACAAGCTTTAAAGCAACAGTTTGAACACGACCTGCCGAAAGACCGCTTTTAACCTTTTTCCACAAAAACGGACTTAATTTATAACCAACAATTCGGTCAAGCACGCGACGAGCTTGTTGCGCGTCAACCAAATTCATATCAATTTTTCTGGGAGCTGCCATACCGCTTGTAACACCCGATTTTGTAATTTCGTTAAAGGTTACGCGGTTTAAGGAGTTCATATCAAGCCCTAAAATTTGTGCCAAGTGCCAAGAAATTGCCTCACCCTCTCTATCAGGGTCAGTTGCGAGATAAACCTCGTCACAGTCACTAACAGCATTTTTAAGGTCTTTAATCAAATCTTTCTTTTCAGCCATATTGATATATTGGGGCTGAAAATCGTTATTTATGTCAACACCAAGGCGTGATTTTGGCAAGTCACGAATATGACCCTTAGATGCCATAACCTCGTATCCTGTGCCTAAATATTTCTTAATACTTTTTATTTTCGAGGGTGACTCAACAATTAAAAGCTTTGACATATTATTCCTCCATTAGAGTTATTTGCAAATTTCGTACTGTCCGCCAGGGAGTGCACGAATGATAAATTCCATTTCAAGCTCGGTCAGTGCTGATAACAAATCCGACGGTGAAAGCCCCGAATTTAAATCATCAGGATAAAATTTTTGCTTATCTAAACAATTATACACTATTTTTGCAGAATTTGAAAGAGTTATCTGCAATGTTTTTTTATTATTTTTTTCTTTTTCGGGCTTTGGTACTTCTTTATATGCCTTTTCAATGTTAATTTTATCGGGAAAATGGACAATATATTCACCAAAAACATCTGATGCATCTAAAAGTGGCTTTGCGCCGTCGCGAAGTAACGCATTTGAGCCCTTATATTGCTTCATATTTGGAAGCCCCGGAATTACAAAAACATCTTTACCTTGGTTAAGCGCGTGGTTAGCGGTAATAAGCGCACCGCTTCTTTGGCCTGCCTCAACCAAAATTGTACCCAATGTAAGACCTGATAAAAGTCGGTTTCTTACGGGAAAAGTAAATGAAGTTACCGGCATATCGGGTGGATATTCACTTATAAGGCACCCTTTGTTTGCAATATGTTCACGCAAGGCGCGGTTTTCTTCAAGATAAGAAACCGAAAAGCCGCATGGCATTACTAAAACAGTAATACCGTCGGCCTTTAAAGCGCCGATATGGGCGAAGGTATCACTGCCAACAGCACCGCCGCTTACGACAACCATACCTGAACGAGCAAAGCGGTAACCCAAAGAATAGGCCGATTTTTTGCCAAAATCACTAACCCTGCGAGGACCCACAATGGTAACCGACGGGGTGTTTTCAAAATCGGGCATTTTACCCTTAACATAAAGCACTATCGGTGGGTTTTCAATTTCTTTTAAAGGGGTTGGATAACCTTCGCTGTGAAAGGTCACAACGCTAACGCCTAACCTGTTGCACTTTTCTAAAATTTCTTTTGCCTTTGTTAAAACAGAATTATCAAGCTTTGCCACAACGCTTTTTGGTAAAAGCTTTGTTCTTGTTAAATTATCAGTGTCATAAACCGCTTTAGCATCACAAAAGCTGTCAAAAATTCTATTTACATAACGGTTGCCCTGCCCAAGACAAAGCTGTAACCAAATATAATATTCCATTATTTCATCATTTCCCACATAGAAATTGCGGCGGCGGTTGCAGCGTTTAGCGACTCTGCCTTGCCACACATTTTAATGGTGATTTGCTCGTTAGAATTTGCTTTCATTTCATCGGTCAAGCCGTTTGCCTCGTTGCCGATAATTAAAACAGAACCATATGAAAACTTAATATCAGAGATAGATTTTGCATCCCTGTCAACAACACAGGCATAGGTTTTAAGACCTGAATTTTTAAGGTCATTTACAAAGTCGCTTAAAATGATAACCGGCATACGAAGTAAGGTGCCCATTGAAGCCCTTAATGATTTGGGTGAATAGGGGTCAACGCTGTCACTTGATAAAATAATCCCGCTTACCCCAAGCGCTTCAGCAGTGCGTGAAATAGCACCTAAATTCGACGGGTCATTAAGGTTTTCAAGGGCAATATACCTGCCGTTTTGTGAAATTTTTGCCGAAATTTCGGGAGTTTTTACAACTGCAATTATCCCTTGTGGCGAGGTGGTATCGCTTATTTTCGCAAAAAGCGAATCGGGAATTTTATAAATTTCATTAGCGTTTTTATAAAAGGCCGACAGCTCTTCCCCATGCTTTTCTTCGGCGGAATTTGAAATAATCAGTTTATCAAACCTAATTGAATTAGACATTGCATCATCACAAATTCGAAGCCCCTCTAAAACAAAAAGGCCTTCATTTTTGCGGGATTTTGCCGATGTCTGTAAACCGCAAACAAGTTTGATAAGCGGATTATCTTTGCTGGTTATAACCTTAATTTCCATTGATTTTTCACCCCAATAAAAATGAAAAAGTCGCCCGAGAGATAAAATACCTCGGGCGAAAATAATTACTTTTCTAATGCCTTCTTAGCAGCTTTTACTAAGGTTTCAAAGCCCTTAGCATCGTTAACTGCAAGGTCAGCCAACATCTTACGGTTGATGTCAATATTAGCTTTTTTAAGACCATTCATAAATGATGAATAGTTCATACCGTTCATTTTGCAAGCAGCAGAAATACGGGTAATCCAAAGACGACGGAAATCGCGCTTTTTAAGACGACGACCGATGTATGCATATTGACCTGATTTCATAACTGCTTCTTTAGCAGTTTTAAAAAGCTTGGACTTAGCGCCAAAATAGCCCTTTGCAAGCTTTAACACTTTATTTCTTCTTTTGCGTGTAGCTAACGCACCCTTAATACGTGCCATTTCTTATACCTCCAATTTATAACTAATTCTTACTTGTAAGGGATTAACTTCTTAACGGTTGCGGTGTTTGTTACGTCAGCAACAACAACCTTGCGAAGATTTCTCTTACGTTTTGTGGTCTTTTTGTTGAGAATGTGTGACTTGAAAGCATGTGCACGTTTTACTTTACCGGTTTTGGTAAGCTTAAATCGTTTCTTTGCGCCACTGTGTGTTTTAATTTTAGGCATTGTAATTCCTCCATACTAATATGTTTTTTAATTATTTACTTTTTTACAGGAGCCAAGAACATAAGCATATTACGTCCTTCTAATTTAGCAGGTTTTTCAACACTGGCAACATCCTTGCAAAATTCTGCAAAGCGGTTCATTGTATCAAGGCCAATTTCGGGATGTCCCATTTCACGGCCACGAAAACGAATAGAAACCTTTACCTTGTCGCCCTTTTGTAAAAACTTAATTGCTTGCTTGCCTTTTGTTTCAAAGTCATGAACGTCGATGCTTAAACCTAAGCGAATTTCTTTTGTTTCAATAACCTTTTGATTTTTTCTGTTTTCTTTTTCACGCTTGGCCTGTTCAAAGCAATATTTACCATAGTCCATAATCTTGCAAACAGGCGGTTGTGCATTTGGTGAAATGCAGACTAAATCAAGGTCGGCTTTGTTTGCCGCGTCAAGTGCCTTGTCAATGGAAACAATACCCAACTGACTGCCATCCAGCGCGATAACGCGAACTTCCTTAAATTTAATACCTTCGTTTATAGCAACTTCTTTACTGCTAATGCTAACGCACCTCCAAACAATAAATAACAAAAGCGTGGACGCAATAACGCCCACGCATAAGAATACCAAAGAGATTTTGGAACTTATTAACCCTTTTAAACAAAATCTTAGGGTGAGGACGATATACGCACTACTTTGTTGTAACAATAATTATACACAATTTTTCTATTTTGTCAAGTGTATTTTAAACATTTTCTTTATATTCAAACATTTTTCTGTTATAAACCAATGCAATGTTTTCGCCGCAAAGTACCAAATAGTGCTCATCCCCCGCTGACGCTCGGTTAAAAACACCTTGTTCATTCATTTCGTAAATTTGCGAACTGCCGTAATACTGACCGTTTAAAATTTTATATTCACCCAAACCGCCAAAAAGTAAACGGTAAGGTATTGGCTCAATAAAAACAAAAACCAAAACAGGATTTAAAAACAACCCCAAAAATAAAAACTTTAATCGTCTTTCTTTTTCAAATGTGTTAACCACCTTTTCGGTTGTTACCTTGAAATCGCCGTTTAAAATTGCTTTTCTGATTTTAAATAGTTCAATTATGTTTTTTATGTAATACCATAAAATATATACGCCTGTTGCCGCCAAAACAATATTGGAAATTATATTGATAAGTATAACGATAGGCACCAATGAAATCAGCCACGCCATAAAGGCGTAATACACCGCAAAAATAAACAGCTTAATAAAGGAAGTGACTATTTTCTTTTTAAAAATCACCTCATAATCTTTTACGATATTTTCTTTTGTAAAGTTATAAATCTTACTATTGTTTTCCATAAAAAACACCCCTTTACATTGTTAATAATTATAACATAAAAGGGGTGAAATTTCAATAATATTTTATTTTAAAAACGCCTTTAATTCTTCTGCTTTATCGGTCTTTTCCCAAGGCAAATCAATATCAGTTCTACCCATGTGACCATAAGCTGCGGTTTGGCGATAAATAGGACGGCGAAGCTGTAACGCATCAATAATTGCCGATGGTCTTAAATCAAACACCTTGTTTACTGCTTCAACAATTTTATCGTCAGCGATTTTGCCTGTCGTGAAGGTGTCAACCATTACAGATACGGGACGTGCAACACCGATAGCATAAGCTAACTGAATTTCGCACTTGTCAGCAAGACCTGCGGCAACAATGTTTTTAGCAACCCAACGGGATGCATACGCAGCGCTGCGGTCAACTTTGGTCGGGTCTTTACCCGAAAATGCACCGCCGCCGTGACGGGCATAGCCGCCATAGGTATCAACAATAATTTTACGACCTGTAAGACCTGTATCACCCTGTGGGCCACCAACAACAAAACGGCCTGTGGGGTTAATAAAGAACTTGGTGTTTTCATCCAAAAGATTTGCAGGAACAATGGGTTTAATAACCTTTTCCAAAAGGTCGGCGCGCAAGGTTTCAAGTGTAACATCTTCGGTGTGTTGGGTTGAAACAACAACTGTATCAACACGGGTAGGCACACCATCGTTATATTCAACGGTAACCTGTGTTTTTCCGTCGGGATTTAAGTAATCTAATTCCCCGCTTTTGCGAACATCGGTAAGGCGCTTTGCCATTTTGTGAGCAAGTGAAATTGCCAAAGGCATAAGTTCTTCGGTTTCGTTGCAAGCATAGCCAAACATCATACCCTGGTCGCCCGCACCGTTCAAGTTATAAGCATCATCTTCGCCATCTTTAAGTTCAAAAGACTTATCAACACCCATTGCAATGTCAGGTGACTGCTTGTCAAGAGCAACCATAACAGCGCAAGTGTTACCGTTAAAGCCCGCTTTTTCGCTGTTATAACCGATATCGCACACAACCTCGCGTACAATAGCAGGTATATCAACCTGTGCAGTGGTGGTAATTTCACCCATTACATTTACAACACCTGTGGTGCAAAAAGTTTCACAAGCAACACGAGCATTGGGGTCTTGACTGAAAATCGCATCTAAAACCGCGTCTGAAACTTGGTCGGAAACTTTATCGGGATGACCTTCGGTAACCGATTCAGAAGTAAAAAGCATTTTTGCCATTTTTAAAATTCCTTTCTATTTTTAAAAACTTAAAATTCACAAAAAAACACCGCCTACTTTCGAGGCGGTTTTTATAAAAACAACCTCATCTTTCGGATATCTCCGACGGATTTAGCACCTTGTAAAAACAGGTTGCCGGGTTTCATCGGGCCGTGCCCCTCCACCACTCTTGATAAGGACGATATTTAATTTGCGTTAATCATTGTAACATAAAATCGAAATTTGTCAAGTTATTTTTTAAGTATGGGTGAAAGCTTTTTATAAATCAAAAAGCAAATTGCCGCATCAATAATACCCTTTGCAAAGTTAAATGGTAAATTAAAAATAACAAGTGCTTCAAAAAGACCATCAACCGAAGGTAGAATTGCCTGATACATTCCAATAATGGCGGGCATTGGTAAACCGTAAAGCACCGAAAATGCTGGGTATACAATATAATAATTGGATGCAATGCTTATTACCGCCATTACAAGCGCACCAACAAGTGAGCCAATAAACGCATATTTGCGGGTTTTATTATACTTATATATTGCACCTGCGACACCCACAAAAATAGCACCAAGGATAAAATTAGAAACTTCACCAACACCTGCGCTTGTGGTAACAAAAAGGTGCAACAAATTCTTTAAAAGGCAAACCGCAATACCGTAAAGCGGGCCATAAACAAAGCTAACGATTAATGCAGGCAATTCCGAAAAATCAAATTTAACAAATGACGGAATTATCGGCAACGGAAATTCAAGCAGCATTAAAACAAAACCGAGTGCACCAAACAAAGCACAAAATGCAAGTTTTTTAATTTCTTCGCGACGCATAAAAACACCCCTAAAATAAAAATAACGCCCTTAATACAATAAGGGCGTTAAAAGTTAAATATTAACTCTTCTTTCATCCAGACTATACTGTCGGCTTTGGAATTTCACCAAATCAGCCAAACGGCTCGCGGGCTTTACCGCCGGTGAGGAATTGCACCTCGCCCTGAAGATTATAAAAATATTATATGCCAAATTTCGACATTTGTCAATCACTTAAAATACATAAATAACTGACATTTTATCATACCGTTATAAAGCTTTCGGCGTTTGTCAGCAGTTTTGCCGTAATGCTTTTCAAATTCGTCGTGTGGGCTTATGATAAAGTACTTTCTTCCCTCACCCATTTCGAACTGTTTACCCATCACCTTATAAAGCTCTTCGGCGGCTTTAACATCTAAAAGTCGTTCGCCGTAAGGTGGGTTACAAATAGTTAAGCATCTCTTTTCGGGGGCTTTAAAATCCTTAACATCACCAAGGGATGCTTTAACATATTTTTCAACACCCGCTTTTTTAGCGTTTGCAAGGGTGAGTTCTACACAAGCGGGGTCAATATCAAAGCCCTGTGCCCTAAATTCAACATTTTTAAGTATTAAATCTTGTGCGCGGGTGCGTTCGTCCATCCAAATTTTGCGGTCTAAAAAGCCAAAGCGTTCGGCCGCGAAAAATCGGCGAAGGCCGGGGGCGGTTTTGGTTGCCATAAGGGCCGACTCAATTAAAATTGTACCACTTCCGCAAAATGGGTCAAAAAGCTGTGTATCGGGATAAATTCGCGCCAAATCACACATTGCCGCCGCCAAGGTTTCTTTAAGCGGTGCATCGTTTGAATTGCGGCGATACCCTCTTTTATGAAGCCCGTCACCACTTGTATCTATCATCATTGTAACAACATTTTTGTGAATAGAAAAACGGATTTTATATTCACTGCCTGTTTCGGCAAAAATATTGATATGATAACGCATTTTAAGGCGCTCAACAATGGCTTTTTTAATAATTGACTGACAGTCAGGTATGCTGAAAAGCTGTGAATTTATGCTCCAACCGTTTACAGGAAAAGCATCATCTTTACCGATATAATCTTCCCAAGGAAGTGCCTTTACACCATCAAAAAGCTCGGTAAAAGTGGTAGCTTCAAATTCACCCACATTTATCATAATTCTTTCCGCAAAGCGAGAGCATATATTAGCACGCGCCAACATATTTTCTTCACCGCTTAAAAGCACACGGCCGTTTTCGGCAGTTACATCCTCAAACCCCATTCGGCGAAATTCATCGGCGGCTATACTTTCCACCCCGAAAAGACATGGGGCAACTAAATTTATTTTGCTCATATTTTAAACCTCAAAAAAAGGCGAAACCTTGCCGTTTCGCCCGTTAAATTTATCTTGTTCTTCTTTTGGTGCGATTAGCTTCAGGATTTTTTCTCTTTAAATCCGAAAACTTTTCATCGCTTGTTTGCTTAAAGCGGTTCATCATTTCTTCAAAGCTTGCAGGTTCCTGCTTTTTAGGTGTCCAAGTAAATGAATTAGGTGCAGGTCTTTGTGCTTCGGTCGGACGGCGCTCCTGTCTTGGACGGCGCGGCGCAGCTTCAGTTTTTTCGGGCTCTAACGCGCGTTTAATGCTTAAACTGATTTTTCCGTCATCGCTGACATTCATAACCTTTGCTTTAACAACATCGCCAACCTTAAAAAGTTCTGAAATGTCGTTAATATAAGTACGGGAAACCTCTGAAATATGTACCATTCCCGATTTGCCGTTGCCTAAATCCACAAATATACCAAAATTAGTTATTCCGGTAATTTTGCCTTCCACAATTTCTCCCACAGTGAGCTGCTGCATCTAAATTATTATCCCCCTAAATTTTTGCCTAATTGCCCGAAATGTCAACAAATATCTGTTCATCAGAATAGATATAGCCAAGTCTTTCACGGGCAGCTTTTTCAATAATTTGTTTGTTTGATTCGTCAGACAGCATGGCTTTAAGCTCGGCAATGTCGTTTTGTGTTTTTGCGTACTCCTGCTTTAAGGCGTTAAGCTCACGCTGACTTTCATTAAGTGTAGACCAAAGATTAACAAGATTTGCGAAAACATAAACACAAACGAAAAGGCACAAAAGTTTTAAAATTACACTGCGTTGACGGCGTGGTTTACGCTTCATAGCACTTTCCCTTTCTAATCTTTAATCTTTTGTTAGTATACAACACCTAACCCTGTTTTTTCAAGTCCTTTTTAAATAAATTTTTTGTTTTATTTAATAATATAGTGCAATATTTTGCCCATTTTTTAATTTTTTCAAAAAGCCATATCAAAATGCGGTTTAAAAAGTCAACAATTTTTGCTGAAATTTCGTTTAAAAACTTAAAAACCGCAAACAAAATTTTTACAAAAAAACGCGAAACGGTAAAATAACAAATAAGAAAACCGACTGCAATTCCAATAAGAATATATCCCCTGATTTCACCATTTGACAGCGACATTAAAAGTAAAAATGTCAAAATTGAAATTATTAAAAAATAAATTAAATCTTCAAAAAATACTGAAAAAGCGGTGGATTTATATAACTTTCTAAACGCTCTGAAAAGGTCATAAAAAAGGCAATAGCCCACACCAAATAAAACCGAATATAAAAACGAAACCGCTTGAAAAGAACTGTCAATTTCCCACATAATTATTTAAAAATTTTACCAAAAAACGAGCCACCGCTTTTTTGCGCTGTGTAAACAATAGCGTGAAATTTACCCTCTATCGAAATATCGCCCGTTTTAGTATCAAAATTTATTATATGCAACCTTTCACCCTTAAGGGTTAGAAGCCCCAAAGCAGTATCCAGCACAACCGTTTCATCATCAAAGGAAATACACTCTCTAATGCCTGAAGCGGTGAAGCTTTTGCGGTTTTCTAAAATAATATTGCTGTTTTGCTTAATAATTTCTTCCAAAATTAAACACCCCTTAAATATATATTTAAAGGGTGTAAATGTTATTCAATAATTTTATACATTAAAGTTGCATCTTCTTTATGGATACTTTCCGCAAGGGTTAAAACCGTAACCCTAACAGTTCGTGTGCCGAAAGAAATTTCAATTTCATCATTTACTTTAACATCATAAGATGCACGGGCAACCTTGCCGTTTACAAGCACCCTGCCCGCGTCGCACGCTTCATTTGCAATGGTGCGGCGTTTAATAATTCGGGAAACTTTTAAATATTTATCTAATCTCACAATAAACCTCTAATAAAAATTAAGCCGTCTAAAAAGACGGCTTAAAATCAATTATTTAATAGCAGCTTTTAATGCAGCGCCAGCCTTGAAAGCAGGAGCTTTAGAAGCAGCAATTTCAATCTTGTCGCCGGTCTTGGGGTTGATACCTGTGCGAGCTGCGCGTTCAGCAACCTTGAAAGTACCAAAGCCGATGAGTTGTACAGAGCCGCCTGCCTTTAATTCAGCAGCAACACTGTCAACGAAAGCTGCAAGAGCTTTTTCAGCGTCCTTTTTAGTAATACCAGCTTTTTCAGCCATTGATGCAACTAATTCTGTCTTGTTCATAATAGAACCTCCAATAAATTTTTTAACGGTTTTACCGTTTTAATAACTTGTCCGTACTCATTATTGTACCTTATATTTGTACCATATTTTTTTAAAAAAATCAATAGTTTTCTCGCATTTTTTATAAAAATTGTTAAAAATTTGATAAAATTTTGTGTAAAATTGTCGCTATCCTTTTAAGATGGCTTTAATCACCTGCTCGATATAATCATAAAGAACGGTTTCATCTGATATGTTCATATCAGTATAAGCATCCTTTGCATCATTTCCCGCATCGTCAGACACACGCCTTACAGCCAAGAAAGGCACATCAGAATAACTGCAAACATAAGCAATGGCGGCAGTTTCCATATCGCAGGACATTGCGCCAAACTGATTTGCTAATGCTTCCCTTACATTATCATCGCAAATAAATCTGTCGCCCGAAACGGCAGTGCCAACCTTTGCAGATGTTATAACGCCCTTTGCAATATTTAAAAGTTTTTCATCGGCATTATAAATATATGTTGGCTGTGCGGGCTTTTCACAGGGGGCATAGCCAATCATTGTTAGGTCAAAATCGTGCTCTAAAAAGCGGTTTGGCAAAGAAATTTCGCCACGCTTAATGTTTGAAACACCACCCGAAAGACCGTAATTTAAAATAACATCACAGCCCATACTTATAAGGCATACCGTTGCTGCTGCGGCATTAACCTTACCAATGCCGCACAATATTGAAATAACCTCAACAGCGCCATTTTCGGTATATATTTCAAATTTATGGGCTTCTCTTTTTAAAATTTCAAGTTCTTGGTAATTACCTGCTTCAACCCTGCTTCGTAATGCTTTATATTCGTCACCGTCGGCAACAACAATTCCTATTTTTTCAAAATTCATAATTTTCCTCTTTATTCTTCGGTTGTAAATTCAAGCTTTGCACCGCAGTACGAACAAAAGATGGTATCCTCTTCAATAGCGGCACCGCAAGCGGCACAAATGCGCTTTGCCTTAGCGTTTTTAATTGCCTGTTTTATTTCATTTATCTCGTTAATTTTGGCATCAATGTCGGCTACAAGCTCGTTAATTTTTTCAAAGTCAATGTCCTCGCCCTTGTGCTTTTTATAGCAAAGCTCACCAAGTGCCTTATAGTCCTTTGAAATCTTTGTTTCAAGTGACACAACATTAAATTTTTGCTTTCCTGTATCTACTGCCTCGCCTGTTGCTTTAAGTGCAACATCAAATGCATCCTTTGCCTTATCAAGCAAGTTTTCAAACATATCCATAGCATATACTCCTTTAAAATTTATTATAAAATTCAGTTATACCCTGTTTTCTGTCACAAATTTCAGAAAAACGGCTGATATATTCATACGGGTATTTAAAGTTAAAAATGCGCTCAATTTTGTCGCCGTTTGGCTCTCTAAGCTTTGTAACAGCCGATGCACCGCAAGCTAAAATTGAATGGGTTTCATCCATAATATAAACATTGTAAAGACATTCAAAGCCCTTTTTGGCATAGCCGACATTTTCAAGGTTTCCGACAGTTTTGCTTTGGCGGTACATATAATAGGGCAAAATTTCGTTTTCGCACAAATAATTATAAGCAAAATCAACCATATCCGATGCGGTTTTTCCCATTTCAATTTCGGGAAAATCACCATTTTTAGTAAGGTTTGATGCCCTTTTCATCGAGAGCGAGTGAACAGTTACACTTTCGGGGTCAAGCTTAACTACTGATTTTACAGTATTTTTAAAGCTTTCAAAATCATCGCCTAAAAGCCCTGCAATCAGGTCCATATTTATATTATCAAAACCGCATTCACGCGAAAGTTTAAAGGCCGAAACGGTGTCATTTGCGGTATGTCGGCGGCCGATAATTTCCAAAACCTTATCGTTCATTGTTTGTGGGTTAATGCTAATTCGGGTAGCCCCGCCCTGTTTAATTGCCAAAAGCTTTTCCTTTGTAATTGTGTCGGGTCGGCCCGCCTCAACAGTATATTCTAATACACCGCTCAAATCGAAATTATCGCTTACCGTTAGCATAATTTTTGTTAATTGCTCGGCCGAAAGGGTTGTCGGCGTGCCACCGCCGATGTAAACCGTCATAAGCTTTAAATAGTTAGCTTTGGCAATTTGTGCAGTAAGCTTAATTTCTTCACAAAGAAGCTCGACATACTGCGGAATATAGCCCTTTGCTTTTTCTATTGAATGTGACACAAACGAGCAATAATTACATCTTGTTGGGCAAAAAGGAATTGAAATATATAAGCTAAAGCTATCGCCCTTCGAAAGCGAGGTTATAGCATTTTCTCCCTTTATAGTCTCCTTGCAAAGTGCAATTTTTTTATCGCTAACCATTAAATAATTTTTAAAGTAATTTTCAGCAAAATCAAGTCCCTTTGATTTTGCAATTCTTGAAAATAGCTTTGCGGGGCGAACGCCTGTTAAAATGCCCCACTGCGGCAAATAGTTAAAGCAGTCGGTCAAGCAATTAAATAAGCAAATCGCAAGAAACAGCTCGCTATCCTTTGAAAAATCATCGTTTACAGGGGTTATTTCACAACTTGAAACAAATTCCCTACCATTTAAACAAAGTGTCGCTTTGGCGGTTTTACCGCAAATTTCGGCAACTGCAACGGCATCACCGTTTTGAACAAAATCAAAAAACTCAATCTTTTCAAAGGGCAAAAAAATTCTTATTAACTTTTCAAGCTCATATTTAAAGTCGTTATTTATTAAACAAAGCTTCATTTTAACCTCTTATGTAGGGATTGTAATTTTTTTCATAACCAATGGTTGTATTTTCGCCGTGACCTGCCATAACAATGGTATCTTCGGGTAAGGTGTAAAGCTTTTTAACCGATTTTTCAATCTCGCCAAAGCTGCCGCCTAAAAAGTCGGTACGGCCAATACTTTCCTTAAAAAGTGTGTCACCCGAAAAAAGCACATTATCCACTAAAAGTGAAACACTGCCAACAGTATGACCCGGGGTGTGTATAACCTTAAACTCTATATCACCCACCGCAAAGCCGTCGCCGTCCTTTAAAAGCAAATCGGCTAAAAATGGCTCTAATTCGGTGTGGAACATAACCGCTAAATTAACATAAGAATTTAAAAGTGCCTCGTTATCAAATTTACCGATAGCAATTTTTGTATCAGTTTGGCGTGAAAGCTCTAACGCATAACCAATATGGTCATAATGTGCGTGAGTTAAAATTATAAGCCGTTCTTTATTTTGGGCGTTTTTCAAAAAGTCCAAAGCTGCTTCCGACTCAAAACCGGGGTCAATAACCACCGCTGCTGTTTCGCTTAAAAGCAAATAACAGTTAACCGCAATATTTCCAAGTGTTAGGGTTTTAATTTCCATTTTTTCTCCAAATTTCTGTGTCAAATAAAATTGTTACAGGTCCATCGTTTATAAGTGATACCTTCATATCGGCGCCAAAAATGCCTTTTGACACCTTTTTAACGCCAAGCTCCTTTAACTTTTCGCAAAAAATATCATAATATTCGCTTGCAAGCTTTGGCTCCATCGCCTTTGTAAATGAGGGGCGGTTGCCCTTTTTAACATCGGCGCAAAGGGTAAATTGTGAAATCGCCAAGATTTCACCGCTTACATCAAGAATTGATTTATTCATCTTGTCATTTTCATCATTAAAAACCCTTAAATTAACGGTTTTATGCGCTAAAATATCAATATCTTCCAGGGTGTCACCCTCTGCCGCGCCGAATAAAATCATATATCCGTTTTCACAGCTTCCGACAACATTGCCGTCAACTGCAACTGAGGCAAAGGACACCCTTTGAATAACTGCCTTCATTACTGGTTTATCCTTTCTACGCTGAAAATACCGCCGATTTTTTCAATACGGGCAATAATGCTTTTTAGATGCTCAACACTTTCGGCGCTGATTGTCATTATAACAGTGCAGTTACCGTCTTTAAGCTGACGAGCATTTATGCTGTGAATAGGCACACGCATATTGTTAATGGCATTCATAATGTCAATAACAATGCCCTGTCGGTCAATAGCCAAAGCGGAAAGTGTTGAAGTAAAGTTTTCCTTTTTCGAACCATCCCAATAAGCGTTAATCCAACGAGCCGGTTCATCACTTTCGGCAATATTTTTTGGCACATTGTTACAGTCCCTTTTATGAATTGAAACACCGTGACCTCGTGTAATATAGCCAATAATATCATCACCCGGCAATGGGTTGCAACAGTGTGAAAACTTGATAAGACAGTTATCCACACCCTCAACTATAACACCGTCGGATGATTTTTTAGACATCATTTTGCTAATCGGTACAATTTCGGGCAGCTTCTTTTCAGCGGCCTTTTTGTTGTAATCATCCTTAACACGCGGTATAACCTTTGAAAGTAAAATACCGCCATAACCGATTGCGGCATAAAATTCTTCGCCGTTTGCAAGCTTGTATTTTCTTGCCAAATCTTCAACATATTCATCCATTTCGCTGTCCGAAATGTTGATATTATTTCGGCGAAGCTCTTTTTCAAATTCGGCTTTACCTGTAATGATATTTTCGGGGCGTTTTTCCTTTTTAAACCAAGAACGAATTTTCGCCTTTGCCGAAGAGGTTACTGCAATGTTAAGCCAATCACGGCTTGGGCCGTGTCCTGCCTGATTTGTGGTTAAAATTTCAATTACTTCACCGGTTTTAACCTCGTGGTCAATAGGCACAATTTTACCATCAACCTTTGCGCCAACCATTCGTGTACCAACTGCCGAGTGAATTTGGAAAGCAAAGTCAACAATAGTAGCACCAAGCGGCAGATTTATAACATCGCCCTTTGGGGTCACGGCAAAAACATCCTCTTGCGAAAGGTCAACCTTAATGTTTTGAATAAGCTCGGTCGAATCCTCGGCGGCCTCTTGGTTTTCTATAATTTGGCGTATCCAAGCAAGGCGGTCTTCAAGCTTTTTGTCGTTATCCTTTATACCCTCTTTATACTTCCAATGCGCCGCAATACCAAATTCGGCAGTGTGGTGCATTTCAAAGGTACGGATTTGAATTTCAAAAGGAATACCGCTGCGGCCGATAACCGTTGTGTGAAGCGACTGATACATATTGGGTTTTGGGGTTGAAATATAGTCCTTAAACCTGTTTGGAATAGGTCTGAACATATCGTGCATAATACCCAAAATGTTATAACAGTCAGCCACATTATCGGTAATTATTCTTATGGCATAAATGTCATAAATTTCATCAAAATCACGGTTTTGCACAAACATTTTGCGGTAAATACCGTGAACCGATTTTACACGACCTTGAAACGATAGTGTAACATTCGGCATTTCCTGTCTTAAACGCTCTTCTATGCGGTTTTTAATTTCGTTAAGGATTTGTTCCCTGTGCGCCTTGCGGTGTGTTAAAAGCTCTTCAATGTCGTGATAAGCTATGGGGTCAAGGTGCTTAATTGCCAAATCCTCAAGTTCTTCTTTAACGGGGCGAATACCCAAACGGTGTGCAATGGGGGCATAAATTTCAAGTGTTTCCACCGAAATGTCCCTTTGCTTTTGCTCGCGCATTGCATCAATGGTGCGCATATTATGAAGTCGGTCAGCCAATTTTATAATAATTACACGGATATCCTGACCCATTGCGATAAGCATTTTGCGAAGACTTTCGGCTTGTTGCTGTTCTTTTGTAGAAAAATTAAGCTTACCGATTTTGGTAACTCCGTCAACCAAAAGCGCAACCTCAGCACCAAATTCACTTTTGATATATTCCAAAGAATATTCGGTGTCTTCAACAACATCGTGCAAGAGTGACGCCGCAATTGACTGACTGTCCATACCAAGTGATATAACAATCTTTGCAACATTAAACGGGTGGTAATAATAATCCTCGCCCGAAATACGCTTTTGTCCCGCGTGGGCAGTAACGCAAAGTGTATAGGCCTTTTCCACCATTTCATAATCAAAATTGCCGCCAAAGTTTTCCATATGGCATTTAAGGTCGCTTAAATTTTTAAGTTCTTCATTTGTCAAGGCCTTCACACTCCTTTACTAAGGCACTATATATGTCCGAATTTAATAAGTTTGTTTTTTCGGTGGTTTTATAAGAAAAATATTTAAAGTTTTCAAAGCCAATAAGCTTTAAATCACATAAAACATCCAAAGCGATTTTTGTTTTCGCATAACCCAAGGTGTTTAAGAATATGTTTATAAGCTTTTGCTCTAATACACCTTTTTGAGTAATTGCACGGTATACCTCACCCACTTCACTTCTTGTGGGGGTTAAAGCCGAAGCATCATATACTCGTGCCGATTTATATGCCTGATAATTGTCAAATTCCTTAAAGAAAATATCATCATCAAAGCCATTTTGACGCATTTCTTTAATAACAACACTAATTTCGTAATTACCGTTAAAATGGTTTGTTTGAACGGCAACCGCCAAATCAAGCACATCGCCGATATTATAGCAAAAGCTGTCGGTATTGGCACCAAAAAGCATTGCCTGAAAGGTATTTGTACCCTTTGTAAATAAAAGCTTTAAATGCTTGTTTTGGCTTAATGGTGTAATTCTTTGCAAGGTAACACCGCAAACCGCAAAAATGGGCTCGGGGTTTTCAAAGCCAAAGGGTTCAAGAATTTTTATGCTTTCAGCCAAATCAACAGTTAAGGCCGACGGGTTTATTTTACAGTCTAAATTAAGCACAGGCGGTACATATTCAAAACCATTTGCATAATCATTAACGGCTTTTCTAAAATCGGCAATATTTTCAGCTTTTAAGCTTATACCTGCCGCTTGTGAATGACCGCCGAATTTTGTTAGAAAATCTTTTGCGCTATAAATTGCATCATAAAGCGAAAAACCGTCATAGCTACGGCCCGAGCCGTGTGCATCCTCACCATCAACCGAAATCACAATGGCGGGCTTACCGTATCTTTCACAAATTCGTGATGCCACAATACCCACAACGCCGTGATGCCAATTTTCACCGTCCACAACAATTACGCGGTCAAGATTATATCCGTTTGCTTCAATTTTTAAAATTGCATCCTCGCAAATTTTCTTTTCGGTTTGTTGGCGAAGCGCGTTGTCGCAGTCAATTTCATTTGCAATTTCAAGCGCCTTTAACATATCGT
The DNA here is from genome assembly GCA_017549565.1 of Clostridia bacterium. Taxonomy (GTDB): domain Bacteria; phylum Bacillota; class Clostridia; order Oscillospirales; family Acutalibacteraceae; genus UBA737. Next base: position 30,815 of record JAFYUI010000004.1, read on the forward strand.
TTGTTGTTAAAAGCTCAACCGCCCTTTTGGCATTACCCATTCGGCCTGCCGCATTTATACGGGGGCAAATTGCAAAAGCAATGCGCGAGGCATTTATTTGGCTTAAATTAACTCCTGCAACATTTAAAAGTGCCGAAATACCTACAAGGCAGTTTGACTTTTTAATCTTTTGGATGCCGTATTTTACAATTATTCGGTTTTCAAGGGTGAGCGGCATAATATCAGCGATTACCGCAACCGATAATATGTCAGCATACTGTGGTAAAAGCTCTTCGGGTTCAGCCCCTTCCATAACGCAAATAAGCTTGAAGGCAACCTCAGCCCCGCAAATCGATTTAAAGCTTGAAGGACAGTCCCTTCGGTGCGGGTCAACAACTGCTGCCGCATTTGGTAATTTTTCGGGCGGAAGGTGGTGGTCGGTTACCACAACGGTTATGCCCATTTGGTTTGCAAGTTCAATTTCTTCAAAGCAAGAAATTCCGTTATCAACGGTGATTATAACCTCTACACCGTCATTTTTGAGTGACATTACTGCGTCCTTATTCATACCGTATCCCTCACTAAAACGGTCAGGTATGTAATAAACACAGTTTGCGCCACGCTCTTTTAAATAGTTATAAAGCAAAGCGGTTGCGGTAACACCGTCACAGTCATAGTCACCATATACCGCAATCTTTTTATTTTCAACAATGCTTTTATTAACGATATCGGCGGCGTGCATTATGTCAGCCAGTTCATAAGCATCGGAAAAATATGGCTCGTCAGACAAAAATTGCTCTAAATCGGTGGGGTCGGTATACCCGCGGGACGCGGAAATTAAAGCAACAATGGGCTCAATTTCACATTCAAGAGCAAGCTCCTTTGCCAAAGCTTTATCAACACTTTTTACCTGCCACTTTTTATATGCCATACTTTTCACCGCCTTTTAAATATAATTATCCAATATAATATTATATAATATCACTTAAAAACATTTTTTTCAATAATTATATTAAAAAAACGCCCTTTCGGGCGTTAATTTTAACCGATTTTAAGTTTTAACCGCAGCTTATCGCTTATCATTGCAATAAATTCAGAATTTGTGGGTTTTCCGCGTTGGCTTTGAATAGTATAACCAAAGTAAGAATTTAAAACATCAATGTCGCCTCTGTCCCACGCAACCTCAATAGCATGACGGATGGCTCTTTCCACTCTTGATGAAGTTGTGGCATGAAGCTTTGCAATTGTGGGATATAATAATTTAGTCACCGAATTTATAATTTCGCTGTCTTTAACCGCTAAAATTATGGATTCACGCAAATAGTGATATCCCTTAATATGTGCAGGTACACCAATTTGGTGCATTATTTCGGTAACCAAAATTTCAAGCTCGTTATCACCAATGGCATTGTTATTTACCAAAATGGGTGCTTTTTCATTTTTCCAACCCGAAAGCTTTATAATTCTTTCTGCCATTACATTAACATCAAACGGCTTTAAAAAATAATAACAAGCACCCGCATTTAAAATTTCTTTTTCAATTCTTGGGTTTGCATAACCCGATGTAACCATAACAAGCGGTGCATCCTTTTTATCCATTTTGCCAATAATATCCAAAACGCCCAAGGCATCAAGATTTGGCATAAAAATTTCGGTAAGTAAAACATCCGGCTTTTCTTTTTTAACAGCATCAATTACCTTTAAGCCGTCCTTGGCAATAATAATTACCTCCATACCATAGTTTTTAAGTACCTTTTCACAATTTTTTGAAAAATCATTGATATCATCCGCAATTACAATTTTTAACTTTTTTTCCATAATATTTCCTCCGTTTTAATTGAATATGGCTATATATTACCATATTATGACATATAAATCAAGCAATTTGCCAAAACTTCCCATCAAAAAATGTAAATTTACATAAAAAGTGTAAATTCGCCATTTTTCAACAAAGCTTATTGACAAAAAATTCGGTAGCATTTAAAATTAAAACATAAAACTTAAAAGGAAAATGTTTATGAACAGCGAATTTTCTCGAACAGAAAATTTAATAGGTGCTAACGCCCTTGAAAAGCTAAAAAAATGTCACATTGCGGTTTTTGGCGTTGGCGGTGTTGGTGGTTTTGTTGTTGAGGCACTTGCCCGTGCAGGTGTTGGTACAATTGATTTAATCGACAGCGACTGTGTGGATATCACAAACCTAAACCGACAAATTATTGCTTTGCACTCAACAATTGGCAAACAAAAGGTTACGGTTATGCGTGACAGAGTTTTGGATATTAACCCCAACGCAAATGTTAATATATTTCCCCTGTTATTTTTGCCCGAAAATTCATCACAGTTTGATTTTTCAAAATATGATTATGTCATTGACGCGGTTGATAATGTTACTGCCAAAATTGAACTTGTGGTAAAATGTCAAGAAGCAGGCACACCAATTATCGCTTCAATGGGTACAGGCAATAAATTAGACCCTACAAAATTTGAAATCAGCGATATTTATAAAACCAGCGTTTGCCCTCTTGCAAAGGTTATGCGGTACGAGCTTAAAAAACGCGGAGTTAAAAAATTAAAGGTGCTATATTCAAAAGAAAACCCAATAAAAACTGCTGACCGCACCCCCGCAAGCATTAGCTTTGTTCCCTCTGCCGCAGGGCTTATAATTGCCGGCGAAGTAATTAAAGATATAATAAAAAAAGAGCCGTAACGGCTCTTTTTATTTTTTCTCATTAAATTTCTCTAAAAACGAATGTACCTCGCCCAAATCACAGTCACGATATGCGGGCATTGTTGCAAGGTTTACATTATGAAGACTTCTAAAAATATTATCATCTGCATGCGGGTTTATGGTCTTCATATACTTTATAAGCGCCTTGGTTTCCTTGCGTTTTGAAAGGTCTTCCCTGTCCTTACTGTCTTGAGTCAGCTTACAAGCGCATTGCAAAAAGCGAAGCCCGTTATAATTTGCCCAGGAAATAATATCGGCTTCCTTAACTCTATAAAGCGGTCTTATAAGCTGCATACCCTCAAAATTGGTGCTGTGAAGCTTTGGCAGCATTGTTTTAATTTCGCTTGAATAACACATGCTCATTAAAACGGTTTCAATAACATCATCAAAATGGTGCCCCAAAGCGATTTTATTGCAGCCAAGCTCTTTTGCTTTACTGTAAAGACAACCGCGGCGCATACGGGCGCACAAATAACAAGGCGAACCGCCAACGCGGGTTGTAACATCAAAAATATCGCTTTCAAAAATTGTGACAGGAATATTAAGTGTTTTCGCATTTTCTTCAATAAGGGCACGGTTTTCGGGGGTATAGCCGGGGTCCATAACCAAGAAAATAAGCTCGAAAGGATAAGAACTGTGCTTTTGAAGTTGTTGCATACATTTTGCAAGTATCATCGAATCCTTACCGCCCGAAATACAAACGGCGATTTTGTCGTTTTCCTGTATAAGTTCATATTCTTGCACAGCAGCAATAAAATTAACCCAAATTGTTTTGCGGTATTTTTTTATTATACTGCGCTCAATTTCAATATGTTTTTCAAATTCTCTCTTAGCCAAAATAAACTCCTAAAAATAAAAATCCGTTACAAGTATAGTATACCTGTAACGGATTAAAATTTCAATATAAATTATGCAGTTTTCTTATTGGTAATTGCTTTAATAACGAACAATGTACCAATGGTTAATACTGCAGAGAATGCGAGTGAAATCCAAGCATTTTGAACAAAGCCGGCAAAAATATAGGTTACAAACGAAATACCTGCAACTGTCAAAGCGTAAGGCAACTGTGTTGAAACATGGTTAATGTGGTCGCATTGTGCACCTGCGGATGACATAATTGTTGTGTCAGAAATTGGTGAGCAGTGGTCACCGCAAACCGCACCTGCAAGGCAAGCTGACATACCCATAATTCCAAGTGGTGTTGTGATGTCGAAAATGCTGGTAACAATTGGAATAAGAATACCAAAGGTACCCCAAGATGTACCGGTAGCAAAAGCAATAGCACAAGCAACAACAAAGATAATTGCGGGTAAGAAATTGTTAAGTGCACTTGCGTTTGCCAAAGCACTTTCAACAAATGCGTCAGATTCCAAAAGACCTGTCATATTTTTAAGCGAGGTTGCCATTGTAAGAATAAGAATAGCAGGCACCATTGCGTTAAAGCCCTTTGGAATGCAAGCCATAGCATCCTTAAAGCTGATAAGACGGCGTGCAACAAAGTAAATGATAACAAATATAAGCGCAATAAGACCGCCCCAAGGAAGACCAACGGTAGCATCGGTATTAGAGAAAGCGTCAATAAAGCCCAAAGACTTATCGTAATTAGCAGAAGCGAATACCCATTCTTCACCCATACATCTACCAACATAGAAAAGTGCATATACACAAATGCCGATTAAAACAACAATGGGTAAAACAAGGTCAATTACCTTTGCTTTTGGATTTGCTTCTTCTTCATTTTCATCAGCGGTAACAGTGCCCGAAGTAAAGAGGTCACCGTTTTCAGCATTTAATTCGTGGAGCTTCATCGGGCCGTAATCAAACTTCATAAGAACAAGGGCAATGATGAAGACGAAGGTCATAAGTGAATAGAAGTTATAAGGGATAGCTCTTACAAACATTGCTATACCGCTTACACCATCGGGTGCATATTCAGCAACGGCAGCAGCCCAAGAAGAAATGGGAGCAATCATACAAATAGGTGCTGCAGTAGCGTCGATAAGGTAAGCCAATTTCGAACGTGAAATTTTTGCCTTATCGGTAACAGGGCGCATAACAGCACCAACTGTCAAGCAGTTGAAATAGTCGTCAATAAAGATTAAAACGCCAAAAATAAAGGTAGCGATTGAAGCACCGATTTTACCCTTAACATTTTTAGCAGCCCAACGGCCAAATGCCTGTGCGCCGCCTGCCTTATTTAAAAGGGCAACGATTACACCAAGACATACCAAGAAGATGAAGATACCTGCTGTACCGGAAACCGCCGAAATTAAGCCTTCGGTTGTAACTGCGTCAATGGTATGTATGGGGTTAAAACCAGTTGCAAGCAAGCCGCCTGCCAAAATACCAACGAAAAGTGAGGAATAAACCTCCTTAGTGAGAAGTGCTAATCCGATAGCAATTACGGGTGGGAAAAGTGACCAAAGTGTGCCAACAGGTTCTTTAATATCGCCTGTAAAAGCGCAAAGTACACCAAAGCCCAAAACGAATGCCACGATAAGCAATTTAGGGATAATTTGCTTTGCTTTCATTTTAAATTCTCCTTAAAAAAATAAAATAAAAAACCGTAACTGCATAAGAGCAATTACGGAAATTTAAAAAATAAATAACCGATAGCGCTCCACAAAAAAAGTGACAGTCAGCCCCATATTATGCAGGCAAACCAACAAAGCAGCTTGACAGAGCATACTTTGTTTCGGCAATTTTCCCTTTCACACCTAAACTGTCATTTAAAAACAGTGCTACTGATGAAAACTGCACCTCTATCATACAAGGTTATATTAACACACTAAAGTGTTAAAGTCAATTAAAAGTTTACAATTTGTTAAAATATTCTACAATATCTACCGCATTTTGTTCGGTTATACCCTTAACAGACACAAGTGACTGAATATCGGCATTTTTTATTTTTATCATACTGCCAAAATGCTTTAAAAGGGCGTTGGCCTTTTTGTCACCTATTCCCTTAATTTTTGTAAGCTCGCGGCCTAACATTTTCTTGCTTTGAAGCTGTTTTTGGAAGCTTATTGCAAAGCGGTGAACCTCATCTTGAATATTGGTTATAAAAGTAAACACACGCCTATTTGATTTTATAACAATATCTCCGCCGGTTGTAGCTATTGCGCGTGTGCGGTGCTTCGAATCCTTAACCATACCAAAAATGGCAATGTTGAGGCCATATTTTTCTAAAACAGGCAAAACCGCACCAATTTGACCCTTGGCACCGTCAAGCAAAATTAAATCAGGCAAGGTGTTAAAGCTTTCGTTTTCGCCGTTTTGATACTCGTTAAAACGGCGGTCTAAAACCTCCGCCATTGAACGATAATCATCCTGTCCCAAAAAGCCCTTAATTTTAAAGCGCTTATACCCTGCCTTATACGGCTTTGCATCCTTGAAAACAACCATACCCGCAACATTATTATCGCCCGACATATTTGAAATGTCATACGCTTCAATAATTTTTGGTACTTTTTCTAAATTAAGCAATTCTTTAAGCTCATTAAGCACCGACATTTCACGGGTGGTTTTTTCGGTCTTTTCAGATAAGTTTTGCACCGCATTATTTTGGCACATTTCAATAATTCGCTTTTGTTCGCCTTGTTTCGGCAAAATTATTGAAATATTTTTGTCCATCGTTTTAGAAAGCCAATTTTCTATTAAATCGCTTCCCTCAAATTCGCTGTCAACCAAAATTCGTGACGGTATATCGGTTTTACCCACATAATACTGCTGTAAAAATTCGGCATAAAAATCGGTCTTGTCGGTTACATCCTCAATAAAAAAGTGTTGCTTGTCCCACAGCTTAAAATTGCGGAATTTAAGCACCGCAACACAAGCCGTACCGTCAAAAATAACCGAAGCAAAAACATCTTGCTCTTTATAGCTTATTTCAACAACCTTTTGCTTTTGCCTTATTTTGTTTATGGCATTTATGCGGTCACGAATCCGCGCCGCAAGCTCAAAATTAAGCTCTTCGGCGGCAGCTTCCATCTGCTTTGTTAAAGCACTAATTGAATTTTCGGCAATTTCACCGTTTTTAATATATTCCACCGCTGCTTGAACAGTTTTGTTATAATCGTTGGCTGAAATATTTGCCTTGCAGGGCGCATCACAAAGCCCGATATGATAATCGAGACACGGCTTTGTGGGTTTGTCAAAACTGCGGTTGCAACTTGGTAATTTAAATATTTTTTGCACCTCGTCAACCGTTTGTGACACAATAAAGCCCGAATTATAAGGGCCGATAAATTCCCCCGTTTTATCAAGCGTTACCGCCTTTTTAATGCGTTTCCACTTTTCATCGGTGATTTTAATGTAAAAACTACCCTTGTCATCTTTTAGCAAAATGTTATATTTGGGCTGGTGCTGTTTTATAAGCGAATTTTCTAAAATTAGCGCTTCAAATTCGCTGTCGCAAACAATATATTCAAAATCATCAACATTTAAAACCATCCGTCGCACCTTTTCGGTGTGTTGGTTACCAAGCCCGAAATATTGTGTGACGCGGTTTTTAAGGGCTTTTGCCTTGCCGATATAAATTACCTTGCCGCCCTTATCTTTCATAATATAAACACCGGGTTTAAGGGGCAAATTGTTGGCTTTTTGCTTTAACTGCCTTATTTCCATTAAAATCACCTCCTATTAGATACATTTTATTATATTTTTTCCTTTACTTCAACAAAAAGTTTTATATAATTAAATTATGGTGATTTGTATGAAGAAAGTTTTAATTTTTGTGCTTTGCTTAAATTTAATATTTCTTGTTGGTTGCGGTAATGCAAAAGACAACAGCTCACGCAAGGAAATTGAGGTTTTACTGCCAAACGGTGAAACCGCAAAGGGTGAGCTGCCCGAAATTATTGACAAAGATAGCGTAACCATTGCAAAGCCAAAGCCCGTGACTAAGGCCTATGTAGGCAGTAAATCAACAAAAAAGTTTCATCTTGCTGACTGCACCTGGGCACAAAAAATTGATGAAGATAACAAGGTTTATTTTTCAAGCTATAACGATTTTATAAAAAACGGTTACAAGCCCTGCAAAAGCTGTAATCCATAATAAATTTATAATTCCTCCATATAATTTTAATATGGAGGAATTTTTATTATGAAGCTTAAAAATTTTATCTTTGCACTTATTTTTATCGGTGCATTGGGTGGTTTTGGCCACTTTTTCTATAATTGGTCTGACAAAAACACAATTGTGGGTTATTTCTTTCCTGTAAATGAAAGCATTTGGGAGCATTTAAAGTTACTTTTCTTCCCCACTGTTTTATTTTCGATAATTGAATATTTTGCAATTAAAGACAAGGTGTCAGGTTATGCGCCGTCGGTTGCAATTTCGCTTATGGTTGGGCTTATGACTATTGTAACCATATTCTATACCTATTCGGGTGTGCTGGGCTTTAAAGTTGAATGGTTTAACATTGCAATTTATTATATTGCTTTAATCGTTATGTTGATTATAAAATGGTTATTGCTAAACAGCGGTATAATAAACGGCAAGCTTACCACAATACTGTCGCTCATTTGGTTTTTGGCAATGGCAATAATGTTTGTTGTTTTCACCTATAACCCACTTAAATATGGTATATTTAAAAAGCTGTAAAATTTAAAACCGTCGGTTTTTGACCGACGGTTTAATTTTATCCCAACAATAAATCAGTTATAAGCATTACGCAAAAGCCAACCAAAAGCGCGTAGGTTGCACCCCTTTGGTGACCGTGTGCGTGAGTTTCGGGTATCATTTCATCACTTATTACATAAAGCATTGTGCCGCCCGCAAAGGCAAGTGCAAAGGGTAAAATTGCGGTTGCAATACTTACGGCAAAATAACCGATTAAAGCACCAACCACTTCAACCGCACCTGTAACAAGCGCACAAACAAAGGTTTTTCGGGGTGATACGCCCGCCGCCAGCATCGGCCCAATAATAACCATACCTTCGGGTATGTTTTGAAGTGCTATACCGCCCGCAATTAACAGTGCCTGTGTTGTGTCACCCGTACCAAAGCCAACGCCCGCGGCAATACCCTCGGGTAAATTGTGCAGAGCAATAGCCATTACAAAAAGTAAAACCTTGTTTAAATTTTCGTTGTTGTGGTCCTCGGCCTCAACACCTATAAGGCGGTGCAAATGCGGTACAAATTTGTCAAAAAGACTAAGTGAAGCCGCACCCGCAAAAATGCCGACAACAGTTACAATTCCGTAAAATTTGTCATATTCAAGCGACGGTAGGATTAAACCGATTACGGCCGCCGCCAACATAACACCCGCCGCAAACGACAAAACAATGTCAGAAAATTTGTGCGACACTTTTTTAAATATAAAACCGATTAAAGCGCCGAAAACCGTCGCCAAACCAATTCCTAATGCAGTTAATAAAACAAGTTTCATTTATATGCTTCCTTTGCGATATTTACAAAAATTCATTAAAAATATTATAACACACATATGATTATGGTGCAAGAAAATTAAATTGGAATTTAATATGTACTTTAAGAGTTCAAATCTTCTTGATATATCCGTTAATTTTGCAAAAAAATAAAGACCTAACTTTTCAGTTAAGTCTTTATTTGTCTCTCGTGTACGAAAAAGAACTGGTCAAAACCGAGGATTTTCACAATTAATTTACCATTTTAACAATTCAAAAAACATTTCTACAATTACCGCACTAGAAACCAAGCCAATAATTATTGAACTAACAAAAATTAACCACTTAATCCATTTTTGTTCAACCTTTTTAATATCACGAAACAACGTAATGCCAAAATTCAAAAACTCTGCACACAAAAGTATCATTGTAAAACAAATTGGAATTTTTAAGTTTATTGTATCGGCAAACAAATACAGCTTGTATGTATCAATTTCAAAGGGTTTACAAGAAATTTTTGGTAAAAACGAAAGAATTACCGACATTATAATAATAAAAAGATTGCACAAATAAAATATCAACCCAATAATAGACATTTTATTTCGGTCTTTTTGTAATGTTTTTTTACCTTTGTCAAAAAAGTGTTCATTTTCAATCAATAATTTCGCCAAAGTCTTATTTTTTATGGTTATATATTTGCCTTTTGAACTTCTGCTGTCATAAATTGTACAAATTCTTGCAAAAATGATAGTTAAAATCAGTATGTACATTTCATCACCGCCTGTGATTTATACTTTTTTGGGAATATATTTACCGTCAACTAAATTAAAATCAAATTCAGATATTTTATAATATTTTGCATTAAAGCACTTTAAAATTATATCTTTTTCTTTGTCTTTCATCATAAGTAAATAAAACTTATCACCGGGGTTTGAAAAAAATATAGCTGAATAATCAGCTTCTATTTCCTCGGGTTCATCTTTGCTGTATAACAGCATATGATGTAGTCCGTTTCGAGAAAATTTTATATCAAATTCATAGTAAGCCCTATATCTACTGAAACGGTTTGCAAAGGCGCGCACCTCACGCACATTTATAAACACATCTTCAACAATATAGAATTCATCATTCTTTTCGATTCCTTTAAATCTTTTGCGAAAGATAATATATGAAATAATTGCCATGAAAACAAAAATAGCAGTTACAAAAATGCTCCACCAAATGCTATCTATTGTCATACAAGCACGAATAATAGCAAGAATCGACAAAATAATGATTAACACAAAAGCTGATTGCCATTTTGACTTTGTTTCGATCTTGCACATTTCTCGAGTAATTTCATACATTAAAAATCACCACCTTTGTATTTATTATAACACAGTACCACCGCAAGAACAAGATATTAAAAACGGTTTATTGTTTTGATTTTATGATTTCAAATTATATTTTTTCTTTAACTTTTTCTTTCGAAAAAGTTAAAGAAAAAATAAAGACCTAACTTTTCAGTTAAGTCTTTACTTGGCGCGCTGAAGAAGATATAACCGCTTCGCGTTTATCGTGCTCGTCGACCGTTTTCGTTGCAAACAGTACCCGACCTCACACTTCGGCGCTAAAAACAATTATCCATTGTTTTCTTAACGCACCTCACCCTCTCAGAGTTCGAATCTTCTTGATATATCCGTTAATTTTGCAAAAAAATAAAGACCTAACTTTTCAGTTAAGTCTTTACTTGGCGCGCTGAAGAAGATTCGAACTCCCGACCTTCTGGTCCGTAGCCAGACGCTCTATCCAGCTGAGCTATCAGCGCAAATCAGTCTTTTTTAGACCGCCATAGTATAATAGCACATTAAAACAAAAAAATCAAGTATTATTTTCACTTTTTTAAAAACTTTTTTTAAAATTAACTCTTGACTTTGAAGATAATATTATGTATAATAACAAAGTCGCGAATATTTGCTGCTATGGCTCAGGAGGTAGAGCGCATCCTTGGTAAGGATGAGGTCACCAGTTCGACTCTGGTTAGCAGCTCCAAAAAAGACCATCAATTGATGGTCTTTTTTGTTTTCTATTTATTACAACTTAAAAACCATCCTCATCATTAGAGGATGGCTTTTGTTTTATCTTATACCATAATTTTCAAGGATATAGTCCATATCCTTGTCGCCGCGGCCTGAAAGGTTGATAAGAATTGAGCCGTGCTTCATTTCTTTTGCCAAGCGAATTGCGTGTGCAACAGCGTGACTGCTTTCAATTGCAGGGATAATACCCTCCATACGAGAAAGCTTAAAGAAAGCGTCAACTGCTTCTTCATCATCAACAACATCGTATTTAACACGACCTAAATCACGCAAGAAAGCATGTTCAGGGCCTGATGACGGATAGTCAAGACCACTTGCAACCGAATAAACAGGTGCGGGGTCGCCATTTTCGTCCTTGAGCATAATGCTGTTAAAGCCGTGCATAATACCCTCTTCACCGTACTGAAGACTTGCAGCGTGGTCGCCAAGCTTTGTGCCCTTACCAAGCGGTTCAACACCGTAAATTTCAACAGGGTCATTTAAAAAGCCCGAGAAGAAACCTGCCGCATTAGAACCACCGCCAACACAAGCGGTAATAATATCGGGCAAATGGCCGGTCATATCCAAAAACTGCTCGCGTGCTTCAATACCAACAACCTGCTGGAAGTCGCGCACCATCATTGGGAACGGATGTGGTCCCAAAACCGAGCCAATGCAGTAAATAGAGTCTTTATATTCCTTACTATAAGCGTCAAAAGCGGCGTCTACGGCTTCTTTAAGGGTTTGAAGACCGTGTGTAACCTCAACAACATTGGCGCCTAAAATCTTCATTCTGGCAACATTGGGGGCTTGTTTTTTAATATCAACCGAACCCATATAAATATCACATTCAAGGCCAAAATATGCCGCCGCAGTAGCCAAAGCAACACCATGCTGACCTGCGCCTGTTTCGGCAATAATTTTTTTCTTGCCCATATATTTTGCAAGCAATGCTTCACCCATACAGTGATTAAGCTTATGTGCACCCGTGTGGTTTAAGTCTTCACGCTTAGCGTAAAGCTGAACATTGCCGAGCGAATTACTTAACCTTTCAAGGTGTGTAACAGGGGTTGGTCTGCCTTGAAATTCTTTTCTAACACGGCGAAGCTCGTTAATAAACTTGCGAGATTGGCAAATTGAAAAATATGCTTGTGTGATTTCTTCCATAGCAGCTTTAAGCTTTGGCTCAATATAACAACCGCCGTATTTACCGAAATAACCGTTTTGGTCGGGATAATTTTTAAAATAAGTATCAAAATTTACATTGTTAAAATTCATTACTAAAACCTCTTTTTTATTTTTTAAAGTGTGTTAATTAGTAATTACACCATCGTTTTGTAAGTAAAAACATAATAAATCGTACCTTTCAAAAAATAAACAAAAGTCTTGCCCCATTCGGGACAAGACTTTTAAAATTAAATCCTGCGGTACCACCCGAGTTGCCGAAAATAATCGACCTCTCAAAATTGCACAAAATGCAATTTGCCTTGGTAACGGGTGCAAATCCCGTCGACTGCTACTAACATAAAATGCTTTCGGTCGCCCTCATAAGTCCATTCACATAACCATCAGTTACGACATTTACACCGTCAGTCGCTCTCTATAAACGTTTGGAAATGTTACTTACTCTTAATCATAGGTTTAATCTATAAAATCAAATATTAGTTGTTTTGGAAGAAGCTCATAACATCGTCATAGGTTTCATCATCATCTTTTGAATTGTTCATAAAAGATGAGAGAAGGTCTGACTTGTCGTCCTTCTTTTCATCGCCAAGACCTGTTGCAACAACAGTTACGCGGATAGTATCTTCGATGTTTTCATCAAGCTGAGCACCCCAAATGATTGTTGCATCGGGATGAGCCATTTCAGAAATGATGGTAGAAGCAAGTTCAACTTCTTCAAGACCGATATCAACAGAACCGGTGATGCTGATGATAACACCACGAGCATTTTCCATTGAGGTTTCGATAAGGGGACTTGAAATAGCAGCGCGAGCAGCTTGTTCTGCCTTGTCACGACCGGTAGCAACGCCAACACCCATATGAGCATATCCTGCATCAGCCATAATTGACTTAACGTCAGCAAAGTCAAGGTTAACAAGAGCGGTAACATTGATAAGCTCGGAAATGCTTTGAACACCTTGACGAAGAACATCATCAGCAATGTCAAATGCATTTTTGAAGGTAATCTTTTCAGCTGAAACGAACTTAAGACGTTCGTTGGGGATAACGATTAAGCTGTCAACATATTCACGCAAAGCAGCAATACCTGCTTCTGCTTGAGTCATACGCTTTTTGCCTTCGAAAGCGAAGGGCTTGGTAACGATGCCAACAGTAAGGATGCCAAGTTCTTTAGCAATAGATGCAACAACAGGAGCAGCGCCTGTACCTGTGCCGCCACCCATACCTGCGGTGATAAAAATCATATCAGCATCGCGGATAGCTGCAGCGATTTCATCGCGTGATTCTTCAGCAGCAGCATGGCCGTTATTGGGATTACCGCCAGCGCCCATACCTGCAGTTGTTTTGTCACCAATTTGAAGTTTTACATCTGCCTTAGATTTGATTAAAGCAGCCTTATCGGTGTTGATTGCAACAAATTCAACACCCTTAACGCCAGCGTCAACCATGCGGTTTACAGCGTTTCCGCCGCCGCCGCCAACACCAACAACTTTAATTTGTACTACGTTTTGTTCTTCTACGAATTCAAACATTTTTATTCCTCCGTCTATGTAAAATGAGCATAATTAGACTATTTTTTAAATATATTTAATATTAACACATCTTTTTGCAAATTTCAACACTTTTTATTACAATTTTGTTATTTTTTCATTTTGTGTAATTTTCCACAAAAGTGCCGTCGGGTTTTTGTTGATTCCACATATAAAGTCTAATAAGACCTTTCTCCCCATTTTTCATTTCATTAACCATTGTTTTGAGTTGTTTTATCTTATTTTCAATATCGTTTTGAGTGCCGAGCTCGACATCAAATCTGCCGTCAACACCAACCTTTAATGACACCGTATCAACAACATCGACATAATCAATTTTAAGTTCATTTTCTTCTAAAAGTGAAATTAAATTGTTTAAAATTTCGGTTTGATTTGGGTCGGAAAATTCAATAGGTTTTCCAACCTCTGCCTTAACGCCGCCCAAAATTATTTCAAATGCGGTATCGGGTTTTTCACTTGCCGTTTCAAGCACCCAACCGTTTTTGCTGACATTATAATAACTGTTGCCCTGCTTAAAGCAATAATACGGCTTTGCATCGGTCACCTTTATAACAAGCTTGTCGGGTAATTTTCTTTCATACTTAATGCTTTCAATAAAAGGCAATTTGCTTTTAATATTCAGCGTTGCACGCTTTTCGCCAAAGGTGAAAATATTATCGCCAACACTTATTCCGCTTTGCTTAATAATTTCGGTGTTTGAATAAATTTTACTGCCTGTTGCTGTGATATTTTTAATTGGAAAAAAGATAGTAAGACAAAGTATAACCGCAGTTATAACCAAACAAATCATTAAGAAAATAAAGGTTGTTATTGCCCGTTTTTTGCGGGCTTTTCTTTGCCGCGCTTTTCTTTTTTCAAGAAATTCATCACGAATAGGTTCTTGTTTCAAAAAATCATTCCTTAATATTTATATCTGCGCCGAGGTTTTGTAAAACCCCAACAATATCATCATAACCACGCTTTATGTGGGATATATTTTGAATTTCAGTGCTGCCGCCCGCCGCAAGACCACCGATAACAAGCGCCGCACCGCCACGAAGGTCGGGACAAACACAATTTGCACCCGAAAGGGCTTTAACCCCCTCAATAACGGCAACCTTACCCTCGGTTTTAATTTTTGCGCCCAAACGGTTAAGCTCGTCAATATACCTAAAACGGTTTTCAAAAATATTTTCAACAAAAACTGTTGTGCCCTTTGCAAGTGAAAGCATTGAAATAATAATAGGTCCCGCATCGGTGGGAAAAGCGGGGTAAACCAAGCTTCTTATAGTAGGCACACGGCAAAGGTTTTTGGGTGCTGTTATAGTTAAAGACTTACCTGTAACATTTATGTCACAGCCGCTTTCACGAAAGGCAGAAAGCATTGCCACCATATGTGACGGCATAACATTTAAAAGCGTAATTTTTCCCTTTGTAACTGCGGCCGCCGCCATATAGGTTGCGGCAACAATACGGTCAGGTATTATTGTGTGGGTTGTACCGCTTAATTTATTTACACCGTGAATATAAATTGTATCCGAGCCACTGCCGTAAATTCTTGCACCCGCACTGTTTAAAAAGTCAGCCAAATCGCTGATTTCGGGTTCCTTTGCGGCATTATGAATAACCGTTACACCCTGTGCAGTGGCGGCGGTTAATATTATATTTTCGGTAGCGCCAACGCTTGGAAAAGCAAGGTGAATTTCAGTCCCCACTATTCCCTTTGTGGCATCGCAATACAAATATCCGTGCTCTTCGGTAATATCAACACCCAGCTTTTTAAGTGAAGAAAGGTGTAAATCTATCGGTCTTGGTCCAAGCTCACAACCACCGGGACTACTAATTACCGCTTTTTTTGTTCGGCCAACAATACCGCCCAAAAACACAACCGAGGAACGCATTTCGCGCATTAAGCTTTCGGGAATTTCATAATTTTCAATGCCTTTACTGTCAATCACCATTGTTTTGTCGCTGTAATCGACCTTTGCACCAAAATTTCGCAGAATTTTAATGGAGGTATCAACATCGGCTAAATCGGGACAGTTATGTATAACGCAAACCCCGTCACAAAGCACAGCCGCCGCCAAAATTGGTAAAACGCTGTTTTTAGCGCCCTGAACGGTTACCTCTCCCGTTAATCGTTTACCGCCATTTATAACAATTTTTGACAATTAAAAGCACCCCACATAGCATAAATTATTTTACAACTTATACTATGCGAAAATGAAAAATCGGTCACGAAAAGTCGCAAATTTCGGTTAAAACATTATAAATTCTTTCATTTGCATCGATAATTGCATTTTCTTTTGCGGTTTTTTCCATTTTTAAAAGCTTTTCTTTATCTTCAATTAAGCTTAAAACTGTTTCAATAATTTTATCTTTATTAAGGTCTTTTTCCTCAATAATTTCAGCCGCGCCGACCTTTTTAAGTGTCATTGCGTTATGGAACTGATGATTTTCAGCAACATAGGGTGACGGCACCAAAATTGATGCCTTGCCGCAAGCCGCAATTTCCGAAAGGGTTATTGCCCCTGCCCTGCCTATTACCAAATCAGCCGCCGCCATACACACATCCATATCGGTTATGTATTCACGAATTTCAATTCCATCGTGAAGCTTTTCACTTTCAAGCGACTTTATCATATTGTCATATCCAACCTTGCCTGTTGCGTGGATATGGCAGTATTTTTCTGTTTTGTTGTGCCATTTAATAAGGTCGCAAATCGCCTCGTTTAAGTGCTTTGCACCAAGCGAGCCACCAAAGGACAAAATAAGTGGACGGTTATCAAGCCCCAAAATCTTTCGGGCTGTCTGTTTGTCCATTCTTAAAAGCTCTTGCCTTACGGGGTTGCCTGTGATAATCGGCTTTTTGTTAAGCTTTAAATATTTTTCCGCTTCACCCATTGCAAGCATTACTCTGTCAGCATTTGGCGCCAACATTTTGGTTGTAACACCCGGGAAAGCGTTTTGCTCGTGAATGGCAGTTTTAATTTTAAGCGACTGCGCCGCCTTTAAAACGGGACCGCTTACATATCCGCCCGTACCAATTACAAGGTCGGGTTTAATTTCCTTTAAAAGCTTTTTAGCCCTTATTGAAGAAGTCACCGCCAATTTTGCGGCGTTTAAATTATGGGCAATACCTTTAACCGATAAACGCCTTGAAAAACCCGCCACCTTTACGGGAAAAAATGCATATCCCTTTTCAGGAACGAGCTTTGCCTCTAATTTATCGGGGGTGCCGATATAATATATTTCGGTATTGGGATGCTTTGATTTAATATAGTCGGCAATGGCAAGAGCAGGGTTTATGTGACCCGCAGTACCGCCGCCCGCAAATAAAACTTTCATTTTTTCACCCTTTATGTTTTTTCAAGATTTGTACTTCGCGAAATAGACAGCACTATGCCCATTTCAGCAAGTAATATTAAAAGCGATGTACCGCCGTAGCTAAAGAACGGCAAGCTTATACCTGTGTTTGGCATTGTGTTTGTAACAACCCAAATATTTAAAAGTGCTTGAAGCCCAACCTGAAATGTTAAACCTATCGCCATTAAAGAGCCAAATTTGTCGTTTGCCTTCATTGCAATGGTGAATCCGCGCCAAACCAAAAGGCAAAACAGAATAATAATAACCATTGCACCAATAAGGCCAAGCTCTTCACAAACTATTGAAAAAATAAAGTCATTGTGCGGTTCGGGCACCCATAAATGCTTTTGTCGTGACTGACCGATGCCTCTGCCCAAAATTCCGCCCGAGCCGATTGCCAAAAGCGACTGAATTGTTTGAAAGCCCTTGCCCGATGGGTCAAGCCAAGGGTTAAGCCAATATTGCAAACGGTCAGAAGCATAGCTTACCGCGCCCGACACAATAAGTGCCGCAACACCAACAACGCCAACGCCAATACCGCCAATTATATATTTTTTCGCAAGTCCGCCAACAATAAGCAAAACAATGCCAAGGCAAAATACCAAAACGGTTGCAGAAAGGTGTGGCTCTAAAACAATTAAGGCGCAAGGTACAGCCACAAGGCCTAATAAAAACGCCACAAAGCCGAATTTTTCCATTAGCTTATAATTTGCCGCAATAAGCGAGGAAAGCAATAAAACAACCGCAAACTTTGCAAATTCAGACGGTTGAAAGTTAATAGGTCCAATAACAAGCCAGCGCTTAACATCCATGCCTTTAAGCATTGGCGGCATTATAAGCAAGGCAATTAAAATTGCCATAACTATAAAGTAAAAAATCCAAGCAAATTTACGGTAAATGCGATAATTTATGGTGGAAACCACAAGCATTACAATAACACCTGCAACCGCAAAAATTGCTTGTCGTGCAATAAAACGGTAGCTATTGCCGTAATTTTCATAAGAAAAGGCATAGCTTGCCGAAAACAGCATTACAAGACCTATTGTTAATAAAATCAGTACCAAAGATAAAAAGGTGATATCCATCTTTCCGTCAGTATTGAAAAAAGACTGCTTTTTTCTTGACTTTTGCATAAATATCACCTCTTAAAGTTATTTTAAAATTTAATTAAAACTGAAAAATTATAGGTAGAATTGCTAATATGCAACCCACAAATGCAACGGCTGAAAATACCAAAACGATTTTATCCTCTGACCAGCCGCACTTTTCAAAATGATGATGAATTGGTGCCATTTTGAAAATACGCTTTTTGGTCTTTTTATAATACACAACCTGAATTATATCAGACAGTGCTTCGATTAAGTAAACAATACCCGCGGGGATAAGTAAAATAGGTCTGCCGATACCAAACGAAAGGGCTACAACCATTCCGCCAAGGAACATTGAGCCGGTATCGCCCATAAATACCTTTGCGGGATGACCGTTCCAAAAAATGAAGCCAACCAAAGAACCCGCAACTGCGGCAGAAAGCACATTTGTTGTATGAAAGCCCATAAAGCCCGCAGCCATC
Organism: Clostridia bacterium; assembly: GCA_017549565.1. Taxonomy (GTDB): domain Bacteria; phylum Bacillota; class Clostridia; order Oscillospirales; family Acutalibacteraceae; genus UBA737. The sequence goes on from JAFYUI010000004.1 coordinate 49,595, forward strand.
ATAAAGGCACAAGAAACAACAAGCGTTACACTTGAAGCTAAGCCGTCAATACCGTCGGTTAAATTAACCGCATTGGTAAAGCCGTAAATAAACATTAAAGCAATAGGCCAAAACAAAAGACCAACACCACTTGTTATAGAAACATCGCCCAAAAACGGAATATAGGTGGTTTTCATACCCGCAAGGCCGAGCACTGCCAAGTAAACCGCAGAAGTAAGCAGTTGTAAAAAGGTTTTTTGACGGGCGGTAAGACCTAAATTACGCTTTTTAACAACCTTAATATAGTCGTCAAAAAAGCCGATAGCCGCCATACAAAGCGCCATAATAATACCCGCTAAAAATACTGTAAGCTTATATTTATCCTTGCAGTCTATAAAAAAGTTTTTATTAAATATTGCAGCATAAGAAAAGCCAAGCACAAGGGCGATAATAACACCGCCGATAAACATAACACCGCCCATTGTGGGTGTGCCCTGCTTTTCCTTGTGCCAATTTGGGCCTATATCAAGAATAGTTTGACCAAATTTAAGCTTTCTTAAAAAAGGAATAACAAATAGTCCGGAAGCGGCTGTTACTGCAAAGGCAATAAGCGCAACCAAAGGTGTGGTAAAATCCATTATTTTCATAGCTCCTTTAAGACAAGCAGTTCTTTACAACCTCACGCTCGTCGAAATGTATTTTTTCTTTGCCTATAATTTGGTAGGTTTCGTGTCCCTTACCTGCTAATACTATTATATCATCTTTTTCAGCAAATGAAAGAGCGAATTTTATCGCATCAAGTCGGTTTTCAATAACCTTGTGCGATTTATACTTTGGAACACCCTTTAAAATATCCGAAATTATGCTTTTCGGGTCTTCGGTTCGGGGGTTATCGCTTGTAATAATCAGATAATCGGCATAAATCGATGCGATTTCACCCATTAAAGAGCGTTTGGTTTTATCCCTGTCACCACCGCAGCCAAAAAGAACAATTAAGCGGTTTTTTGCACATGCTTTAAAGGTTTTCAAGATGTTTTTAAGCCCGTCAGGTGTGTGAGCATAATCAATTATAACGGTAAAATCTTTCGTGTTTTCTAAAACCTCTGCCCTGCCTTTTACACCCCGAAATTCCGCAAGTGCTTTAACAGTTATTTCTTTTTCAACGCCAAGAAAATCGGCAACCGCAATGGCGCAAAGTGAGTTTGAAACCGTAAATTTACCCGGTATTTTTAAAGAAATATGGTTTATTTTATCGGTAAAGAGCTTATAAGAAACTCCGCTTGAAAACAAATTTATTGACTTTGCAATATAATCGGCTTCACTATCAGCCGAAACTGACACCTTGTTACAGTCAATTTCATCAAAAAGGCGTTTTCCGTAATCGTTATCAATGCTTACAACCGCATTATCGCACATAGAAAAAAGCTTCTTCTTTGCAAGATAATAATTTTCCATATTTTCGTGATAATCAAGATGGTCTTGTGTAAGGTTTGTAAATACGGCTGTATCAAACCAAAGCCCCTCTACCCTGCCAAGCGCCAACGCATGAGAAGAAACCTCAATTATTACATACTCACAATCGTTATCACGCATTAGCGAAAACAGTCGGTTAAGCTCGAATGCGTCAGGCGTGGTATTAAGGGTTTCAAATGCCTCACCGTTGATAACATTTTGAATTGTACCAATAACGCCAACCTTTTTACCGCTTTTTTCTAAAATTTCTTTTAAAAGATAGGTTATTGTGGTTTTTCCGTTTGTACCCGTAACACCGATTAGTTTTAAGCTTTTTGCGGGGTTATTAAACCAATTTGCCGACATTTCGGCATATGCATTAACACAGTTTTTTACAACAATTTCATTTTTAAAATTCGCTTTATTTTCTAAAACCAGTGCAACCGCACCATTTTTAACGGCATCCGCCACATATTGCGGATTATTGTGGGTGTCAACAAAGACAAAGCCGTCCCTTACCTTTTTTGAATTATCGGTAATACCCACAACATCTAACTGCCCAAGCTCAGACGAGCAGGCAATTAAAGCCCCAAGTTTCATTGTTTCCTCCTAATCAACTGCGCTCTCGTCACGGAAGTAAACCGTGACGATAGTACCAACCTCGACCGATGTATTTGCCGCAATGCTTTGGTTATATGCTTTAAGACCTGAAATTGCGGTATTGCCCGAAAATTCAACATTAAGTCCCAAACTTGCCGCCAAGGTATTAACCTCAGTTGCGGTATAACCCGTAAAGTTTGGCACTGTTACCTTACTGCCTGCGGTTTCGTCGGTATAAAGAATTACCACACCGCCTGTTGCAACCTTGCTACCTGCTTCGGGTAACTGGCGAACAATCTTTTCGCCACTGCCAATAATCTTATAATCTAACTTTGAATTAGTAATTTTTGCTTTTGCATCAGTTACAGTAAAGTTTGTAACATCCGGCACATCGACCGCAAGCTTTTTGATTTCTTCTTCGGTATAGCTCGGCTCATAGCCAAGGTAAGGAAGCACATCACCCATAATTTTTGAATTTACAGGTGCCGAAATAACACCGCCGTAGTAGTTAGAGCCCTTTGGTTCGTCAAGCATTACCAAAACGGCAATTTCGGGGTTATCAATGGGGGCAACCGTTATACAAGAACCGATATAAAGGTAGGTATCGCCTGTTGCCTGAATTTTTGAAACCTTTTGCGAGGTACCTGTTTTTGTACCAATTCTATAACCGGGCACCAAAGAGTTTTTGGCACCGTTTTTAGAAACAAACTCCATAAGCTCACGCATTGTGGCGGAGGTTGTTTCGGAAATTACCTGTCGCTTATAGGTTGTGGTTGTGGTTTTAACCACCTTGCCGGCATCATTAACAGTTTTAGCAACCAAATGCGGTTGAACAAGATATCCCCCGTTTACTGCAGCTGAAACTGCCGACATCATTTGAATAGGGGTTACATTAAAGGTTTGACCGAATGAGGATGATGCCAATTCTACAACGCCCATATTTTCCTCTTTGTGATAGGTCGAGCGTGATTCACCCGGTAAATCTATACCTGTTTTTTCGGAAAAGCCAAATGCCTTAAAATATTTAGAAAATGTTGAAATGCCCGCAAGCTGACCAATGGTAATAAATGCAGGGTTGCAGGAATTTGAAATAGCTTGCTGTAAATTTTGTGTACCGTGACCACCATGCTTCCAACAGCCGTATCTTTGTCCCGCAACACTTGTGTGACCGTTACAGAAAAAGCTGTTATTCTTATTTATCAAATTTTCTTCAATAGCAATAGATGCAGTTACAACTTTAAAAACCGAGCCCGGCTCGTAAGAGTCGGAAATTGCTTTATTACGCCATTGGCGGTTTAAAAGCTCGTTTTTAAGCTTTGATTTTGCCTCTTCGTTGGCTTCGGCATCAACCTTATCTTGGTCAACCTTTGACAAGGTAAAGGGGTCGTTTGGGTTAAAGTCGCCCTTAACCGCCATTGCCAAAATTGCACCTGTCTTTACATTCATAACCACCGCTGCGCCACGCTCGGCAACCTTGTTTTGTTCAATAGCGGTTTCAAGATATTTTTCACAAGTGTATTGAATATAAGAATCAAGTGTTAAAACAAGCGAATTACCTTTTATTGCCTCTTCAACCTTTTCATAGGTAAAGGGCATATCGGTACCAAGGGCATTTTTTGCCGCAACAACTCTGCCCGCAATACCTGTGAGCTCGTTATCGTAATAGCTTTCAAGTCCTGAAAGGCCTTGCTCGTCAGAGCCAACAAAACCAAGCACAACCGATGCTAATGTATCATTTGGATAATATCTTTTTGTGGTTTCATCAAGGCCGATGTATTTGGTTATTTCCAAATCCTTATTGTCACTTATAAATTTGCGGATTTCATCGGCAGTTGATTTTTCAATTTTCTTTTTAACAATTACATAATAAGAATTTTTATCGGTATTTTTATAAACCGTGTCATAATCGACATCTAAAATTTCCGAAAGACCCTTTGCAATGGTAACACGAACAGTTTCACGCTTTGCATTGTCTTTAATCTTTTTAATGCCATTAGGGGTTATATAAACAGTCCAAGCGGTTGAGCTTGTTGCCAAAACCTGCATATTACGGTCAAAAATATCACCGCGGGGAGCTGTCACAAGACTGTCATAAAGTTGTTGTTCTGATGCCTTGGTTTGATATTCTTCACCCTTTAAAATCATAATGTTTACAAGACTTGCGCCCGAAACACCCGAAAGCGCAACAATAAGAATAAGCATAATTACAAAAATGCGTCTTGCCATCATTTTACCCGGTTTTTTAGCCATTTTGCGCCTTCCCTTTCTTTAAAAAACTTAAACTTATAATACCCGAATACGAGAGCCGACATTTTTTCAGCTCTCGTACCCAATAATTAGTATATTAACTTTTATATATTATTTATTACTCTGCTTTAAGCAAAGTACCGTCAGCAATTTTACAGGCATTGCTGTCATTAACCTTTATATATGTTACATCGTCCTTATCGGGCTTCTTCATACCAAGCTGCATTGCCTCAACCTCAAGGTTGGCATAGGAAATTCTACGCTCAAGCTCAACCTCTAAAACAGTTTTTTCGCTATCAAGCTCGGCAATAGCTGATTTAACATCGTTGATTTCGGCCTTAACCTCGTTAATTTTAAGGCGAATAGCCAAATTAGCACATACAGCCGATAAAGCAACTATTGTAGCTAATATTACCGAAACGGCAGGAGAAAGTCGCCTTGCAGCTGCTTTGCGTCTTGCCTTTGTTTTGCGAGCAGCTTTTGGCATAACAACAATATTATTTTGCTGCTCGGCATTTTTATTTTGCTTTGGCATAAACATTTCAAAATCATAAGCCAAGCTGTCATTATAATATTTAATGTTGTTCATTGCTCTCCTCCTAATTTTTTATTATTACCCTTAATTTTGCACTTCTGCTGCGTGGATTATTTTTAAGCTCCTCATCAGTTGGCTCAATAGGTTTTCGTGTAAGCAAATGACCGCGCGGTGTTTTACCACAAACACAAACAGGAATATCGGGCGGACAGGTACAACCTGTGCAGTATTCCTTAAACCTGAGCTTAACCATTCTATCCTCTAACGAATGGAAGGTTATAATAGCCAACACACCGTCTTTTTTAAGCAAGTCAAATGCAATGTCAAGCACCTCATTCAAACGGTCAAGCTCGCCATTTACGGCAATTCTTATTGCTTGAAAGCATTTTCTGGCCGGGTGTCCGTCACGGCGTGCCGCCGCAGGATAAGCCGATGCAATTATATCGGCAAGCTGTGTTGTGGTTGTAATTCTTGCCTTTTGGCGTTCAGCAATAATTCTGTCAGCAATTCTTTTTGAAAACTTTTCTTCACCAAAGCGGAAGAAAATATCACTTAACTCCTGTGCGGTAAAATCATTTACCACATCTTCGGCACTTAAACCGCTTTGACTCATACGCATATCAAGGCGAGATTCTTTATGATAAGAAAAGCCCCTTTCGGCAGTATCAAGCTGATAGGATGAAACCCCCAAATCAAGCAATATGCCGTCTACCTTGTTAATGCCCTCGTTTTTGGCGACCTTGTCCATATCGGCAAAGTTGCTTCTTATAACCTTTGCGGGAAGACCATAAAGTCGCTCGGTTGCAATTTTTATTGCATCGGGGTCTTGGTCAAGCGCCAAAAGCAAACCGTTTTTAAGCTTTTTGGCAATTTCTTTTGAATGACCTGCCCCACCGGCAGTACCATCAATATAAATTCCGTCCGCCTTAATATTGAGTGCGGAAATTGTTTCATTAAGTAAAACCGAAATATGATTAAATTCCATAATTAGAAGTTCAGCTCCTCAACAATGGAAGCGATATTTTCGGGTGTGTATTTTTCGTTTTCCTCAGCCCAAAGCTCAGTATTCCAAATTTCAAGGTTAGAAGCCATACCGATAATATGCGCTTCACCCTCTAAAAGAGAATATTCTCTAAGTCCGGCGGGAATTAAAATTCTGCCCTGACTGTCAAATCCGACAGTAAATGTACCATCATATAAAAAACGCTTTAAGTCGTTTGATTTTGTATTTGGAAGGGTGCTGATTTGTTCAACAAGCTTGTCCCATTCTGCCTGTGAATAAACGCAAAGACAACGCTTGCCAAAGATTGAACGGCAAATATAAAACTCTTCGCCCAATGCTTCGCGAAACTTTGCAGGAATGAAAACCCTGCCTTTTTTATCAATATTATGTTGGTAACCACCAAAAAGCACGGATTTTCACCTCTTTTTTCACCACTTTGATGCACTTTAATGGTTTTTAGTGACACTTTGCACCACTACAATGTCATTATAATGCCCTAATTATAAAAAATCAAGTGTTTTTTTAGATTTTTTTGAAAAAATAAAAAAAGACAAGGAAATTTTCATTCCTTGTCTTAAAAAACATATATTTTTTATTTAAAAACAAACTCGTTTTCTTTAAATTCGCATACTACCCTATCGCCTTTTTTAATGCTGCCATCCAAAATCTTTTCGCTTAAAACATCTTCAATTTTATTTTGAATTTCGCGTCTTAACGGCCTTGCACCGTAAACCTCATCAAAGCCCTTTGTGGCAAGCTCGGCTTTAACGCTGTCATCAAAGGTAATATCGATTTCAAGCGCCTTTGTGCGCTGACTTAAATTATCAAGCATTTTTTCGGCAATTTCTTCAATTTGCGGTTTGGTAAGCTTTGTGAAAACCACAATGTCATCAACACGGTTTAAAAATTCGGGACGGAAGGTGTTTTTAAGCTCGTTTAAAACGGCCGTCTTAATATCGGCATTTCCATCGTCCCCGCCTTGTGAAAAACCAAAGCTTACACGCTTTTCGGTTATAAGGCGTGCCCCCACATTTGAAGTCATAATGATAACGGTGTTTTTAAAGTCAACTCTTCTTCCCTGTGAATCAGTTAAAATACCATCCTCTAATATTTGAAGAAGTATATTAAACACATCGGGGTGTGCTTTTTCAATTTCATCAAACAAAATTACTGAATAAGGGTGGCGGCGTACCTTTTCGGTAAGCTGACCGCCCTCATCAAAGCCGACATAACCTGGTGGCGAGCCAACCAAACGGGAAACTGTGTGCTTTTCCATATATTCCGACATATCAAGTCGTATCATCATATTTTCATTGCCAAACATTGCGGTGGCAAGTGCCTTGCAAAGCTCGGTTTTACCAACACCTGTCGGACCCAAAAATATAAATGACCCAATTGGACGCTTGGGGTCTTTAAGACCTACCCTGCCACGCCTTATTGCCTTAGCAACTGCGGTCACTGCTTCATCCTGACCGACAATTCGGTTGTGAAGCTCGGTTTCCATTTTTAAAAGTCGGTCGCTTTCCTCTTCGGTTAGCTGCGATACGGGCACACCTGTCCAGCTTGAAACGATTTGTGCAATTTCCTCAACACCAACTGTGCCGTTTATATGTGCATTATCCTTTTTCCACGCTTCACGCTCGGCTTCAAGGTCGCATTTAAGGTTTGTTACCTCATCACGCAAAGCGGCGGCTCGTTCAAATTCCTGAGAATTTATTGCTTCCTCTTTTTCCTCATCAATTTCGGTAATCTTTTGTTCAAGCTCTTTAATTTTTTGAGGTATTGCCGATGCATTAAGTCGCACTCGGGAAGCCGCCTCATCAATAAGGTCAATCGCCTTGTCGGGCAAAAAGCGGTCACTTATATATCGCGAAGACAGCATAACCGCCGATTTTATCGCCTCATCGGTAATTGTAACCTTATGGTGCGCCTCGTACTTATCACGAATACCCTTTAATATTAAAACGCTGTCCTCTTCGTTTGGCTCGTTAACAGTCACAGGTTGAAAACGGCGTTCAAGTGCAGAATCCTTTTCAATATTTTTGCGGTATTCAGAAAGTGTTGTAGCCCCTATAAGCTGAAATTCGCCACGCGCCAAGGACGGCTTTAAAATATTTGCAGCGTCAGTTGAACCCTCGGCCGAGCCGGCACCGATTATGGTGTGAATTTCATCGATAAATAAAATTATATTGTCAGACTTTGTAACTTCTTCAATGATAGATTTTATTCTATCTTCAAAATCACCACGGTATTTTGTACCTGCAACCACACCTGTTAAATCAAGTGTGAAAATTCTTTTGTTTTGCAAAATTTCGGGCACATTGCCGTCACAAATTTGCTGTGCCAAACCTTCAATAATTGCGGTTTTACCAACACCCGGCTCGCCCACTAAGCAGGGGTTATTTTTAGTGCGACGGCACAAAATTTGAATTACACGCTCAACCTCTGCCTGTCGGCCGATTACGGGGTCAATTTTACCATTTTTAGCATCCGTTGTTAAATCTCTGCCATATTTTAAAAGGGTTGGTATTTTATCGTTTTTGGCGCTCTCAGGCGGTTTTTCGGTCTTGGTGTTAATATCAACCCCCGTCGCCTCCAAAAGCTCACGGGTGAGGTTTGCAACATCCACATCCAAATCATTTAAAAAACGAATAGCAAAGTTATCACCCTCGCCAAGTATTCCAAGCAGTAAATGCTCAGTACCTACGAGCTGTTTGCCCGAATTTATCTTGCTAGACATTGCAAGCTCAATTACCTGCTTTGCGCGTGGTGTAAAAAAGTCGGGCGACAGTCGGGTTTTTGTGCCGCAGCCAATTTGACTGCGGATAAGGTTTTCAACATTGTCAGCCGTCACGCCATATTTTGTCAAAATAGCCGAAGCAACACCGCCGCCGACACGCAAAAGCCCTAAAAGCAAATGCTCACTTCCGACATAGGTGTGGCCTAAAATTTCGGCCGAATTTATTGCTTGGTTTAACGCCTCGTTAGACTTAGCGGTAAAACCTTTAAAGTTATATTTCATTTATAAATCGCCTCTAATCATATTTGCACGGCAAATGTCACGGTCAAATGGCTCCATTACACCATACTTTTGCATCAGCATATATGGCTGTGCTTCAATTAAAATTTTAATGGGACTGCAATCTAAATCAATTATGCCCATACTTTTGCCAAGCTTAACACGCGAAATTAAATTTATCATTTCCTCGCTTGTTAAAATTCTTGCGCTTTTAAGTGTGCCAACTGCACGCCAGCAAATATCTTCAAGCTTGATTTTATTGAGCGTTTCCCTTGCCTTTAATTCCTTTTCAATAAGCTGTGTTGTAATTATTTTAAGGTTTTCAAGGGCATTTTTTTCGCTGATTCCCAATGTGATTTGGTTTGAAACCTGATAAAGTGAAGCCAAGGATTTCGAGCCCTCGCCATACATTCCCCTAACAGTAAAACCAATTTTGCTTATCGAATCAATAAGCCCGCTAATTTCACCATTATTTTCAAGAGCGGGTAAATGCAGCATTACCGAAGCACGAAGCCCTGTGCCCAAGTTTGTAGGGCATTCGGTTAAAAAGCCAAGCGCCGAATCAAAGGCAAAATTAAGTTGTACCGATAAAAGCGAGTCAACACTTTCAGCCAAATCATAGGCATCCTTCAAATTCATACCCGATTTTAATACCTGAATACGAATATGGTCCTCTTCACCTATCATAATACTTATGCTTTCATCCTCTGACAGTATGATAGCTGTATCCGCAGTCTTTGCGGCAAATTCGGGGCTTATAATATGTCTTTCGACCATTGCATAACGCTGAATTTCAGGTATGTCCGACATATTTATATATTTAAGGTTTTTGGCAAAGGGGGTGTTACTGTTTAAAACTGCCGATTTTACCTGCTCGTTAAGTGCTTTGCGGTCATCATCGGTCATTTTGCTTGGAAAAGGCAAATTTTCAATATTTCTTGCAAGTCGTATGCGGCAGCTTACCGCAATGTCGTTTTGTGCGGATAAATCGTTATACCATCTACTCATATTATTTGCCCTCCATTTCCTTAATTTTATCACGAATTACTGCGGCTTGTTCGTACTTTTCTTCGGCAACAAGGCGGGATAATTCCTGTCTTAAATCGTCTATTGTTTTTTCCTTTGGTCTTACAACAAGCGGTGCACGGTTAGGTATTTTACCCGCGTGTGATGAAGCACCGTGAATTCTTTTAATATAAGGTAACAGCTCTTCCCTAAAAGTTTTGTAACACTGACTGCAACCCATTTTACCGCTGTGTGCAATATCGGCAAAGGTGGTGCCACAAAGCGAGCATTGCTTTTGGTTTTTAAGGGTGGGCTGTGAAACCTCACCAAGAAGTGATGCCAACATACCTGTAATACCGGTCGAGCCATAACCACTTTCAGCGGCACAGGTGCTGCAAAGATTATATTCTTTAACTATTCCGTTAACCACAGTTTTGATATGGGTGGTTGCGTGATTTTTTCCACATTTTTCACAAATCATAAATAACATCTCCTAAATTTGTGTCATAAGCATTTGCTTTAATATTACTGCACGGATATTATCCTTATACTGCGGCGGTATATTTTGCATTACCGAATTTGAAATCGCCGCCGCCATAACCTTGGCGACTTCACTTGAAACCACACCGCTTTCGATACAGTTTTCAAGCAAAACACGGGTTGAAAGCGCATCAATGCTGTCTCCTATCGCATTTATTATGTGCATAAGTGCCGAAGTATGATTCATCACAACACGCTTTATACGGATATATCCCCCGCCACCGCGACGGCTTTCAATAATATAGCCGTGCTCAGGTGTGAAGCGGGATGATAAAACATAATTTATTTGACTTGGCGCACAGCCCATTAAATTTGCAAATTCATTGCGTTGAATTTCGGCAGTGTGTGCCTCCGATTCGTTTAACATTTTTATAATTTCTTTTGTAATTAAGTCACTTAATCTCATAAAATCACCTTTTGGTAAAAGTTTTTGACCTTCTCTGACTTTAATTATACACGAAAGTCAGGAAAAGTCAAATACTTTTTAAAAACTTTTTTGTAACACCTTGAATTATTTTACATAGTATGTAACGAAAACCAAAAAGGAGGTTATTCAATATGTGTAATAATGGTTGTTCTTGGATTATCATTTTAATCCTCATCCTCTTCTGCTGCGGCGGTTGGGGCAACGGCGGTTGCGGCTGTGACAACGGCTGTGGCAATAACGGTTGCTGCTAATCCATAAGCAAAATAAAAAATCGGTACCCAATAGGGTGCCGATTTTTTAATTATTTTTAAATTTTGAAAAGCAAATCACCATAGCTTGGATATGGCCAATCACTTTCGGGAACAACACTTTCAGCCGAATCGGAATATTTACGAATGTCAGCCATAATTTTTAAAATTGTGTCGTGATATTCGGTGGCTTTTTTAAGTATATCCTTTTCCCTTTCAGCCGATGCAACCGCCATTTTAAGCGCGGAAGAAAGACTGAAAAGCTCTTTATTTACGGCAGTAAGGCGGCTTAAAAGCTCGCTTTCAACACTGCTGTCCACACGGATAGAATTTTTATTATTTATGGTTTCACACAAAACATTTGAATACCTTGTAATTGCGGGGATAACACCTCGATTTATCATATCAAGAAGTGTTAATGCCTCAATATGTATTACCTTGGTATAATTTTCAAGAATAATATCAACACGCGAATTTATTTCAGCACGGTTTAATACCCCGTGACGCTCAAACAGTGAAATATTTTCCTCGGTTTTCAAAAGTGGCAAAGCATCTACCGTACTGCGAAGATTTAAAAGACCGCGTTTTTCGGCCTCTGCCTCCCATTCGGCTGAATAACCATCACCATTAAAGATAATGCGCTTGTGGTTTTCCATAACCTCTTTAACAATAAGGTTAATTTCGGCGGATACATCCTCTGCTTTTTCAAGTCGGTCTGCATAGTCTTCAAACACATCTGCCACCATTGTGTTAATCATAACATTGGTGTCGGAAATAGATGAAGCTGAGCCAAGCATTCTAAATTCAAACTTATTACCCGTAAACGCAAAGGGCGATGTGCGGTTGCGGTCGGCATTATCCTTTTTAAATTCAGGGATAATTTCGGCGGCAATTTTCATTTTAACACGTTTTGCATTGTCGTGGTGGTTGCCATTTGCAACTGAATTAAGCAAATCGGTAAGTTCTTCACCAAGGAAGATTGAAATAATTGCAGGAGGTGCTTCGTGACCGCCAAGGCGGTGGTCATTACCCGCAGTTGCAACAGCAATTCTTAATAAATCCTGATGCTTGTCCACCGCTTCAATAACAGCCGCCATAGTTAAAATAAACAACTTATTATCGGCAGGGTTTTTGCCCGCTTTTAAGAAGTTTACACCTGTGTCGGTTGAAATTGACCAGTTGTTGTGCTTGCCGCTGCCGTTTACTCTATCATATGGTTTTTCGTGCAAAAGACAAACAAGACCGTGGCGAAGCGCTGTTTTCTTCATAAATTCCATTGTAAGCTGATTATGGTCAGCCGCAATATTGGTAGTAGTAAAAATAGGTGCTAATTCATGCTGTGAGGGAGCCGCTTCGTTATGTTCGGTTTTTGCCAAAACACCAAGACGCCACAATTCCTTATCAAGCTCACGCATAAATGCGGCAACTCGCGGTTTTAAAACACCAAAATAATGGTCATCCATTTCCTGACCCTTTGGTGGCATTGCACCAATTAAGGTGCGGCCGCAATAAATTAAGTCGGGGCGTTTATCATAAAGGGCTTTGTCAACCAAAAAATATTCTTGTTCCGGACCAACCGTTGTGGTAGTGCGTTTAACATCATTAAAGCCAAGCGCATTTACAATACGGAGTGCCTGCTTATTTACTGCCTCCATACTGCGAAGCAAGGGGGTTTTTTGGTCAAGCGCTTCGCCTGAATAAGAGCAAAATGCAGTTGGTATACAAAGAGTTTCATCCTTTATAAAGGCGTAAGAACTCGGGTCCCACGCTGTGTATCCACGCGCTTCAAATGTGGCGCGAAGTCCACCCGATGGGAATGACGAAGCATCAGGTTCACCCTTAATAAGCTCCTTACCCGAAAATTCCATAATTATATGGCCATCTTCAGTTGGAGAAATAAACCCGTCATGCTTTTCAGCGGTAATACCTGTAAGTGGCTGGAACCAATGTGTATAATGCGTTGCACCCTTTTCTATGGCCCAGTCCTTCATAGCGGATGCAACAGCATCAGCAATACTGCTGTCAAGACCTTTTCCCTCTTTAATTGAACTTTTCAAGATTTCGTAAGTATCGGCGGGCAAACGCTCCTTCATGACTAAATCGTTAAATACGTTTGTGCCGAAAATTTCATAAACCTTTTCCAAAAATATCCCCCCAATATATACCTATAATAAATATACTTAAAAACGCACTATTTGTCAATGATAATATTAGTTATTTAAAAAGTTAACATTGCTTGCGATTTTATCTATTTTATCTTTCCAAAAATAACAGTCGGGCATTTTTAGGTTGGTCTTACTGTTTATTATTATCATATTAAAAAAATCAACCCCCACCCCTTGCTCTTTAATTTTTGAAAGAACCGATAAAACAATACTTTGTCGAAGACTGCTATCATTATTTGTTGATAATAAATCTACAACCTGACCGCCCGTATAACGCAGTGTTTCACCTTCTATTTCAAGGTTTATGCCTTCAAAATAGTCAACCATTTTTGCTATAAGGTTATAATCGGCATTAACAACAAAATCCGCCTTATATCCCTTGCTTTCGGTTTCTTGTGGGTTAATCATAACCGTAATAGAAGAATTTTCAAAATCTAAATAGGTATAAACGCACCTTGTACCGAAATTAAACATTACACCCTTGCTTTCGGGAATATAGTCGTAATACGGCACAGATTCATTTTCAATTTCTGCGGGTGTAGTAGTTTGGCTTTGGATATAATAATACCCCGCCCCAATAAAAAATGCCACACACCAACCGCTTATAACAAAGGTTTTTAAAAATATCTTAAAGCTTGACACATAAATCACCAATATGATTATGCCCAAAAAATTAACGGAGATAACACTTTAAAAGATTATCTCCGTTAAAAAAATTATTCTTCTATTTCAAGTGGCTTATTTTCCATAAGTGCCAAGAATTCGTTACCTTCAACCTTTTCATTTTCGAAAAGAATTTTTGCGGTTTCGTGAAGCTTTGGCATTGCGTTTTTAAGAATTTCAAGCGCTCTGTTATACTGTTCCATAACTATCGCTTCAATTTCATCATCAATTAAAGCAGCAGTCTTTTCGGAATAGTTTGGTGTAGATGAGAAATCGCGTCCCAAGAACACTTCATTATTGTCATTACCATATTTAACAAGGCCTAACTTTTCACTCATACCATAGCGTGTAACAATTTGTCTTGCTAAATCGGTTGCGCGTTCAATATCATTTGAAGCGCCTGTGCAAATATCATTCTGTGTCAACTGTTCAGCCGCACGGCCACCCAAAAGCGAGCAAATTTGTTCCAAAAGCTGATTGCGTGAAACATGGCCCTTTTCTTCGTTTGGAAGATACATTGTATAACCTGCCGCCATACCGCGACGGATAATTGAAATTTGGTGAACAGGGTCTTGGGTTGGCAAGAAATAAGAAACAACGGCGTGGCCCGCTTCGTGATAAGCGGTAACCATTTTGTCCTTATCGCTTACAATGTGTGATTTCTTTTCAGCACCCATTACAACCTTAATGGTGGCTTCTTCAACCTCGGCTTGTGTAATGGCCTTTTTGCCGCGGCGAACTGCCAAAAGTGCCGATTCATTTAAAAGGTTTGCAAGGTCAGCACCTGTAAAGCCGGAGGTTGACTTTGCAATAGTTTTAAGCGATACATCAGGGCCTAATGGCTTACCGCGTGAGTGAACCTTTAAGATTTCTTCACGGCCCTTAACATCAGGATAATTAACCATAATTTGTCTGTCAAAACGACCTGGGCGCAAAAGTGCCTTATCCAAAACATCAGGGCGGTTTGTTGCAGCCATAACAATAACACCCTCGTTATCGCCAAAGCCGTCCATTTCAACAAGTAATTGGTTTAAGGTTTGCTCTCTTTCATCGTGACCACCGCCAAGGCCTGTACCTCTTTGGCGACCAACAGCATCTATTTCATCAATAAATACAATAGCAGGGGCTTCTTTTTTGGCTTGCGAGAAAAGGTCACGCACACGGGATGCACCTACACCTACAAACATTTCAACAAAGTCAGAGCCCGAAATTGAAAAGAAAGGAACACCTGCTTCGCCTGCAACAGCACGAGCCAAAAGGGTTTTACCCGTACCGGGAGGGCCCATCAAAAGCACGCCGCGTGGTATTTTAGCACCCATTTCTCCGAACTGCATTGGATTTTTAAGAAAGTCAACAATTTCGGCCATTTCTTCCTTTTCTTCATCTGCACCTGCAACATCGGCAAAGGTAGTTTTTCGCTTTCCGTCATCACGCCTTGCGCGAGATTTACCAAATGTCAAGGTTTTATCAGCGCCCATTTGTGCTGACATTTTCCTAAACACAAGGAAATAAAGCACAACAAACGTGCCAATTAATAAGATAATAGGCAAAAGACTTGAAAGCATAGCATTACTGCTGCCACGCTCGTAGTGATACTTAATTTTTTGGTCTTCGGTTTTGGCATTTTGGTTTATTTCTTCAACAGCTTCGTGAATATCATGCCAAAAAATTTCAGTGTCAGCAACGGTGAAACGGTAGGTTTTGCCGTTTTCACGAAGCTTATACTTTAACTGACCACTGTAATTATTAAGCTCATATTCAGAAACCTTGTTTTCCTTAATAAGCTCAACAATTTGGTAATATTTCTTTTCGGCTGTATTTTTGTTCAAAAACGAAACCATACCGACAGTAATAATTAAAATTAGCGGTATGCCAAGGTACAAAAGTACATTTTTAAAATTCTTTTTCAAAGAAAGTTCTCCTTTTTCAGTTTATTCAGAGTAAACCTTCGGTGAAAGCACACCGACATAACTCAAATTTCTAAATTTTTCATTATAATCAAGACCATAACCAACAACAAATTCATCAGGTATAACCTTGCCGACATAATCGGCTGTGATATCCGCCTTACGATTGGAGGGCTTGTCTAAAAATGTGCAAATTTTAACACTTGCAACATTTCGGCCAAGAATAACATTTTTAAGATATGAAAGGGTTAGACCCGAATCTAAAATATCCTCAACAATAAGTATGTGCCTTCCTTCAGGATTTATATCCAAATCCTTTTTAAATGCAACCTGACCTGTGGTTTTTGTGCCGCTGTAAGATGAAACCGACATAAAATCAATTTCACATTCACAGTCGATTTCGCGAACAAGGTCAGACATAAAAACCGAACTGCCCTTTAAAACACAAACAACAAGAGGATTTTTACCCTCGTAATCGGCTGTGATTTCTTTACCTAATCTACGGCAAATTTCAGCAATTTCTTCTTTTGATACTAAAACCTTTTCAATAATATCCTTTTCCATAAAAATCCCCTTATTTTAAAACCTCAACAAAAAGCAAATTTTCACTGCTGACAGTTGGGGCAACTCTTTGTGCTAAACCAATGCCGTAAACCCAAATAACACCCTTATCATCTGCGATAACAGGAAGATTATCACGAAGATTTTGAGGTATTTTTTCTTCACAAAAAATTTTGTTAAGCGATTTTGTGCATCCACGGTTTTTAAGACGAATTTTGTCGCCCTCTCTTCTTGTGCGAACAACCGGACTGCCAACAATTTTATCACAGTCTAATGTGTCATTTGAGAATAAATTGTTAACATTTGGCTTTTTTGTAAGTGTAACGGTAAATTGCACTGTTTCAGCCGTTTCATCACCAGCAACAGTTAAAATACCGTTTTCGCAAATTCCAAAAAGATTATTCGGCAAGCTTGTTTTGCCACCATTTAACGCAACATCATATAAAGCGTTTATATGGAAACTGTCAAGTGACAGTTGTTCATACAGCGAATTTACATATTTTATTATTGTACGCTTTGCAATGGCGACAGGCACTGTTTTTAACACATCCGCAACCAAGCCGTTTTCGCTTTCACACTTAAAAAGGGTTTCCTGTGCCAACATTTCAAGCGCCTCATTATCCTCACGCAAAATGTCGGTTGCGCGAACAAGTGCATCTTCAAGTGATGGATTGATTTCCTTTAAAGCGGTTACAACCTTGTGCCTAATTTTATTGCGGGTGTAATCATCGGTTAAATTTGTGCTGTCGGTCACATAAGAAAGCGAATTGTCAATACAATATTTTTCAATATCATAGCGACTGCAAAAAATCAGCGGTCTTATAAAATTATCTCTTTTTGGCGGTATGCCGCAAAGACCTTTAATTCCGCTACCCCTTGTCAAATTCAAAAGCACGGTTTCAATATTGTCAGAGGCGGTGTGGGCAGTTGCAACAAGACCTTCGGCATTGCGCCTTAAAAAGTCATATCTTACTTCCCTTGCACAAAGCTCAACACTTTGTCCTCTTTCTTTTGCGAGTGTGGGTATATCAACTGTTTCTGTCACAATTGGTATATCAAGCTTTAAACATAACCATTTTGCAAACGCTTCATCCCTATCGGCTTCGCCACCGCGTATGCCGTGATTTAAATGCGCCGCCCTAACAGTTATTGAAAGCTTATCCTTTAAAGACCACAAAGCGTGTAAAAGTGCAACCGAATCCGCCCCGCCCGAAAGCGCAACTGTAACAGTATCGCCCGAGCTTATAAGCGAAAAGCGGTTAACTGCATCTAAAACTTTTTCTATCATTGTCTATACAAATCCACAGAAGTGAAGCGAGTATACTGACCATCCCAATATAAATCAACGCTGCCAATTTCACCGTGGCGGTTTTTGGCCACGATACATTCAGCTTTGTTAGGGTCGCCCTTGTCCTCGTCCTCATTCTTTTCGTTATCATAATATTTTTCACGGTAAAGGAACATTACAATATCGGCATCCTGTTCAATAGAGCCCGATTCACGAAGGTCGGAAAGTGCGGGCTTATGCGATTTGCCCTTTACTTCAGTACCACGAGAAAGCTGAGCACAGGCCAAAACAGGAATTTTAAGGTCCTTTGCCATAATTTTTAAATTTCGTGTAATTTCGGAAACCTCTTGCACACGGTTTTCGGTCTTTCGGGCAGATTTCATAAGTCCCAAATAGTCAACTACAACAAGGTCAACCTTTGGCATACGCATAAGCTTTGCCTTCATTTCACGAACAGTAATACCCGAGGTTTCATCGAAATAAATCGGTGCTTTAGAAAGCACATCACCCGCTTGGGCCAAGCGTGTCCACTCATCAGGGTCAAGCTCACCCGTGCGAAGCTTTGCACTTTGAATTGCTGCTTCGCTTGAAAGCATACGCTGTGCCAACTGGTCGCGTGTCATTTCAAGTGAGAAAAAGCAAACAGTTTTACCCTGCTGTACCGCAACATTGCGTGCAATGTTAAGCGCAAAAGCGGTTTTACCCATACCGGGGCGGGCACCCAAAATCAAAAGGTCTGACTTATTAAGACCGGTAATCATTTTGTCAAGCTGACCAAGACCTGTCGGTATGCCGACATAATCCTTTTTAGTTTCGGGGTCGGCCATTTTGGTAAGGCGGTCATAGGTTTCGTTTTCAATAACGCTTTTAATATGGGTAAGACCGCTAACCTCTCTACCCTGTCTAATGTCATAAATGCGCTGTTCGGCAGCATCAATAAGCTTGCCCGAATCCTCGGCATCTTCATTAACATCCTTTATAATGCCCTGTGCCGCTTCCATCAAAGCACGCGCATAATAACGGTCACGAATAATGGCAACATATGTAAGCACATTTGCCGATGTCGGCACGGTTTGTGCCAACTGGCTTAAATATGCTTTGCCGCCTGCTTCGTCATAAGTGCCGTTTTTCTTCAACTTTTCAAGAAGTGAAACAAAGTCAATAGTTTGACTTAATTCATACATTGAAGAAAGTGCATTATAGATTTCACGGTGCTGAGGAATGTAAAAATATTCACTTTTCATACTAACGGCGATTTCATTGATACATTTAGGGTCAATAATAATCGAACCCAAAACCGCCTGCTCGGCTTCAACCGAATATGGAAGGCGTACGCCGTCTAAATCGTAAATTGTTTTATTTTCAGCCATAATTATTCAGTAACCTTTACAGTTATTTTTGCAACTATTCCCTGATAAAGCTTGATTTCAGCGGTGTATTCACCGAAATTTTTAATGTCGGCAACCGACATTTTCTTTTTATCAATTTCAATGCCTAATTTGTTTTTGATTTCGGCAGCAATTTCCTTTGAAGTAACCGAGCCAAAAAGCTTACCGTTGCTGCCCGCCTTTGCTTTAATAACCACCTCTTTGCCGTTTAAAGCATTTGCGGTGTTTTGTGCAGCGGCAATTTCTTCTTTTTTGTGGTGTGCTGCGGCTTCTTCACGGTTTTTAAGCTCGTTTAAAGCGGCATTATCGGCCTCAACCGCAAGCTTTTTAGGGAACAAAAAGTTTCTTGCATAGCCGTCAGAAACATTGCAAAGCTCACCCTTTTTGCCGTGGCCTTTAACATCTTGTAATAAAACAACCTTCATTGTTATTCTCCTTTACACTTCCATAATAATGGGTAATACCATAGGACTGCGTTTTGTTTTTGTAAACAAGAATTTTGAAACGCCGTCTTTAATTTTGTTTTTAATTGTTGCCCAATCTCTAATATTTTGGTAATAACATCTGTCAAGTATATCCCAAACAAGATTGTTGATTTCTGAAATAAGCTCTTCCGATTCCTTCATATAGATGAATCCGCGTGAAACAATGTCAGGACCTGCCACAATTTCGCGTGTTACAGCATCTATTGAAACCGCAACAATAATTATACCGCCGTCGGACAGCAGCTTTCTGTCACGAAGGACAATACTGCCAACATCACCAACGCCCAAGCCATCAACCATAACACGACCTGCTTGAACCATCTCGGTGCATTTAACCTGTTTTTTAGTAAGTTCTATAACCGAGCCATTTTGAGCAATAACAGTATTTTCTTTTTCAATTCCCATAAGCTTTGCTAACTCGGCGTGCTTCATAAGGTGCTTTTGTTCGCCGTGAACGGGAATAAAATACTTTGGCTTTACAATGCTCATAATAAGCTTTAATTCTTCTTGACAGGCGTGGCCCGAAACATGCACATCATACATTCTTTCGTAAACCACATTTGCCCCACGCTTCATAAGCTCGTTAATAACCTTTGTAACAAGCTTTTCATTGCCGGGTATTGGGGTTGCCGAAATAATTATCATATCCCCCGGAGCAATTTCAACTTGACGGTGGTCAGAAAATGCCATTCGGTGAAGTGCTGAAAGGGGCTCACCCTGACTGCCCGTTGTTACCACAACAATTTCGCCCGGGGTGTAATTTTTAATCGCTTCAATTTCAATTAAAACATCCTTTGGAACTCTTAAATATCCAAGTTCCTCAGCGACCGACACAACATTAAGCATGCTTCGTCCCGAAACCGCAACCTTACGGTTACAGCGGTATGCCTCGTCAATAATTTGCTGTATACGGTGAATATTAGATGAAAATGTTGCAACTATAATTCGTTTACCCTCGGCCTGACGGAAAAGGTTTGAAAACGAACCGCCAACCAAACGCTCGGATGCGGTATAACCGCCACGTTCGGCATTGGTTGAATCAGACAAAAGTGCCAAAACACCTTTCTTGCCAAGTTCGGCAAGGCAAGGTATATCAATCATATAGTCATCAATAGGTGTAGTATCAATTTTAAAGTCACCCATGTGCACAACCGTGCCACCCGCTGTTTTAATTGCAAAGGCAACTGCATCGGGTATTGAATGGTTTACGTGAATAAACTGAACCGAGAACTTGCCCGCATTAACTGTGCTGCCCGCTTTTACAACATTAAGCTTTGCGCTTTCTAAAAGGCGGTGTTCTTTAAGCTTGCCTTCAATAAGACCAACCGTTAAGCGTGTGGCATAAATCGGCACATTAAAGTTTTTAAGCAAATAAGGAATTGCACCGATATGGTCCTCGTGACCGTGGGTTACAAAAAGACCCTTGATTTTATCTTTATTCTCCAAAACATAGGTAAAATCAGGAATTACAATGTCGATACCCGGCATTTCTTCATCGGGAAAGGACATTCCGCAGTCTACCAAAATCATATCGCCCTCATACTCGTAAAGGGTGATGTTTTTACCTATTTCACCAAGACCGCCAAGCGGAATAATCCTAACAGGTGATTTTGGGCTTTTTGTATTTTTCACATTATTGTTTGTTGGCTTTTTTACACGGCTATTATTTTTATTTTTATTTTGAGTCTTGTTTTTTTGTTCGTTCTTTGTTTTTATATACTTCTTTGACTCTTTTTTATCAGCCATCAATTTTCCTCCATTAATTTTTTTATGTAAATGTGTTTTTCTCAAAAACACACAAAGTTTTATAAAGTTAAATTTCCCCTTATATCTCATAATATAATACTATTTTTACACTCGGCTTGTCAAGTAAATAATAATATTATTATATAATAAACGGCAAAATATGTAAAAAAAGACCGCCTTTTAAAAAAGACGGTCAAAATTTTAAACATTTTTTAAATATTCATCAATAGATTTTGCAGCAGTTTTACCCGCACCCATTGCACTTATAACGGTTGCAGCACCTGTTACTGCGTCGCCACCCGCATAAACACCTTTAAGCGAAGTTAAAGCGGTTTCTTCGGTAACAACAATGCCACCATATTTATTAACCTCTAACCCTTCGGTTGTATCTTTAATAAGCGGGTTAGGTGAAGTACCTATCGACATTATTACACAGTCAGCAGTTATTGTAAATTCGCTATCAGGAATTTTTACAGGGCGCGCTCTTCCCGATTCATCGGGCTCGGAAAGCTCCATTTTATCACACACAATGCTTTCAACCCAACCGTTTTGGTCGCCGTTTATTTTAACGGGGTTGGTAAGCATTGCAAAGTTAATGCCCTCTTCTTTTGCGTGGTGAACTTCTTCCAAACGGGCAGGCAATTCCTTTTCGGTGCGGCGGTAAACAATGGTTACATCACTGCCAAGTCGCTTTGCGGTACGGGCGGCATCCATTGCCACATTACCGCCACCAACAACAACGGTGTGCTTTGCCTTGAAAATGGGGGTGTCACTGCCATCCAAATACGCTTTCATAAGGTTGTTACGGGTTAAAAATTCGTTTGCCGAATATACACCGTTTAACGACTCACCCTCAATACCCATAAAGCGTGGCAAACCTGCGCCCGATCCGATAAACACCGCCTTATAGCCCTCATCAAACAGCTCGGCAATAGTAATAGTTTTGCCAACCACAACATTGGTTTGCAAATCAACACCAAGTGCCTTTAAAGCATCCACTTCCTTTTGAACAATGGCCTTTGGTAATCGGAATTCGGGTATGCCGTAAACAAGCACGCCACCCGCTGTATGAAGCGCTTCGAAAACAGTCACTTCATATCCCTTTTTAGCAAGCTCACCCGCACAGGTAAGCCCCGACGGGCCCGAGCCGATAACAGCAACCTTTTTACCGTTTGACTGTGGTTTTGCAATATTTTCGGTTGTGTGAGCGTTGTGCCAATCGGCAACAAAGCGTTCAAGTCGACCAATGCCAACGCTTTCACCCTTAATACCCCTGATACATTTGCTTTCGCATTGCTTTTCTTGTGGGCAAACGCGACCGCAAACTGCGGGTAAAGATGATGATTTATAAATCACCTGATATGCGCCTTCAAAATCGCCCGTTTTCACCTTTTCGATAAATTCGGGTATGTGAATATTTACAGGGCAACCTGAAACACAGGGTGCATTTTTACAGTTAAGGCAACGAAGTGCCTCGTCAATAGCAGTTTCTTCGCTATAACCAAGCGCAACCTCACAAAAATTTGTTGCACGAATTTTAGCATCCTGCGTGGGCATTTCGTTTCGTTTTAAAGACATATTTGCCATTATTTTACTTCTTTCTTAAACAAATTACAGTTTTCTTCATAAGCGTGGCGTTCAAAATCTCGATAAGTTGTGCCACGCTTCATTGCTTCATCAAAATCAATTTGATAACCGTCAAAATCGGGTCCGTCAACACAAGCAAATTTAATTTTACCGCCAACTGTCAAACGACAACCGCCGCACATACCTGTGCCGTCTATCATAATCGGGTTCATAGAAACGGTAACGGGCACATTATATTCCTTTGCGGTTAAAACCACAAATTTCATCATAACAAGCGGGCCAACAGTAATAATTTCATCATATTGTTTGCCGCTTTCAAGCGCTTCCTTTAAAGGCATTGTAACATTGCCCTTTATACCGTAAGAGCCGTCATCGGTAGTAACCACAAGATTGTCTGAAACCGCTTTGAATTCATCCTCTAAAATAAGTAAATCGCTGTTTCTAAAGCCGATTATACTGTCAACTTCGCAGCCCATATTATGTAGTCTTTCAGCAACAGGAAGCGCAATGGCACAACCAACACCGCCACCAATAACACAAACCCGTTTTAGCCCCTCAACCCTTGTGGGATTACCCAAAGGACCAACAAAATCGGCAATAAATTCGCCCGCATTTTTTTGGTTTAATTTATTGGTTGTAGCACCAACAATTTGAAAAATGATTTTCACTAAACCTTTTTCTCTGTCAAAGCCCGCAACGGTCAGTGGAATTCTTTCGCCGTTTTCATCAACGCGCAAAATTATAAACTGCCCCGCCTGTGCTTTTTTTGCAACAAGCGGTGCTTCAATTTCCATTTGTGTCACAAAGGAATTTAATACTTTTTTACTTGCTATTTTATACACTTTTTTCACCTGTTTTTGTGATTTTTGTAACTGTTAAAAGGTCGTCCATAACCTTAAATTCGATATGATATTTTGAAAATTCAAAGGCATAAATACGGTTTATATCATTTTGATAATGTGGTCTTGGGTCACCCTCTAAAACCGCAACGGTTTTACCATAATCTTCACCCAAAATTTCTTTAAATTCTTCGGGAATTTCAACCTTTAAATTATCCCCAAAAACCGCATCGGAAAAGCCACCAACGGCATCGGTGTGACAGTCGGTATAAGGGATATATGGCTTTATGTCATAAATGGGTGTGTTGTCTAATAAATCGGCGCCCGAAACATAAATTTCGCCATTTTTTATTTCCAAAATTTTAACACTTGAAAGACCGATGGGGTTTGGTCTATATGGTGAACGGGTAGCAAATACCCCTACCCTTTTATTTCCGCCAAGGCGAGGGGGCCTAACTGTTGGTGACCAGTTTGGTTTATCCACTTCGCTAAAGCCCCAAATTAGCCAAAGATGACTAAAATCTTCAAGCCCCTTTAAAGCCGAAACATCAGCATATTCTTTTTCAAAAACAATTTTACCCACTGTGTCGACCAAGCCGCTTTGGCGCGGTATGCCAAACTTAGTGGGAAAATCGGTCTTTATTCTTGCAATAACCTTTAAATTTTCCATAATTTAAAACTTGTAGTTATTCACAAATTCTTCCCAATCGGGTTTGTTTTCATCGGGCAAAGCGTTATATTCACGAAAAACAATTTCTAAAACCTGTTCATACGCTTTTTTGGTTTTGAGGTGAGCGTTAATTACAATTACCGACATTATAAGTGAGCACAGCACAACAATTGCAAGCGGCAACAGATGCAACAAATAAAACTTGGCGGGAAGATTTACATATGTATTGCCAAGCATTTGCCCAAAAACAATTATAAGGCAAACTGATGTAATAGCATTACCACCGCCAAAAACACCTGCAATAATATGATTGTCATTAAACTTTGATAAAATAAGCATTAAAATCATAACGGCGGTTAAAATGCTAACCGTTATAAAACCGTTCATATTCATTGTCGAATTTGACGGCAATTCGGATTTTATCAGCAAAATTCCAATGATATAAAGCGCATTTATAACCATTGTAAAAGCAAATGCCAAAATATAAAGCCATTTACAAATTTTATAACCCTTTCCATCTTTTTTAGCGTAATATACACCTGATTTTTGTTCTCGTTCCTTGACACGATTTAAAATATTTTCATTAAAAACCATAATTTTTCTCCAAAGCAATATTTTTTATATTATACTACCAATTATTTTAATTGACAAGTGCGATTTTGCAAATATAATTATTTATGTAAAAGTATTTGTTTTAGGTGATAAAAATGTCGAAACTTAACATTGTAATGGTAGAGCCCGAAATTCCGCAAAACACGGGCAATGTGGCACGCACCTGTGCCGCAACAGGCGCACGGCTTCATTTGGTGGGTCCTATGGGCTTTAAAATTGATGACAAAAAATTAAAACGCGCGGGGCTTGATTATTGGCAATATCTTGATATTACCTATTACGATTCTTTGGATGAATTTTTTAAGAAAAATCAAGGCGAATTTTATTATTTCACAACAAAGGGTCGCCATGTTCACAGCGATGTAAGTTATCCTGATAATTGCTACCTTTTGTTTGGCAAGGAAACCAAAGGTCTTCCCGAAGAATTGCTTATAAAACACCCTGAAAATTGCGTTAGAATCCCAATGGAGGGTGAAATAAGAAGCTTAAACCTTTCTAACTCGGTTGCTATTGCAACTTATGAGGTTTTACGGCAGTGGAATTACCCCGCTTTGCAAAATTTTGGGCAATTACACAATTATAGGTGGGAAGAAGTGTAAATATTTCTACATATATTTATTAAATATATATTGAAAAAACTTAAATTTGTGGTAAAATAGTAATTGTAAAAATTTTAACAAACTTTGAAAGGATTGTTTTAAATGAGCTTACTTAACAAAAAAACTGTTGATGACATCAATGTAAAAGGTCAAAAAGTGCTTGTTCGTTGCGACTTCAATGTTCCGCTTAAAAACGGCGAAATCACTGATGAAAACCGCATCAACGCTGCACTCCCCACTATTGAAAAATTGATTGCTGACGGCGGCAAGGTTATTCTTTGCTCACACCTTGGCAAACCAAAGGGCGAACCTAAACCCGAACTTTCTTTGGCACCTGTTGCAAAGCGCCTTTCTGAAAAGCTTGGCAAAGAGGTTGTTTTTGCTGCTGATGACAATGTTGTTGGCGAAAACGCAAAGGCCGCTGTTGCTAATATGAAGGATGGCGATGTTGTTTTATTACAAAACACCCGTTATCGTGCAGAAGAAACCAAAAACGGCGAAGCTTTCTCGGCTGAGCTTGGCTCACTTGCTGATATTTTTGTAAACGATGCTTTCGGCACCGCACACCGTGCACACTGCTCAACCGTTGGTGTTGTTTCACACGTTAAGGAAGCTGTTGCGGGCTACCTTATCGGTAAAGAACTTAAGTACCTCGGCAACGCTGTTGAAACTCCCGTTCGTCCCTTCGTTTGCATCTTAGGCGGTGCTAAGGTTGACAGCAAGCTCCCCGTTATTGAAAACCTTTTAACCAAGGCTGATACCCTTATTATCGGTGGCGGTATGGCTTACACCTTCCTCGCTGCTAAGGGCTACACCGTTGGTACTTCACTTATCGACGAAACCAAGATTGACTACTGCCGTGATATGATGGCTAAAGCAGAAGAAAAGGGCGTTAAGATTTTACTTCCTATCGACTGCACAATCACTAAGAACTTCCCCGATCCTATCGATGCTGAAATCGAAGTTACCGTTGTTGACGCTGACAAGATTCCTACTGATATGATGAGCCTTGACATCGGCACAAAGACCGCTGCTCTTTATGCTGAAGAAGTTAAGAACGCTAAGACCGTTGTTTGGAACGGACCTATGGGCGTTTTCGAAAACCCAATTTTAGCTAAGGGTACAATGGCTGTAGCACAGGCTATGGCTGATACCGATGCCGTAACCGTTATCGGTGGTGGTGACTCTGCAGCTGCTGTTAACATTATGGGCTTTGGCGACAAGATGACCCACATTTCTACCGGTGGTGGCGCATCTCTCGAATTCCTTGAAGGTAAAGAGCTTCCCGGTATCGTTGCACTTAACGATAAATAATGTTTAAAAATTCGTAGGGCGGTATCCGCCCTACATTTATGTAAGGAGAAATTAAAATGAATAAAGCTAAAAGAAATGCTGTTATCGCAGGCAACTGGAAAATGAACAAAACTCCTGCTGAAACCACCGCTCTCATTAACGAAATGAAGCCATTGGTAGCAGGTGCTGACTGCAAGGTTGTTCTTTGTGTTCCCTTTATTGATATCCCTGCTGCTGTTGAAGCTGCAAAGGGCTCTAACATTGAAATTGGTGCTGAAAATGTTCACTTTAAAGCAAACGGTGCTTACACAGGTGAAATTTCGGCCGAAATGCTTGTTGAATCAGGCGTTAAATATGTTGTTATCGGCCACAGCGAAAGAAGACAATACTTTGGCGAAACCGACCAAACTGTTAACCTTCGCACACTTGCTGCTTTAAATGCAGGTCTTACCGCTATTGTTTGCGTTGGTGAAACACTTGAACAACGCGAGCTCGGTTATACCGAAACTCTTCTTAAATTCCAAACAAAGATGGCTTTAACAAATGTTACCGCTGAACAGCTTAAAAATGTAATCATCGCTTACGAACCCGTTTGGGCTATCGGTACCGGTGTCACCGCAACTGCTGACCAAGCTGATGAAGGCAACGGCTTTGTTAGAGAAGCTATCGCTGAAGTTTATGGCAAGGATGTTGCCGAAACCGTTACTATTCAATACGGCGGCTCTATGAACGCTAAAAACGCTGATGAATTGGTTGCAAAGGTTAATGTTGACGGCGGTCTTATCGGCGGCGCATCACTTAAAGCAGAAGATTTTTCAGTAATTGTTAAAGCTGCTTCTAAATAATTTTAAGGTGAAAAAATAATGAAAAAACCTATTGTTTTAACTATTATGGACGGTTTTGGTTTCAACCCCGAGGTTGTGGGCAATGCAATCAAAGCCGCTAAAACTCCCCGCCTTGATAATATTTATGCTACCTGCCCCACCACCGAAATCGGCGCATCGGGTATGGATGTTGGTCTTCCCGACGGTCAAATGGGTAACAGTGAGGTTGGTCACACCAATATCGGTGCAGGTCGTGTTGTTTATCAAGAGCTTACCCGAATTACAAAATCCATTTCCGATGGTGACTTTTTCACTAATGAGGTCTTCTTAAAAGCCATCGAAAACTGCAAGAAAAATGACAGTGCGCTTCACCTTATGGGCCTTTTGTCCGACGGTGGTGTTCACTCTCATATCGAGCATCTTTACGCTTTGGTTGAGCTTGCAAAGCGCCAAGGTCTTGAAAGGGTTTACATTCACGCTCTTTTAGACGGTCGTGATGTTCCTCCCGCAAGTGCAGCTGATTTTATTGATGCATTAAATTCAAAGCTTACCGACATTGGTTGCGGTAAACTTGCAACTGTTCTTGGCCGTTTTTACGGTATGGACCGTGACAACCGTTGGGACCGCGTTGAAAAAGCTTATGCCGCTTTGGTTTATGGCGAAGGTATTTTAGCAAACGATGCCGCAGCAGAAGTAAGACACTCTTACACCCAAATTGATGCTGACGGCAAAAACATTACAGATGAATTTGTTTTGCCAACTGTTATAAACGGCACCGAAAGAATTAAAACCGGCGACAGCGTTATTTTCTTCAATTTCCGCCCCGACCGTGCGCGTGAAATTACCCGCACCTTTGTTGATGATGAATTCAATGGCTTTGAGCGCAAGGGTGGCAAACAAAATGTTTTCTATGTTTGTATGACACAATACGACGCTTCAATGCCTAATGTTGAGGTTGCATTCAAGCCACAAAGTCTTGTTAACACACTTGGTGAATATTTAAGCGTTAAGGGTCTTACCCAGCTTCGCATTGCCGAAACCGAAAAATATGCCCATGTAACCTTCTTCTTCAATGGTGGTCGTGAGGTAATGTTTAACGGAGAGGATAGAATTTTAGTTAACTCACCAAAGGTTGCAACCTATGATTTACAACCCGAAATGAGCGCTTTTGAAGTTTGTGACAAGGTGTGTGAAGCCATTGAAAGCGACAAATACGATGTTGTTATTCTTAACTTTGCAAACTGCGACATGGTTGGTCATACAGGTTTCTTTGATGCTGCTGTAAAAGCAGTTGAAACTGTTGACACCTGCGTTGGCAGGGTTGAAGATGCTGTCAAGAAAATGGGCGGTATAATGCTTTTAACTGCCGACCATGGTAACGCTGATAAAATGCTTGATACCGATGGTTCACCCTTTACCGCACACACCACCTTCCCTGTTCCCTTCTCGGTTATCGGTTATGATTGTGAGCTTCGCGAAGGCGGAAAGCTTTGCGATATTTCACCCACAATTTTAAAGCTTTTGAATTTAGAGCAACCCGCTGAAATGACAGGCGAATCGATTATTAAATAATTGCAAAAAATTAAACACCTGAAAGCAATAAGCTTTCAGGTGTTTTTTTATGTATTTATGTTTTCTTGCTTTTTGATGCCAAAAATAACTCTTAGAAATCCGCTTAAAAATTTAGGGCTTTTAAATAATACAACCTTCATACAATGCCTCCGTCAACATTTGGCTGCCGACAACCCAAGCACAATAACCCAAATTGCAAGCGCTGCCACTAAAAATCGAGGGGGACAAAAACAACTAAATAAAAGCCCCACCGAAAAGGAAATAGCGACAAAGCCCTTATTAAACGAAATTCGTCTGCGCATTTTTACTCCCCCTTACAATACTATTATATCGTGGGAAAGTAAAAATGTTACTTATTTTTGCGATTTACTGCCTCCCAGGGCTTTAAATCTTTTAATTCATCAAATAACTGCAAATATGACTCGAATCGGGTCTTTTCAATTTCACCCTTTTCTACCGCCTCAATAACCGCACAACCCGACTCTTTGGTGTGGGTGCAGGAGGTAAAACGGCAGTTATAAATATTATCCTTAAAATCGGGAAAAAGTTCAGGTAAAAGTTCTTTAAAACGATAGTCATTGGTTTGGGTTTCAAATGCCGAAAAACCTGGGGTGTCAACCACATAACCGCCAAAGGAAAGTGTATATGCTTCAATATGGCGGGTAGTGTGTCTGCCGCGGCCTAAATGCTCACTTACCTCGCCCGTTTTGATAACACTTTCACCAAAAAGTCGGTTTAATATGCTCGATTTTCCAACGCCGGAATTTCCCGTAAAGGCGCTTGTTGAATCCTTAAGCTCGGCTTTTAGTTCATCAATGCCTTCACCCGTTTGGGCGGAAACCACAAATGCTTTAAAGCCCGAATTTTTATAAATTTTAAGCCAGTCGGAAAAATCACCCATATCACATTTGTTAAAAACAATTATGGGCTCGATATTATTATAAACCGCAATAGCGCTGATTTTATCAATTATAAAGGAATTGGGCGCAGGGGTTTGAAAGGAAGACACAATAAAAAGCTTATCAATGTTTGCAACATTGGGGCGCAGCAAAACATTTTTGCGGTCCAATATGCTATTCACAACACCTTTGGCCCCGTCTGTAATTTCAAACTCTACCCTATCGCCAACCAAGGGGGAAACCCCGCTTTTGCGAAAGCTTCCCCTTGCTTTACATTCATATATTACATTGTCGCTTTCGACATAATAGAAACCCGAAAGCGCCTTAATAATAATGCCTACCATAAATTAAAAAATCCCGTTCCGTAATGGTTTATGCTAACTAATTCGGCTTTTGAGCTTGCACGGAAATTAACCGAAATAAACATATAATCAAGCGATGCTTCATTTTCAGGGGTGATTTTAACGACATATTTTGCAGTTTTCGAGGTTGAAACCACATTTTTAAAGGTGTAAGTGCTAACCTTTGTGAAATCAAGCTTCTCGCTTGTCATAAGCTCTCGGCCGTCATCGGTCCAAAGGGAAACCGTGCAAATTTTCTTTTCATAATTTTCAGGAAGTTCAATATCAAGGTCTGCCTTATATGTGCCCTTACTTACATAAAGCTTAATTTCAGTGCCTTCGGGGATTTTCTTGCTTGTTGAATCAGGTGTTTGGCTAATTACATAACCCTTTGGCTGATATTTTTGGTTCCAAGCAATGTCAACCTCTTCAACAGTTACAAGTAATTTAAGATCTTGAAGCTTTTCTCTTGCTTGTTCAACCGGTTCACCAACAACATTAGGAACATCAAGCATAACGGTGGGCTTACCTGTTGAAACAAAGATTGTTACAGTTGCACCCTCGGCAACGGTTGTATAGCGTTCGGGCTCTGTACGGATAACATGACCTGCCTCGTACTCGTCACTTGCCATTTCGGTAATTAAAACCTTAAAGCCGTTTGCTTCAAGCTCGCTATATGCGGCGGATTCGGTCTTGTCGGTAACATCATTTACCTTTTTGGTTTTTGGTCCCATACTTATATAAAGTGTTATATCGGTATCAGATTTAACCTTATTACCCTCTTTAATCGACTGCTCATAAACAATACCATAAGCATAGTCGGCATTATGACCCCACTCCTCTTTAAAGTTGAAGTCGATTTCATACTGCTCATTCTTCTTAATGTCTTCAAGCTTTTGACCAATAAATTTAGGGGTTGGGATATTATCGGTAGCACCGCCACGTAAAAAATTAAACAAAGCGAAACCGAACAAAACAACAGTTGCCAACACCAAAGCAATAGCAATACCTGTTAAAATTGGCAAAATACCGCTTTTTTCTTTTTGTGCGGTGTTCTTCTTCGGTGTATTTTCTTCGGGTGTATCAACTAAACCACCAACAAAGCGTGTGGGAGAATCATCAACAAAATAATTGTAATTAAAGGACATTGATGGGTCTTTTCTAAAATTACCCAAATCACAAAGCATTTCAGAAGCGGTTTGATAGCGCTTGTCTTGGCTTTTTTGCATTGCGTGCATTGTGATTTGTTCAAGTCCCAAAGGAATTGAAGCGTTAATTTCGGTTGGTAACTGTGGGTCACGCTGTAACTGCATAATAGCAACCGACACGGCGCTTTCAGCTTGGAAAGGCAATTTGCCTGTAAGCATTTCATAAAGCATTACACCAACCGAATAAATATCGGTTTTTTCGTCGGTCTTTTCGCCCCTTGCCTGTTCAGGGCTGATATAATGCACCGAGCCAATGGCCTTATCAGTAATGGTGCGTTGGTCGCTGCGCGAAAAACGGGCAATGCCAAAGTCAGTAACCTTAATTGTGCCGTCAGCCAAAACCATAATATTTTGGGGCTTAACATCGCGGTGAACAATACCCTTGTCATGCGCGTGTTGAAGTGCTTTAAGAATTTGGATAGTGAAATGAACAGCATCCTTCCAACGAAGACTGCCTTCGTTTTCAATATATTCTTTAAGGGTAATGCCCTCGATATATTCCATAACGATATACTGAATAAGGTCGCCAAATGAAACATCATAAACATTTACAATGTTTGGGTGTGAAAGCATTGCAATGGCTTTAGATTCATTTTTAAAACGACGCAAAAATTCATCATTTGATAAAAATTCATCTTTTAAAATTTTAATGGCAACCATACGGTTTTCTTGGTTATCAAATGCCTTATAAACGCGGGCCATACCGCCTTCGCCCAAAATTTCGCGTATTTCATATCTGCCGTCAAGGCGTTTACCTACATACTTATCCATAAAATTCATCCTTTCATTACTTGGTGAGTGTAACAACAGTTATGTTGTCACCGCCACCACCCGCATTTGCAAGGTTAACAAGCATTTCGGGTACAAAACTAATGTCGTTTTCTTTAAATGTTTTAAGTATAGCGTCACCGGGCGCAAAATTTGTAAGACCGTCAGTGCAAAGCAAAAGAGTTTGACCTTCACCTAAAACCATTTCACCTGTGTCAACCGCCACATCCTCCATAGCACCAAGCGCACGGGTAATTACATTCTTTCGTGGGTGCTTTACGGCATCCTCGGGGGTGATTTCGCCCGATTCGATAAGGGTTTGAACTATCGAATGGTCACGGGTTATTTGGGTGATTTCATCGGTTATAAGATAAAGTCGGCTGTCACCAACATGGGCATAGGCCACTTCATTACCCTTTATAACAACCACAACCGCAGTTGTTCCCATTCCTTTTAAGTTTTCATCCTTTGATGCCATATCAAAAAGTGTGATATTAGCACTTGTTAGGGCATTTTTTAAAACCTTTGTAAAATCCCCAATAGACATTTTTTTGCGGTAAGAATTGATAATATATTCGCTTATTATTTTAACGGCAGTTTGGCTGGCAACTTCACCTGCGTTTGCACCGCCCATACCGTCGCACACAACAGCAAATGCAATATCCTGTGAAATTTCACCCGCAAAAAACGCATCTTGATTAAGTGAACGCTCTTTGCCGATGTCAATTTGACTGTAAATTTTCACAGACATTCTCCTCCTTTACTTTTCGTCTTAACTGACCGCAAGAAGCGTCGATATCGGCGCCTAATGTTCGGCGGACAGTTGCGTTAATCCCATTTTTTATAAGTCTTTCTTTAAAATGAATTATTCTATTCATATCCGGCTTTTTAAAGGAATTTTCCTTAACCGGATTTGCAGGTATTAAATTAACGTGGCACATTATACCGCGAAGCCGTTTTGCAAGCTCGTCGGCACAAGCATCACTGTCGTTTACATTTTCAATTAAAGCATATTCAAAAGAAATTCGGCGGGCGGTAACCTTTTGGTATTCCCGACAAGCTGATAAAAGCTCATCAACGCCCCATTTTTTATTAACCCTCATCATACTGCTTCTTATTTCATCATTCGGTGCGTGAAGCGAAATTGAAAGTGTTATTGGGAAATTATAGTCCTTTAAATCCTTAATTCTGCTAACCACACCCGAGGTTGAAAGCGAGATATGTCGAAGTCCAATATTTAATCCGTTATCGTTTGACACAAGTTTTAAAAACTTAACCGAATTATCAAAGTTATCAAGCGGCTCGCCCATACCCATCATAACAACATTTGAAATTCTTATGTTGTTATCACGCTGCGCTGTGGTGATTTGTGCCAGCATCTCAGATGGGGTTAGGTTTCTATAAAGCCCGTCAATACCCGATGCACAAAAACTGCAACCCATTCGGCAACCAACTTGGGTAGAAATGCAAATTGTATATCCGTGTTCATATTTCATAACAACCGATTCTACACATTCGCCGTCAAAAAGCTCGAAAACATACTTAACTGTGCCATCAATTTTTGAAACAAACTTTTTAACAATTTCGGCCTTTGCAATATAGCATTTTTCTTTTAAAATGTCCCGAAGATTTTTGGGGATATTTGTCATCTCGTCAAAATCATCAATACCCTGCTGAAGCCATTTAAAAAGCTGATTAGCCCTGAATTTTGGTTGTGAAAGCTCGTTTAAAAAACCTATAAGCTCATTTTCATCCATTGACCTTATATCAATTTTATCCAAGGCGTTCTCCCCTTTCTAAATCTTTTCAAGCAGTGCACAGAAAAAACCGTCGGTGCCGTCGATATGCGGCATAAAGGTGTGACTGTAATTTAATTTAAAATCTTTATTCTTTGCCAAAAATTCATCAACAATTTCTTCATTTTCGGCTTTTCTTAAAGTGCAGGTTGAATAAAGTAATTTTCCACCTGCTTTTAAATAATTTTTAGCGTTTTGTAAAATTTCTAACTGAATTTTAGGTAAATTGTTAAACTCTTCAAAGTCCTTATACTTTATGTCGGGCTTGCGCCTAATAATACCAAGCCCCGAACAAGGCACATCACAAAGCACACAATCAAATTCGCCTAAATCGGCATTATATACTGTTGCATCTTGCACAATGGGTTTTATTATATCAAGACCTAAACGATTTGCTGATTTTTTAATAAGCTCACATTTGTGGTCATAAATATCGCAGGATATTATTTCGCCTTTGTTTTCCATTAAAAGCGCCATCCCAAAACTTTTGCCACCCGGGGCGGCACACATATCCAAAACCCTATCATTTGGTTTTGGTTCAAGCACCGATACCGCAGTTTGAGATGCAGTGTCCTGCACGTGAAAATGCCCCTGTTTATAAAGTGGGTTATTTTCAACCGAAATGCCTTTATTTATAATAACAGCGCCATTGGGTGTTGTTTTTTCGCAATCCACACCAATTTCATCAATAAATACATCTATATCGGTTTTAAGGGTGTTTACCCTAACCGTTAAAGGTGCGGGCTTTAGTGCCTGGCTTAAAAGCGATACCGCATTATCAATGCCATAGTCACCAATAAAACTTTCAATTATTTTAACGGGGCAAGAAAACTTAACCGATAAAGAATGAATTGAATTATCTTGTGGCAAAAGGTTTTCTTCCCTTAAAACATTGCGAAGAACGGCATTTACAAACCCCGAAAATTTACTGTCTTTCGAATTTTTAACAAGCTTTACCGCCTCGTTTACTGCGGCACTTTCGGGGACTTTGTCCATAAACATTATTTGATAAACTGCCACCCTTAAAGCGTCAAGCACAAAGGGTGAAAGCTTTTTAAGTGGGGTTTTAATAAACCTTTTAAGCACATAATCAAGGGTTATTTTGCGGTCCAACACACCATAAATTAAAGCAGTTGCAAACGCCTTGTCATTAGGTGTTAAATCACTTTCTTTTAAAAAGGAATTAACCGCTATGTTAGAATATGCACCCTGAGAATTTATTTTGTTAAGTGCCAAAACAGCAATTTTTCTTGGGTTTGCCATTTTATTCACCAACTACCGTACCTAAGGGTATTTGCTTACCGCAAAGGTATTGCTTTGCTTCCATCACCTTTGACCCCTCGGCTTGAAGCACCAAAATATCAAGTGCAAAACCGTCGCCGCAAGCAACTGACAATACACCGTTATTACCAACAATAGTACCTGCCGGCATTGAGGTTTTACCGCCGACTGCGGCTTTTATAACCTTCATACGCTTGCCATCCATAAAAAAGTACGCACAGGGCCAAGAATAATAACCTCTTGCAGCGTTAAAAAGCACTTTGGCGGGTTTGTTAAAATCAAGTAATGCCATTTCCTTTTTAATTATAGGCGCATAGGTGGCGTCCCCTTCTTGCTTTTTGGGGGTAATTTCACCTTTTTCTAACTTTTCAATAGTAGAAAGCATTAAATCGGCACTTATATCAGAAAGGCGTTCAAAAAGCTCTTCGGCGGTTTCGTTATCGCCAATATCAACTTTAAAGGTTTCTAAAATATCGCCTGTGTCCATACCCTCATCCATAAGCTGAGTTGTAACACCTGTTTCAGTTTCACCACACACAATGCACCACTGAATAGGTGATGCACCGCGATATTTCGGTAAAAGGGATGCGTGACCGTTAACGCATCCATATTTGGCGGCAGTTAAAATTTCTTTTGGCAAAATTTTACCATAAGCCACAACCACAATAACATCGGGGTTAATATTGTTAATTATTTCAAGTGCCTCACCCGTTCTAACCGAATTTGGCTGATAAACAGGGATATTATGGCTTTCAGCACAAACCTTAACGGGCGGTGGTGTTAAAACCTGTTTTCTGCCCACGGGCTTGTCGGGTTGGGCAAAAACTGCCGCAACCGTATGCTCTGATTCAACAAGCTTTTCAAGGGTTTTCACCGCATAGTCGGGTGTGCCCATAAAAACAATTTTCATTATCTTTTTACCTTATCAATATATAAAATTCCATCAAGGTGGTCAATTTCGTGGCAAAGCGCACGGGCTTTAAGACCCTCACCCTCAACCACAAAGTTGTTGCCGTTTCTGTCCTGTGCCCTAACCTTTACATACATAGGGCGCTGGACATCAGCATATTCGTTTGGCACCGAAAGGCAACCCTCTTGACCGATTTGACTTCCGCTTTGCTCCATAATAACGGGGTTTACAAGCTCAATTAAGCCGTCGCCAACATCAATTATACAAAAACGGCGAAGAATACCAACCTGCGGTGCTGCAAGACCAACACCATCGGCCTCGTACATAGTGTCCTTCATATCGTCAAGTATCATTGCAAGCTTGTCATCAAAATTGAGCTGTGTGCGGCATATTTTTCTTAAAACATCGTCGCCTTTTTTTACAATATTTCTTATAGCCATTAAAAATTCACCGTGCTGTTCTTTAAATTATTGTTTCGGGGTTAACATCCACCGAAACGGTTGCATTTTTTTGTGTTTTTAAATCTATCGCGCCCTTAAGCATTTCGCGAAAGCGCTTATTGTACTTGCATTTAATAATCAAGCGGTATCTGTAACGGTTATTGACCTTTGCCACCGATGATGGTGACGGGCCCAAAATAATGACTTTAACATCCTTAAATTCATTATTTATCATTTCCCGAATTTTGCCAAAAATTTGATTTATGGCTTTTTGGGCTTCTTCCTTAAAGGGCGACTGTGTGTAAACCGCGCATATATCACAATAAGGCGGATAGGTCATAAGTGACCTTGTCATTATTTCCTGATTATAAAAGCTTTCATAATCCTGCTCTTTTGCAAAGGAAACAATTTGGCTTTCGGGGTTTACGGTTTGAATAATTGCCCTGCCCTTTTTGTCCCCTCTGCCTGCCCTGCCGACAACCTGTGTCAGTAGCGCAAAGCAGCGTTCAAAGCTTTTAAAATCTTCACTGTACATTGCGGCATCGGCACCCATTACGCCAACCAGCGTAACATTTGGAAAGTCAAGCCCCTTTGCCACCATTTGTGTGCCCAAAAGTATATCATATTCGCCCTTTGCAAAAGCCGAAAGATATGTTTGGTAAGAATCACGCGATACCGTGCTGTCGGCATCTAAACGCAAGATTTTAGCATTTGGGAACATTATCTGCAGCTCCTCTGCCGCCTTTTGTGTGCCAAGCCCCATAAATTTAAGGTGACCGCTGTCACATTCGGGGCACTTTTCGGTTATTGGTTGTGAATAACCGCAATAATGACACATAAGCCGTTTATTAGCCGAATGATATGTCAACGAAACACTGCAATTAGGGCAAGTGGCAACATAGCTGCAAGACGGACAAGAAATATATGTGTTATGCCCCCTGCGGTTAAGCAGTAAAATTGCTTGGTTGCCGTTTTCAAGGGTTTCGTTTATTGCTTTGTAAAGCTCTTCACTAACGGGTGAAGAATTGCCGTTTAAAATTTCTTTTTTCATATCCACCACAGTAACCTCGGGCAGATGTGAATTGTTAAAACGGTTTTTAAGGGTGAAAAGTGAATATTTACCCTTTTTAGCCGCAGTAAAGCTTTCAACTGAAGGTGTAGCAGAAGCCAAGCATAAAAGCCCCTTGTGATAAAGCGTTCTAAACTTTGCCAGCTCCCTTGTGTGAAAGCGGGGTGATTTTTCCGATTTATAGGTATGCTCCTGCTCCTCATCAATGATGATAAGCCCAAGCTTTTTAAAGGGCGCAAAAATTGCGCTTCGTGTACCTATTGCAATTAAAGCATCGCCATTTTTAATACGGGTCCATTCATCCATACGCTGTCCCATAGACATAGCGCTGTGAAAAACCGCAATTTTATTGCCGTAACGCTTTGTAAAAATATCAATAATTTGAGGTGTCAGGGCAATTTCGGGCACCATAACGATAACACCCTCGCCCCTTTGTGAAACTTCATCCACAAGCCGTAAAAACACCTGTGTCTTGCCCGAGCCGGTAACACCATATAACAGTGAAACCTCGGGTTCGGCGCTTTGCCATTTTTGACGCAGTCCTTCAAAAGCGGTTTGTTGTTCATCAGTTAAAACAATGGGCACCGGCGTTGGTGTAACATTTGTTTTATAAGGCGAACGGAAAATTTGCCTTTCAAAACTAATGAGCACATTTTTTTCTATAAGGTTTTCAATAACCGACATTGAAACACCTGTAAAATAGCGTAATTCCTTTACACTTGCGGTTTCAATATCACAAAGTAAATCAACAACCTCTTTTTGTCTTGGGGTAAGCTTTTGTGACTGATAATCATCCGTAAGGCGCACCCATTTTTGTGTTGCGTCCCCCACCTTTTGCTTGGTTTCGCTGTTTTTTATTAAAGCTTCCCTTTCGGTCATTTGCTTCAATAAATCACTCGATACCTCAAAGGTAGAGATAATTTCATCCTCACTTTTTTCACCTTTGGTTTTTAAAAAAGTGAAAATCTCCCGTTCGGTGTCGCTTAAAAGTTCTAAACCCAAAAAGTCAAGATTTGCCGAATAAAAATTAACAAGTCGGTGGTTAAGCCCTGTCGGCAGCATTGAAGACACAGCGTCATACCTTGTGCAAAATACGGTTTCATGCATAAATTCGCACATTTTAAGCATTTCATCACTTAAAACGGGCTTGTCATCAATAACCGACAAAACAGTTTTAAGGTCATAGGTTTCAGCATCGGCCGTTTCAAAAACCATTGCTTGCTTTGGGGTGTTGCCCCTGCCAAAAGGCACCAAGACCCTTTGACCGCGTAAAAGCTGCATTTTAGGTGGAACAGCATAAGAATAAAGCTTATCAAAAGCATAGGTAGCACCACTTAAAGCAACCTTAACCGTTAAGCCAATCATACCTGTCCCTCCCTTTTAGATTTTTAAAAGCTTATTTAATTTCGCTTGCTATTTTATCAATAGCAACCGAAACGGGCTTTTCAATAGAAATTTCGCCTGTTTCTTCTTGTTTTTGTGAAATGTCACGGGCTGTGTGAGCCACATCAATTACCAAGCGGTAACGGTTTTCATAATTTCCAATCAATTTACCAATATTAGGATTCAACATTATTAAGCACTCCATCAATTAAATTTTTTTGTCTTTTCAGCATAAGTCTGCTGCTTTGAATTATTTCAATTATATCGTCAACAGCTTCGTTTATATTGTCGTTTACAACAATATAGTCAAATTCTGTTGCTCTTGCTATTTCGGAAAGTGATTCGTGCATTCTTTTTTCGATCACTTCTTCACTTTCGGTGCCACGACCGCTTAAACGGCGTTTAAGCTCTTTATAAGAGGGGGGCATTATAAAAATGCTTACTGCTTCTGGCATTTTTTCGCGAATTGATTTCGCACCGTTTACATCAACCTCAATAAGTATATCCTCGCCCTTTTCAATGGCGGCAACCACAGGGGCTTTGGGTGTGCCATAATAATTGCCAATGTAAACATTATATTCAAGCAATTCGTCGTTTTTAAGCATATCTTCAAACTTTTCACGGGTGATAAAATTATACTTTTCACCCTCAACCTCGCCCACACGCATTGCTCGTGTTATTGACGAAATTGAAAACTTAATATCGGGGCGTTTTTTGAAAAGCACTTTAAACAATGTGTCCTTGCCGCTGCCTGACGGCCCTGCAACAATAAAAACTCCGCCTTTATTCATTGTCATCCTCCTCAAACCTTACGGCCGCACCGTCACCAATTCTTGATGCAAGCTTTTCCACAGTTAAATAGCATAAAATTATGTGGTCGCTGTCGGTTACGATAACGGTTTTGGTCTTTCTGCCGACAGTTGCATCAATCAGCATTCCTTTTTCCTTTGCATCCTGTATAATTCTTTTAATCGGGGCAGATTCGGGGCTGACAACCGTTACAATTCGGTCGGCCGACACCAAATTACCCGAGCCAATATTAACAAGCTTCATAGCATTACTCCATATTTTGAATTTGCTCACGGATTTTTTCAATTTCGGATTTAATATCAACAACTGTGTGAGCAATTTCAATGTCCTGCGCCTTTGAACCGATCGTATTGGCTTCCCTGTTCATTTCTTGAACAATGAAGTCAAGCTTTCGGCCAACCGCTCCGTCAGACAAAAGCAAAGAATTAAACTGTTTAATATGACTGCGAAGACGAACTGTTTCCTCAGCAACGGCAACCTTGTCGGCAAAAATTGCAACCTCGGTTAAAACGCGTTGCTCGTCCACTGTGTTATCGCTTAACATTTCTTTAATCTTTTGGGTGATTTTTTCTTTATAAGCAGTTACTGTTTCGGGTGAACGGGCTTCAACAAACTCTACCTTTGATAAAATATTTTCGGTACGGCTTGTTACATCCTTTAAAAGTCGTTCCCCCTCAACCGAACGCATTGCAATAAAGTTTTCAACCGCTTCCTCTAAAACCGGCATTATAGCGGCTTCGATAACTTCATCCTCAACCGCTACACGCCTTACCTTAAACATTTCGCTGTTTAAAGCCAGTGTTGAAACCTTTAAATCGTTTTTAATTTTATATTGTTTTGAAAGGTCGCCTAACGCATTAATATAAGCATCGGCATATTCACGGTTTATTTCAACCACAGTTGAATTTTGGTTAAGGTCGTCAATCAAAATTGATACCTCTACCTTACCGCGTGAAATTTTTTGGCTTAAAAAGTTTTTAATTTTTTCTTCCAAAAAATTGTAAGAGCGCGGTATTCTAAGTGAAAATTCAAAATACCTGTGATTAACCGATTTAATTTCAACCGTAACATCAAAACCGTTAATTTGGTTTTTCGCCCTGCCAAAGCCGGTCATACTTCTTACCATTTAAATCACCCTTTGCTGTAAAAAACTAAATATTAAACAATCCGATAATATCCCATAATATTTAAATTATTTTACCAAATTTAATATACAAATGTCAATGTTTTAGCCATTATTGTAACACTTTTTTAACTTTTTAATATAATATAATTATATATAGGGCGAAAAACGCCAAAAATTTGTTTGAAAAAGTGTAATTTTGGTATTGACAAAACAATAAAATGTGTTATAATAACTTTTGCTTATTTGGAGTATTAGCTCAGTTGGTTAGAGCAACCGGCTCATAACCGGTTGGTCCGGGGTTCGAGTCCCTGATACTCCACCAAAATAAGCAAATATAGGGGTATGGTGTCAACGGTAGCACACCGGTCTCCAAAACCGTTTGTGAGGGTTCGAATCCTTCTACCCCTGCCAAAAATCCTCGTATCGTAAGATACGGGGATTTTTACTTTTTCACTATTACCTTTTCACTCTTCACTTTTCTCTCAAATCCTCGGATTTTTGGAAAGTAAGAAGTAATAGTGAATAGTGAAGAAGTATTTTGCAAGGCTTTGCCTTGCTTTTTTAATTTATAGAAAGTATAATAAGTGTGAAAGGTGTGTTTTTTATGACCGAAAGTCCTTTAATGATAAAATCAAAAGAATTTGCACTTACTGTTATAAAAGTTTGCAAAGAATTAAGAAACGCAAAGTGTGAAAGTGCTTTAATAAATCAGTTTTTGCGTTCAGGAACAAGTATAGGCGCAAATATTCGAGAGGCTTTTTACGCACACGGAAAGGCAGATTTCGTTGCAAAGCTACAAATTGCGCTAAAAGAGTGTTCTGAAAATGAATATTGGATTGAACTGCTAATTGAAAGCGGATATTATAGTAATAAAGAATTACTTAACAGATGTATTTAGGTAAAACGCATTCTTATTGCCTCAATCAATACTGCAAAGGAGAATTCAAAATGACATTTGATTTTGATGCTCTTTCAAAAGAGTTTAAAATTTTTTATGATGCTTTTTCTCCCGAAACATATGGCATTTCTATGGGGCGTGCGGCGGAGTATGCTGCTATAGAGTTTGATAACCTCTCTGATAATGAAAAATCGTTAATTGATGAATGGTTTCTCGAACTTTTTAAAGAAGAAAAAGATTATTATGGTATTCCTTATCTTTGGGTCATTGAAAAATTAAGGGATGTTCGTTTCATTCCTTTGATTAAAAATTATTATAAAAGGTTAAAAAAGCGACACAAGAAAATTGTTGAAACGAACATAGATGGCAAAACAATTAGGGCACGTTCGAATTTCACAAGCGAGTTGGTTTTGTGTAAAAAAGTTATAAAAACACTTAAATCCCAAAAAAGGAAAATATGTATGGGTTCAAACATATAGGTAAAAAAATAAAAAGACATCGAATTTGTACGATCTTTCCAAAATAAAAGCACTGACCTTTTGGTCGGTGCTTTTATTTTATATATTCACCTTGCAAACATATTTAAAATATGTTAAAATAATTTTATCTACAAAAGGTGGTGCAGTTATGACTTTTGAAAAGATTAAAAAGAATTTTGGCTTTGGCTGTATGCGTCTTAAAATGAATGGCGACAAGGTGGATTATGCCGAATTTAACCGTATGATAGATGCCTTTATTGATGCGGGTTTCAATTATTTTGATACCGCACACGGCTATATTGACGGTAAAAGTGAAACCGCTATTCGTGACTGTCTTTCAGCACGATATAACCGCGAAGATTTTGTTTTGGCAAACAAATTGTCGGAATGGTATTTTGAAAAGGAAGAAGATGTTTTGCCCCTTTTTGAAAGCCAGTTAAAACTTTGCGGGGTGGATTATTTTGACTTTTACCTTTTCCACTGTTTAAACCGCAAATCATACCCCAAGCATAAAGCGTGTAACACCTTTGAAATTGTTAAAAAGCTTAAAGAGCAAGGCAAGGTTAAACATATTGCAATGTCTTTTCACGACACGGCCGATATTTTGGATATGATTTTAGCCGAACAGCCCTGTATTGAGGTTGTGCAGCTGCAAATAAATTATCTCGATTATGATGACCCAAGCGTGCAAAGCAAGGCGTGCTATGATGTTGCCGTAAAACACGGCAAAAAGGTTATTGTTATGGAACCGGTCAAGGGCGGTGCGCTTGTAAATCTTCCCGACAAGGCAGCAAAAGTGCTTGATGATTTAAAGGGCGGAAGTTATGCTTCTTATGCGCTTCGTTACACCGCAAGCTATCCCGAAGTGTTTATGGTGCTTTCGGGTATGGGCAATATGGATATGATGAAAGACAATTTAAACACCTTCTCCCCCTTTGTGCCCTTTACCGAAGAGGAATTTAAGGCGACCGACCGCGTGCGCGAAATTATCCGCGAGGTAAGGCAGGTGCCTTGTACAAAGTGTAACTACTGTGGTGAAGTTTGCCCCAAAAACATACCGATTTCTGAACTGTTTTCAGTTTATAACAAATATCTTGCGGCAAAAATAACATCAGGGGATGCAAAAAATGAATTCCCAAAAGATAAGCCAACAGCTGCCGACTGCATTAAATGCGGCAAGTGTGAAAATGTTTGCCCGCAAAATATTGAAATTAGAAACCAACTTGAAAAAATTGCAAAAATGTGAGGATTAAAATATGCAA
The DNA here is from genome assembly GCA_017549565.1 of Clostridia bacterium. GTDB lineage: Bacteria > Bacillota > Clostridia > Oscillospirales > Acutalibacteraceae > UBA737. Next base: position 93,519 of record JAFYUI010000004.1, read on the forward strand.
AAAGCAATTAACAAAAACATAAATTTAGTAATTAAAAATTCACTTTCAATTTGCATTGCTGTGTTTTCTGCAATTGCATTACCGCAACTTTTTCACGCTTTTGGATTATATACCGGTATGGGCGACAAATTTGGCCAAATGTTTTTGCCAATGTATTTACCGGTGCTGATTTTGGCCTTTAAATGTAATTGGATATGTGGCGTGATTGCTGGCATACTTTCCCCCATAATCAGTTTTGGTTTAACCGGTATGCCGAATATGTCAATGATGCCGTTAATAATTGTTGAACTTGCGGCTTTTGGTATTTTTGCAGGTTTACTTGCTAACAAAGAATTAAATATCTTTTTAAAAATTATTATCGTTCAGGTTTTGGGCAGAATTGTTCGCATAGCGGCAACCTTAATTTCGGTTTATTTTATTAACAACACAGCCATAACCGCCACCGCAATTTTAACCCCAATAATATTAGCAGTGCCCGGATATATTCTTCAACTTTTGGTTGTGCCCTATTTTATTAAGAAAAGACAGTTTTAATTATGGATAAAAACACATTAAAAGCGAAAAACATTTTAATCGAAAACGATTATACCTGTGTGCTTTGCTGTGACAATGAAGAATATCACTCTAATTTGCGGGGTGTGAAACCGCTGTTAGATTTTTTAGAAAGTGACAAAGATTTCAGCGGCTTTTCTGCTGCCGATAAGACTGTTGGTGCAGGTGCTGCGCATTTATATGTTTTACTTAACGTGAAAGCGGTTTGGGTAAATATAATAAGTACGGCGGGCAAAAAGATTTTGTCAGAAAACAATATAACTGTTTTTTGCGAAACCGAGGTGCCATATATCATAAACCGCAAGGGCGACGGTATGTGCCCAATTGAAACCGCTGTAAAAGATATAACCTCTTCACAAAAAGCACTTGAAGCTATTAAGCAAACACTTAAAACGCTTTCAAAATAAATTAAAAGCCAAGTCGCAAGACTTGGCTTTTTGTTTTAAGAATTAGTTTTTGTCTTCTTTTTTAATACACCGTATACAATAAACATTGCAACTGCAAGTACAACAAATATTATAGAAATTATCATACCTGTGTTTAGAATATGATTAACCACCACGAAAATATACTGCATAGAGCCCGCAGCAATATTTAAAACAGTTGGTAAAAACCTTACTGCCGACCAAATAATTAAATATACGATACCTGTAATAAGTATAGTCCATCCGGCATAAAGCAAGGTGCTTTGCGGTCTTTTAAAGTTGATAAAGAAAATGCCCGCAAAAATCAGCAAAGCCACTACGAAAGATATTACAATCGTTGATATAGAAGTAACGTTTTTTACCGTTTTCCACGCCTTATTCTCAACAATGGTGGTTTGCAAAATTTGTTTGTTAATTGTTTCAACAATTTCCGACTTTGAAATATATGTAACAACTTCATTTGTAAATTCTTCGGGAAACTCTATGTTATTTTCCTCTAAAATCCACTTGTTATCATCAATTAAGGAAACAATATCCTCTTCGGTTATCTCGGTTGTTGCCTCATTTTTATACAAATCACTTACAATGGATGAGCACTTTTCAGCAAAAAAGCTTTTAAATGTGCTTTTGTGAATATAATCTGAAATTTGCTCTTTTGAAACCCCATCAAGCTCGGGGTAATTGCTGATAATTTGCTCGTGAATAATGTCGGTTAGCTGTGCAGTTATTGTGGTTTTACCCTCGCCATTCTCGGCGGTGACATCGGTTGTAATTACTTTATCAATTAACTGTTCTACCCCACCTTTAGAGGTTGAAACCCTTAAATTAGTTGTAAAAAGAGTTGGTAAAATAATTAAAACCGCAATAATGCAAAGGAATATTGAGAAAAACCTTATGAGACCTTTTTTTTGCATCTTATTTCACCTTTTTCTTGCGAATAATCACAAATGCTACCACGACTGCAGCAACAACTATAACTGCTATTGGAACAATTGCCATCCACGCTTCAAACACAAACTCTTCGCCTGTTGTTTGAACGGTTGTGCCACCAAGCTGTGATGGGTCAAATGGTTTGCCACTGTTTTGTGGTTTGCTTTCAATTCCGCCAACGTCGCTTTCGGTTGTGCTTTCAGTAGTACTATTATTTGTACCGCTGTTTACCGAACTATTTGTGGTGGGCTTGCTGTTATTACCGGTTGAAGTGTTAGTGGATGTATTAACTGAAGTATTGGTAGAAGTATTTGTTGATGTGTTAGTAGAAGTGTTAGTAGAAGTGTTAGTAGAAGTGTTACTTGAAGTATTAGTAGATGTATTAGTAGATGTGTTTGTAGAAGTATTTGTGGAGGTGTTGCCACCTTGGTTAGCACTACCCTTTGCTTCACCCGATGGTGTAGTCAAATTTTTAGGAACAGACTTGCCAAACAACAGCCAAGCATATTCGGGATAGTCAACAAAAACATTACGGTTACCTGTAATTGATTGAACAGCGTCATTGCGGGCCATTTCCCAAGTGTCAACAGGGTCTTCTTGCATCCATTCAAGCAAAACGGTAAGGTTTTCCATTACACCACTTGAGCCCCACATAGTGCCAGTGGCACCCCAGCGCACATACATATAAAGCACCATTCTTGCGCAGTCGCCGCGGACGGAAGGACCGGGGTTATAGTAGCCGCTGCTCTTACCGTAGGCGGTGTTGCCACGGGAAGAGTTTTCGGAGGGATTGGCAGGACGCAGGTGCATAATATCGCCAATGGGCTGATCACCTGATAGTTTACTCTTAGGCCAGACATGCTCCTGATTCCATGTTGAGCCACCGTTCCATGCGCTGGTAACCAAACCGCCACGATATAAAAGGGCGACCTGACTGGTACTGTTGCTGACACAGTCGGTATATTTGTAGAAGTCACGGACATTCTTGCTACCGTCGTAGTATGTATAAAAGGTGTGGGTGGACTTCATAAGGGACTGCAGTTTGGAATAAAGGGCACTGTTATGGGCATTGGTCTGGGTAGAGCCACCGTCCACCTCGGACAGAGTGTTCCAAACATATTCGCCCTTATAATAGGCTTTGGCATAGGTGGTGAGGAAGACACATTCCTCGCCCCTGGCGCCCCAGTTTGATATCACTGTCCGGCCGCTTACGGAGTAAGTCTTATACTGCACATCGTCTGCACTGTCATATCCGGTGGGCGTAGTGGTGATAAATTTACTGCTGGGAGCAGCTTGCACGGCGGTATTGGCGACGAGGCTGAATATCAGAGCAAGCATCGTGACAACAGTAGATAGAGAAATAATTTGTTTCGTAAATCTATTCATTACAATAATCTCCTTTTTTATTATCAAATAACATTATATCACAAAATTCGCAAAATTAAAACCTTTTTATAATTTTTTAATAGGTATATTGCAATATGACGCTTTAAATGTTAAAATATCATTATGAAAAGGAAGGTGCGAAAATGAAAAATAACTCTTGGGGCAAGCTGATAAAACGCTTTTTGCCATATTACAAAAAATACATACCAACTTTAATTTTCGATTTGTTTTGTGCGTCGCTTACAACCGTGTGCGAAATTGTGTTGCCACTAATAGTTCGGTACATAACAAACACTGCCTTAACCGACATTGCAAAGCTTACTATTAGCAGCATTTTAACGGTTGGAGGCATATATTTGGTATTAAAGCTTATTGATGCAGCAGCCAATTATTATATGGCATCAGTAGGTCACGTAATGGGCACTAAAATTGAAACCGATATGCGTACCGATATGTTTGACCATTTGCAAAAGCTTTCATTTAAATATTACGACAACACAAAGGTAGGCAGTCTTATGTCACGAATGACAAGCGATTTGTTTGACATTACCGAATTTGCCCACCACTGCCCTGAAGAGCTTTTAATTGCAGGCATTAAAATTATTTGCTGTTTTGCAATTTTGGGCAGTATGAACATTTGGCTTACCCTTATTATCTTTGTTGCCCTTCCCCCAATGATTTTTGTGTTAAGCATCTTTAACCGCAAAATGCGTTCGGGCTTTCGTGAATCACGCAAACAGGTGGCTGAGCTTAACTCCCAAATTGAAGACTCGCTTTTAGGCATTCGTGTTGTAAAATCCTTTGCCGGTGAAGAGCTTGAAAAAGAAAAATTCCAAAAAGGAAACAAGGGTTATCTTTCAATAAAATCAAGGGTTTATCACTATATGGCGGCCTTCCACTGCACCACAAGTGTTTTGGACGGTATACTCTATATTTTAGCGGTTGTTGCGGGTGCAATTTTCATTATTTATGACGGCTTAAACCCTGCCGATTTAATTGTTTTCTTAATGTACATAACCACCCTTTTAAGCTCGATAAGAAAAATCGTCCAATTTGCCGAGCAATTTCAACGCGGTATGACAGGTATTGAACGCTTTGGTGAAATTATGGAAACCGACCCCGATATTACCGACAAGCCCGATGCAATTGAACTTGAAAATGTTAAAGGCGATATTGAATTTAAAAATGTAACCTTTAAATATACCGAAGAAACCGATGATATACTTTCACATCTTGATTTAAAAATCCCCGCAGGCAAAAATATTGCCCTTGTGGGTGAATCGGGCGGTGGTAAAACCACAATTTGCTCACTTATCCCCCGCTTTTATGAAATTTTAGATGGTTCTCTAACAGTTGACGGTGTTGATATTCGTGACATTAAAATAAAGTCACTTCGCTCACAAATCGGTGTTGTTCAGCAGGATGTTTATCTGTTTTCGGGCAGTGTGCGTGAAAATATTGAATACGGTAAACCGGGGGCTAGTGAAGAAGAGATTATTGCCGCCGCAAAATTGGCAGGTGCTGACGAATTTATAACCACCCTGCCAAACGGTTATGACACCTATGTTGGTGAGCGTGGCGTTAAGCTTTCGGGTGGTCAAAAGCAAAGAATCAGTATTGCGCGCGTTTTCCTTAAAAACCCACCAATTTTGCTTTTGGATGAGGCCACAAGTGCCCTTGATAACGAAAGCGAACGCTTGGTGCAAAAATCACTTGAAAAGCTTTCGCAAGGCCGCACAACACTTACAATTGCCCACCGCCTTACCACCATTAAAAATGCTGATAATATCATTGTTTTCGGCAAAAACGGTATAATGGAAACTGGCACACACAACGAACTTTTAACCAAAAACGGCACCTATGCCGAGCTTTATAACACATCATTTAAATAAAGGAGATTTTTTATTATGAAAAGATTAGTTGGTTTTTCATTGGGCGGCTTACAGCACAAATACGGCGATAAAGAAGCCCTTACCATTGCTAAAAGAATAGGCGCTGATGCAGTTGACTTTGGAACGGAATTTTCTTACAACGATTATAAAAAGCCCGATTCTTTATACAGCAAAAGCGACGAAGAAATTATTGCATATTACAAAGACATTAAAGCCCATGCCGACAGTTTGGGTCTTGTAATAAGCCAAACACATGGTCGTATGGAGGGCTTTAGAAATAATAAAGAGCTTGACCACGATTTAATTGAAAATGCCCGTCGTGACCTTTTGGCTTGCAGTGCATTAGGCGCAAAATATTGTGTTATTCACGCAGTAACTTCTATTTTTATGGGTCCTGATGCTGACCCTGAGCTTATGCATGACCTTAATTTTGAAATGTTTAACACCCTTATCCCTTATGCAAAGGAATATGGCATTATAATTGCTACCGAAACCTTTGGAGATGCCGTGAGATTTAATGCTTGCGACTTTTTCGGTAACATTGATGAATTTATTAAAAGCTATAAACGCATTTCAGAATATGGTGATAACAAAGATTATTTCACAATTTGTGTTGACACAGGCCATTCTAACAAGGCGTCCCGCTATAATAATAATCCCTCCCCTGCTGATGTTATTAGAATGTTAGGCAGCGATATCAGTGTTTTACACCTTAATGACAATGACAAAATGACCGACCAACACAAAATCCCACTAACCGGTAATATCGACTGGAATGATGTATTAAAAGCACTTGATGAGGTTGGCTATAATGGTGTTTATAATATGGAATTAGCACTTGACAGCATCGGTGGTAAGGGCCTTGAAATTGAGTCTGCCGAATATGGAATAAAGGTAATGCGCAACCTTTTAAAGCTTCACTACGGCGAAGATGCATAAAACAAAAAACGGTGGGGCTTCCCACCGTTTTTTAAGTGAATTTTAGGAGTTAAAAATGAAAAGTGAAAAAAATATTTTAATTGCTTTTTTACTAAATTTAACATTTTCGGTTTTTGAATTTATAGGCGGTATTTTCACAAACAGCGTTGCAATTATTTCCGATTCTATTCACGACCTTGGTGATGCCGCAAGCATTGGCATTTCGTATTTTTTAGAAAAGAAAAGTAAAAAGCAGCCCGATAAAACCTATACCTACGGTTATTTAAGGTATTCGGTAATTGGCAGCGTTATCACCACCTTGATTTTACTTATCGGCTCGGTTTTAGTGGTTGTAAACGCTATAAATCGCATTTTAAACCCCGTGGCAATCAACTATAACGGTATGATTATTTTTGCCGTTGTGGGTGTCGTAGTCAACTTTCTTGCCGCCTACTTTACAAGAGATGGACACTCTCTAAATCAAAAATCGGTTAATCTTCATATGCTTGAAGATGTGCTTGGCTGGGCGGTTGTGCTTATCGGCGCGGTTGTTATGAAATTTACCGATTTTGCCCTTATCGACCCAATTTTGTCAATAGGTGTTGCGGTTTATATTTTTATTCACGCTTTCACTCATTTAAAGGAAGCGTTAAACCTGTTTTTAGAAAAAACACCCGATGATATTTCGGTTGAAGAAATCACCCATCACATAAGCGAAATTGAAGGCGTTTTGGGTGTTCACCATATACATATTTGGAGTATCGACGGCAACCAAAATTATGCTACAATGCACATTGTAACAAACAGCGAGCATAGTAAAATTAAAAAAGCCGTTAAGGAAGAGCTTAAAGAGCATGGCATTATTCACGCAACGCTTGAACTTGAAAATGAGCACGAGCACTGTGAGGATGAGCATTGCCATACCGACAGCTTCTCGCACGACCATCACCACCATCACCACCATCAACATTAAAAATTCACAAAAACAACTCCAACGCATAATATGTAATGAAATATTATGTCTTGGAGTGTTTTTAAAATGGACAACAACTTTCCTGTGCCGATTATGAGCGAGCGCGACCTTGATGTTTACGATAAATATATAACTACTGTAGAAAACGGATATAAAAGCTTACCCGAATATCTTAAATGCCATATTGGCAAGCTTGTAAAGGTAGAGGTAGCAGTTTTAAACCGAATTGAAACAAAGGTCGGCATTTTAATGGATGTCGGTAAGGATTATTTGGTACTTAAACTGCCCGAATGTCAAAGTGTTATAATCGAAGGTAGCTGCATTAAATTTATAACCGTTATGCACGGTGGTAAAAATTATAGATAACAAAAAATCGACCGAAAAATCGGTCGATTTTTTTATTAGCACTGCTTTATTAAACGAATATAAAATTCAACGGCTTTTAAAAGGGTTTCAACCCTTATCCTTTCGTTGTTGCCGTGTATTGTAGCCCGTTCTTCACTTGTTAAATCCATTGCGGAAAAGCGGTAAACCTTATCTGAAATTCGGCCGTAATGACGCGAGTCAGAGCATTGCATCATAAGATACGGTGCGGCAATACTGCCCTTCCAGGTTGATACAACGCTGCTTGCCACCTTGTCGTACGCTTCGCAGTTTGTCTCAGAAATTCGGCTTGGATTCATACCGTGAATTTTGGTAATTTCAACCCTGTCGTCATTAACCGTTTTCTTTAAATATTGAAGTGCCGAATCCATTGTATCAGCGGGGTTTAAGCGCATATTCGAAATAAATGTCGCTTCGGGTGGAATAACATTAGATGCCGCACTTCCCTTTGCCTGTGTGAAAGCGGTTGTGGTGCGCATTAAAGCGTTAAGTTCGCCGCCTTGCTTTTTACAAAGCATATTTAAAACAGGTGAAAAACACCACAGGTTTGCAAAAATCATTTTATAAACAAAGCTTGAATGTCGACCAAGTGTATCAAACATTTCTAAAACGGGCTTTGTAAGATGCATTTTAAAGGGTTTACTTTCTACCTTTAAAATTGTTTTTGAAAGGTTAATTATTGGTGAATTCGGCTTTGGTGCCGACGCATGACCGCCGGCAGATTTTGATGTGTATAAAACATCCATAAGTCCCTTTTCAGCAATGCCAATAAGACCACACGGCTTGTTTACACCTGGAAAAACATTTTCAACTACCGCGCCACCTTCGTCAACAACAAGCGCTAAGTTTATATTGTTTTTTTCGAAATAATCGACAATATTAACAGCACCTTTGCCGTTAATTTCTTCGCCACCTGAAAAGGCAAAATAAATATCGTTTTCGGGTGTGAAACCGCTCTCTATAAGGCTTTCGGCAGCGGATAAAATTCCGTTTACGGTAACCTTTGTATCAAGCGTACCTCTACCCCAAATAACACCGTTTTCCAAAATTGCTTCAAAGGGTGGTTTGTCCCACAAATTCTCATTAACAGGCACAACATCATAATGCGCCATTAAAACGGTTGCAGGGCCAACATTTTTACCCTTCCACAAAATAAGCACTGCCCTGTCATCCATAAGGGTTTGTGTACAGGTTTTATAAACATTTGGGTAAAGCTTTGGAAGTGTATTTAAAAGCCCCTCAAACTCGGCATTATCCTCCAAACTGCCATCCCTGTAAGACACAGTTTTAAAGCGCACAAGGGTTCTTAAATTTTCCACTGCCTTATTGGTGTCAAAGGTGATTTCTTCATCATAAGCTTTTGCGTTTTCTTTAACCTTAAAATTCAAGGTGCGGATGATAACGACACCTAAAAACAGGACTAAAAGTCCCAATAAAACATATAAATAAGCCATTATATTTTTCCTTTTTTATAAAGAATTCTTGCAATAATAAGGGTGAAAATAACACCAACGGGTGCCATAATTCCCACCTCGCCCGAGGTTAAAGGTGTAAATATAAAAAGTGATAACATTAAAAGCATTGGCGCAATTGCAAGCTTTATGTTTTGTGATACAAATACAACTGCCAAACCGCCGAAAAGTGCGGGTAAAAGCTGGTCGAAAGCAGGTTGTAAAACCTCACTTTCAAGCACTGCACCAAGGTTTGTAACCATCATTAAAATTACGCCAAGTGCCACAATTAAGGTGGTTACAATGCTTGAAACCGCAATAGAAATGGTGGAAATAATTTCCCCCTCTTCACTGTTTGCCTTAACATTTGCCTTTTGCATTGCATCAAGCGCACAAGGAAGCTTTAGGTTTGAAATATTACCTGTTACAAACGATAAATATGCACCGCCTGCACCAAGCATTGGAATGTATGTAAAGGTTTCAATAATACCAACCGCCCAATACATTGGTAGCACCGCAATAACTGCGCGTGAAAATGCCTTCCATTCGGGTACGGCATTAAAAATTATTGAAAGAACAAGCGGAAAAGCCAAAATAAGCGCTAAAAGTGAAAAGCCCCAAATTTTACCGTCACGGTGTACACTTTCAAGATATGTTAATTTTTTCTTCATTTCGCTGCCCCTCCTTAACCTAACCAATTTGTAATCGGAATAGCCATTGCCATACCGCCAACCAAGCTTATGGGAAGCGCATAGTCGGTTATCCATCTTTGTTTAAACACCTTTGCAAAAAGGCCGCAAATAAGCATTAAAACGGCTGATGAAAGCATTACGAGTACCGGAATGAGTGCCGATATTTTGCCCGAAAATACCGAAGAGAAATCCCAAAAAACATATCCCAAAAATGCCGAAATCATACCCAAAAACATTGCGTTGGAGAAGATTTCGCTCCATCTTTTATCCATTTTTTCAAGCTTTTTCATACCACCCTGAATTTTCTTTGTTAAAAGGGGTGTCAAAACAAGCCCCATTATAATACCCAAGGTCATAACCCAAGCAACCGTAACAAATGCCGAAGCCGAGTTTATCGCCTCACCTATACCAAGCTTTAATTCGTTAATTGTGGTTGATGCAGCAATGGTTTCGTAAGAAAGCGAGCCAATAACCGACAATCTAAGCCACGGAAGTGGCAAACCCAATGACTTTGAAAGTGCCACAACACCCACCAAAATTGAAATTGCAGGGGCTATTGTAAAAAGCACCGCCGAGGTTATAGTCTTTTTAAGTCGTGCCTTATCCATACCAATTTCTAACGCGCGGCGATAAGCACGCACCAAAAAATACACCGACTGTGCAAGAACAACCGCAATCAAGACGGCAACCATTATGTAAAGCACAGGATGGTTAATTCTAAATTCCATTTTATTCTTCCTTTCGAAATTTCTTTGATAATATATTAACATATCCCGCCGCTTTTGGCAATAAATTCTCCGTTTTTTATGAAAAAGTGCAAATTTTATGTGGTTTTATTATTATAAATACTAATATTTCAACAAATTACAAAAAATGTTAAAAAAATGCTTTATTTTTTCGCAGGGTTTTGGTATAATGGTGTGGATGCCTAAAAACCATAGGCAATTAACCATTTGTTATAAAAAAATTTGTAAATTTTTTAGGAGGTTGATTCTACAATGAGTCACAAGTATGTTTACCTTTTCTCTGAAGGCGACGCTTCAATGCGCGAACTTCTCGGCGGTAAGGGTGCTAACCTTGCAGAAATGACCAAAATCGGTCTTCCTGTTCCCCAAGGCTTCACCGTTTCTACCGAAGCTTGCACACAGTATTATGAAGACGGCAGAAAAATTAACGATGATATCCAAGCACAAATTATGGAATACATCGAAAAGATGGAAGCTGTTGTTGGCAAGAAGTTTGGCGACAAGGAAAATCCCCTTCTCGTTTCAGTTCGTTCAGGCGCACGCGCTTCAATGCCTGGTATGATGGATACCATCCTCAACCTTGGTCTTAATGAAGAAGTTGTTGAAACCATGGCTGCAAAGTCCGGCAACGCTCGTTGGGCTTATGACTGCTATCGTCGTTTCATTCAAATGTATTCTGACGTAGTTATGGAAGTTGGTAAGAAGTATTTCGAAGAGCTTATCGACAAAATGAAGGAAGAAAAAGGCGTTACACAGGACGTTGATCTTACTGCTGACGACCTTAAAGAACTTGCAAACCAATTCAAAGCTGAATACAAAAACAAAATCGGCAAAGACTTCCCAACTGATCCTAAGGAACAGTTAATGGGCGCTGTTGAAGCTGTTTTCCGTTCATGGGACAACCCCCGTGCAAACGTTTACCGTCGTGACAACGATATTCCTTATTCTTGGGGTACCGCTGTTAACGTTCAAATGATGGCATTTGGTAACATGGGTGACAACTGCGGTACCGGTGTTGCCTTTACTCGTGACCCTGCTACCGGTGAACGCGGCCTTATGGGTGAATTCTTAACCAACGCACAAGGTGAAGACGTTGTTGCTGGTGTTCGTACACCAATGCCTATCGCTGAAATGGCTGAAAAATTCCCTGCTGCTTTCGAAGAATTTAACAAAGTTTGCGCTATCCTTGAAGACCACTATCGTGATATGCAGGATATGGAATTCACCGTTGAAGACGGCAAACTCTATATGCTCCAAACTCGTAACGGTAAGAGAACTGCTAAAGCTGCTCTCAAAATCGCTTGCGATTTAGTTGCTGAAGGTATGATCGATGAAAAGAAAGCTGTTGCTATGATCGATCCTCGTAACCTTGATACTCTTCTCCACCCACAATTCGATGCCAAAGCTCTTAAAGCTGCTACTCCTGCTGGCAAGGGCTTAGGTGCTTCTCCAGGTGCTGCTTGCGGTAAAGTTGTATTCACCGCTGAAGATGCAGAAGCTTGGAACAACCGTGGCGAAAAGGTTATCCTCGTTCGTCTTGAAACCTCTCCTGAAGATATCACCGGTATGAAAGCATCTCAAGGTATTCTTACCGTTCGTGGTGGTATGACCTCACACGCTGCCGTTGTTGCTCGTGGTATGGGTACTTGCTGCGTATCAGGTTGCGGCGAAATCAATATGGACGAAGAAAATAAGAAGTTCACATTGGCTGGCAAAACCTATGTTGAAGGCGACTACATTTCTATCGACGGTTCTACCGGTAACATCTATGATGGTATCATCCCCACCGTTGACGCTGAAATCGTTGGCGAATTCAAGACCATTATGGACTGGGCTGACAAGTTCAGAACTCTTAAGGTTCGCACAAATGCTGACACACCTGCTGATGCTAAAAAGGCAGTTGAACTCGGCGCTGAAGGTATCGGTCTCTGCCGTACCGAGCATATGTTCTTCGAAGCTGACAGAATCGCTGCTTTCCGCGAAATGATTTGTGCTGACACTGTTGAAGAACGTGAAGCAGCACTTGCTAAGATTCTCCCCTATCAACAGGGCGACTTTGAAAAACTTTACGAAGCACTTGAAGGCAACCCCGTTTGCATCCGCTTCCTTGACCCACCTCTTCACGAATTCGTTCCTACCGAAGAAGCTGACATCAAGGCACTTGCTGATGCTCAAGGCAAAACTGTTGCTGACATTAAAGCAATCATTGCTTCTCTCCACGAATTTAACCCAATGATGGGTCACCGTGGTTGCCGTCTTGCAGTTACTTATCCTGAAATTGCAAAGATGCAAACCACCGCTGTTATTCGTGCTGCTATCAATGTTAAGAAAGCACATCCTGACTGGAACATCGTTCCCGAAATTATGATTCCTCTTACCGGCGAAGTTAAGGAAATGAAGTTCGTTAAGAACATCGTTGTTGCTACTGCTGACGCTGAAATCGCTGCTGCAGGCGCTGACCTTAAGTATGAAGTTGGTACTATGATGGAAATCCCACGTGCTTGCCTTACCGCTGATGAAATCGCTAATGAAGCTGAATTCTTCTGCTTCGGTACTAACGACCTTACCCAAATGACCTTCGGCTTCAGCCGTGACGACGCTGGTAAGTTCCTTAGCGCTTACTATGACACCAAGATTTACGAAAACGATCCGTTTGCAAAGCTTGACCAAAACGGCGTTGGTAAACTTATGGATATGGCTATCACCCTTGGTAAGAAGAGCCGTCCTTCACTCCACTGCGGTATCTGCGGTGAACACGGTGGTGACCCTGTTTCTGTTGAGTTCTGCCATACTCTCGGCCTCGACTATGTTTCATGCTCACCATTCCGCGTACCTGTAGCTCGCCTCGCTGCTGCTCAGGCTGCTATTAAATCGAGCAAGTAAGTCTCAAAAAAGCCAGTATTCATGCGGGTTTGCGGGCATTCTGATCGCCCCGAACATTCGCTAAAATACAGCTATTAAACAAGCAATAAACACCCCGTGTTCATCGAACACGGGGTGTTTTACGTTATGCTTATAAATTTTCTGCTTCTTTCTCAAGCGCCCGGTAATCGACTTTTCCGGCTGCTGTTAAAGGTAGCTGCTCAACAAATTCGTAATAATATGGACGCATATAATCGGATAACTCATTGTTGCAGATACTCTGCAATTCATGTTCTATATCATTTTGTTGCGCTTGATTTTCGGGGGTTAACACTATATAAGCTCTTAATAC
>JAFYUI010000031.1 GCA_017549565.1 Clostridia bacterium
AACCGGTACGAAATAATACTGAACCTGAAGCATCTTCAACAAAACCTTTGGTTTCGCTTTGTTCGCTGGCATAGGCGGTGGAAATAAGTGCCGCCTGAATAAGAATTGCTAAAGTAAGTTTTTGCATTGGGAAAGAGCCTTATACAAAATAAGAAGATTAAATTGCAGGAATTGTATACGTAATGTATAGCAAAAAAATATTTTTTTATGAATTTTATTGAAGAAAAGTTAAGCTTTGTTTACATCGTATTAATAATCATAAATGACCGCTTAATCAAAAAAAAGAAACTCTATATAGAAATATTATTTAAAACAATAATCTAGATTCATAACCTATTTTTTTTATGGTTGTTTCTATTTAAAATTACCTTTTAAAAATACGATGAATTGATGATTTTAATTGAATTTGGATTATTAATACTTTGGTCTTACAGTCTTTCAACGTTATTGCCTTGGACTTAAGCGCGTATATTTAAACCAAAATTTGATTATATTTTAGTCTACTGTTGTGTATTAAAAAGGAGGATGTATAAGAGTGTTTATTCTGCTACATAGTGGTGCTGAGTTAGAGGCTTGCATATACAAAGATTAGAACAATTTAACCCATAATAATAAAAAAGCTTTAGAATTCGCAGCCTAACTTAATGGCTAAAGCATCATCTATCTTGCATGATGAAAGGGGTAAAAATGCAGCATACTTCACATAAAATGGCGTTATTTTTAGTGCTGGGCTTAAGCACCATAACGGCCTTTGCTGAAGAATATAGTCCGACCCCAACTCCAGCAGCATCGCTGAGTGGCAGTTTTGCTGTGGTGAATAAATATATTTACCGCGGTGCGGTTGAAAATAATGATGTTGCTTTGCAAGCGGGCATTGAATATGCCTATGGCAATGCTTGGAGTGTGGGCTATTGGGGTTCAACACTGGATTATGATCCATCCGATAGCAGTGAAGATAAAGACCATGGCTTTGAGCATGATTTTTATCTGGCCTATGCCAAGCAGATTAATCCAGATTGGCGCTATAAAGTGCAAACAACGGCCTATTATTATCAAGATGGCGGTAGTGTCTATGCCGAAAATGGCGATAAACGTAGCACCACAGCCTTTGATGTACTGGGCGAATTGGGTTATAAAAATTTGAGCTTGGCAGCAGTCGTGGTATTAAATGATGCTTCTTTTGCCAATGCAGGGGACGTTTATTTAAGCGCAGCCTATGCTCAGAATTTACCGCAAGATTTTATTTTGAATACGTCTGTCGGCATGTCAATTTATAACAGCCACCGCGATGACAGTATTATCAGCACACGCAAGGATGTGGCTTTGAATGAAGCACGTATTGGAGTGAGTAAAGAGATTGCACATACCGCAGCTACCGCATCTTTAGACTATGTGATTGGCGGGCAAGATCGTTTGGCTGAACATTTTGATGATCAATGGGTGTTGGGATTAAATTTTAATTTCTAACTGCGTCACTTTTAACGCAGTGTGAAAATATAAAAGTGCATTTATTGCGTTCAATAAGTGCACTTTTTTTTAATTTCAATTAAATGCTTGATTGAACAAATTAAGTCTTAAAAATATGTCCGTAAAAATCGGGTGCAATCTGCTTCAACAATAAAAAAATAATAAAGATTTTACGTTTTTTTGAACAATTGAAATAGAAAATTAACACCCAAAGGCTAGATACTGCCTGCCTTGATGAGGTGTCTAAAGCAGTGCTACGGTGCAGCTGAGCCAGTTTTACTGACCAGTGTATTTGGTTTATTGCCACGTTTATTTTAAAGAACTGGCATAGCAATTGCTAATAACCCATTGAGTCTATAAAAATGATTGGGGATATTCATATGCTTAAAAAATTATTCGTTGCGGTAACATTGACCAGCTTATCTGGCGCAGTCTTTGCCGATGAATCTGC
>JAFYUI010000032.1 GCA_017549565.1 Clostridia bacterium
AACATTAATTTCTTTCATTACTTTTCTTAATTTCGGAATCGTAAAATTGTGATTGTTTATTTTTCTTCTTATAATATTTCTTGCTCTTTCCATTCCATACCACATCATTGTATTCATTGTTTTATTGTAAATAGGGTTATATTTTACAATATATTTACTTTCAATTTCATCTAACTTAGATATATCACAATATTGAACCATTATATAATCAAAATCTTTATCAGTATGTGATAGCGGTCTTTGCATTCCAACCCGTGTTTGACCGACATACACAACCTCTTCACCTTTTATGAGAAAATATACAAACACATTATCTATTTTTTCAACCCTTACACAATTTTTTTCTTCAAATTTCAATTTTCACTCCTTTTATTTTTCCCCAAATAAAAAACCCGCAATCAACTTCAATTTTAGTGGGTTTTGAAGTCAATTACGGGCTTTGCCCTGTTAATATTCCCAGTCGGTATAACCCACTAAAATACCAACAGGGCTGAAATGGGGACGTTTGTTAAGGAGCATTAAGGAACTCCTACACAAACATTCAATTATAAATTTTTATACTTAATTTGTCAAACATAAAATTCATCGTGTAATTGTTTTGGCTTTGACTTTAACTCTTTTGTGTTTTTTTTGTATGCGTTTTCTTTTGGTTGCAAGTCAAAATATTCACGATAATCAGCCAGAACTTTGTTTTTGGCTTCGGCTTTCCATTTGACATCACGGCGTTGTTTCTTTTCGCCAATAATTGTCTTGCCAGTTGTTCCACCACTTTCGATATTATACATTTTGCCGTGTGGGCTTAGTCTAATTGTATCCGTAATGCACCGTTGCTCCAATTTGTCAAGTTCTAGTTCATTACAAATCGTTACGACTAAAACCGACCAACCTTTTGGATTTTTTTCACGGTCAAAAAGTCCGTGTTTTTTAATTGATTTATCAAGGTGGCTTTGACCGTCCATAATATGCTGTGCAGTTCGGTGCAATAAATTCTTTGCTTTGCCAATATACCAGCAATAAACACCGTCTTCATTGTATCGTTCCCAAATGTAAATTCCGCTTATCTTGTCATATTGTCGCAATTCGGGGAATTGCTTTAACGCAATCGCAATCCCCTGTCGCAATTTGTCTTGTGCCGTCTTATTCATTTATCACTCCGTTAAAATGGTAAATCGAATGTATCTACTTGTCGAAGTTGGATTTCGGTAGCCTGTTCCGTTGTATAAGAACTCTTAACCGTTCCGTCTTTTTTTTCAAAGCCAGTTAATTTTTCTACTTCATTGGCTTGTACTTCGACAATCGTGTGTTTAACGCCGTCTTTGCCGTCATAATCGCGAATTTCAACTCGACCGCATACAAATACCTTATTGCCTTTTTTTAAGTTTTGACCGCAATAATCGGCTTGTCCGCGCCAAGTAATAACTTTGTAATAATCAACTTCTTGTTCCTTGCCTTTTTGATATGGACGGTTTACCGCGACATCAAATTTACATATTGATAAATCATTACCAACTTTTTGTACTTCTGCGTCCTTTGTTACATTTCCAATAAACATAAATTTATTCATTATTTATCCTCCTTAATCATTCCAATGTTTTGTTTTTCTTTAATTTCGATTGCTTCGCACGCTTGAATAAAACTCAATTCTTCTAATTGTTTTACACCATAACGCTTGCAAAGATTTTCTTCATTTACAGCAAGTTCACGCAATTTTTCAATTTGCTCTTTTGTAACCAGTGTTTCTTGCTTTGAGATTGCCATTCGTACTTCATCAGCACTTGCAACACTGTCGTCAATACCAATTCCAAGATTGCCTAACGCACGACCCCACGCACTTGTTTCACAGTTCTCGACATAACTTGTTTTGTTAATCATTGAACTTGCCTTGTCTTCTTGCGCAAGTCCAGTCGCTTTTACAATTCCATTGCTGTCTTTAATTATTGCTTTAATAACGCAACCGTTTTCATTAAGTTTAACAAACTCGCTTTCTAAACTCCAATTTTTGTATGCTAGATTATTCCTGAATTCTTTTAATCTTTCATTAACCATTACATAAGGTTTGCCTTTAATGTTAGTTGTTTTCATTTTTATCCTCCTCTTTTTCTTCTATTGGTTCAGTTTGTGGTTCGCCAATGTCCTGCGTTTCTCGGCAGTTATCACACACCCTAACAATTCCACCGTAAACTTCGACCAAATTGTCATCATCAGTCGGCTCACAACAAAAATAACAAGTTGCCATTATTCTGCCTCGTCTTCAACTAATTCTTTTAAACTTGCAATAGCGTTGTAAACTGCCATGCTTGCCTTATCAAGTGTTTGATGATATTCAGCACCTACATGAGCAATCGTGTATTTGTTTAATACATCGCAAAATTTCTCGTCAACTTGTTTTAAGATTTCAATCGCTTTGTTTGTTAGTGTTTCGGCATCATCAAGTTCTTCACTTGCTTTTTGTTGGTAAAAATCCACCATTGACCAATCATTGCAAAACATCTCATTGATTCCGTTAATAATTTCGTTGTTTGTTTGCCAGCCGTTTGTTTCAATAACTTCAACCAAATCGCCTGTGGTTTCAATTCCCATTTTAATTGCTTGTCCTAAAACTTGTTTTAATTCGTTTGTATTCATTTTTTTTAATCCCCTTTTTTAATTAAATTTTTTTATAGCGTGCTAATGATAAAATTACTTCGCCGTTGTTAAGATGATGCTTTATTACTTCGCCGTTAATTCTTGTTTGAATTAAATAATGAATTGAGCGTTCAACATTGAGCGGCGTTGTGTCATGTTTTTTAGCAATGTTTTTGTAAATCTTCATCATGCTTTTTTCGCCGCTTTCGGCTTGATGTACTGCATCAATAAAATAGTCGTAACCTTTTATATTTGGATAAACTTTGTTTTGATGCAAAAAATCTTCAATAAATCCCATTCCCCCTCCTTTTGTTAAATTCCCCATTTCATTTTTTATTTTATCCCATTTTTATGCCCCCTTTATTTTTGATTGATAAATTGTAGCACACAAAATATATAAAAGCAACTAAAATTATATAAAATTCTATAAAATTATATAATAAAAATGGCAGGTTATTTCCCGCCATTTTATCTAACAAACCAAGCGTCCGTTACTTCTTCATTGCGACAATCCCAGATGTCATAAACTGTGCCGTTTTTTAGACAAGTCAAGTGTCCGTCAATACGCAAAATGTAAGTACCCATTGGATTAAGTGTTGCAAAGTCATTGATTGTCATATTTCTACAATTTATCGCTTGTAAGCCAAAAACACTTTCAAGCAATAATCTGTAACAACAAACGCACAATTTATCGCAACCGTTTAATCTCGCCGAGTGATGTAATTTTTTGCGTATGCTTGAATAATCTTTGTCCAGTGCAAAAGAAATAGCACGTGTTACGCAGTCGCTTTCCCTTTCGCCATCTGGATTTCGATTATAAAACACAAACCGTGCCATTAGTCATCTTCAACAATGTTGTCGTGATAAACAGCCAGTTTTTCGCCATACTTGACTTCTGCATCATCGTCCCATAGCCAGTCTTTTGCCAATTTCAAGTATAGTTCCATATTGGCAGTCCCTAGCGTTTTGCAATAATCGGTCAGCATCATCAAAGTGGTTACATAAAATTCTTCTTCACTAACTTCGTTAAATTTTATGCCCATTTCCCGTGCTTTTTTTAGTATGTTTTCTTTACTAAAAATGCCCCTGTCTTTTTCTTCAATTTCGCTTTCCAAATTTTTTGCCCATTCGTGCAATTCTTCACGAGTCAAGCGTTCGCCATAGTCGCCAGCATAATCGCCAGTATAATAACCGCTATAACTGCCACCACGACGCATATCCATTTCACGCCTGCGTGCATAATCATAACGAGACGGCATTGCAAATTTACCCATAAATTCAACTGGGTATACATCGTGTCCATCACGACCTCCACGACCGCCACGTGCATAATCGCTTTCGTAGCCATAGTCATAATAACCGTATGGCGTATATGGGTCGTGTTCGATAGGTTGTCTTTGGCGTGTTATTTGGTCAAGCGTATAATCGCTTTCCCCGTCTTCATAACGTCGCATATCGTCCATCATTAAACCATCACGACGCCTACGGCGTGCCATATCTCTGCGGCGTGCCATATCCCTACGGCGCGGGCGTGAAGAAACATATCCACCCTCGCTTCCGTAAGGATTGCGACCGTCTAGGCGTCCACGCATTAACATATCGGTCATATAACTATTCATTTGCGATTACCTCCTTTTTTGTCGTGGTTATCGTCTTTGTTGTTTTTTTAGGGTTTACAACTTCGATTGCTTCGGCTGCATTTCTTAAAGAAAACGTTGTTGCAGTAGCAGTTGCATCAACTGGCAAACTTGCTAACACTTCCGCACAATACTGACGCAAACCACACACAGCACGGAATACTCCGCCAACCGTGTTTGTTTGTACAATCACTTTATAACGAGTGCGTGCCGATACTTGACAAGCAACTGCTTGTAAACAGCTGCAAGCATTTACTAACGGATAAACCGTTGTTGTGTCGCCACCAATACTAATTGCAACTGGCATTGTTACCGTTGCAGTGGTTGGAATTGATTGTGCCGTTATAATACAATAGGTTTCGCCATTATTATAAGCACCTGCTGGAATGTCGATTACAAGCGTGTCTGTGCCGTCTACCGTAATAACAGTTATTGCCGTACTGATTATAAAACGTGGACACAATCTATTTCCCCCACAATTATTACAATTTCTCATATTTTTTTACTCCTTTTATTTTTTAATAAATAAAGGGCAGAACTTTTACATTCCGCCCCTTATTGATTTTTTGTTATCAACTGCCAATAAGGGCAGGAAAATGTACTATGCAAAGCATATTAAGTTTTAGCAACCGCAACCGCAACCGTTGTTCCAGTTACCCCAGTAGCCGTATAAATTGCTTGCTGGGAACGCTGGCACAGGTGTTGGACGCAATCTGTCGGTCAAAGTATTGATAATGTTGCTGGTTTGTGAGTTTTGCGATAATTGACTTGTCAACAAAGCATTTTCTGCTTGTAAGTTGCTAATCTTTTCGCTACACAAATAATCCAAAATGCGTTGTGTGCCATATTGTTGTGATTGAATAATATCACGAGTGTTAGCATTCAAAGTGTTCTGTACTGCACAGGTACTTTGTGCCAAATTGTAATTTACGCCATCAATCGCACGTTGTGTTTCACAGCAGCAATTTTGCAAGTTGTAACCTAAGTTACAGATTGAGCGTTCAGTTCCGTTAAAGCCGTTCAATAAAGTTGTATTGACAGCATAAAAACCATCGCATAAACCGTTTTGAACGCCACGAACTGCATTGTCTAAATTGTTAAAGTTAAATGATTCGCAAAGGTCGTTTCGAGTAGCACAGCCACCGCCGAAACCTCCGCCAAATCCGCCGAAACCATTTCCGCCCCAGCCAAACAAAGCAAACAAAGCAATTAACCAAATCCAACTGCCGTCGCCCCCGAATCCGTTATTGTTAGACGAATCACGCCCAACAGCATAACCTACACCGAAATCGTTTGATTCACCGTACATATTTTGTTCCTCCTTATTTTTTGATTTATATCACGCAGCAATCATTTTTAGTCGACATAAAACTCTTGCTGATGATACCGTTATTTTAAGCCAAACTTGCGTGCAATCTGCATCAATTGTTCTTCGCTAATACCACGTTGTTTTGCCATTTGAAGTGCAATATCTTTTGGGTTTTTGCCAGCAAAACCATTTTGAAATTGTGATAAAAAAGCATTCGCTTGTGGGTTATTTTTTAACTTATTTTTAATAAATTCTTGCGGATTTGGAACTCCGTCAAGCATCTGCATCAAGTTATTAAACCCGTTATTTTGTCCTTGATTTTCATTTTTTCCTAACAATTTTCCCATACCTTACGCTCCTTTATTTTCAAGCATTTTTGCTTGTATATTTGTTACTGCTTCGACCTTTTCACTCATAGTTTTTAGTTCGTCCCGAAGTGCTTTTATTGTGTTTTCTTGTTCGACAAGTCGGTCATTATATTGCGTTTTAAGGGCGTTAAATGGCTCTAAATCGCTTTTTGTGGCATATTCGGACAATTTGTCGTCTGACGCCTTATCGCTTTTTTCGAGGTCTTTGTGTTCGACAATATCAAGCATTTTTATTTGGAATTTGCCAGTGCTATCAACGACTTTTTCGTACAAAATATCACGCTCATTATCAATAAAAATCATGTCGCTGTCGGGTGGAAGTATGCGACTTTTTACTTCGTCAATCCCGCTAACATAGATTTTATTTGTGTTTGTATATGTCGCAATTTGCGTCGGTTGTGGCGGCATATTGTGTGGATTTTGCGGACTAAATGGCGGGTAATTGTAACCGCCGTTTGGATTAAATCCAAAGCCGTTATTGTTCAAAAATGGGTTGTTGTAATTAAAAAAGTGGTTCATCTTCCCTCCCTTTTACGCTGCGTTTATACAACAAAAAAGCCCACAAAATCAATAGTTTAGTGGGCTAAAAATGGGCTAATTTTAACTAAATTTTATCAATATTCAATTTCTTTTTAATCTCTGAAATGTGATATTTTATTGTCGTCCTGCTATAATTTCGATAGTCGCAAATCTCACTTATTCGCAAGTGTTCAATTATTCTAAATACTAAAATATCTTGTTGGAGTTCACTTAAATGTTTGCTTGCACCGTATTGTCTTAATTCGTCTTCACTCATTTTGTATATATCTGGGTGGTTTTTATTGTCTAACGATTCCAGCAGTCTTTGATTCTCTTTTCGTATTTTATCAATCAATATAATATTATCAACCCTGTCTTGCATAAAATAACCAGCAATGCAAATAAGAAAACATACAGGAATTGTCGACAATAAACTAACTGATAACGGCAAGCAAGATAATATGCCAAAGAACCCAATTGACAATGTAACAAACAGACAAATTGCCGTCTTGCCACAGTGATATTGTTTATCGCAATAACGCCTTATAACAATATGAGCCACACAAAACAAAACCGCTTCAATCGGTTTATCAAACAACCACGCACAAAAAGAAAGAAAGGCAATAACAATTAAGTATTGCCATATTCCCTCAATAAAAAACTTTTCAAGTTTAAGTTTAAACTCCAAATTTGCTCTTTTCATTTCTTGTCTAATTCTTTTTCACAAATTATAATGATTTCTTTTTGTTCTTTGATTTTGTCTTCATATTTCAAAATCTTTTCAGCCGCTTTTTGTTTTTTGCGTGCGTAAAATTTTGACTTGCCATAAATAGGTGGAAATTCTAATCCCATATTAAACCTCCTTTTTTTTATAATTAAATATTACATAAAGTAATAATAACCACAAATAACTTTCTAACCCAAACAAAAATAAAGTTATTGAATTAACATTTGTCAAATACATAGGCAAATTGCGTATCCTAATTGATAATATCTGTGCTATTACGTGCGTACTGTAAACAATCGCACTTGTTCGTAAGTTTCCGTTCATAAGTGCTGGCAAAAATAAAAACGAAGTATAACTTATTCCATTTGCTAGTGTCGGGTCATAAAAATTTATAACCCTGCATATTATAATTGTCGCCACAATAAACAAAACTTCATGCCATTTTAAGTATAAAGAATGCTTACATGAGCAACAATATAAATAATAAGTTATAAACGCAGTTATTGCACCAAATACGTATTTTATCCAAATATGATTATCAACAAAATTGCCAATAGCAATAAGTTTTTGGTCTTGTATGCTCAAAATAAATTCTTGCGGGAAAAATATTTTTAATAAATACATTACCGCAAGAAATATTATTACTAAAACGAGCATTGAAATAAAAACTTTCTTATTCATACTCAATTATTGTTTGTTTTGATGTTGTGCGATTATCTTTGATGCTTCGTCATATTGCTGTTTAATTGCCAAAGCTCTTTGATATTCTGCCTCTTCTTTTTTTGCTTTTAGTTTGTCAATTTCTTCTTGCGTGCGTTCTGCATAACCCTTAAATGTACCAACAAACGCCGATACTGCGTCTATACCAAGCGAAATGCCTAAGTTGTATACAATGTCGCCCGCAATCACAATTTGCGGCACAAAGGCAGATACGACCGCAAAAACAGTACCAAGAATTGCAGCAATAATACAAGCAATTTGCACTTTACTTAATTTCTTTGTAGTCATTTTCCCTCCTTGATTTGATTTATATAAAATACGCCCCGAAGTCCAAATCAGCGAAAACTTACTGATTGACTTCAAAAGCGTCTTGCTTTTGTTAGTTACGACAATAAACTTTGTTACAAAATAGCCAATCTTGACAAACTTAAATATTCCACCAATAACAATCAATCCTGCCATTATTGATATAGCACCGCATACAATATCTAACACCGAAAACAGCACCTGCCATTTGTTAAAATTGCTTTTTAAGAAAGCGGTCGTTTTGTCAAAAATATTAACTATTTCTTGTTTTTTTATTTTATATGTCGCAACAAAAGTAATAATTGATGCCGCCAGTGTAAACCCAAATGCGATATAATCGCTTGTGCCAAAGTTAAAGGCAAAATCAAACAACAGGTCGCTGGCAACACACAATAACATAAGCACCGAAGCAATTATCATTCCAATATTAAATTTTGTCATATTTGCTCCCTTATGCTTGTGGATTTGTTTCGGTCGGTTCTTCGTCTGGAACTTCGACTTCAACTTCCGTAGAACTTTCAACAATAATTTTGTTCAAAGTTTCTTTTTCAGTTGCAACTTCTGCTTCAATACGAGCCTTTACTTCTTCGTCAATGGTTTCCAAACGCTTGTTTGCCATTTCAAAGAACGCTTCATATCCAGCCTTTGCAACGCGTTGCTTTACTACCATTTTTAACCCTCCTTTTTTTGAATTTATAAAATCGCAGGACGATGCGAAATTATAGCGATTGTAACAATGCAAGAACTATCGGCAAAATTGTAACGGCGGCATAAAGTAAAATCGCAAATACAACCGCAATCCAAGTCTTTTTTAACCCAACCGACATCTTTTTCGCAATAAATATAACTGGCATAAATGTAAACGACCCAATAAACAGCCAAATTGCTAAAATAATACTATAACCAACACGCATAAAATTTACTGCCCAAATCGGCGTTGTTTTTTCGTTAAAGCCATAACTTTCGCAAGCGTCTTTTGCATTGTTATAGACCGCTTCTTTGTACTCTGTATCCACATTTGTGGCAATCGTCTGCATTTTGGTTTCTGTGTATTTTTGAGCCGTATCAAGTACTTTGCCTTTTAACTGGTCATTTGTTGCCACTTCGTGCATTACGGCTTGTTCAAACACATTTTCAATCAGTTTGTCTTTACTTTCGATTGTAACAACCGCAGTCGTTTCTTTTTGTTGTTCAAATAAATCAGCATTGCGTTTTTCTTCAAATTGCTTTGCTAATTCAAAGGTGGATATTTCTTCACTCATGCACACCTCCTGTTGTGTACTCTTTATCATGTAATTTTAGTTTTGTCAAATATTTTATTTTAACCAATCGGGTTTTGTCGGCACAATAAGTGTTTCGGTAATGTTAAGCCAGTCGTTGTACCATTTTTCTAATTGTTCGATTTTTTCGCTATCAAGTTTGTTATACCATAAAACTCCCCTATTGATAACTGAAAAACATTCGTTTTCTCGTTTGTCCCTTAAATCGTTAATTTTTATTTCTTTTAATTCTTGTTCAGTGTATGGTACATATACAAATATTTTTTCTTGTTCGGTTCTTTTTGGTTTGTATTCAACCTTTTCGACATCTACCACCCACTTAACATCTTTCCCACCATTTTCATATTCTTTTATAGTTTCATAATGACCTTGTTCTTCAACACCTTTGACTTCATCAAATGTAACGGTCAAAATGTCTTCAACCAAGCGACCCGTTTGCAAGTTGTATTCTTCTAAAATTTGTGTTTTTTCTTGATTATAAACTTTCATATTACCTCCTTATGCAGTCCTTTCCCAAGCATAAATTTTGTATGCTGGCGGTTGAACTGTTGTGCTAGAACCATAAATTGAGTTTGAACGGCTTGCATCAAATGCAATATGATAGCGCTGTTGACCACTTCCACCAGCACTTTGATTACCATCTTGACTGTGTGTGTATAATGCACCACTTTCCGTTCTATTATTTGTGATATAACCTCCATATCCGCCACCTAATTGACCAGTAATATTCGGCAACCCTGCCGCAATAGTACTTCCAGCTCCACTTGTCGCAGTCCACAAAGCATAACCCGCTGGCAACTGTTCCCATGTTCCGCCTAAGAAACTTGCAGGACTAACTCCTTGGACGCTCATATACAAAGAACCAACAGGATAAATTTTGTCTAGTAATTCGTTTGTTGTAACAACATTGTTTCCATTAGCTGTAATTGTGCCATCAACAACAAGGTTTCCGCTTAATTGTTCGCTTGTGCCTATTATTGTTCCACTAGCAGAAATATTACCAGTGGTTGTTATATTTCCAGTTGCTGTTATTCCTTTATTTGCCTCTAAAAGTCCATTTACCGTTAAATAAGAACCATCAACAGTTGTAGAAGTTTCTAATCGAATTCGACCACTGTTGGCTTTTAAGTCAATTGAGTCAGCAATCATCTGTATAAAAGTAGCACACTTAAATTGCATTGATGCATTGTTGCTATCGTTACTTTCATCAAAGGTGCGAAATTCAAGACCGTTTGATGTCATTTTTATATATGCATAATCGCCACTAAATCCTGTAAGGTTAATACCTGCTATGTAGTTTTCATCAATACTGGTTAAAATTAACGAATTAGCGTTAATCATTTGTGAGGGGTTTTGTAAATCTGCTTTTCCTGCTATTAATTCTTCAACTCCATCTGCGGTTAAACCTTTTTCGCCTTGCGGAATTCCTACTGTAAAATCTGTAACAACTTTTTCTTGTTCTGGGTCGTATCTTTGTTCAACATCAAATTCTGCTTCCATCCCAGGATTAAGTGTGTTTGTTGTTATTTTGCCAATATTGATTGTACCGTCTAAATCTTCGGCTCTTGAACCTGTTATAATATCAAGCGTTCTTGTTACATCAATAATGTTTCCGTCTGTGTTTAATGTAAAACGCCCAATTTCAACCTGATAAGTACCTGCTCCATTTTGCTGTTTAAATAAATTGTTTTTTATTGGTTTAGTGCTTGCTAATTGTGCAAATAAGTCAAATTGCACACTTGAATCTTCGCCAACTGTAATTTCCCCAATTACAGCAAATCGCGTAGGTGTTTTAGGTCTTGTGCTAAATGTACTACTCCACGCTTCTTCAACAAGAACCCTGTGTCCGCTAATACGCAATTCGCAAGTGTCAAATGAAATTTGATTGCTTGCAAGTGTTGTAAAAGTTCCCTCGTTAAATGCACCCTTTACAATGCCGTCACGCATACCAGCGTTAAAATACTCGGCTCTTGCTCCGTCAATGTTTGTGTTGTTCATACCTTTTTCGGTTAATATTTTATATTTCATTTTACCTCCTTTATTCTATAATTTCATAAATTTTTCTAAAACTTGTCCCTGTTCGTAGCGTTGGGTCTGTTGGGTCGTTTGGGCGACCGCCTATTGTCTCTAAACTAGATTT
The DNA here is from genome assembly GCA_017549565.1 of Clostridia bacterium. Taxonomy (GTDB): domain Bacteria; phylum Bacillota; class Clostridia; order Oscillospirales; family Acutalibacteraceae; genus UBA737. Next base: position 11,632 of record JAFYUI010000032.1, read on the forward strand.
TATTGTATTTGGATAATCAAAAGATAAAATTATTAGTTCTTTAACTGAACCGTCCTCATTATATCTAGTCGGAATTTGTACATTTGTAAGAAAGCCATTGTCCTTTACTGTGCAAAAAAAAGTTCCGCGTATAGTGCTTAATTCAAATTTTAATGTTTTGTTTTTTAAAATATCTGTGTATGGGATTTCTTCTATCCCAGCAGAAATAGTATATCCATCTTCATGTGCTGGGTCTGCTGCTTCCCACAATAGCTTTTCTTGCGGAATAATTTTATCGCCAAACCTTAAAATTCCGTTTTGGTTTTTTGTTATATTAAGACTGTATGATATTGGGTTAATTGTTTTATCTGTGTTCAAAATAGACCCATTACTTAATTTGATGTGTGCAATTTCAATATTACCTGTTCCGTTTGTAATATGTGTTAAATCATCGCCTTTATCAATCACTGGATAATCGACAGTATCGAAAACTTTTTGCACACTTACAGAGTTTGTTGCAAGACTAACTTCCGCATATATTGTTACAAAAACATCGCTATTTTGCGGAACATCGTCAAAATCAACTGGAATTCCGTTTGCATCAATATCAACTTCAACGCCTTGCACAACAAACCGTCCACTTTTAATTAAAACACTCTTTGTGTCAACTTGCTCAATGTTTACTTCGTTTCCTTTGCCAATAACATATCCGTCTTGATTTCCGTACGCATATCTAAATGGTACAAAGTCGTCAGTGTTATTGATGTTTGGCGTTTCGCTCGGATTTCTTACAATTTTAATTCCCATTTTATTTCCTCCCTTTTTTATAACATAATTTTTCTAAAAATCAAATAAAATTTACCCCAGTATAACGATAACCAATTTTAAACCGCACCAGACCGCTTGAATCGTACTGTAATTCGCCACATGGCAGTTGCTTGTATAAACCCTTGCCACGCTCGACATATACATCAAAACGCGTTTCAAAGTCTGGCTTGATTATATCAGCTGGCAGTTCTATATCTTCGTTGTATGTGGAATCCAATAATGTTTCAAGTGCCAGTGCGTTTGCGTCATTCATGTTTTCGCTACTTGTAACAATCCGCCGCTTAATCGGATAAATATCACGCTTTGTTGTGTCGTTCGTAATATTATTGTTACTTGTCAAAATCCACCTTATTGATTCAACGCCATCGTAAGTCGTGTACCATGTTGTAACATCGTTTTCGGTCTTTACTACATAACCTTGACATTCGTTTACATCAGCAATAAATTTGCCGTAATTTTTAACACCGTGTTCCCATAATTTTACATTTACTGGTTTCAACATTGTTTGACCGATAATAAATTGTATTTTTTTGTTTATAAAGTCAATTTTAGTGTCCAAATATAATTTATAATATCTCATCAAACTTTGCATTTCTTCTAGTGCGTTATATTGTCCTTTTGTATACAACGGCACTAAATCGCCTACACTAATTATTTCGCTGTTATCTACAAGTTCACAATTAAAACTGTTTTGGTTTACTTGATTAAACCATTGCGTAAAAATGTAATTTATTGCTTCGTTTACGGTCGCAAAATCGCTCTTGTCAAGAATGACATCGCTTGACAACATTGAACGCAAATCCGTGCCATTAATTTCGGTTTTGTTTTCGCTGTTTAATAACGGAATACCAGCAAGACTGCCGTAAACATAACGACCCCGTGCATCACTGATAACTAAAAAGGTCGGCTGTATGTCTTCACTAAATGCTTCGCACGTGCAAGCCAATTCGTTTAATTCAACGGGTCGTTTAATCAATTTGTATCCGTCATTATCAACCCTTAAACTTGCGTTGTTTTGCAACCCCTTAAAATTGTTATCGTAAAAAGAAATAATCATAAACGATATTCCCTCCAACCACCAACCAACTTGAATCCGTCCGCCGCTTCTGCGTCGTTAATTCTAATCTTACTGTTACCATTTTTAGCCATTAAAAATGTGTCATATTCGGGACTAACTTCTGGACGATAATCAACCGTTACGCCGTCATCCGTTGTTTTGTATATTTTCTTTTGTGCCGAATTTATAACTATTTTTTCGCCAGTGTATAAAGTCTTGTCAAACTTGACCGTGTTATATGGTTTTCCAGTTTCGTCAACCAAATCAATCGTGGGGCTGTCTATTGCCCCGTAAATCGTAATTATAAGTGGCACATCGTAAATGTACGCATTTTTAATATCGTTGTTCTCAATCTTATTTCTGCCGTAAGAATACGGGTATGTAAACGGATATGATTTACCAGTCGAACTAACTTGAATTGTAATTGTGTTTTCGCGTTTTACAAAAAATGGCGTTGTTTGTTCAAATCCTAAACTTTGCGACAAATTGCCATAAACATCAATTTCAGTCTTGCTCAAACTTGTAACACGCCCCTCGCAATATCTCACAATTTTGCCGTCATCATATTCTAACGCCATTGTGTTTTCTGCTTTTGAGTATTCTTGTATCCACAAAGCCAATGCGTTTGCCTTGTCGTATGACCTGTAATAATGGTTTACTGTAAACTTAATTACATTTTTTGATTGCACGACCTTTGTTATGACATCCTCAATGTCGCCAGTCAATTTTGACAAGTTCAAAGTAAATCCAAGTCCTTGCGGCTCTGTTACAATATCCAAATTGTATCTATCAATTACCTCATCAACTTCGTCTAAAATTACAAGTGCAAATTTTCTCATCAATTACCTCCCTAATGCCTGCTTTTTTACTGCAATTTGTTTAATTACTTCATCAGCCAAACTACGTGCGTCATAATCTAAACTACCGCTTGCGTTCAAGTTTAACTCAATGTTGTAACTGTCGTTTGAATAATTATTGTAACTTGTATTTGTGCTTGTATTTGCTGGCAGTTCAAAATTATAATCATTAAAATCCATTGTCGGTCTTTCTTGATTTTGTCTTGCAAAGTGTGAACCAGAGTTTGTATTTTCTTTTCCCCATAACCAACCTTTACCAAATATCATTCCAATAAAGTCCCATGTCTTATTCATTAAATCGCTTATCTTTTCTAATAACCAAGCAACTGGCTCTAAAACTGTCGCTAAAATCTCAAATTGACGTATTAATCTATCCCCAATCATATCAATCAGTGGCTGTGCAATTTCAAATATAAGACTTAAAACTTTGCTGATTGGCTGCAATATACTTGTTAATATTGTGCTTAATGGCTTAATAAGTCTATTTATGCTATCTGCAAACTTTTCATTTGTTGTGTATAAATAAGCCATTAAACCCGCCACAACGCCAATTATTGCAATAATCGGATGTGCAGACAACATATTTAAACCTTGCAATATAGACGGGATTATGCCCATTATTTTTGATGCAATCAGCAATGCTGGACTTAACGCCGCCGTAAATAATAAAATGTTTGTTATCATTGACTTTGTGTGGTCGCTTAAATTATCAAACCAACTTGAAACGCTTTTAATTGCTGGTACAATTCTATTTTGCAAAATATCAGCCAAACTTTTATACACTGGCAATAATGCAGTCCCAAGTTCCGTTTTGGCGTTTTGCAACTGCGTATTTACCTTATTCATTTCAGTGTCAAAGTCCGCCAATTTACGCACTTGCTCATTACTTAAATATCCCATTGTTTCAAATTCTTCGCCAAGCTCTTTCAATCCGTCAGCACCTTGATTCAGCAATGGAATAAGCTGTGTTGCCACACGCTCGCCAAAAATCTCGTTTGCATAATATGCCTGCATTGTTTTATCTTCAACGCTTGCAAGTGCTGTTATAACCGAATTAAACGCTCCCTCCGTATCTGTTGGCACTTTTGACAAATCGCCAATTAAACTTTCCAACGCCGTCTTTGCGGTAGATGTTCCACCAGCCAATGCAGTTCCAATTGCATCTCGTGCCTTTGTCATTGACTTATACAACTGTTCCGCTGGCACATCGCTTTGTAACGCAATATAATTCCATTTTTGTATCGCTTCCGCACTCAAATTGTACTGGTCGGCTGTTGTTTGAATTGTGTCCCCTGTTGCAACTGCATCTTTTGCGAGTTTTGTCATTCCAGCAACCGCAGCCACCGCCGCACCGCTTAAAACTGCGGTTTTTTTTGCTGCTGTTTCGAGTTTATTGCTCAAATTCGTAAATGCCTTGTTTGCGTTGTCAAGATTGATTTTGTTAATCTTTTCTAGGTTTTCTTTTAATGAAACAGCACGGTTTTCCGTTTTAGCAAGTTCGAGTTCTAATTCTTGATAATCAACCGTGTCAACCTTGCCACCCTCTTCAAGTGCTTTTAATTTATCACGGATTGATTGTGCTTTTTCCGCCGTTTGTTCTAACGCTTTTTGATATTGCTTTTGTGCCTGAATAAAGTTCTTTTCGTTAAACTCTAATTTTAACCCTTTTTGCAATTCGTTGGCGGTTCTTTGCGTGGCTGTAATTTGTTTGTCTGCCGCTTTCAAACCTTTGATAAAGTCTTTGGTATCTGCACCAATCTTTACACTTACACTTTTATTCGCCATAAATTACCTCCTACAAATTGTCAAAATCTTTTTCCGTCGCTTTTTTTATGCTGTTAATTCCACGCTTTTGCAAATTCGCCCTGTATTCTTGCTCTAAATACTGCTGTGCTTTTCTAATTCGCATTGATATTATAATACTCAATAAATCCGCAAAGTGCAACTTATCCCAATGTGTTAAACCGTACTCACTGCACTCACTGATTATTTCCAAACTTAACGGCATAGAGAATTGTCTTTTTTGTCGTGATTCTTGCGGGATTTTTTTGTAAATCTCAATCATCAACTCCCTATGCCTTGTTAGTTTTTTTCGGCACTTCCATCAGCAACAATTTGGAATGTGTCGTTCATTGCTTTAATAAGTTTCTTCATATAGGATTCATCGCTTAAATCAAATAACTTCAAAAAGTCATTGAACCCCATTTCCGTGTCAAACCAACAATAAATCATTTTCAGTTTGCTGATAATTAAACCAAGCGATAAGTCGTTAATCTCGAATATGCGTTGCGAATACCCCAGCAAATCTTCACGCTCCGCAAGTGCTGGAAATTTCGTTTCAAACCTAATTTGTGCCGCAATACTCATATCAAGGTCAAATTCCTGTTCGCTTTGTGTTTTTACCATCGCACCATTTTTGATTTCTTTGGTCTGGACTGGCAATTTGATTTTCATTTTTCCTCCTCATTTCTTTTTGTCGCAAAGTGCGAGAGTCGAACTCGCTGTCCCATCTTTGCATAAAAGCAGACGGTCGGTCTGCTTTGTTTGATTATTCTTTTGCTGTTGGTACTGGAACTGTCGCAAAGAATGTGTCGTATGCGTTGTCGGTTGGCACTGCACGGACTTTGTATACTTTTTTAGTATTACCGTTAACATCACGATAATCTTCGTCGCCAGTTGCGGTCTTTTTGTTTACACCTTTAACGGTTAAACCATAACTTGCTGTCGCTTCATTAGTGGTGTCGGTATTTTGACTGTAACTTTCACTTGCTGGTGCAACGTTTACATTAAGCAACCAAATTTTCTTTGTCATTGTAACACCTGCATCGTTTGTTACGTATGTTTCAAAACCAATGCTAATGTTTTTGTTTTCTAAAACTTGAACGTCTGCTGTACCTTGTGCAATTTCTTCAATAAAGCCCAAGTCTTTTTCCAAGTCTTCATCGTGTGCGGTCATTTCAAGCGTTCCACTAAAACCACTGTCGTCCAACTTTGACAAAATAACTTCGCCGTCGCCGTATTTGTTAGTTTGTGTTATTGCTCTGTCTAACATAACTGATACTAAATAGTTCAATGGCTTAACTTCGCTTCCGTCAACTGAATACACACCATTTTTGCAGTTATATTCAATAAAATTTTTGTTTGCCTTGCTCATTGTGCTTTAACTCCTTTTACAATAATATCAATAATTTCTTGTTTGTTTTTCTCGAAACACGGTCGGATAAACGGCTTGCCTTTTTCGCTAAATTCTACAAGGTTTGCAATCGGTATGTTTTTAGGACTTAAATCTGTGTTGTAAATGTACCTTACATTGTAATATTTATCAGTACGCTCCCAACTGTCCCGTAATTTACCTATTGCAACTGGCGTGTCCGCCTTTAATTTTTCGATAAAAAAGTCCGCCGCTTTATCGAGTGCTTGCTCTTTTGATTCCCAAACCGATTCGTCCACTTCGTCAAGAAAATCTTTCAGTTCATCGTACAAACTTAATTGATGACGCCCTGATTTCGTTTTTCTTTCCAAACGGTTAGACATACTTTACCTCAACGCTAAATGTATGCTGTGTGGACTTCAAACTGTCGTTATATCCAAGATTAACTTCATCAAAGTTAATTCCTTGTGCTTTCAAATGTTCTCTAATTTTCCGCTTGTTTATATTGTGCAAATCGTCAGTGTCATCAGCGTAACCTTTTGAAACCAGCATAATGTCGCAATCGGCACTCCGTACAACACTTTTGCCGTCCCCGTAACTTTCCGTAGTGTCAGTTATTTGGCTTCGTAACAAAATGTAACTGTCTGGAATGTCGTTTACATCTTCGTGCATACTTTCTTTGTAAATTGGTATTTCGGTAAATAAACCCTTTGTCATATCAACCAACGCCTGCATCGGCTCTACATTATAAATCTGCATTTTCTTTCCACTCCTTTATTGCATTCACAATGTCTTCGTCTTGCAACGCCGCAACATTCAACTTGCAATCTTTTGGCATTTTTGCTGGACTTACATTTTTAATTTCATAAAGTGCATCTTCTAAATACAAATATTTTTGCTGTTTGTAAAACATTCGGTCAATCACAACTGAATATTGAAAAGTCATATTTTGTACTTGTGCTAATTGCTGGGTTTGGATTCCAACCAGTTCAATCGTGCCAACTACTTGCGTTGCATTCACAACAACTTTTTCTCTATCCAATGTGTCAGGGTCAACCACCGACGCCATGTCGCAAATTAAAACAAGTTTCTTATTGCTGAACATCTACCCTTGCTCCCTTTGACAATATCGACAGTTTGTTTCTTAAAAGTGCGATAGTCGGGTTTGTTGCAATGTCGGCTTTGTTCATTAACTGTTCCGCATAAATTACTGTCAACGCAACACCTAATTCGCTGTCAAGTTGTGCTTCATCTATGTCATCAGTCAACAAGTCCGCCTTTGCCATTGTTAAAAAATTCATATAATAGCTATCGGGCATGGCTGAACCAAAATCCCCAATGCTTTTCTTAAATTTTTCTAGCAAATTGTCCGACATTGCAATTCCCTCCTATTAAATTATTCGCCTTTCTTTGCGTAAACAAAACTGTTTGGAACTGGTGCAGCGTTAATCATCATGTGTGCGGTGTAGGTTTTAGTACGATGTTGGTGAGAAACATCTAAACCGATTTCCATATTTTTGATGATGTTTGCTTTGTACCATTTTGAAACGTTACCGATAAGAATATCGCCCGCTTTCAAGTTCGGGTCGCTTTCAACAGCAAACGTGCTCAAACGAGTTAAACCGCCACCATTCAATACTGGCAATAAATAGTCGCCACTTTGATTTTTAGCAAAGGTCATTGAGTCAAACACATCGCTTGCTAAATAAATTTTGGCACCTGCACGTTTTTTAACTGGCAATTTTGCAATTGCACTTTCGATTGTAGCACGTGCGTCTGCTCCGTATGCAACAGTTAAAGCACCGTTTGTAATACCTTGAACGTGGTCGTCTTCGCCATTACCGTAAATGTAATCATTGATTACTAAATCACGCATTGAACTTCTTACTTCGCCAACTAAATAATCAGCAAAGTCTGCAACTGCCATTGCTTCGATTTCAAACGTTAAGACGATGCTATCGGTGTAGTTACCAGTTCTACCTGATAAGATATCCCATTGGATGCTTTCGTTTTCGTTAGGACTTAATTCACGTTTAGTTTTAGCACCTGATTTGTAGATGCGGTATGGATATTTTGTCATACCTTTAATTGCGGTTGTTACTACATCACGATAGATTGGACTTTCCAATTCTTCTTCACGCAAGATGTCCATCATAACTTCTTGTGGAATGAAAATTCCGCCGTTGTTAACACCGTCAACTTCTGCTGATGGTGCAACATAAGTTTCGCTTGTGGTTGTGGTAGCAACGCCCAATGCACGTGCTTCCATTTCGGTCAATTTTGCATCTGCACGACGACCGTTTGTCGATTGAAACAATACATGTTTTGCAAATGCGGTTCTCATGTCAACTTTTTGATTTGTTTCCATTTTAATTGTTCTCTCCTCTTGATTTTGATTTTTTTCAGCCAATTTGCTGGCTGTTGCAATTTTTGCTTCTGTTACTTTAATAGCAGACCTAATTTCTTCTGCTTCTCTTTTTGCGTCGCTTAAAACTGTGCTGTCGTAAAATTCATCACGATGTTCGCTCAATCTTTTTTTGATTGCCGCTTTTCGTGCGTTTAGACTTTCAAGTTCTAAGTTCAAATCACGCAATTCTGCAATTTCGTTAGTCATTCAAACTTTCCTCCAATTCTTTAATTTCCTGCTCTTTTTTAGCAATTTCGGCTTTCTTTGCTTCGTCCTCTTCTTGCTTTTTTTGTTCGTCAGCGGCTTCCACTTTTTCTTGACGTTTTACATCTTGATTGTGTGCAATTACGCTGGCTTCTTTGTAAGCAGGGAACGGAGTGATTGACACTTCAAATAACTCATCGATGTGTGTAATCGTTCGAGTTTTCGTTTCAGGGTTTACTTCATCGCTACAACTAAATCCAAAAGACATACCGTCAATAATGCCTGATTCGACCAAATTGTACATATCTCGTGCGTGTTCCGTGTTTGGCAACTCACACTCAAAAAATAGTCCAGTTTCGTCAACTTCAATACGCATATTTACGCCAGCACGTCCCAAGACTTTGTCAGGTTCAATGTTATGCCCTGTGATTAAATAAACATTCGTTAAGTCAGTTCCGTCCAATGCAGTCGGCAAAATCGTTTCTCGGATGTCGCCATTCCAAAAATCGAAAATTCGAGTTTCGGTATTAAAAACAATGGGGTAACCACGGAGTACTAACTTTTTTCCGCCTTCCTCTTTTTTCTCAACTCGTGTTTCAAACTTAATCGAGCGATACTCACTGCGTTTATTCGCTTGCATCTTCTTCCTCCTTTTTTTGATTTATATCTTCAACCGTCGCGTCGGTTGCCGATACCGTTTCGGTTTGATTGACTTTTCCTAACTGGTACTGGTTCGCAACTGTGATGTCAATCGTATCAGCAGTTACACGATATGTCTTGCCATAACCATTTTGAAGCGGTGGTTGTCCTATCATTTCACGACACTCATCAATGTTTAAGATGCCTTGTCTAATTGCCACACCAAACAATGACGTTTTCGCTTGTAAAGTATTAACCGATAACGCAAAATAGTCAAACTCAATTCTATGCCCAAAATAAAACTCGTTTTCGGTAAATAACTTGTTTGTAAATTCCTTTTCAAATTGTAACGCCAACGGCTTAATTGTGTTAGCGGCAAACATTTCGAACTCAATCTCACTTGCCTTGTTATTTATAATGTTATCATTAATGCTAAAATAATTATACACTGTGTTAATTACTAATTGCATCAAATCACGGTTTACTTGATTTTCCGTCCAGTTAATCGGCGTGATAGTCCAAGTCTTATCCAAATATGCGATGCCTTGTACATTATCAGCAAAATTTGCTCTTACAGTATCCATTGCACCTTGTTTATCACGTTCTTTTAACATACCATTGCCAATTTGGTTGCTTTGCAAAATTGCACGTGGTTTTCTAGGGTCGGCAACATTCACAATCTGTTCGCCTAAACTTTTCAAGACTGTTTCATAAAGCCCAAGATTGTTTTTGTCGCCACCTCTCAATGAGCAAAAACGACTTAAATAAATAACATTGTCAAGGTCGTATTTCTTTTCGGGGTTTGTATGGTCTTTGAACTGTACATATCCTTTTGTTCCAGTTGTATCAACCGACAAAACCGAATCTTTAAACGGCAACGGATATAATTGTCTTAACTTACCGCTTTCAGCGTCAAACACTGGCTCAACAAACGCATTATTGTATATCAATAAATTCGTTACAACTGTTTTAATAAATTGCGACGAGTTTTGCAACGGATTTGGCTTGTAGTTCAAAACCCTTGATGTCGCATCTTCCATATATGTAACTTCGCCGTTGCTGTCTAGCCTTTTATGATAAACGGGTATGCTTGCGAAAATATCACTGATTTTTTCAATGGCGGTTCGTACTTCTGGAATATCACAAATTTGGTTAGTGTAATTCCACAAAAAATAACGCCAGTCGCCATTGTATGTTTTAATTATAACATCTTTTAATTCTTTATTCGTTTTCTTGCTACGAGTGAAAAGATTGCCAACGTTCTGCCAAAAACCCAATACACAACCCCCTTGTTATTTTTTCATCACAAAGATATTTATATTCTTGTACCGCATTTTTTATTTCTTGTCAACCATAAAAAGCAAAAAACGAGTATTGCTACCCGTTTTTCAAATTGGGATTTACCCCTAATTGGTATAGTGCGGCGTGCAGTAGCCCCCGCTATACCCCTGCACTTTGTCAACACGCATTTGGCGGGCAGTTTGCCATTGTGTCAACCCTTCTTGTGAACTGCTTATTGTAATTATAACATTATCAAAAACGATGTCAATTAAATTTTGAAGTAATCAGGGATTGAATCCTTGTAAATCCCCTTTGCTCTATCATACGCAACAAACGCATTAAATATCCCAATCGCACCGTCAATGTGTCCAGTCGATTTCGCTTTGTGTGGCGTTACATTGTTATTGCTGTCAACCTTTATGCGTAAATTATAAAAACAATACGGCAAAAGCAAATTTGTGTTGTCATACTTCATAATTCCATCAGCAAAAAGATTTTTAACAACTTTAATTGCACCCGACAATGTATAACCACCCTGTGCAACTGCACTCAAAACACCGTCATCACGCTTTTCTACTTCGTCGCTTTCTTTTTTGACTTGCTCATGTGCAAATCCGTATTCCTTGCCTAGTTCGATAAATTGCTTTGACATCCAGCGGTCGTAGCCTATTTTCAAAATTGTTATTTTGTACTCATCACGCATCATAACAAACCAATCCATAACTGCCCGTTGGTCTACATAACTTCCAGGCGTTATGATTAAAAGTTTTTTAACCACATCACAATTACTATTTACGCACTCAAACTTTGCATATTCCATTTTGTCTTTTTTTGAGTTCCGCTCCAAACACTCACTCGCCACAAAATACGCCTGCAAAATAATAAACTTTCCGTCTGGCTTCAAAATTAAAAGCGTGGCATTTGTCAAGTCGGTTGTTTCCGACAAGTCAAGTCCACCCACCGCATAAGTGTCATATATGTCTTCGGTCTTAATTGTCGTCCCTGAATTGCGAATGTCTATCATATCAAAATATGTCATCGCAGCACCAACTTGCCGATTTAAGTGCTTACTGATAAATGTGTTACGTGCTACGGGGTCGGCTTTCAATGCTTGCCACTGCTCTTTCAAAAACTTTAATGTCGGTCGGTTTTCGTACATCGCTGGGTTTGCTTTAATCCAGCAACTTGTGTCTTCAATGTCGTCATCGTCGTCAATCCCGTACATCAACGCAAATATGCGGTCATCTTTGCCAAGTTTTGCCTTACGCAAAAAATCACGATTACGGGTTTGCAAACTTTCATACAAACTTTCAGGCGTTACGCCTGCCGAACTTATAACCAACATCATCGGTTGTTTTCTTGCACCAATACCCGACTTAATCGCAAGGTATTGATTAAAGTTTGTGATTTCATGAATCTCGTTCGCTACACCAAATGACGGATTGCTGCCGTCTTTTCCCTTAATGCGTCCGCTCAAATATTCCAACTTGCCGTCATTGATTTGACATAAAATTTTTTTCTTTTCTTTGCTCCCAGTCTTTTTGAAAACTTGACAAAGCGGTTCATTTTTGATTTCTTTTTCGACAATCTCAAATGTACGCAAAGATTGAGCACTGTTTTCTGCCACAATCTGCCCCCACGCCGACGGCTCTTTGTCAAGCCCCAAGAAATAACAAATCAACGGTGCAACAAAATGGTCTTTCCCCCATTTACGTGCAACAAACAAATCCATTTCACGAAAATAACGCACATAACAATTATGTTCTTTTGACCATTCTTTTATGCCCAAAATACACGCCGCAATGTACTTCTGCTCCATATTCAAAACTAACGGCTTACCAGCAAGCACGCCCTCACGATGCTTAAACAACTTTGCAAATTCTTCAAACGCAATCGGGTCGGCTTCTTTGTAAAAAATGTCCTTGCGTGTTATCAATTCTTTAATTTGACGGACATTGTCTTTTACATCACGGTTAAAATTTTGTGGGTGGCGTTCAACGTGTGAAATATATGTTTTTATCCATTTTAGCATTTTTTATGTCCTTAAAACAAACCCCACTCTGCAAACTTCTCAAATCCACCGACTTTGTTAATGTATTGTCGTGCAATTTCCACAATTTCTTCATACGGCTTGCCGTCAATTTCAGTGTCGCCAATCGCACAATGCAATTCAACGGGTTTGCCTATTTCTTGTGCTTTCAAAAACGCATAAATGTTTACTGCCACATCTGCTTTGGATAAATCCTTTCCGTGCAATCCACCGCCTGTAACACTTCCAGCCATATCGCTACCCAATTTGCGATTCGTTGCACCCGTGTCAACATTGATTCCGCCTTTCCAATATCCAAGCGGATTGATTTTCACATTTTTATATTCAAGGATATTTACCACATCAAAGATTTCTTCATTTCTTGCGTTGCTTTGACAAATAATCAATTCATCGTAAGCCAAAATGTATTTGCCGTCGCTTTTGAACTCATTATAAAGCGTGCGTGCAATTTGCGATAGTTTCTTTTCTTCATCGGTCAATGGCACGCCTTTGAAAATACCGTTATCGCCACAGCGAATTTGGTCTTTTTGGTTATCAGCCAAGTGTTCGTCTTGTTGTACGCTAATAATATGTGTTTGTGTGTATAAACTTGTTATGCGTTCGACAATCGCTTCAATTTGCAACCTGCGTGAGACTGTGTCAAAATTTATATTGCTTTCAATAATCACATAACAGTTCCAATGTCCAACTAAAACCTCAACAGCAATTTTTGCGTTCTTGTCAATTTTGTATGCAAGGTCAACGATTGCACCTGCAATTCTATCTGCCACTTTGTCAGGGTGGCAAGGATTTACTTTTTCAATCATTTTGTTTTCCCCTATTTCTCATAATTGTAAATAATTTACTTTATTATTAAAATTGTGTCAATCAATTTATCTTAACTGATTTCTTGCCTGTGAAATCTTCCCAGCGTTTTATAATAACATCAACATAATGTGTGTCAAATTCCATCATATAACATTTTCTATTTAATTGTTCACAAGCAATAAGTGTTGAGCCGCTTCCACCAAATACATCTAGCACAACATCTTCTTTTTTACTACTATTGCTTAAAGCCTTTGTTATCAATTCTATTGGCTTCATAGTTGGGTGTAATTTTGGCGGTTCTCTATCAAATTCCCACACATCAGTATCTCTTCCACCTTTTAATTCTACTCTACCTTTGTGTAAAAATAATAGTATTTCGTATTGTCCAGCATAAGCACCTTTTAGGTCGCCCATAGACCAATTATTTTTTTTCCAAACAATTATATTTTTCAATTTTAATGGTGTATTATCAAAATAATTTAGCCAATCTTTAACGGTTTGAAAACCACAAAAAGAATATATTGCTACATCATCTTTGAGTGAATCTATCACATTTGGAATAAAGTCTAAAATCTTATCATCATTCTTTAACATTCTAAACTTTGATTGATAATTGCTTTCATACTTATAGCCATAAGGCGGGTCAGTAAACACCATATCCGCCTTTGCTCCGTCCATCAATTTCGCAACATCTTCTTCTTTTGTGCTATCCCCACACATTAACCTATGTTCGCCTAATTGATAAATATCGCCAAGTCTTGCTTTTGGTTCTTCTGGCAGTTCGGGTTCAAAATCGTCTTCTTGAACTTCGCCGCTATTTGAAATTTGTTCCGCAATTTGCTCCATTTGCTCCGCCAGCCCATACTTCGCCATATCGTAATCAATGTCCTGCAACTCCGCCATAAGTTTGTCCATATCCCATTCAGCCACCTGTGCCGAACTGTTATCAGCAATGCGGAACGCCTTGATTTGCTCGTCGCTTAAATCGTCCGCCACAATGCACGGAATTTCTTTTATGCCCAGTTTTTTGCACGCTGCGACCCTTGTATGCCCAGCAATTAAAACATTGTTTTTATCAATAATGCACGGATTCTTGAACCCAAAGTCGTTAATACTATTTGCCACCACATCAATCGCCGCATCGTTAATTCGTGCGTTGTTTTCGTATGGTATCAATTCGTCAATGTCTTTTTTTATGATTTTAATCATTATCGTTTCGCTCCATGAATTTCAAAAAAATGTTTTCTTCTTGTTTTGCGTTTGCACCCTTTACACCTGCCCTTGCTCTTGCCAATGGCGACAATCCCAATTCATTAAAATATTTCAAACATAGCAACGCATTATCGTGGCGTTTCTTTAAGTTTGGGTTTGCCTTTGCTGTCGTTTTTGGTTTGCCGTCTTTATCAACACCAAGTGGCACTATAATATAAGGTTTCGGGTCTTGCTTCAACGCAGCATCCGCCTCATCGGTCGCAACCTTTGCTCGACAATATAATTGCATCAAATCTCGGTCGGCATCACTTACCATACAATTATAAGTCCCCCTAAAAATCTCAACAAGCCTGTTCCACACTTCAAGTTCCTTTTCAGTCAAGTCTGCTGGTGGCTCAAACTCTTGACTTTGATAAATCGGCAAACTTTCTTCTTGTGCCTTTTTCGCCGCTTTTGTGTAAGCCCCAGTTTTTTGATTAGCCAATTTTGGTGGTCGTCCGCCCATTATTTTGTTACCTCCCCATTCATTATTGATTGTTCCAATATTTCAAAAAGTCCTGTAATACGCTTTGCCGTTCGTGAACTTCGTTATGGTGCATCGGACACAACAATATCAAATTGTCATAATCTAGCCGCTTGTCCCAATCTTTCTCAATCGGCACTATGTGATGCACCTCTTTCCCCAGTTCATAACGGTCTTCTTTTTTACACATCTCGCAAAGCCCGTCCGCATCAGCAAATTTTTGATTGCGTAATTTCCGCCACTTTGTACTTGCGTAAAATTTACCGTATTTTGAGTGATAATTATCCCTCATTGTTAAAATGATAATATATTTATTTTTTTTGTCAACATTTTTATGACAGCCAAAATTGAAAAAACCCAGAGCCCTTAGGTTGTCTGAGTTTGCTAAATACATATTATCATAGCCATAATTCTTGTCAATAAAAAATGGGATTGCTCCCACTTCTTATTGTTAGAATAACTTTCGTTTGGCAATAGTTATTCTCTTTTATAAACCTCAGGCAATTTACTTCCCAAAATTTGAACGATTAAATGTACTTTGTATATTTTAATATGTCAATCAAATTCTAAGCATTTTAATTTTAACTACACCAACCACAACTGCCAAACGACAAACAATCCAATTTTTCTTGAATTGCCGCATATTCATCTATTGTAATATCGTATTTTTTCAAAGTTTCTTCTACTACAAAAGGAAATGGAGTAAACTGCATATTACCACAACAATATTCTTTTGCTGCTTCTGGTTCAGTATCCCCTTTTACTCCAAAATCATTATAATCTAGTTCTACTCCGTTTATTTTAATATCACTTGGTAACTCGCAAAACGCACCATACGCACGAATGCTATTTAATTCTTCTAATTTTAACATTTTAATTTCCTTTTTTGTATTTTACCCCTAAAACCGTTATTTTGAAGCCGTCATTTGCCTTGTGTCGCGTTTTTCGTGATACTTTGGACAATTTTGCGAGAGTTCAAAAATTATCGGCAAATTTGCGTTAATTTCGCCATTTCTAAAAAAAGTTTGAAGACCTG
>JAFYUI010000005.1 GCA_017549565.1 Clostridia bacterium
CCTGTTAAAATTTGGGATTCTAATATATTCGGCAAATCATTGCATGAACTTGTAAATGAGGGACTTCATACTAAGCTTGCAAGAATGCCTGTGGATGCGAGAATGCGAGTGCAAGAAACGGTTGAAAGGGTAATAAATGAGGGCTGTAACGGCTTAGTTTGTATATTACTTTAAAAATTTTTAAAATTTTTTAAAAAAGTGCTTGACAAAGTGAAATGTATGTGGTAATATAGCAAAGTCGCCTGAGGCGATACACAGTTGGTGTTGATTGCGGCGAGGGTCCACCCGTTCCCATACCGAACACGGAAGTTAAGCTCGCTTGCGCCGAAGATACTTGGCGGGAAGCTGCCCGGGAAAATAGGTAGATGCCAACACAAAGAGATGTGATTTCGGTCACATCTCTTTTTCTTTTATTACTTAAAATGGCGGTCGCAAAGCGGCCGCCATTCTTTTATCAAGTCAAAACAGTTTTTCAACCTTAAAATCGTTTTCGCCAAACATATACATATATCCGTTCACATATACACCGCGTTGAAGTTCTGCTTCGCCATTAAGAGAAATGTTAGTAACCTCCACAAGATTATATCCGTCAAAGTGGAGAACGATATATCTTTTCTCTTGACCATCTTTTAAATCGTATTTGTAAACACCAAGACCAATTAGCTGATTTTCGCGGTCGATATAGTACGATTTATATAGGGTAGAATAATCTGCGTTTTGCAGTTCATACTTACAGAAACCGACAACGCCATCGCTTGTTTCTTCGTAAATTTCAACCTTAAATGTATTCCAATTTTCTCTGCCTATACCAAGAAGCTTACCGTTGCCAAAGTTCACAAGCGAGGTTGAAAAGCCATCAATTGTGCCGGTATCCTTGTAGGTGATGTTGTCTAAATCGGTAAGGTCAAAGAAGAATACAGGGTCAGACATTTCGATTGAGGTGCAAACGTATGCGGTTGTTTTATCAAAGCGCACCGATTGCACTTCTTCATGAGGCGGTGCAAAATCTTCAACCTTGGCAATTACCTCAAAGCTTTTCAAATCTATGCAGTAAAGACTTGCATTAGACTGACCTGTTGCCGTTATTAAAATATCTGCCGATACATTTTCGCCGTTAAGGTATGAGTTTTCTCGAATTGTGGTGGCGTTGGTGGTAGTTACAACTCTCAAAACACCTTCATATTCGTCCATACTCCATTGGTCCTTCACATAGCCGCGAACGGTTACCGAGCCCTTTTTTTTAAAGCCGTTTTGGTCATAGGTAAGACAAGAAATTTCGGTCATAGAATTGCGGATTTTATTGCCGTCTTCATCGTTTTTAACATCGGCAAAAACGTGGGTCAGGAAAATATGGTCTTTTGAAACATACACGTCTTCTGAATAGGATAAAAATGCTGATGTGCCTTCGAGATTTAATGTTTTTTCATCTAATTTCATTACAACGGTATATCGGGTGCTGTTAAGATTTTCGGGGGAAGTAATAAAGCCGGCAGGAATGGGTTTCATACCGTCACCTGTATTTATTTGCGGTAAGAAGGTGCTTTCATCACCAAAGTTAATATCATTTTTATTGAAAACAAATTCGGTTAGTAAAATAAGCTTGCCATCGGTTAGGCGGGAAGACATATAACTGCCTGTAATTTCTATGCGGTTTTTCTCAACTATTTTTTGGGGGTGGCTCACATCAAGTGCAACAACGCCCACGCAAAGCTGTTTGTTTTCAGTATAAAACTGTGTAATTACAGTTGCAGTTTTACAGTCTTCAGACAAATAAAACTCCCACTTATTTAAATAATAGTCTTTATTGGTGTAAAGGTCAATGTGTCCAAGCTCTTTGGAATTAAGACCCGCAATAGAAAACACACGCAAGGTTTGATTATCCAAATAATAAATATGCTTATCGCTGCGCTTAATACGGTCTGCTTCGGTGATACCTTCAACCTGGTTATCGGTTACTTCCTCGTAGGTGTCACCCACGTTTTCGGCGAGGTCATCGGTTACAGCATCTATACCTGTATTCATTTCTGATTCGGGCGCTGCACCGTTATATTTTATGCCAAAGCTTAAGAAATCGAATACGTTATTCGTTATAACCTCAAAATTGTTTTTGTATTGTGGTTTTTCAAAGGTTAATATGTTTAGTTTTTGAATAATCGGGTAGTACTCACTGTCAGAATAGCGTGACACATCGGGCAAATTGGCATTAAGGGGCATAAACAGCCATAGGTTACCAAAAACAAGTGCAAAACAAGCGGCAGCAGCAATTATTGATAATGTAATTCGTTTTTTGTTTATATTTATAATTTTTGCATTGGGGTTTGCTTCTTCAAGATATTTATCGTCGGCAAGATTTAATAATTTAAACCAATTTTCTTTTTTCATACAGTTATCCCTTCCTTTTTAAGATAATCTTTAAAACGATTTCGTGTTCTATGTAAAATAACGCTGACGTGACTTTCAGACATACCCATTTTTTGGGCAATTTCCTGCACACTTAAAGCGTACCAATAACGGCGCAAAAAGATTATGCGGGCGCGACTGTCCAAGCTTTCTAAAAATTCGTTTATAAGCTTTTTTAAAATAACCTCGTCCTCGACTGAAAATTCACCGTTTGGAATGCATTCATAATATTCCTCAATAGCGCTTTCAAGGTCGGAATTTCGTTTTTGCGCTTTGTTATATCCATAACGGTCAAGGGCAAGATTTCGGGTAATACGCCCTAAAAAGTACTGCAGCTTACTTGGCTTTTCGGGTGGTATTGTACGCCAAGCGTTGTGCCAGGTATCATTGACACATTCTTCGCTGTCTTCTTTTGAATAGAGAATATTATAGGCAATTGTGCGACAATATTTGCCATATTTCTTGTTTGATTCATCAATTGCTGATTGGTCGCGCTTCCAATATAGTTCTATTATTTTATTGTCTTCCACCATGTCACTTCCCTTACATTTGTTCAAAGGCCTTTCACCTTAATAGAAGAAAAATAAAACCAAAATCTTACAAAAAAATAAAAATTTTTTAGTTCTGAAGACTTGCTTTGTTTTGAATAAACATAAAAAGCCCATAACTTTTTTAAGTTACAGGCCTTCATCATCGTGCGTGTTTAGTTCTTGGGTGGGTTGATGTTCCTATAACATCACCATAAATATTTTCTTATTTTGTATTATATCATAGATTTGTAACTTTTACTACATTTTTTTATAATTGAAAAAATTATATATGTGTGTTAGAATAACCTTTAAAGGAAGTGAAGAAATGTCACGAACAATTGCGGCTATTGCCACACCCTTAGGTGAAGGGTCAATAGGTGTTATAAGAATTTCGGGCGATGATGCCATAGCGGTTGCCGACAAGGTTTTTAAAAGTATGTCGGGCAAAAAGCTGTGCGAGCTTAAAGGTTATTCCGCCCTTTATGGTAATATAGTTGAAAACGGCAAAATTTTAGATGATGCCGTTTCGCTTGTTTTTAAAAACCCACAAAGTTATACGGGTGAGGATGTTGTAGAAATTTCGGTGCACGGTGGTCGTTTAATGCTTAAAGCGGTGCTTCGCGCGGTGCTTAATAACGGTGCCGTCGCAGCCGAGCCCGGCGAATTTACAAAACGCGCCTTTTTAAATGGAAAGCTTGATTTAACCAAAGCCGAAAGCATAATGGGACTTATAAGTGCCGAAAGCGATGCCGAACTCAGACTATCCCGCGCGGCACATATTGGTAAAGTAAGTGAAAAAATTGATAAAATTGAGGCCGATTTGGTATCTGCCGATGCATCAATTGCCGCTTATTCGGACTATCCCGACGAAGATATTGAAGGTCTTGATTATGACAGCTTTTTAAGTATGCTGACAAATGCCAAGACACAGCTTGAAGAAATGCTTAAAAATTACGATTCGGGACGTGTGCTTCGAGAGGGTATTGACACCGTAATTGTCGGCAAGCCAAATGTTGGTAAATCGACACTTATGAATATGTTAAGCGGTGCCGACCGTTCAATTGTAACTGATGTAGCGGGCACTACTCGTGACATTATAGAAGATACCGTAACGGTTGGAGATATTAAACTTCGCCTTGCTGATACAGCGGGTATTCACAAAACCGATGACAAGGTTGAAAGCATTGGTATTGAAAAAGCCAAAAACCGAATTGACTTGGCAGAACTTGTGCTTGCGGTGTTTGACTGCACAACCCCGCTTGATAACAATGACCTTGAACTGATTGAGAGCATTAAAAATAAAAACACAATTATAATCATAAACAAAACCGATTTAGAAAATAAAATTGATATGTCGGTTTTTCGTAGCTTTATGGTTGTGGAAATTTCAGCAAAGCAGGGTACAGGATATACTGAACTATCTAAAAAAATTGCTGAAATTTCGGGTGCTGCTAACCTTAACCCCGACAGTGCGGTGCTTATTGGCGAGCGCCAGCGTGACTGTGCGGCACGCGCTTTAGAAGCAGTTGATGAAGCGATAAATTCGCTTGTGGGTGGTCTTACAATGGATGCGGTTGGCATTTGTGTTGATGATGCTATTGCGGCATTGTTTGAGCTAACAGGCAAGCGTGTTACAAATGCAGTAACGGATGAAATATTTAAAAAGTTTTGTGTTGGTAAGTAAAATAAAAATGGTATCATCAAATTAGATGATACCATTTTTTTATTTATTATTTAGCATAGTCAACAGCGCGACTTTCACGAATAACGTTAACCTTAATTTGACCGGGATATTCGAGTTCGTTTTCGATTCTTTCGGCAATTTGATGTGACATAAGCACCATTTGGTCCTCGGTCACAACTTCGGGTTTAACGATTATGCGTATTTCACGACCTGCTTGAATAGCAAACGAGCCCTCAACACCGTTAAAGGAATTGGCGATTTCCTCAAGCTTTTCAAGGCGTTTGATATAGCTTTCAATATTTTCGCGGCGTGCACCGGGACGTGCGGCAGAAATAGCATCTGCTGCCTGAACAATGCAAGCGATGAGGGTTTTTGCCTCAACCTCGCCGTGATGGGCGTGAATTGCGTTAACAACAGTGTCATTTTCGCGGTATTTCTTTGCAACCTCAACACCAAGCTGAATGTGTGAGCCCTCTTGTTCGTGGTCAAGTGCCTTACCAATATCGTGAAGCAAGCCTGCGCGTTTTGCAAGGGTTACATCAGCGCCCATTTCGGCAGCCAAAAGACCTGAAAGATAGCAAACTTCAAGCGAGTGGTTAAGCACGCTTTGTCCATAGCTTGTACGGTATTTAAGCTTGCCGAGCAGCTTGATAAGCTCGGGGTGTAAATTTGGAACGCCTGCATCTATCATTGCGCGTTCACCTGTTTGTTTAATGGTTGCTTCAACCTCGTCGGTTGCTTTTTGAACAGATTCTTCAATTCTTGCGGGATGGATACGGCCGTCAAGAATAAGTTTTTCAAGGGTAACACGCGCAATTTCGCGTCTTACAGGGTCAAAGCTTGAAAGGGTGATAGCTTCGGGTGTGTCGTCAATAATAAGGTCAACACCTGTTGCGGTTTCAAGTGCGCGGATATTTCTACCCTCACGGCCGATGATACGGCCCTTCATTTCATCACTTGGCAATGCAACAACCGAAACGGTCATTTCAGACGAATGGTCAGCGGCACAGCGCTGAATTGCGTGACCTACAATATTTTTTGCAATGCGGTCGCAATCGTCTTTAATTTGCTGTTCATAATCCATAATTTTAACAGCTTTTTGGTGTGTCAATTCTTCGTCTAAAAGCTGGAGTAAGTGCGCTTTTGCTTGGTCTTTGGTAAAGCCCGAAATTTTTTCGAGCAAATCCATCTGACTTTGCTTTAAGCGTTCACACTCTTCAATTTTTGCATCAATTTCTTTTGAACGAAGAGCTAATTTTTCTTCTTTTGCTTCGAAGTTTTCAATTTTGCGGTCAAGCGACTCTTCTTTTTGCTGAAGTCGGTGTTCTTGACGCTGAACTTCGCTGCGGCGTTCGCGCAAATCTTTTTCAGTTTCCTGACGCATTGCGTGAACTTCTTCTTTTGCCTCTAACAAAGCTTCGCGCTTTTTAGATTCGGCGGTTTTAATAGCGTCGTTTAAAATGCGTTTTGCCTCTTCCTCAGCCGAGCCAATTGTAGCTTCTGCTGATTTGCGGCGATAAGCCGAGCCGGTGAAAAAACCGATAACGGCTAAAACCAGTGCAACGGCGCCCATAATAATCCACGGCAAGTACATGCACCTCCTATATAGTAAACACGGTTTTCCAAAAGCGGTAACGGGGACCGTGCGTTTGCCCCTGTGACTATAATCAACTCATTTTATGGGAAATTCGCCAAATTTTACCATAAAAGAAAAGCTGCAATATTATCTCTTTAATTTTAACACTATATCTTGAATATGTCAACAAAAAAAGCCGCATATTTTGAAAAAAGAACACCCGAAACAGCGTTTCGGGTGTTGAGATTATTTATCGTTTTCTATAATACCTATTGAAAGGTCCAAAAGCTGCTGCGGGTCAACCTTTGAGGGTGCACCTGACATAAGCTCGCCTGTGTTTGAAACCTTCGGGAAGGCGATAACATCACGAAGTGAATCGCATTCACACATAATCATTACAAGGCGGTCAAGACCGATACCCATACCACCGTGTGGTGGTGCGCCATAGCGGTAAGCATCCACAAGGAAGCCAAACTTTTCTGCTGCTTCTTCATCTGATAGGCCAAGGGCAGCAAACATCTTCTTTTGAAGTGTTGGGTCAGAAATACGGATAGAGCCGCTTGAAAGCTCAACACCGTTAAGCACAAGGTCATACGCTTTGGCAAAAACCTTTTCGGGTGCGGTGTCAAGATACTGCAAGCACTCATCCAAGGGTGAGGTGAATGGGTGGTGCATGGCATCCCAATTACCTGTTTCTTCGTTATATTCAAAGAATGGGAATTCTGTAATCCAAAGGAAGTTAAAGCCCTCGGGTATAATATCAAGTCGTTTTGCAACGGTTAAACGAAGTGCGCCCAAAACTGAAAGGCAGATATTTTTCTTATCAGCAACAATAAGCACAACGTCGCCCTTTTCGGCACCTGTGCGCTCGATAATAGCTGCCATTTCCTCATCACTCATAAACTTTGAGAAAGAGCAGGTGGGAGCATCCTCAACCCAACGGATAAAGGCAAGACCCTTTGCGCCAATGCCTTTTGCATCTTCGGTTAATTTATCAATTTCTTTTCTTGTGTAAACACCGGCCGCATTTTTTGCGGTAATAGCGCGTACAGTACCGCCGTTTTTAACTGTATCGGCAAAGACACCAAAGCCACAGTTTTCGACAATATCCGACAAATCCTTAATCTTCATTTCAAAGCGGGTGTCGGGCTTGTCGCTACCGTAATCGTTCATCGCCTGGGTATAGGTAAGGCGGGGAAGCGGGGTAGCAATTTCAACATTTAAAACATCCTTAAACAAGCGGCTTACAAAGCCCTCGGCAATGGTGAAAATATCTTCCATATCAACAAAGGACATTTCAAGGTCGATTTGGGTAAATTCAGGTTGGCGGTCAGCACGAAGGTCCTCATCGCGATAGCATCTTGCCAACTGCATATAACGGTCAAAGCCCGAAAGCATTAAAAGTTGTTTATAAAGCTGGGGTGACTGTGGAAGAGCAAAGAAGCTGCCCTTATGAATACGGGAGGGCACCAAATAGTCGCGTGCACCCTCGGGTGTAGATTTAATAAAGGTGGGGGTTTCAATTTCGATAAAGCCGTTTTCATCGAAATAGTCGCGGGTTACCTTTGCAATTTTGTGGCGAAGCAAAATGTTATTTTGAATAACAGGGCGTCGCAAATCAAGATAGCGGTATTTAAGGCGAAGCTCTTCATTAGCAAGGCATTTATCCAAAATTTCAAATGGTGTGGTTTCACTTGCACCCAAAATTTTAAGGGTTGTAACTTCAATTTCAATATCGCCTGTGGGGATATCGTGATTTATTGAAGAACGCATACGAACCTTGCCCTTGACCATAAGAACATATTCGCTTCTGATAGCGCTTGCTTTTTCAAAAATTTCCCTGTCGGTATTATCGTCAAAGGCAAGCTGAACAATACCTGTTCTATCTCTTAAATCAATAAATATAAGACCGCCAAGGTCACGCTGGCGCTGTACCCAACCGCAAACAACAACCTCTTTATCTAAATCGTCTTTTCTTAATGTACCGCAATAATCGGTACGCTTTAATCCGTCCATTCTATCAAGCTGCACGAAAAAACACTCCTAATCTAAAACCTCAATTAAAGCATCAAGTGATGCCTTGTTTAAAGCGGCAAAAAGCTCGTCGCTTAAATTGTTTAAGCCAATGGCAATTTCCTCACCAGTTTGCATATTTTTAAGCTTTGCGGTGGCGGCTTCAATTTCGCTGTCACCCAAAACCATAGTATATGCTGCGCCGATTTTGTCGGCAAATTTCATTTGTGCCTTTAAACCACGGCCGACAATGTCAGTTTGAACCTTAAAGCCGTCGTTTCGCAAATTATAGCAAAGCTCGGTTGCTTTAAGGGCTGCGGCATCACCCATTGTGGCGATATAAAGGTCACACTTTTGCACCATCGGTAATTCGGTGTTTTGTGCTTGTAAAACAAGCATAAGGCGTTCGATACCCATACCAAAGCCCAAGGAGGGAACACTTGGTCCGCCCATTTGTGCAATAAGGCCATCGTATCTGCCACCGCCGCAAACTGTGCTTTGAGCGCCTATATCACCAGATACAAATTCAAAAACGGTGCGGGTGTAATAATCAAGACCGCGAACAATGTGTGGATTTACGGTATATTCAACACCTGCGGCATCAAGGTGGCTTTTAACACCCTCAAAGTGTGCCTCACAGTCATCACAAAGATAATCGATAACAACGGGTGCATCTTTTGCAAGGTCAGAGCATACAGGTGACTTACAGTCCAAAATACGCATTGGGTTGCGGTCAAGTCGCTCCTTACAGGTGCCACAAAGGGTATCAATATTATCACTAAAATATTTCTTTAAAGCCGCTTGGTAATTTTTGCGACATTCGGGACAGCCGATAGAGTTAATTTCTAATGAAATTTTTTCAATACCAACGCTGTCAAGCACCTGTTTTGCAAGCATTATAACTTCGGCATCGGCATTGGGAGAGGGGGCGCCCATACACTCAACACCAAATTGGTGGAATTCACGAAGTCGGCCCGCTTGTGGCTTTTCATAGCGGTAGCAACCGCCGATATAACAAACCTTTTGGGGTAATGCACTGTTTACAAGGCCTTTTTCAATGGCACTTCTCACAACACCTGCGGTAAGCTCGGGACGAAGTGTAATAGAACGGCCGCCCTTATCATCAAAGGTGTACATTTCTTTTTGAACGACATCGGTTGTGTCGCCCACGCTTCTTTTGAAAACCTCGGTATGCTCGAAAACCGGCACACGAATTTCTTCATAGCCAAACATACGGGCGGTTTCAATCATTTTCCCCTCAACAAACTGCCATTTATAGCTGTCTGCAGGTAAAATATCGTTAGTGCCTTTAACGGCACGGTTAATTTCACTCATAATAAACCTTCTTAAAATTAGTGGTTGGATTTTATAATATCACGCCAGTCAAGGTCGCCGCGCTCTAAACCGTGGATAAGCATTTCAGCGGTGGCAATGTTAGTTGCAACCGGAATGTTATGCACATCGCAAAGGCGTAAAAGAGCGTGTTCGTCGGGCTCGTGCGGTTTGGGGTCAAGAGGATTTCTGAAAAGCAGTAAAAGGTCAATTTCATCACAGCCAATGCGGGAAGCAATTTGTTGCGAACCACCCTGTGAACCGCTTAAAAAGGTTGCGATTTGAAGACCTGTTGCTTCTGACACAACTTTACCTGTACCGCCTGTTGCAACAAGGTTGTAACGGCTTAAAATGCCACAATAAGCAATGCAAAATTGAACCATAAGTTCCTTTTTAGCGTCGTGTGCGATAAGTGCAATTGTCATTTTTCATTATCCTCTCATATTTTTTTAACCTTTGGAAGAAGTATATTTTCACCCAAAAGGCGTTTTGCAATTCTTATAAAAGCTTTCATAGGTTTGCTTTTTTGTTTTGGAATTTTCCCTGATGATAGGTTTTTCAGCTCATCGCTGTTTGGTACAATGCCAACAAGCTGTAAATACGCTTCATCAATAATATCATCAATACCTTTAAAGCTCCGCTTTTTTGAAAGCTTATATTCAAAGCGGTTTATAATAAGGCGGGAAGAAAGCCCCATTTCGCCTAAAAGACCGCTTACAACAGCCGCATCACGCACGGTGACCGCATCGGGAAAAGCAACTGTTAAAAAAAGTGAATCCTTTGGAAGCGAGCCGTAAAGGGAAAAGTCAATCCCTGCGGGAAAGTCGAATATAACAATATCATATAAATTATTGACATCATTTGCAAAATTAGCAAGTGAAAAGGCATCAATCAAGCCGATTTTTTGGGGAGCGGGAATTAAAAACAGGTTTTGCTTCACTTCGTAAACTGCATCGTTTATCTCTCTGCCGTTTAGTATATCCGAAAGGTCAAGCACCACCTGCTTGTCCACGCCAAGCATTAAGTCAAGGCAACGAAGCCCCTCGTCCATATCAACAACCAAGGTTTTGTATCCAAGTGTTGAAAAGCTGACTGCCAACCCCGCCGAAACGGTGGATTTACCCACACCGCCCTTGCCGGAGGTTACAGCAAAAATTTTGCCCATATTTTCACCTCAATAATTTAACATTTTATCATAAGTCAATTTTTTTGTCAATCTAATACGGTAAACGGAAAATCGACCTTGTCAGCACTTTGTTCTGAAAAGAAATAAGCGTCAAGAATATCGCGCACAACGGGACCTGCATTAGAACCGTGACCACCGTTTTCAAGTATAACCGCAACAGCAATTTGCGGGTTATCAAACGGAGCAAAAGCAACGAAAACACCATTATCTTCTTTATTGTTAACCTGCGATGTACCTGTTTTACCGCCAACTTTAATGGGGTAATCGCTAAGTGCTTGGCGACCTGTACCTTCTTCGGTAACCGAAAGCATACCGTCTTTAACAGCAGCAAGTGTGTTGGCACTTATTTTAACGGTGTTTTTAATTTCGGGGTCAACTGTCATAATGGTTTCTGACATATCATAGCTTACAATTTGGTTTATAAGACTGACTTTATAATGGTCGCCACCGTTTGCAAGGGTTGCGGTATAGTTTGCAAGCTGAAGCGGAGTAAAAGCATTCATTTGACCGATAGAAATTTGAAGTGTAGTACCGCCAACACGGTCAGAGCTTGGCTGTAACAAAAGACCGGCACTGTCGTTAACTTCAACACCTGTTTTAACACCCAAGCCAAATTCCTTAAAATATTCGGTAAGGGTTGTGGCGCCAATTCGTCTGCCCATTTCAAAGAAGAAGTAGTTGCAACTTTTTGAAATAGCAGTTTTAAGGTTAATTGAACCATGGTGATGTAAGCATTTTGGCTTATAGTCATCAAAATAACTGTATGTTTGAACACATCTTACGGTTTCGCCGTTATTATAAACACCCGTTTCAAGCGCAGCCACCGAAACACCCGGTTTAATGGTTGAACCAATTGGGTATATACCTTGAAAGGCACGGTCCATAAGGGGTTTGGTTGGGTCAGCAGCAAGTTGATTATAAACCTTGTTCATTGTGGCGGAATCATAAGTGGGGTAATTTGCCGCCGCCAAAACCTTGCCCGTTTTAATATCAATTGCAACTGCAGTTGCGGCTCTACAGCTGCTACCCCTTGAACGAAGGTCTTTAACCTTTTTGGCTAATGAATCTTGTGCAAGTCGTTGAATATTTTTGTCAAGCGACAACATAATAGTTTTGCCTGCAATAGGTTCTTTTGTAACCTGGCTTTTTATAATTTCGCCTTTTGCGTTTAGATAGTAGGTGATTTCGCCATCAATACCACGGAGATATTCTTCACCCCATTTTTCAATGCCGCTTTTACCTACCTTATCGTTATAGGAATAACCACGCTCTTTGTAATATTCCCAGTCTTCTTCAAAAATGGGACCAACGGCGCCAATAAGATTTACAGCAAGGGTGGTGTCGGAATATTCACGAAAAGGAACCACGTCAATTGAAACACCTTGCAAGGTGAAACTTGTTTCCGAAACCTTGCGCATAAATTCTGTAGGGATATCCTCCGCAAAGGTGAAAGGGTAGGAAATTGAAAAGTCGGAAATTTCCATACTGTATCTTACACCCATAATTTTGCGTTGCTCATCCTTGGTGTAGCTTTCTAATTTATATCTTGTCACCATTTCATCAAAGCAGTTTTGAGCGGTGGCATAATTTGCAAGGTCAAGCTTTTTCAAAAGCTTGTCGGTTTTTTCACCCTCCTTATATATATAAGGTGCGGTGGTGCTTATAGGCAAATTATCAACCCATTCGGTTTGATATTCAACTGCTTCGTTTATAAGTGTTAATATTATCGAATTTAAATTATCCTTTACATAGGCCTTATTGAAAACAATGTTATAGCCGTCGCGGTTTACGGCAATTTGTCTGCCATAGCAGTCCAAAATTTCACCGCGGGGAGCTTTAATCGTTGCCGTGTGCGAACTTGCCGCACCATAGGGTAATGTCTTTTTAAAGGCATTGGCATTTACCACCTGTAAAAAGTAAATGCGGGCGGAAAAAAGCACTATAACAACAACCAACAATATGGCAAGAATATTTATTTCGGTTTGGTGTTTTTTCTTAAAAGGCACTTTTATATGTCCTTTCTAAAGTTTTTTAACATAAGAGTAAAGAAAATAAAAGGGGAAAATAAACACAGCGCTTAAAATTGCCGATGGTAATGAATGGCGCAGCAAAAATGTAAGCGATTGGTTAATTCCGTCGTGAAAAGCGTGGAAAAATATCCACTGTGCCACAAAGTAAAACAATGCGGACAAAAGCGACATCACAGCGGCGGATGGTATGTTTTTATTGAAAAGTGTGTTGGATGAAACCGCCACAAATGTGCCGATAATAAGTAAAACAATGGCATTGAAGCAATAGCTGTCTGCTGCGGTGGAATCCATAACAATACCCGAAAGCACGCCTGCCATTGCGGCGGCAATGGGGGAATGGTAAAGCGCAAATGCCACCAAAAGCGGAATTATAAAGCTTATGCTTATATCAAACAACTTAATGTTTATAAATGACGAGTGGGGAAGCATTGAAAAGATAAAGAAAATTATAACATTAAATATGAAGATAAGGCTTTTTTTAAGATTTTTAGGCATGTCTATTCACCAACCTCGTAAATCACATTGCCCTGACCTTCGAAGTCGGTTATTACCATAACCTGTCTAATTTCGCTAACATCGGCAAAGGGGGTAACGGTTGCGTAAATGGATGTATTATATTTATCGTTGCCGATAGAATCAATTTTGCCAATAAGCAAGCCCTTTGGAAAAATACCCTCGCCTGAGGTTATAACATAGTCACCAATAGCAATACTGCAAGAGCGTGCCAAGTTCTTAAACTTGGTTTTGTTTTGTTTTGCGGTTTCAAGGTCGCCCGATATAATGCCCGAATCGCTTGTGCGGTTATCAAGTGCGCCAAGCGATAATTGCGGGCTTAAAACGGTTGTCACCTTTGAGGTAGTAAGTCCCACCTGTGAAACATAACCAACAAGACCTGCATCGGTTATAACAGGGTCATAAGCGGCAATGCCGTTGAGTGAGCCCTTATTTATAACAAAGCTGCCATAGGGGTCGTCGTTATCCCGCGAGATAAGTGTTGCGGGGGAAAACTGGAAATCGGGGTTTTGTTCGGCAATTTTTAAGTATTTTTTATAAAATTCATTTTCGGTAGCGGTTTGCTGATAATCGGCAAGCTGTTCGCGTAAATCGTTAACCTCTGCTTCAAGCTCGGCATTGTGGGTCATTAAGCGGTTACCCTCATTAAATGCCTTTACATAGTCTTCAAAAGCGTTCCATATACTTGTTGCGGCAGTGCGAAAGGGTGCAGTAATAGTGCCAACAATATTTGCTTGTGGTGATAACTGACTGCCGATTACTGAAAATATAACCGAAACCGCAATTAAGGCAATTAAAATTGTTAAAATAACCTTAAACTGTCTACTGCGAAAGAAAAATCGCATTTTTTAACCTCCGTTATCTGAAATGCTTTCCACGGCGGAAAACATAATTTTCAAAGCCAGAATTTGCTTCAAGGCGTTTTGCTGTGCCCAAAACAACACAGTCAATGGGGTTTGCGGCAACGGTTACAGGCATACCTGTTTCTTCGGCAATAAGCTCTGCCAAGCCGCGAAGCAATGCACCGCCACCTGTAAGGGTTATACCACGGTCAATAATATCGGCCGAAAGCTCGGGCGGAGTTTTTTCAAGTGTTAAACGGATAATATCGATAATTTGGTTAATAGTGTCGGCCATTGCATTACGCACTTCTTCGGACGAAATGATAATATTTTTAGGCAAACCGTCAACCTGGTTTCTACCCTTAATTTCAATGCTTGTCTCATCCTCATACGGCTTTGCCGAGCCGATTTCAATTTTAATTTGTTCGGCTGTGCGTTCACCAATTAAAAGGTTGTGCTTTTTGCGGATGTAGTTAATAATTGCTTCATCAAGGTCGTCGCCCGCAACACGAATAGACTGTGCGGTAACAATGTCGCCAAGGGATATAACTGCAACCTCACTTGTGCCGCCGCCTATGTCAACAATCATATTACCTGTGGCCTCCCAAACTGGAAGACCGGCGCCAACAGCAGCTGCCATGGGCTCCTCCACCAAGTCAATTTCGGTGGCGCCTGCTTGCTTTGCAGCATCCCAAACGGCACGGCTTTCAACCTCGGTAACGCCTGATGGGATACAAATAACCATTCGAACACGATTGAAAAATGAGCCCTTAAGCGCAATTTTAACAAAGCGTTTAAGCATTGCGGCAGTAACATCAAAGTTTGCAATAACGCCGTTTTTGAGTGGGCGTACTGCAACGATTGAACCTGGGGTACGGCCAATCATATCCTTTGCCTCTTGACCAACAGCTCTTACAACATCGTTTCTTATATCATAAGCCACAACCGACGGCTCTCTCATAATAATTCCCTTGCCCTTAACACAAACCAAGGTGTTAGCGGTGCCAAGGTCAACACCAATATCTGTTGTAAACATAATTTTCTCCTTTAAACTTTTATGGCACAATAAATGTGATTGCGCTGTGAATATTTTCAATATTTATGGGTCCGTCACCCTTAGCGTATTCGCCATCAAGTGTCCACGAAACCTCTTCATTTGCTTCAATAAGCAGTTTTTGGGTGCGGAAAAACTCAATACCCTCGCGGTCAAATTCGTGCTTTAAAATGCCGTCAACCAAGGGTTGTAATTTCACGATATTATCAGGGTTTCGAATTA
The DNA here is from genome assembly GCA_017549565.1 of Clostridia bacterium. Lineage (GTDB taxonomy): Bacteria > Bacillota > Clostridia > Oscillospirales > Acutalibacteraceae > UBA737. Next base: position 15,383 of record JAFYUI010000005.1, read on the forward strand.
AAATAACCTCGAAAATGCCGTCGTTAAGACCAACGGGGGTTTTATCGTATTTAACAATACCGCCAACCGACATTGAATTTGAAATTGCGCCAAAAAGAAAGTCACCCTCGATTACACTATCATCGCTTGTAAGCTTCATATGAATGGGCTTTATGGTGCCAAGACTTTTAATGCCTTCAAAGAAATAGGCGCTTTGACCTAAAACATTTTTAATTTCCTGCGGGGCAGAATATGACGCGCTTGTAAATGCACCAAAGGATGCTGTATAGGAAAAATATTTATCATTAAACTTGCCAATGTCAAGCTTGGTTTTTTTGCCGTTTATAATATCCTTTGCGGCAGTTTCAATGTTTCTTGAAATGTTAAGACCGCTTGACCATTCGTTTAAAGTGCCTGACGGAATATAACCAAGCGGAATATCACTGCCGCTGGTCATTATGCCTTCAATAACTTCGTTCAAGGTGCCGTCACCGCCGCAAACAACAATAAGGTCAAAATCGTCCTTTGTGAGTTTTTTGGCATATTCGGTGGCATCACCTTTACATTTTGTGGGATAAACCGAAACGACATAATCGGCATAAGAAAAAATTTCTACAACCTTTAAAAGTTCGGTATACATTTTGGCCCTGCCTGAACAGGGGTTAACAATGAGTAGCAGTTTTTTGTTTTCCATTTTTATCACCTGTAATTTATTGGTAATGTGGCGGTTGCATTAAGGGAAGCGTCCCCTAAATTACCGTCAAGATATTCGTGAATTGCTTGTGCGCCTACCATCGCCGCATTGTCACCGCAATATTTAAGCGGTGGGTAGTAAAGTGAATATCCTTTATTTTTGCACTCCTCATCTAATCTTCGGCGAAGCTCGCTATTAGCCGAAACACCGCCTGCAACCGCAATGGTGGTAAAGCCGGTTTTTTCAGCCGCCGCCATTGTGTTTTTTATAAGCAAATCGCAAACACGCTCTCTAACCGTTGCGCACAAAACAGGCACATCAATTTCTTCGTTTTTTTGCTTTGCGTTATGCACTAAATTTATTACCGCAGTTTTAAGCCCCGAAAAGCTGAAATCAAATTCGCCACCGGTTACCTTTGGATGTGGTAGCGGATATTTTTTATGGTCAGCCACCGTTGCAATTTTATCAAGCGTTACGCCGCCCGGGTAAGAAAGCCCCATTTGGCGTGCCACTTTGTCAAAACATTCGCCTGCGGCATCGTCACGGGTTTGGCCGATAATTTCAAATTTTGTATAGTCGCTCACCTTTGCGATAACCGTGTTACCGCCCGAAACCAAAAGGCATAAAAATGGCGGTTTAAGGTCGGGGTGGGCAAGGTAATTTGCCGCAATGTGTGAACGCAAATGGTGAACGGGGATAAGCGGGACCCCAAGTGACATTGAAAGCCCCTTTGCAAAATTTACACCAACCAAAAGCGCACCGATAAGACCGGGCGCAAAGGTGACTGCAACAGCGTCAATATCACTGTATCTGATACCTGCAACTTTAAGTGCTTCATCACAAACGGCACTTATGGCTTCGGTATGGCGGCGAGATGCAATTTCAGGCACAACACCGCCGTAAATTTTATGTTCTTCAACCTGTGTTGAAACAATATTTGAAAGGACTGTGCGGTCTTCAACCACCGCAACCGATGTTTCGTCGCACGAGCTTTCAATGGCTAAAATTTTCAAAATATCAAAACCTTTTTGTTAAAATAAGGGCGTCTTCCTTTGGCGTGTCGTAAAAGTTTTTTCGGCACCCTTCTTTTTTATAGCCAAATTTCTCATAAAGTGAAATGGCATTTTCATTGCTAACCCTTACTTCAAGTGAAATGAAGCAGAGTTTATTATTTTTTGCAAAATCATCTAATTTATTTAAAAGTGCGGTGGCAATTCCTTTTTTTCTAAATTCGGGCAAAACCGCAATATTTGTGATATACCCTTCGTCCAATATAACCGAAATCCCAACATAACCAACTGCCTTGTCGTTAGTTTCGTAAACAAAAAAGTGTGTGTGGTTATTTTTCGCATCAATTATGTTTTGTTTTGTCCAAGGGTGGCTAAAACAAGCATTTTCAATTTCTAAAACATCATTTATGTGGCGGTCTTCCATTTCAGCCACAAAAAGCTTGTCGATTTCACAAATAATTTCATCACGGCAGTTTCGGTAAACATCTAAATCACAGCCAAACGGGTCGGATATACCGTCGCCTAAAACCTCGCACTTAATACCAAGCGATGAAAGATAATCAAAATGGCTTTTAGAAAGGCAAATTATTTTGTCAAAGCTTTTTACATCAAAGGGGGTTAATTGTTTTGAAATATGGTGGCTTATATCAATGCCGATTTCAGCCATAACTGTTTTGGCATTTTCAGAAACGGGTGAGCCGTCAGCCGCAAGACCACGGCTTTCACAAATAATGCCTTTTGATTTTAAATACCCCTCTGCCATAGGGCTGCGGCAGGTGTTACCTGTGCAAACAAATAAAACTTTCATCAGCCCTTGCTCTCCAACCAGTTTTTACCGAAAGCGGCATCGGCGGTAAGGGTTACTGCCAAATCAGCGGCAGATTCCATTTCGCATTTTAAAAGGTCACAAACCTTTTGAGCATCTGCCTCATTACATTCAACAATAAGCTCATCGTGCACTTGTAAAATAAGCTTTGCGGTGGGTACTTCATTTTCCAAACGGTTAAACACCTTAACCATTGCAAGTTTTATAATATCGGCGGCGGTGCCTTGAATTGGTGCATTACGGGCAACCCTTTCACCAAAGGCACGAATCATACCATTTGAATTTGAAAGTTCGGGCAAATAGCGTTTTCTGCCAAAAAGTGTGGTAACATAACCGTTAAGCTTTGCGTCATTTATGGTGTTTTCCATATAGGCAGAAACTTTTGGATATGTTGCGAGATATGATTTTATATAATTGTCGGCCTCTTTTCGTGAAACGCCGATGTCCTTTGCAAGTGAAAATGCACCAATGCCGTAAACAATGCCAAAGTTTACCGCCTTTGCGCGACTGCGAAGCACGGGGGTAACCATTTCAACAGGAAGACCAAAAACCTGTGCTGCGGTAGCGGTGTGAATATCAACCCCGCTTTTAAATGCCGAAATCATATTTTCGTCGCCTGACATACTTGCAAGCACGCGAAGTTCGATTTGTGAATAGTCGGCATCAACTAAAACCTTGCCGTTTTCCGCCACAAAGAATTCGCGAAGGTGTTTACCCTCGTTTGTTCTGACGGGGATATTTTGCAAATTTGGTTCAAGCGAGCTTATACGGCCTGTGCGGGTTTCGGTTTGGTTAAAGGTGGTGTGAATTCTGCCGTCATCGGCAACACAGCCCTGAAGCCCGTCAGCATAGGTTGATTTTAATTTTGCAAGGGTGCGATATTCTAAAAGCAAGCTTACCGCGGGGTGCAAATCTTTTAAATCTTCAAGCACTTCGGCGTTTGTGCTGTAACCGCTTTTGGTTTTCTTTTTGGCGGGCAGCCCCAACTTTTCAAAAAGTGCAACACCCAACTGCTTTGGTGAATTAAGGTTGAATTCATAACCAACAAGTGAATAAATTTCACTTTCTATAACTTTAATTCTTTCGCCAAGTTTTAAAGACATATCTTGAAGCCCCTCAAGGTTTACTTTGAAACCGCAAAGTTCCATATCGCCTAAAACCTTGGCAAGTGGTAGTTCAATATTTTTAAATAAATCAAGCTGACCGCTTTTTGTAAGCTCGATTTTCAAAAGGTCACAGCAGTCATTAAACAAGGCGGCGTTTCTAATAATTTCATTGGCTTCACCATCAAAGTTTGGAAGCACCGCGCCGTATTCTTGGCAAAGGCGGCAGGTATCATAGCTCGATGCCGACGGGTTGCAAATATAACCTGCCAAAAGTGCATCAAAGCCGATATTTTTAACATCCCTAAACTGTTTGTAAAGGTTTTTATAATCGTAAACGCGTTTTTCAACAGCTTCATCCTTTAAAATGTCACGAATAAAGCTTTCATCACATAAAAATGCGTTGCCGTCACTTATAACCGCCCATTCACCGTTTTGACAGTAAAGGGTAGCGGTTTTATTAACCAAGGGCAGAGCCGAAACCGAAAGGGTTTTGCTTTCTGTTTTTGTGGTGTCGGCTTTAACTACTGCGTGAAGCCCCATTTTTTCCATAAGCTTAAAAAGCTCAAGCCCTGTCATAAATGTGGCAAGCTCGTCACTGCTTTGTGGTTTATATTTATAACCTGAAAGTTCACTATCTATCGGTGCGGTTTTACAAATCGTGCCAAGCTCACGGCTTAAAAAGGCATTATCTTTATCAGCTTCAAGCTTTGCTTTTACACCCGCTTTAATATCAAGCGCATCAAGATTTTCGTAAATATAGTCAATGCTGTGGTAACGGGTAACAAGGTCGGTAGCGGTTTTTTCGCCAACACCTGCAACACCCGGTATATTGTCAGAGTTATCGCCCATTAACGCTTTAAGCTCAATCATTTCATTCGGGGTAAGGCCGTATTTGGTTTTAAGCTCATCCACAGTGTAATTTATAATTTCGGGCTTGCCCATTTTGGTGGTTGCAAGCAAAACACGGGTTTTTTCGGAAATAAGTTGCAAAGAATCGCGGTCGCCTGTTGAAATAACACATTCGTCGCCGTTTTCTTCACAAAGGCGGGCAAGGGTGCCCAAAATATCGTCGGCTTCATAACCCGCACACTCAAGGCGGACATAACCCGCCAAATCAAGCCACTGCTTTAAAAGGGGAACTTGACTGCGAAGCTCATCAGGCATACCCTTACGGCCTGCCTTGTAAGCGTCATATTTCAAATGGCGAAAGGTTGGGGCTTTAAGGTCAAACGCAACAACAACACCGTCGGGCTTTTCCAGTTCTTCCAAACGGTGCAAAATATTTATAAAACCATAAATGGCGTTTGTATATTGACCGCTTTTGGTGGTAAGCAGCTTTATGCCGTAAAAAGCACGGTTTATTAAGCTGTTTCCGTCAATACAAAGCAGTTTCATTACAGTTCACCCCAAAATCAAGACATATATATTTAGATTATATCACTTTTATAATGATATGTCACGCAATTTTTACAAAAAAATTGACACTTTTTATCTTGTTGTATATAATTGGGTTTATGAGGATTAAAAATTTAGAAATTAATGGATTTTGTGCCCTGGCTCCAATGGCGGGTGTCGCCGACCGAGCAATGAGGGAAATATGTGTAAAATACGGTGCGGGCTTTACTGTTGGTGAGCTTACAAGCGCCAAGGGTGTGGCTTTGGGTGATAAAAAATCCTTTTCGCTTTTAACCATATCTGAAAAGGAGCGCCCAATGGCTTCGCAGCTTTTTGGGTGTGAGCCCGAAACTATGGCGGCCGCCGCCCAAAAAGCAGTTGAATTTGCACCCGATTTTATTGATATAAACATGGGTTGTCCCGCCCCAAAGGTTGCGGGAAACGGGGGCGGAAGCGCTTTAATGAAAGACCCCGTTTTAGCCGAAAAAATTGTAAAAGCGGTTGTAGATGCTGTTGAAATTCCCGTTACTGTTAAGATGAGAACAGGGTGGGACAGCGATAATTTAACCGCGGTTGAGCTTGCAAAAAGGTGTGAAAATGCAGGTGCTTCAATGCTTACCGTTCACGGCAGAACAAGGGTGCAAATGTATGCACCGCCTGTCGATTTTGACACCATAAAAAATGTTAAAAAAGCGGTCAAAATTCCCGTTGTTGCAAACGGCGATATTGTCGACGGAAAATCGGCCTTAAATATGCTTGAAACAACCGAATGTGACTATTTAATGGTGGGGCGTGCAGCACAGGGAAACCCCTTTGTTTTCAGTGAAATTAACGCCTTTTTAAAGGGTGAAAATTACACCCCGCCAACACTTTTAAAACGCTTTGAAGTATTGCGCGAACAGGTTGCTTTAATGATGAAATATAAGGACCCTTATAACGCAATTTTAGAGTCAAGAAAGCACACTGCCTGGTATATGACAGGGCTTTGCGGTGCGGCTTCTCTTCGCCGTATGTGTGGTGAAATTTCAAGCTTAAACGACATTGAAAAAATAATTGAAATTGCACTTGAACAAAACAAGGATTTGTGGTAATATCGTTAAGTTGAAAGGATGATTGTTAATGTCAGGACATTCTAAATGGAGTAATATTAAAAGAAAAAAAGAAAAAACCGATGCTGCCAAAGCAAAGATTTTTACTAAAATAGGTCGCGAAATTGCCGTTGTTGTAAAACAAGGCGGTGCAAACCCCAACGAAAATAGCAAATTAAAGGATGTTATTGCCAAGGCAAAGGCGGCAAATGTACCAAATGATAATATTGAAAGAATTATCAAAAAAGCTGCGGGCGAGGGAGACGGCGCCAATTACGAAGAGCTTATTTACGAGGGTTATGGCCCCTGCGGTGTTGCAGTTGTGGTTGAAACCTTGACCGATAACCGCAACCGAACAGCCGGTGAAATGCGCCATTATTTTGATAAGTGCGGCGGAAATTTGGGTCAGTCGGGCTCGGTTATGTTTATGTTTGACCGTAAGGGTATTATCGTTATTGAAAGTGAAGGCCTTAATGAAGATACCGTTATGGAGGATGCATTGGAAGCCGGCGCTGAGGACTTTGAGTTTGATGGTGAAATTTTTGAAATTTCAACCGCACCTAACGATTTGGGCGCAGTTCGTGATGCACTTGAGGGTAAGGGTTATTCCTTCGTATCTGCCGAGGTTGCTTATGTGCCCCAAACCATGAGCAGTATTGATGACGGCGATATGGTTACAAAAATGGAAAAGCTTATTGATATGCTTGAAGAAAATGACGATGTTCAAGCAGTTTGGCATAACTGGGAAATGCCTGAAGAATAGGATAAAATTTACGGTCGGGAAACCGACCGTTTTTTTATTTTACAAAATTCCACAAAATAACAGTAAAAAAACTGTATTTTGGGTTGAAATTGAAAAAAGGGTGTTGTATAATACAATATATACAGTTCTTGGGAGGAAGTTTTTCTATGCTTAAAAAGTTTTTTACGGCAGCTTTATGCCTAACAGTTTTGTGTTTTGCGGGTTGTAACGAAACCCCTAAAACCCCCGTTGATGACACGCCCAGTACTCCGCCTGAGCCGATTGTATATGTAAACCCCTTAACAGGTGTTGAGGATATTGAAAGTGAAGAGGTTTTGAATCGCCGTCCTGTTGCGGTTATGATAAATAATATGTCGGTTGCACAAAAGGTACAAACGGGCTTAAATCAAGCCGATATCGTTTATGAAACCGAGGTTGAGGGTGGTATTACCCGCCTTTTAGCAGTTTTTAAGGATATTTCAAAGGTTGAGCAGTTTGGCACAGTTCGTTCTGCCCGTTATGCTTATGTTGACTTGGCAATGGGACATGATGCAATTTATGTTCACCACGGTTTAGACAAGGTATATTGTAAGCCACACCTTAAAGATACACAGGCCTTTACTCTTGACACCAACAATGCGGGTAAACGCGTTAAAAACGGTCTTGCATCAGAGCATACTCTTTATGGCGACGGCGCAAAGCTTTGGAACCATTTTGAAAACAAAACTAAGTTTGATTTAGACCTTGACAAAGTGAAAACTTGGCAAAATTTTGCGTCTGCTGACAAAAATGTTGCTTTTGAAAATGTTGCAAATACTGTCACTGTTCCTTTTTCAAACAGTTATAAATCGGTGTTTAAATATGATACCGAAAAAGGCAAATATGTAAGATATTTTAAAGACACACTTCGCAAGGATTACATAACAGGCGAAAGTGAATATTTTGAAAATGTTTTTGTTTTGCTTACATCCATTACCGACTATTCTGACGGTTACCACAGAAATGTTTCACTTGAGGGTGGAGACGGTTATTACTGCGTAAACGGTACATATATGCCAATTCGTTGGAGCAAGGGTGCTTCTTCAAATTCCTTTAAGTTTACCGACTTAAACGGACAAACCTTAGAGGTAAGCCAAGGTAATTCTTGGGTTTGCATTGCTAAGAAAAGCATCAATGTTAATTTTGAGTAACATATTTATATAAAAGCCGCAACAGCGGCTTTTATTTTTTGTTGTATTTTGTCACAACTAACTATTGCAATTTTAAAGCTTTGGGTATATAATCTTATGCGGTTAAAAATAAATATAATAAGAGGCGTATTTTTATGCAAATTTTAATAACCTTGGCGGTTGCTATTGTAGCGGGTCTTTTAATGTCACGCGTTACAAAGCTATTTAAGCTTCCCGCTGTTACTGCTTATCTTCTTGCGGGTTTAATTGTTGGCCCCTATTTGATAGGTAAAATCGACTTTTCATTTTTAAATATGGGCTTTTCACACATTGGCTTTGCCCCAAGCGACTTTGGTCTTGACGGCAGCGAAAAAAATGTTGCGTTAGAGCTTTTCGGTCAGGTTGCGCTCGGCTTTATCGCTTTCGCAATCGGCAACGAATTCAGAATGAGCGATATAAAATCTATTGGCAAGCAGGCATTTGTTATTGGTGTTTTACAAGCGGTTGCAGCCACCGTTTTGGTTGATGTGGCACTTATTGGCTTGCATTTCTTAATGCCTAATGTTTTATCAATTTCAAACGCAATTATTTTAGGTGCTATTGCATCTGCCACTGCACCTGCTGCCACCTTAATGGTTGTAAGACAATATAAGGCAAAGGGTAAGCTTACTGATTTGCTTTTACCCATTGTTGCGCTTGATGATGCGGTTGGTCTTATAATTTTCTCGGTTTCTTTTGGTGTTGCACGCGCAATTGAAGACGGTAAAATCAGTGCGATTTCAATGATTGTAAACCCACTTATAGAAGTTGCCTTATCTTTATTACTTGGTGCACTTATGGGTTGGGTATTTACCGCTTGTGAAAAGATTTTCCATTCCGGCTCAAAGCGTATGTCTTTATCAATCAGCTTTGTTTTATTAACCGTTGCAATTTCAATGATTAAGGTACATATCGGTGAGATACACATCGGCTTCTCATCACTTTTGGTTTGCATGATGCTTGGCACAGTATTTTGCAATTTGTGTGATTTTTCAGCCGACATTATGGACCGTGCAGACAAGTGGACAGCACCGCTTTTTGTAATGTTCTTCGTGCTTAGCGGTGCCGAGCTTCGCCTTGATATTTTGGCGGATGTTTGGGTGCTTGTAATTGGCGCGGCTTATATCATAACCCGTTCAATCGGTAAATATGTTGGTACATTTTTCAGCGCAAAACTTGTTAAGTGTGATAAAAACATTCAAAAATATTTGGGTATTACCTTGCTTCCGCAAGCGGGTGTTGCACTTGGCATGTCAGCCATAGTTATCTCAACCTGGGGTAATGACGGCGTGCTAGTCAGAAATATAATTTTGTTCTCGGTTTTAGTTTATGAAATTGTTGGTCCTATGCTTACTAAGATTGCTCTTACAAAAGCGGGCGACATTAAAGAAAAGACTACTGAAGGCTTCAACCGTAAAGAATTTTTGGAAAAACAAAATGTTAAATAAAAAACCAATCCCCGTAACCGAAGTTACGGGGATTATTTTTTATTACACATCAAGTGAACAAATATCTTCAAGGGTTTCGCGTTTTACTGCTATGTAATCGCCCTTATCTGAAAGCATTACAACGGCGGGGCGGGCAACACGGTTATAGTTTGATGCCATTGAATAGTTATAAGCACCGGTGGTAAGCACCGCTAAAATTTCGTTGCGTTGTGGTTTTGGAATGGTGACATCATTTTGGATAATATCGCCTGATTCACAGCATCTGCCAGCAATGGTTGCTTTAAAGTCGGGTGTGTCATTAGCACGGGATGCAAGCATTACGGTATAGGGCGATTCGTAAAGGGCAAAGCGTGGGTTATCGGTCATACCGCCGTCGATAGACACATAGTTTTTATAGCCCTTAATTTCCTTAACCGAGCCAACTGTGTAAAGCGTCATACCCGCATCAGCCACAATGCTTCGGCCCGGCTCCATAGCAATTTTGGGGACATCAATTCCAAGTTCATCACATTTTTGGTTAATTGCCGCCGCAACCTCGCCAATTTTTTCATCTAAATTAAGGGTGGGCTGGTCGTTAGTGTATTTAACACCAAAGCCACCGCCCAAATTTAAAATGTCGGCGGTGTAATTTTGTGTTGCTTTAATATGAGCAATAAAATCAAGCATTAAATCACACGCTAAAATAAACGGGTCTGATTCAAATATTTGTGACCCGATATGACAATGAAAACCGCAAAGCGAAATGTTTTCACATTTTAAAACGGCTTGAACTGCCTCGTCAGCCATACCTGTTGCTATTGCAAAGCCAAATTTAGAATCAACATTACCTGTTGAAATTTTTTGGTGGGTGTGGGTGTCAATACCGGGGGTTATGCGAAGAAGTGCTTTTTGAACAATGCCCTTGTCTTTCGCCATAAGGTTTACGGCCTCAATCTCTTCAAAGCTGTCAATTACAAAATAACCAACGCCGTTGTCAATTGCAAAGGCAATATCATAATCGGTTTTGTTATTTCCGTGGAAAAAGCAGTGTGACATATCAAAGCCCGCCGATTTTGCGGTGTAAATTTCACCAACCGACACCACATCAATGTTCATACCCTCATCCTGCATAATGCGGTAAATTTGCTTTGCTGAAAAGGACTTACTTGCAAATTCGGGGGCAGAGCCAACGGGAAAATACTTTTTAAATGCGTTTTTATACTCGTTTATATGCTGTCTTATTTTGGCTTCATCCATTAAATAAAGGGGTGTGCCGTATTTTTGGGCCATTTCTACTGTATCAAAACCGGCAAAGCAAAGGTGATTTTGCTTATTTACCGTTATATTGTCGCAAATCATTAAAAATTCTCCTAAATTTTAATTCCTGCTTTTCTCATTTCCTCAAATAAAACCTCGCGGTGTGCATCTTCCATTGGGGTTAGGGGTAAACGCAAATAATCCTCGCACCAGCCCATTTTAGCCATTGCAGCTTTAACGGGAATGGGGTTAACCTCGCAGAAAAGGGCGTTTATAAGGGGGATATAATCAAGCTGCATTTTGGCGGCTGTTTTAACATCGCCTTCAAAGAATTTTTTGCACATAAGGGCACTTTCTTTTGGTAAAAGGTTTGAAAGCACCGAAATGCAACCTTTACCGCCAAGCGACATAATGGGGATGATTTGGTCATCATTGCCCGAATAAATTGCAATTTTGTCACCGCAAAGGTGTGCAGTTTCAGCAATTTTTGAAATGTTACCGCTTGCGGCCTTAAGAGCTACAATGTTGGGGTGCTCGGCCAATTTTGCAACGGTTTGCGGCTCTAACCCAACACCTGTGCGGGAGGGCACATCATATAAAATAACAGGTACTGTTGAATAGTCGGCAATTTGGGTAAACATTTTAATAAGACCGTTTTGGGTTGCCTTGTTGTAATAGGGTGTTACCACCAAAATTGCGTCAGCACCTGCTTCGCAAGCACAACGGGTAAGGTCAAGTGCGTATAATGTATCGTTCGAGCCCGCACCCGCAATAATTGGAACGCGTTTATTTGCGTGCTTAACGGCAAATGCAATAGCGTCGCGGTGTTCATCATCAGTCATAGTAGATGCTTCACCTGTTGTACCGCACACTACAATAGCATCGATACCTTGTTCTATTTGCCAGTCAATAAGCTTACCAAATGCATCATAGTCGATACCATTTTCGGTTATTGGTGTGATAATGGCGGTAGCCATACCTTCAAAAATTACGGGTTTCATTTTTAAACACTTCCATTTTTAAAATTATGTAATAAAAAAATAGCCGATTGCTCGACTATCAAAAAATCAGAAAAAACCTTAAAAAATTAAGGGCTTCTTATTTTGATAGCACTCCGCAAATGCGACAGTAAAGCGGATATTATTCCGAATTACCAAGAAAACTGCCCGCCGACAATCCCTTTCGGCGACTGCCCCTTTCACAGTCACATCTCTCCGCCGAGATTAGCATTGACTGATACTTTTGACACATCGCGCCTCTATCTTGCTTTAAAATGTAACACATAAACCCTGCTTTGTCAAGCAAAAGCAAAAAATTATCTTGTTTAAAGCTTATAAATATGATATATTAAAGAAAAACCTTATTTGGAGGATGTTTAATGGAAAGAGAAAAACTATCAAGCCGCTTGGGCTTTATATTGCTTTCAGCCGGCTGTGCCATAGGTATTGGCAATGTATGGAAATTCCCGTGGATGGTTGGTCAATACGGCGGCGCAATTTTTGTACTTGTTTATTTGTTCTTTTTAATTGTTATGGGTATTCCTGTTATGACAATGGAATTCTCACTTGGTCGCGCTTCGCAAAAAAGCCCTGCCGCAATGTATAAACAGTTAGAGCCAAAGGGTTCTAAATGGCATTGGCATGGTTATACTGCATTTGCGGGAAACTATATTTTAATGATGTTTTACACCACCGTTACCGGTTGGATGATTAACTACTTCGTTAAAATGGCAAGTGGTAAATTTGTTGGCACAACACCCGAAACCGTACCGAATATTTTTGGCGAAATGGTTTCAGACCCAATTCAAATGGTGCTATTTATGGCTATTGCCGTAATTATAGGTATCAGCGTTTGTGCCTTGGGTGTTAATAAGGGTGTTGAAAAGGTAAGCAAATATATGATGCTCGCCCTTCTTGCAATTATGGTTGTGCTTGCAATTAACAGTTGCTTTTTAAAAGGCGGTAACGCAGGTCTTAAATTCTATTTATTGCCCGACTGGAATAAGTTTATAAACAACAACCCCGGCTCTGTTGTGGTTGGCGCTATGAATCAGGCATTCTTTACCTTGTCGCTTGGTATTGGTTCAATGGCTATTTTCGGCAGCTATCTTGACAAAAAGCGTTCACTTATGGGTGAAGCAATTAATGTTGCATCGCTTGACACCTTTGTGGCATTTACTTCAGGTCTTATTATTTTCCCTGCAGCATTTGCCTTTAACATCCCTGTTGATGCAGGTCCAAACCTTATTTTTATCACATTACCTAATGTATTTAACAACCTACCCGGCGGCAGAATTTGGGGCACACTTTTCTTTGTGTTTATGTCCTTTGCAGCGCTTTCAACCGTTATTGCGGTTTTCGAAAATATTATTGCTTGCAGTATGGATATGTTTAAGTGGGGCCGTAAAAAAGCGTGTCTTATCAATGGTATTGCACTCTTTGTGTTGTCACTTCCTTGTGCGCTTGGCTTTAATGTTTGGGCTGACTTTGTTCCCTTTAAATCGGGCACAAACTTCCTCGATTTAGAAGACTTTATCGTTAACTTTATTATGCTTCCTGTTGGTGCGTTCCTCTTTATCGTTTTCTGTACCTGGAAATTCGGTTGGGGCTGGAAAAACTTTAAGGAAGAAGCCAACACAGGTGTGGGCTTAAAGGTACAAAATTGGATGCGTATTTATATGCAGTTCATTTTGCCGATTTTCGTGCTTGTAATTTTGCTTTACGGTCTTTTAACCTTTGAATATACCGACGGTAAAACTGGTATTGATTTAATTATTGGTTTGTTTAAATAACCTTTAAAATTTAATGCGGGGCAAAATGCCCCGCATTTTTTCTTGTGTAAAAATTTAGGTTGTGGTATAATCGCATTAAAGGGGTTTTGATTATGAAAACAACAGTTAAAGTTAAAAGCTATGAAGAGGCACTGGCGGTTGCAGATTTAAAACACAAAAAGCCAATGAAACCGCTTTTTGTTATGCAAACCTTAATTCGTGTTTTGTCCTTTTTCACACTTTTACCGCTTGGCTTTAAATACAAAAAGCTTGGTATGGATAAAATAGGTAAAAAGGAACCTTGTCTTATTTTAATGAACCATTCGGCTTTTGTTGATTTGCAAATTGCATCAAAGCTTTTGTGGCCTAAAAGATATAATATTATTATGACATCCGACGGGTTTGTGGGTAAAAATTTGCTTATGAAAACCATTGGTTGCATACCCACCCAAAAGTTTGTAAGCGACAGCGTTTTGGTGCGTGATATTTTTCACAGCATTAAGAAAAATAAAACCTCGGTTTTAATGTATCCCGAAGCAAGTTACAGTTTTGACGGCACAGCAACCACCTTGCCCGAAAGCTTGGGCAAGCTTATTAAAAAGTTGGGCGTGCCTGTTGTTACTATTATTACAAAAGGTGCTTTTGCACACCAACCACTTTATAACAATTTGCAAAAACGAAAGGTTAAAATTTCGGCCGAAATGGAGTGTGTTTTAACCACCGACCAAATTGAAAATATGACCTTTGAAGAAATAAATAAGCTTGTTTTGGAAAAGTTCAAGTTTGACAACTTTAAATGGCAACAAGAAAGCGGTGTTAAAATTTGCGAAAAATTCAGGGCAGATTACTTACACCGCGTGCTTTATAAATGCCCCCATTGTAGTGCCGAGGGTGAAACAGTAGGCAAGGGGACAACCCTTACCTGCAACCATTGCGGCAAGGTGTGGGAATTAACCGAAGACGGCTTTATGAAAGCATTAAAGGGCGATACTGAATATCCCCACATACCCGACTGGTATAATTACGAGCGTGAAAGCGTTAAACAAGAACTTTTAAAGGGTGAATATAAGCTCGACTGTGATGTTGATATATATGTTTTAACAAATTTAAAGGCGATTTATAATATTGGTGGCGGTCATCTTACCCACACTAAAGACGGCTTTAAGCTTACAGGTGCCGACGGTGCGCTTTGTTACACCCAACCGCCCGAGCTTTCCTATTCGCTTTATTCCGACTATTATTGGTATGAAATAGGCGATATGGTATGCATCGGTAACGGCAAGGTGCTTTATTACTGCTTTCCAAAAGATAAGTCGGTAAGTGTTGCAAAGGTGCGTTTAGCCGCCGAAGAGCTTTTTAAAATTGTTAATGAAAAATAGAAAAAATCTGCTCTTGTGAGCCAATTTTTATTTTATTTCTTCGATTTCACAGCCAGTATAGTAATGGCATAAAATTTCTTTAAAGTCGGCGCCCTGTGTTCCTAGTGCATATTTTGATGAAGCCATGCAGGCTATTGTAAGTTTGTTTTACAAGTAACAGGAGGTAATTCATGCTTGAAGTTATTAAAGCAGTTGTTGCTAAATGGGATCCGATTGGTTTAATGGAATTTGCTCCCTCAGATGAATATGACGATGAGTGCTGTTTGATTTTCAATGAGTTTGCCAAAACGCAAGAATCGTTAGGTAAGATAATTTATAAAGTGTTTAAAGATAATTTTGGAGAAGAATTTCAAGCTGATTTGGAAAATTGTGTGGAAGTAGCTACAGAAATTGAGAGCAGAATATAGAACACAGGGCGGAACACAGGGGACGGTTCTCTGTGTTCCTAACTGTGTTCCTAAAAGCAAATGGTTGTAAGCTTATTTACTTTTGGGGTGTATCTGGAAAATTGGGCTGGTGGTAAATAATGATAAAAAAAATAATTGTTTTTTGCTCATGCATAATGTTACTCTTTGTCGGATGTAATTTTGACCCATATTCGGGGAAAAGACCTTTTGACTATGGCGAATCTATGTGGATGTGTATTACTGACGATTACAGTGTATCTTTTAATGTTGATTTAGAAACAAAAGATTATTATTATCCCGAGGGTGAGCTTAGTAAGGAAAATATAACATATTTTTGTAAATTTTATTTTATTCACCAAACTAATCAATTATCTATTTTGGTTTACCCGCTTGAATATAAGGATATTTTGGATGACGAACGAAATAGGGAAGCGGTTTTATTTGAATTAAACGGTGAGTGTGATTTTAATCCGAATTCTTTTACGGTTAATCTTGAAGAGTCAAAAAATATACTCTTTAATCAGAAGGTGGAAAAATTGGAATTTAAAAAGTTATAATATAAGGGGACGGAGCTGTGTTTTGATGAATAATAAAAAGACAGGGGACGGTTCTCTGTGTTGACATAAAATCAGTGAGAAAACTACAAGCGGCTTTATAGGCGGTTTTGTTCATATTAAAAGTGAGGTGTGGTTCTTTGTCTAAAAACAATGCGATATTATTGAAATTGGCGGTAGGCTTTATAATTGCGATGGCATATTTATTTATAGTCGTTTTTTCAAGCAGATGCGTTCATCGTGAAAGCATATTTTTTTCACCTAAAATCACATATATTACTGCTGTTATAAATAGTTCAATAATAATTTTAGGTTCAGTTCTAATGTCATCTGGAATAATAAAATGGTTAAAAAATTATAATAAGAAATTTTTCATTATAATTTTCATAATTTTATTTCTTACATATCCTATTTTTTTCTTGAAATCTGGCATTGTGGCTGATGAAAAATATATAAGTAAAACCAATGTTTTTGGAACCCCGATAGAACAATATAGCTATTCAGAAGTTAAATCTTTTGAAACATCTATTAAGTATGGTGTGCAATATGAAGTTACATTCAATTCTAATAATACAATTAGTTTGTACAGCCACGAAATGATTTTTTTAAACTATTTTAAAAGTGAAAAAAACATAATAATTTTCGACAAGCTTTTAGAACAGCATGCTGAAAGAAAGGTATATGAAAGTATTTATTCTACTCCCGAAAATTTAAAAAACTTTTTCCGCAAGGATAAATATTACAATCATTTCAATCGAATATTTAATAGGGGTGGAGATAATTAATAACGTTCCTGTCCTTTAATTCGAATAAGACAGGGGACGGTTCTGTGTCTTGACTAAGAAACACAGGGGACGGTTCTATGTGTTGAATGTTTAGAAATTGAAGAGAAAACTTTTATTAGAGTTACTGATGAACAAGCATAGAAGATTATCTATAAATATTCGAAATGTAAATCTGTTGCAGAATTTCAAAATCCAAATATGAAACAAAGAGATAGATGCTTAATAAAGTTTCTACAAAATGGTTTATCAATTCGTCAAATTGCAAGGTTGTGCGGTGAGACAAAGGGTATGGTTGAAAAATATATAAAATAAGGTAAAGACATAGAACCGTCCCCT
Source organism: Clostridia bacterium (assembly GCA_017549565.1). Lineage (GTDB taxonomy): Bacteria > Bacillota > Clostridia > Oscillospirales > Acutalibacteraceae > UBA737. The sequence continues at coordinate 32,346 of JAFYUI010000005.1, forward strand.
GCCTTCATATTGGCACTCAAATTGCTGATTGGTTGCAAAAATTTGTAAGAAAGAAGGTTTGACTATGATTGTAATCGCTGTTTTGATGTTCTCTTGTATATGGTTTCTAATGTTTTTTTATCAGTTTCGTTCTCCTTCAAAATATGACGGAAGAATTGATATGAAGGAATATGCATTTTGTAGTAATTTGATTGTTGCATTTTCGGATATTTTAATTAGATTATTGTTTTTTAATAATCGACTGACGAAATTACCAATTACTATTGTTGGGTGTCAAATAATTAATATTGGTATGTTCATTTGCTTTTTTGTTAGTAAATACTTTTTTGATGTTAATATTGATATACAATTTTTAGAGTTGAAAATTTGGTTTGGGATTTTTATTATTTTTCTAATAACTATAGTTGTTGACCATGAAATATTTTGTTGGCGTAAAAAACAATGAAACAAGGACAGAAAGGCAGGAACACAAGGGACGGTTCTCCTGTCTCCTAATAAAACTCTTATAATTTTTAATTAAAATCTCTTTTTTGCCTCTTTTATTGGGGCGGTAGGCGAAAGCTTACCGCTCTTTTCTACTGAAAAAATCTCTCACCGCATATTATAAATATGTTTGCGACGGTCAGGGAAATATTGTGCGTTCATTTGACATTTTGGCGCAAAAAGAGTATAATTACTTATACGAAGATGGTAAGATTAAGAGTCAAGAGAACCGTCCCCTGTCTTCTGTCCCCTGTCTTCTTCCAAAATCAATTTGTCAGTTCAAACAACCTTGTGTTATAGATAGATATAATTTTCTCATTTTTATCGATTACCAAATAGAAAATATCGCCTACTCCAGAATAGTTGAAAACGCTTTTAGTGCTCATCGAATATAGTTCTGACCAAGTGTAATATTCATTACCATCAAAAGCATATTTTCCATAAGATGAAAAAATTAGGGCGTATGGACGGCTGAAAGAAGCCATAAACGCTGAACCTACATAGGTGGCTTCTTCTTGAACATCGATAACTTTGTCGGTTACTATTTTAAATGAACCTTTTTTTATTGTTTTATATTTTTTGTAAGAATCTAAGATTCCAAAAACACAAATATAGGCAAGGAATGCTTGTATTAAAGTCACTAATATTATCGCAATCAAAAGTATAGAATCTTTTTCTAAATTTAAGTACACATATAGAACAAATAAAATAAGAGGAATAAATATAAAGGGAAGTAATATGAGACTTTTCACAGAATATAAAAATTGCTTTTTAGAATCGAACTTAATTTTTTCTCTAGTTAAAATATCTTTTTTCATTCTAAAGGCCCCCAATGGTAATTTATATACTAAATCACATAATTATTGTTTTATAGAATTATAGCACAAATATGCTAAATTTCATAGCATTTTTTAGCGAATATGGGGACAAACACAAGAACACAAGGGGATGGTTCTCTTAAGAAACACAAGGGAAGAAACACAAGGGGAAACACAAGGGAACACAAGACAGAGGACGGTTCTGTGTCTTGATAAAATAGTTTTCATTTAAAATCCTCCTTTTAAAGAGAGCGGTTGGTGTAAAAACCAACCGCTTTTGTATATATTAAGATAGTTTGTATGATTTTATTTTATTTCGGTAATTTCACAGCCGGTATAGTAATGACATAAAATTTCTTTAAAATCGGCGCCTTGCTGTGCCATATAATTTGCGCCGTATTGGCTCATACCAACCCCGTGGCCATAGCCGTAAACCGTAAAGGTGAAAGCATCGTTTTCAAATTTTACATCAAAACAAGCCGAGCGTAAATCTAACTTTTCCCGTATATCGGCACCTCTTACCTCGTTTTCGCACATTTTTAGGGTTAAAACCCTACCTGCGTCAGTTTTTTGTATTTCTTTAAAATAGGTGTTTGGGTCGTCGGTTAATTCAAGGTCGGCAAAAAGTGTTTTAATTTCATCCTTTGTAATGGTTTTGGTGGATATGAAGTTTGGCGAAAGTTTATCCCCAACGCTGTCAACCGACACAAGATAACTTCTTTCTCCGCCCCAAACATTTTTGCAGTCTTCGGTTTTGCCTGATGATATGGCGTGATATGCCGACAAAATTATTTCACCGCCGCAGGTTAAAGCAAGGTTTTGGGTTTCTTTAACGGCGGTTTTAATTTTTTTAATATATTCATCGGCCTTGTCGCCCCATTTTTCTTTTGCAGCGGTTTCGGTTATAAATGCTTGGTCAACCTCGAAATTATTGGTTATGTCATAGCCCTTTTCTTTGTTTGACACCGAACGGTGAAGCGCAAAGGTGTGGGCGGCAACCGCCTGCGCCTTTAAGGCATCAAGCTCGTAAAGGGCGGGCATTTCAGCGGCAACAACACCGAATATGTAATCGTTATAAGAAATTTCTTCAACCTCGTTTTTTTCTGTTCTTAAAATTTTAAAGGTCTTAACGGGGTTTATTTTCTCAATTTCAACGCTTTCAACAGTCGGTTTAGAGGGTTGTCCCAATACCGTTAGGGGCAAAAGCAGTAAAAATGCCAATATTAAAGATGCAAATGCCAAAATTTTTTTCATTAAAATCCCTCTTTTTACAATAAAGTTGACTTTTTTAAACACAAGCGGTATTATTATATATGCTAAAATTTCTAATTTAATGATTGGATGTACATAATGAAATTTAAAAAATCAACTCTTGTAATTTGTATTGCCACGCTTTTGGCTTTTGTGTTAAGAACCTTGCAAATTTTTTGCACTATTGACCAAAGCACCGGTTTTTTTATAATGGAAAAAACTGCACTTGGCACTTTTTTAATGGTGTCCGTTGTGATTTTGTGTATTGCGGCGGCTGTTGTTGCAAGATTTTGCGATTTTCAAACCAAAGAAACTGAAAAAGAAAGCAAGATTATTGCCATTGCTTCGGGAATACTTGCTATTTCGCTTTTTTATGAAGCGTTTAATGAAAAGTTTGTTTTTGCTAATACAACATGGCAAGCTACAGCAATGAAAACAGTCGGATTTTTAACTGCGGTGTATTTTGCCGCAATTTTGTTTTCGGCATTTTTTGGCTTTAAAATACCTGATTTATGCCACATTTTACCCGCTATTTATATGGTTATAAGAATTATATGCTCGTTTATCAGCATCGGTTCACTTTCGCTTATTACCGAAAATATTTTTCTTATCGCATCTTATTGTGTGTCGCTTTTGTTTTTTATAAGCTATGCGGCTAACAAATGTAAGGTTTATATGAGCGGCACTTCTATTTATATGCGTTCTGTTTTGGCGTTTACAGTCTGCTTTGTTACGGCTTTTTCAAATTTAATTGCAAATGCAACTTCTTTGGGTGGTTATTCACATATTCCGCTGACCTCACAGGTGGTGCTTACCGCCATAACACTTTTTATTGCGGCATTTAATTATAAAAGGTTTTTAAAATAATAAAAAAAGAGTATATTCCGTTTTGTGAATATACTCTTTTAAAGTAAGATATACAAAAGTGCAAAAAGCAGTCGCTTGTCGGCCTTTTCGTTTAATAAAAGCAGTAAAAGACCCAAAATAAGGGTTAAATCCCCATCGCTTTTAAGGTCGTTTAAAAATGGAATATTAAGCGATGATAAAAAATCGGGTTGTGGTGTGGGCTTTTGCGGTGGTCTTTCAGGTGTTGGCTGTGGTTTTGGAGTTTGGCTTTTTTGGTTCATTTTCTTCATTTCTTCAATGGCTTTTTGCTGTCTTAAAGAAAAGTCATTTTGTGTCATAAAAGCTTACCTAAAATTCCTGTTTCTTTAATAAGGGGCAACAAATCCAAAAGTCGTAAAATTTTAACCGCTGTGTCCACCTTTTCGCGCTTGGCCTCGCTCAAATGGGGTTTAAGCGCCAATAAAAGCGCACTTTTCGGGTCGTCGCTTTGGCTTTGTAGTTTTGAAACTAAACCCATCACTTGAAGTAGCTCACCGCTATCTAAAATACCGCCCAAGGCATTTTCTTGGGGTTCGGGCTCGGGCTTGTCGTTTAAAATGCTTTCGGCCATTTCTTTGACGCGGTTCATACTTTGTGGGTCATTTAAAATTTCCGATAGCCGTTTTGTTAAATCATCCATTTTTACCACCAAAAAGCTTTAGCATTGCCTGTGCCTGCGGGCTTTTTAAAATTTCATTAAGGGCATTTTGGTTTGATAACACATTTAAAAGTTTTTGCTTGTCATCAGCTGACAGTGTGTTTAAAAGTTTTTCGGTGTCGCCCTTTTTTGCGGCATCCTTAATGGCATTTGTGTCAAGCTTGCCGTTTGAATTTTTTAATATTTCATCCATCATTTTGTTTTTGTCGTTTTGATTCATTAAATCAGCTCCCAATAATATATATGTAAATTTGGTGTTACGGTATGAGAATTTTAATAATTTCCGATTCGCACAAGCGTGGCGACATAATTGAAAAAATTTTATATGCACAAAAGGAAGCCACACATGTTTTCTTTTTGGGGGATTTAGCAAGCGATATTGAAGATTTTGTTTATCTTTTCCCCGAAAAACAGTTTCACATTTTAAGCGGAAATTGTGATTATTTTTCCACCTTTCCGTCAAGTGATATTGCATTTTTGGGCGGCAAGAAAATCTTTTACACCCACGGGCATAATTTGGGGGTTAAATCATCCACCGCGCACCTTTTAAAAACCGCAAAGCAAAATGGGTGCGATATTGCACTTTTTGGCCACACCCACAACCCCTTAGTATTATATGAAGATGGGGTTTATCTTGTTAATCCCGGGTCCTGCGGCTCGCCCCGTAGCAGCAAAGCCACCTATGCGGTAATTGATATTGAAAATAACGGCATTATGCCGATAATTATTGAGGTTTAGTATGAAGCTTTTAGTTCACACCTGCTGTGCACCTTGCAGTCTTTCGGTTGTGCCCTTTCTTTTAGAGGAGGGTATAACCCCCGATTTGTTTTGGTTTAACCCAAACATTCACCCTTATACCGAATATAAAGCCCGCCGTGACTGTCTTTTAAGCTATGCCGAAGAAATGGGTTTAACCGTTAGGGTTAAAGAAAATTACGGTCTTCGACAGTTTGTAAAAGCGGTAGCGGATGATATTGATAACAGGTGCAAATATTGTTATTACATCCGTATGTATGAAACCGCAAAATTTGCCCGTGATAATGGGTATGACGCTTTTACAACCACACTTCTTTGCAGTTTATACCAAGACCACGACGGTATTAAAGCAACAGGCGAAAAATTAGCTCAGGAATTTGGTGTAGAGTTTTTATACCGCGATTTTAGGGTTAATTTTAGAAACGGCAATAATTTGGCGCGTGAAAAGGGCTTTTATATGCAAAAATATTGCGGTTGCATCTTTTCTGAGGAAGACCGTTATCAAAAACAAATTTTAAAGGATAAAGAACGCTTGACAAACTAAAATTTAAGTAGTATAATTTTTTTGCAATTAGGGAGCTGGATGAAACTCCGGCTGAGAGGATGCCCGCCGACAAAACGGCTATGGCTTCGACCGATTACCTGATGCCGATAATGCGGCCGTAGGGAAATACAGCGTTTGTATTGCCACAGGTTTATTGCCTGTGGCTTTTTGTTTTGTATTTCGGTACTGATTGCAAATATATGTAAAAAGGAGAAAAACAAAATGAAAGAAAATGTAAAAAAGCCGATTTACAAATTGTGCGAATCGGCAATGTTTATTGCACTTGCAACTGCTCTTTGTGCAATTGAAATCCAAGTCGGTGTGTTAGGTGGCTCTATTGACTTTGTAATGATTCCGCTTTTCATCATCGCTTTCCGTCACGGTGTTTTATACGGTGTGGGCAGCGGTCTTGTATTCGGACTTATTAAGTGCCTTATCGGTGGCGGCATCGGATATGGTCTTCCATCAATCTTGCTTGACTATGTGTTGGCATACGGCGCAGTAGGTTTGGCAGGTGCTTTTAAAAGGAAAAATTGGGCGATTGAGCTTTCCACCTTTGTGGGTTGTCTTGCACGCTTTGCTATTCACTTTATAAGCGGTGTAACTATTTATATGATTACCGTTCCAACCGAGGTTGAAAGCATTGGTGTTACCTTTGCAAACCCTGTAATTTTTTCAATCGTTTACAATGCGCTTTATATGTTGCCAAATACTGTAATTGCAGTTATTGTTATGGCACTTTTAAGATATCCGATTAAAAAGCTTAATCAAAGGTTTTAAGGGATAAATTGGGGTTTATCTATGCCTTCCCATTGAGGGGAAGGTGCCGAGTATACGAGGCGGATGAGGTGGAAAACCGTTTAGTTACTGCAAATTACACCTCATCCACCGCAAGCGGTCCCCCTTCCCCTCAAGGGGAAGGCTTGTCCGATAAACTATAATTTGAAATCTTAGGGCCGTAAAAGGTGATAGAAATTAAAGGTTTCTATTGCCTTTTTTGTTTTTGGGGTAAATTTTTATTGACATTTGGGGTTGTTTTGGGTATAATTCTAAACTGTAAGGTTATGTATAAGGGAAATTCCCGCTTATATAACAATCATTGTTCAGTTAAGGAGGGTTCAAGTTGAAGAGAACATATCAACCGAAAAAGCTTCATCGTAAGAAAGAGCACGGTTTCTTAAAGAGAATGGCAACTGCTAACGGTCGCAAGGTTTTGGCACGTCGCAGAGCAAAAGGAAGAAAGAAATTGACATACTAAAAGCCACTTATAATGTGGCTTTTCCTTTTTTATTATGAAAATAATTAAGCTAAAGGAAAACCGTGACTTTCGCCGCGCTTATAACCGCGGCAAAAGCTTTGTTACACCTGCGTTTGTGGTTTATGTCAATAAAAACCGCGAACAAACGGTGCGACTTGGTATTACGGTCGGCAAAAAGATTGGCAAGGCGGTTAAGCGCAACCGTGCAAAGCGTGTTATAACTGCCGCATTTGGTTTTTTGTTACCCCGTGTTGCCGACGGGTATGATTTTGTAATTGTTGCAAGAACACGAATTTTGAATTTGAAAAGCACCGATGTACTTGTTATGTTAAATAAGGCACTCTCCGCCGCCGGTGCGTTAAAAGAAGAAAATGAAACGATTACTGATATTTCTAATTAGGTTTTACCAAAAAAACATTTCTCCGCTAAAAATTAGCTGTTGCCGTTTCACACCTACCTGCTCTCAATATGGTATTGAGGCAATATCTACTCACGGCGCATTTAAGGGCATGGCCCTGACATTTTGGAGAATTTTAAGATGCAACCCTTTTTGCAAGGGCGGGTATGACCCTGTACCCGAAAAGAAACATTAAATTTAAAAATTACCATTTTTAGAATGGACGGTGTATAAATGCAAGCACTATTTAACATTATAAACATACCTTTTTCGTATGTTTTACAGTTTATTTCTGACATTTTCGGTGGCAATTTTGCTGCCGCGGTATTTGTATTTACATTACTTATTAACTTGGCTTTTATTCCGATTACAATTAAAAGCCAAAAATCTGCCGTGCAACAACTTCGCATCAAGCCAAAGCTTGACGCTTTGAAAGAAAAATACGGCGACGATAAACAAAAATACAGCATGGCAATGCAAGAACTTTATCAAAAAGAGGGCGTTTCCATGTCGGGCGGCTGTCTTCCAATGATTCTTCGTCTTCTTATTATGATGAGCATTTATTGGATGATAATGCAACCCTTAACCTATCTTTTGGATATTGATGCCGGAACAATGAAAGCCGCTGTTGCCGCTTTAAAGGACCTTGGCGAAAATGTTGTTGAGGGCAGAAGTGAACTTCAAATTTTGGGCGCTGTAAATGCGGGTAAAATCAATTTCCCCGAAATTGCTGAGGCCGCTAAGGATATGAGCTTTAGCTTTTTCGGCATCGACCTTACTGCAACCCCAAAATTTAACATTGATATTTTCAGCCACTTTAACCGCACTTGGATTATGCCTTTATTGGCTTTTGCGTCACAAATGCTTTCGAGTGTTATGTCATCTGCTATGCAGAAAAAACAAAATCCCGATGCTCCAAGCATGATGGGTATGATGCTCACAATGCCTTTAATTTCGTTGTTCATTGGCTTTGGTTTCCCTTGCGGTGTAACATTCTATTGGGCATGCTCATCACTTATCGGCGGTGTTATTCAAATTTTAGTTCAACAGTTTTACGGACCTCATAAGCTTTTGTCCAAGGAACGCACAAAGCAACTTTCAAAGCAGTGCGATTTTGAAGAAACACAAATTAAAAAGTTTGGACAAATTGAGGAATAATATAGGAGGAAATTCCCTTGATTAAAGAAGCAATTGGCTTTGGCGATACTATCGACGAAGCAAGAGAAGATGCTGCTTTAAAATTGGGCGTGGCCGAGGATGCCGATGTTCAATTTGAAGTGGTTACTTTCCCCAAGAAGAAGACACTTGGTCTTTTTGGCGGAAGCAAGGCAGAGGTTAGGGCATTTGTTGAATTGCCTGATATAAAACCCAAAAAAGAAAAGAAAAAAGCTGAAAAGGTAAAGGCGAATAAGCCCGCACCTGAAAAAGCAAAAAACACAGAAGCAAAGAAAGCTGACGCTGTTAAAGAATATGGCGAAGCAGTTGATATTAGCGAATTACCTGCGGACTCACGCCCTGTTAAAGCGGTTGAATTTTTAAAACCCATTTTAGAAAACCTTGGCTGTGAAAACGTTACCTTTAAGGTTGCACAGCGTGAAAATGCCGCATTAATTGACCTTCAAGGCGATGGCCTTGGCGCTATTATCGGTCACCGTGGTGAAACACTTGACGCATTGCAGTTTTTGGCAGGTCTTGCTGCTAATAACGGTGGCGGATATTATAAGGTATCTTTAAATATCGGCAACTACCGTGAAAAGCGTGAAGATACTTTAACAAACCTTGCAAAGCGTATTGCCCAGCAGGTTTTGAAAACAGGCAAGTGCAGAACCCTTGAACCAATGAACCCTTATGAACGCCGTATTATCCACACCGCAGTTCAGGGTATTGAGGGTGTAACAAGTGCCTCGTTTGACGAGGGTATTAACCGCCGCGTTGTTATTGGTTTAGAGGGTACAGAATTAAAGCCCTTAAGAAGTCTTGACAACCGCCGTGGCGGAAGAAGAGATGACCGCCGTCGTAGAGGTGGCAGCCGCCCAAGTAACAAGGTTGAGGTTGCTCCCAATCGTGAACCAAAAAAGGACACCGACATCCCACTTTACGGAAAAATTAACTAAATAATTTTTGACCGACAAATTTTGTTTGTCGGTCTTTTTTTATTGCTATCCAATTTTCAAATTGACAGTTTGGGGAAAATGGTATATAATAACTTTATAGTTTTGATTTGAATTTTAGTTTTAGGGCATAATTATTTTGTGAATTAAAAGTGATAGGAGGGAATTTGATGGAGAAGTTTGTGATTTCCGGCGGTAACCGCTTATGCGGTGAAGTTAGGATAAGCGGTGCAAAAAATGCCGCAGTCGCAATTCTTCCGGCAGTTTTACTTGCCGACAGTCCTTCGGTTATTGAAAATCTTCCTAACATTTCCGACGTGACAAACATTTTACAGGTTTTGTCAATGCTTGGCGCAAAGGTTAGGTTTATAAATAAATCCACTGTTGAAATTGATCCCCAAAATGTAAATTCCTTTGTTGTTTCACCCCAAATGGCAGAGGGGATGCGTGCGTCAAGTTATTTTTTGGGCGCATTGCTTGGCAGAATGAAAAAAGCCCGTGTTGCACCACCCGGTGGCTGCAATTTCGGTGTTCGCCCAATTGACCAGCATATCAAGGGCTTTGAAATGCTTGGCGCAAGGGTTTCCTTTGAAAAGGGTATGGTTGACGCAAGGGCAGATGAGCTTCGCGGCAGCAGTGTTTATTTGGATGTTGTGTCGGTTGGCGCTACTATAAACATAATGCTTGCGGCGGCAAAAGCCAGTGGCCTTACCGTTATTGAAAACGCCGCGCGTGAGCCACACATTGTTGACCTTGCGAACTATTTAAACTCTATGGGTGCAAATATAATGGGCGCCGGCACAAGCGTTATTAAAATTCGCGGTGTCGAAAATCTTCAAGGCACAACCTACAGCATAATACCCGACCAAATCGAAGCCGGCACATATATGGCGGCTGCGGTTGCAACACAGGGTGATGTGCTTATAAATAATGTTACACCAAAGCATTTGGAATCTATTATTGCAAAGCTTCGTGAAACGGGTGCTGTTATTACCGAATTTGATGAGGCGGTGCGTGTTACTATGGACCGTCGCCCAAGAAAATGCAATGTTAAAACAATGCCGCACCCCGGCTTTCCGACCGATATGCAACCCCAAATGGCAACCGTTTTAGCCATTGCCGAGGGGACAAGCATTGTGACCGAGGGTGTTTGGGACAACCGTTTCAGATATATTGAACAGCTCACCTTAATGGGTGCTGATGCTCAGGTTGACGGTAAAACCGCCGTTATTACAGGCGTTGAAAAGCTTGTTGCCGCCCCTGTAAAAGCGGTTGATTTGCGTGCGGGTGCTGCAATGCTTATTGCGGGCTTGGTGGCAGAGGGTGAAACCGTTGTTGAGGAAATTGAGCGTATTGACCGCGGCTATGAGGATGTAGTTGAAAAGCTTACAAACCTTGGTGCTGACATTAAGCGTGTTTATTATCCTGATGGAATTGAAATTTTAAAACAAGCATAATTCACAGGTCAACTGCGGTTGGCCTGTTTATCTTATTAAAGGGTGGTGATTTTTTGTCAATAATTTGTCCGCTTTTCAGCAGTTCAAGTGGCAACTGCACATACATAGGTTTTGAAAACAAGGGCATTTTGGTGGATGCGGGTGCATCCTTTAAGGGTATTTGTGAAAATTTAACTGCCATTGGCGGTAATATTGATGAAATTTCCGCCGTTTTCATTACACACGAGCACGATGACCACATTAAAGGGCTCAAAACCCTTTTAAACAAAACCAACGCAACCCTTTATGCATCCGAAAAAACACTTAATGCATTGGCTTTGTATGATAAAATCCCCGCAAAAACACAGGTTTGTGTTTTTGATAGTGCACAATTAGAGGTTGGCGGCATTGTTGCAACTCGCTTTGCCACAAGCCACGACTGTGATGGCTCAAGCGGGTATAGATTTTTAATGCCAGACCAAAAAAGCATTGCCGTTTGTACCGATAGCGGTGTTGTAACCGATGAAATGCGTAATGCTGTTTCGGGCTGTGATGCGGTGCTGTTAGAGTCTAACCACGACCTTGATATGCTTAAAAAAGGGCCATATCCGCCACACCTTAAAGTGCGAATTTTGTCGGATAGGGGACACCTTTCAAACAATGCTTGTGCGGCCGAGCTACCAGCCCTTTTAAATGGTGGCACAACAAGGTTTATTTTGGGGCATTTAAGTCAGCACAACAATACCCCAATGCTTGCAAAAGCCACTGCTGAGGCGGCTCTTTTAAGGTGTGGTGCCCAAAATAATAAGGATTATTTTCTAACGGTTGCAAGGCCGAAAATCAGCGGGGTGACGGTTATATGATTAAGGTAACAATAATCGCCCTTGGAAAGCTAAAAGAAAAATATTTGCGTGACGCAACCGCCGAATATGAAAAGCGACTTTCACGCTATTGTCAGTTGGATATTGTGGAAATTGAGCCGATACGCCTGCCCGAAAAGCCATCGCTTGCAGAAATTGATACTTCCCTTGAAAAAGAGGCCGAGATGATATTTAAAAAAATCCCCAAAAACAACGAGATTTTTGCCCTTTGTGTTGAGGGTAAGCAGCTTTCAAGCGAGGGTCTTGCCCAAAGTGTTTTAAATTTGTCACAGCAGGGCAGGGGAATAACCTTTATAATTGGCAGCTCTTATGGTTTGAGCGAAAGGGTAAAGCAAATTTCACATACACGGTTGTCACTTTCAAAAATGACCTTTCCGCATCAGCTTTTCAGGGTAATGCTGCTTGAACAGGTGTATCGCGCCTTCAAAATTAACGAGGGCTCGACCTATCACAAATAATATATAATATATTGTCAAAAAATGCTTGACCTTTTTATGACGGTGTGGTATAATTCTATTACCTCTGAAAAGGTCTTTTTTTTTGCAATAAAGACCGGTTTGAAAGGGCTTTCAACATATCGTGTGGTGCTTTTCGTACGCCTCAAAATGTGGTGTATGACACGGTTGTTTAAGACCTCGACCGAGGGAGGCGTTTACTTTTACAAGAGTAAAAGCAAAAAATATTTCCGTAAAGCGGGAGGTGCCGTTATGAGAGTTAAAATCACACTTGCTTGCACAGAATGTAAGCAACGCAACTACAACACAATGAAGAACAAGAAGAACGACCCCGACAGACTTGAAATGAACAAGTACTGCAGGTTCTGCAAAAAGCACACCCTTCACAAGGAAACAAAGTAGGAGGCAGCAAGATGAAACTTATAAACAAAATTTGTCAAATCGCTGCTATTGTTTTCGGTATTGGTGCAATTGTAATGTTCTTCATGCCCTTTGCCACCTTTACAGCAGACAAAACTTCCGAAACCTTTATTGCCGCACAGTTGGCATTTGGTACTGAGGTTGACTTTGCAGGTATTGGATACAATTTGGCAAAATCTTCAAAGCTTTTATTTGTCTTTTTACTCACTGCTTTTGCAGGGGTTTTAAGCATATTTGGCTTTAAGAACAAAGGTATTCGTTACACCGTTTCGGGTGTAGGTCTTTTCAACGCCATCTTTATGTTGGTTGTTGCATTGTCTAAAACAGGCAAATTTATCGATAAGCGCCCCTTACCCAACATCACAAGTGTTGATTACACTGTTTGGGTAATAATTGCAGTTGTTGTGGCTTTCTTATTTGCTGTATTTGCAATTGCTTATTTGTTTATCGATGACTATCTTGAAGTTATGGCTTCTAATGGTACAAAGAAAACAATTTTGTACCGCGTTATCCATTTCCTTAGAGATTATAAGAGCGAAATTAAAAAGATTGTTTGGCCAAATTACAAGGAAGTTATTAAAAACACAGGTATAGTTTTGATTATGTGCGCAGTTGTAGGCGTTTTAATCTGGGCTGTTGACTTTGGTTTGGGTAAACTTATCGAATTGATTTTAAACAGCGTTAAGTAATCCTTGGAGGTAAATCATGTCTGAAACAAAAGAAGCAAGATGGTATGTTGTCCATACCTATTCAGGATATGAAAACAAGGTAGCAAGCGACCTTGCCACAATGGTGGAAAGTCGCGGAATGCAGGATTTAATACAAGATATTAAAATCCCGATGGAAACCGTAACCGAAATTAAGGAAGATAAAATTCGCGAGGTTGAGCGTAAAATTTTCCCCGGTTATGTGTTAATTAAAATGATAGTAACCGACGACAGCTGGTATGTTGTAAGAAACATCCGCGGTTGTACAGGTTTTGTGGGTCCGGCTTCTAAGCCCGTTCCCCTTACCGATGATGAGGTTGCTGCCCTTGGCGTAGAAAAGCACAGCGTTGAGGTTGGTTATAAAGACGGTGATATTGTTAAAATTATCAGCGGTCCGTTGGAAGGATATACAGGCACAGTTAAAACAGTTGATACTGAAAACAATAGTGTTTGTGTTGTTCTTTCAATGTTCGGCAGAGAAACTCCGGTTGAGTTAGAGCTTGACCAAATCTCTATCGAAAACAAATAAGTTAATACGCAGAAATGCTTATTAAACCCCGACACAAAGAAGTGTCACGGTGGGAGGGACGGAATATGACCGCCCCGCCAGGTATCAGACTATAAGATACTGTTACCACGAATTATGGAGGTGCAAATAAAAATGGCTCAAAAAATTACTGGCTACATTAAGTTACAAATCCCCGCAGGTAAAGCAACACCAGCCCCACCTGTAGGTCCTGCTCTCGGTCAACATGGTGTTAACATCATGGCTTTCACCAAGGAGTTTAACGAAAGAACTAAGAACGATGTTGGTCTTATCATTCCTGTAGTAATTACAGTTTATGCTGACCGTTCTTTCAGCTTCATCACAAAGACTCCGCCTGCTGCTGTTCTTATTAAGAAGGCTTGCGGTATTGAAAGCGCATCAGGCACACCTAACAAAACTAAGGTTGCAAAAATCACAAGAGAGCAAGTACAAAAAATCGCTGAAACTAAAATGCCCGACTTAAACGCTGCTTCTATCGAATCTGCTATGAGCATGATCGCCGGTACAGCACGCAGCATGGGTATCGAAGTTGTAGATTAGTTCTCTCTCGTGGGAGGAAAATTCCGATTAACCACTTGGAGGTAAAAAATGAAACACGGTAAAAAATATAATGAAACCGCAAAGCTTATTGAAACAGGTAAGCTTTACGATGTTAACGAAGCTGTAGAATTGGTTGTAAAAACCGCTACTGCTAAATTCGACGAAACAGTTGAAATTCACGTTCGTTTGGGTGTTGACTCACGCCACGCTGACCAACAGGTTCGCGGCGCTGTTGTTCTTCCCAACGGTACTGGTAAAAAGGTTAGAACCCTTGTTATCGCTAAGGGCGACAAGGCAGACGCTGCAGTTGCTGCCGGTTCTGACTATGTTGGCGCAGAAGAAATGATTGCTAAAATCCAAAACGAAAACTGGCTCGATTTCGACGTTGTTATCGCAACACCTGATATGATGGGTCTTGTTGGTCGTCTTGGTAAGGTTTTAGGTCCTCGTGGCTTAATGCCTACTCCTAAGGCAGGTACTGTTACACCTGATGTTGCTAAGGCAGTTACCGAAGCAAAAGCAGGTAAGATTGAATACCGTCTTGATAAAACAAACATCATTCACTGCCCAATTGGTAAGGTATCTTTCGGTGCAGAAAAAGTTCAAGAAAACTTTGACGCTTTAATGGGCGCTATTATCAAAGCAAAGCCCGCTGCTACCAAGGGTCAATATGTTAAGTCTTGCGTTCTCGCAACTACTATGGGCCCCGGCGTGAAGATTAACGTTGCTAAATTTGGCAACTAATTAAATTAAAAGAAAAATGGGTATTTTCAAGTTTAACTTGTAAATACCCACTTTTTATATTTGAGGATTTTTATGAATAAGAAGAAAATGTATATTTTAAGCATACTTACACTTTTATGGACGGGCTTTATCTTTTCAATGTCCTTAAAGGTTGGGGAGGAT
The DNA here is from genome assembly GCA_017549565.1 of Clostridia bacterium. Lineage (GTDB taxonomy): Bacteria > Bacillota > Clostridia > Oscillospirales > Acutalibacteraceae > UBA737. The sequence goes on from JAFYUI010000005.1 coordinate 47,399, forward strand.
TCCGGTCGCTTAAGTGGTGGCGTGCTTAATATTATACTTGACATAATTTCACCCTTGTGGGAAAATATATTTGGCCCCATAACCAATGACGGCATTGAGTTTTTTCATCATTTTATTCGAAAAGCGGCGCATTTTACCGAATTTATGATACTTGGCATTTTTGCACTTTCAACCGCATTAAATTTTGAAAAATTAAGGTTAAAATGGTTTGTTGCTTTATCTTATGGCACACTTATTGCATCACTTGATGAAACCTTACAACTTTTTGTTGAGGGTAGGGCAGGCAGAGTAGCGGATGTCTGCATTGATTTTTGCGGTGTGCTTACAGGGGTTATTTTAATAATTTTATTTTCAAAAATCAGAGGTGGAAGCTTTGGAAAAGGTAATAAATGCGTTAAAGCAAAATAATATAAATGTAATTGCTTGCAAAACAAAGGATGAAATCCCTGCAATAGTTGAGGATATGCTCTTTGAGGGTGCAAAAATTTCATCGGGCGGCTCAGTTTCGCTTGTTGAAAGTGGTGTTTGGGAGGTTATAAACAAGCCCTGCTATAATTTTTACAATCGAAACAAACCGGGCATAACCCCCGAAGAGCAACAGCAAGTCTTTAAAGAAATTATTGGCTGTGATTTTTATTTTTGCTCGGCAAATGCTGTAACCGAAAAGGGCGAGCTTTTAAATGTCGACGGTTTTTCAAATCGCATTTCCGCCATTGCTTTTGGCCCTAAAAAAGTTATTATGGTGGTTGGCAAAAACAAAATTGTAAAAAATTTAAACGATGCATTTTTGCGTGTAAAAAAAGTTGCTGCACCTAAAAACTGTGTGCGACTTGGCATTGATAACCCTTGTGCAAAATTAGGACACTGTGTGTCACTTTTAAATAACGACAACCCCGATTTTGCCGACGGCTGCCAAAACCCCCGCCGCATTTGTGTAAACTATCTTGTGTCCGGCCGACAACGCCCCGAAAAGCGCTTAACCGTTATTTTATGTGAAGAAGATTTGGGATATTAAAATTAAAACCCACTTAGCATTGCTAAGTGGGTTTTTGTTATAGATACTATTTTAAAAATCCGTTTACGATTTGTTCTTCAGCTTGTTGCTCCGAAAGGCCCAAAGTCATAAGTTTGATAAGCTGTTCGCCCGCAATTTTACCAATTGCCGCTTCGTGAATAAGGGCGGCATCAATATGGTTTGCGGTGATTTGGGGAAGGGCGGAAACATGGGCGTCATCCATAATAATGGCATCACATTCGGTGTGACCTGTGCAAATGTTATTGCCGTTAATACGGGAAACAAAAAGCTGATTTGACTTATCCTTCGCAACCGAGCGTGAAATTACATTAGCGCTTGAATTTTCACCGTTAAGGTCAACCGTAAAGTCGGTTTCGGCGTACTGACTGCCGTGTGTCATAAGCTTTTCTTTAACTATAAGTGTTGCATCGTCGGAAAGTGTTGCCTTTGTAATGCGTTTTGTTGAATCAATGCCTTTAATTTGGGTGGTTTCCATTTCCATATAGCCACCATCAGCAATGTTGATAACGGTGGTGGGGTTCATATTTTTGCCGCCTTCACCGTCGCCCTCGCCAACATGCTTTTCAACATATTTCACCTTGGCGTTTTTGCCAACAAAAAAGGTGTGAATACCATCGTGGCGTGATTCTTCGCTGCCGCAGTTGTGAATACCGCAGCCCGCAACAATTTCGACATCACAGTTTTCACCAATTATAAAATCGTTATAAACCATTTCCTGTAAACCGCTTTCGCTGATAATTACAGGGATGTGGATTTTTTCACCAACGGTGTTTGGTTTAATGATAATTTCGATGCCCGAAACACCCGCTTTTTCCTTTATGTCAACATTTTCGGTGATATGACGGGCGGAAAGCGCACCGTTTGCACGAATATTAAATGCGCCCGACGGGGTGCCGTCGATATCGGCAATCATTTTTAAAAGCTCTTTTTCTGTGTTGTTCATTAAATCACACCTCCAATGCGTCGGTCAGCACCTTGCAAGCGGCATCAGCTGCGTGTAGAAGAGATGGCAAAATTTCATCCTTTTTGCCTTCATCCTTAACACTTCCGTTTGCGATAACTACAACCTTGTCGGCAATGTTTAAAATGCGTTCTTGGTGTGAGATAATTATAATGCTGCCACCAAGGGTATTATGCATTTTTTCAAAAACTTTAATTAAGCTGTTAAAGCTCCAAAGGTCGATACCTGCTTCGGGCTCGTCAAAAATTGAAACCTTAGTAGAACGCGCTAAAACAGTTGCAATTTCAATTCTTTTAAGCTCGCCGCCCGAAAGTGAAGCGTTAACCTCGCGGTTGATATAGTCCCTCGCACAAAGACCAACTTGTGACAAATAACCACAAGCTTTTGTAATGTCAATTTCTTCCCCTGCGGCAAGACTTATAAGGTCATAAACGGTGATACCCTTAAAGCGAACGGGCTGTTGAAAGGCAAAGCTTATGCCTTGATTTGCACGCTCGGTAATAGAAAGGTTTGTTATATCTTTGCCGTCTAAAAGAATTTGACCTGAGGTTGGGGTGATGATGCCGGCAATTATTTTTGCCAAGGTGGACTTACCGCCACCGTTGGGACCGGTAATAACTACAAAGCCGTCATCAATTTTAAGGTTTACATCCTTTAAAATTTGCTTTTCGGTGCCGTCTTCTGTTTCGGCAGAAAAGCATATGTTTTTAAGTTCTAACATATATCCTCCGATATTTTTTCTATTTTCCAATAATATTTTCGTTTAGCGGTTGGAAAGTCACTTAAAATGTTATGTTCGGGGTCGTAAAATGTGCCGTCATAATAAAGCGACCAATGCCAACAGCGTGGTGTTTCAAGACTTAAAAGCGCAATTTTCGGAAGCTCTTTCTTGTCTGACACCGCTATTCTTTTATTTTCCACCCGAAAGCCGTTTTTATTTAAAAAATCAAGCATTTCGCAAAGTTTGGTTTCTTTTTCGTTGTTTAAGGTTTTGACAATATCACAAACGGGTATACCTGTAAGCATTGCCAAAACTGCTTGTCCGCATTGAAGCGGGGTTGGTTCGTGTATGTAATTTATCATAATGTTGCTAATTTTTCTGTTAATGTAATCATTATTGGCATAGTTATAAGTGATAATAAAGTGCTAAGGGAAACAAGATTAACTGAAAGCTCGGTATCGCGGCCGTATTTTGCCGAAAACATTGTGGTGTTTGCGGCAACAGGTGCGGCACAGCAAATTGCCTGTGATATGAGCATATTACCCTTTACACCGCACAGCCACATACCTAAAATTGCGACAGCGGGGAAGACAATCAACCTTAACAAAATGGTTAAAAGGCATTTTATATCACTAAAACCCTTTAAAACATTGGAAGAAGCAAGGTGATACCCAATAATAATCATTGGAAGCGGTGTGTTAAGGGCAGCAAGCATAGAAATTGGTTGACTTATGATATTTGGCACAGGTATTGAAAATATAAAAATAATAAAGCCAATTATAAGTGCCAAAATTGCGGGGCGGGTGAGAATTTTAAGCGGTTTAAGCGACTTTTTGTCACCGCTCATAATTCTAATGCCCCAACTCCACACAAATGCATTAAAAATTGCCACGAAGGAAGAACACAAAAACACGCCGTCATCACCGAGTAACGCTTCTTGAAGCGGTAATGCCATAAATCCGCAATTTGAAAAAACGGCGGCGTAGTGCAGCACTGCTTGGCGGTTTTTATCTTTATCTTTTAAAAACAAAAGGGTTAAAAGAATAAATGCGGTGTGAAGTATAATTCCCAACAAAAAGCTTAAAAGCAAATCTTTAAGGTCAGATTTATTAAATTCTCGAAAAAAGGATTTTACTATAACACAGGCAGTTACCAGGGTTAAGGCCAGGTCGGTTAAGCTTTTCACACTTTGGTCATTAAGCATTTTTATTTTTGTAAGTATGAAGCCAACAAAAATAAGAATAAAAAGTATAACAACCTGTGTTAATACGGTGACAAACATTATTTCACGCTTTCTACAAACTTCTTAAATGCGGCCTGACCCTTTTGGTCACGCTTGTAAACACCTGCATCCTCAAGCACCTTTGAGAAAACAATGCCTATTTCTTTTTTAATAATATCGCCGATATTATCTTTATTAAGGTCTTGATATTTCGCCTTAATTTCTTCTGCCCAGTCGGCGTGCTTTGCAAGTGCCTCATCATCTTTAATGTTGCGGTTTTCTAAAATGGCAATTTCTAAATCGGCCATTTCTTGCTTTAAGCGACCGGGAAGAACGGCAAGGCCCATAACCTCAATAAGACCGATATTTTCCTTTTTAATGTGGTGCTTTTCTGCGTGTGGATGGTAAACGCCCATTGGATATTCTTCGGTTGTTATATTGTTGCGAAGCACAAGGTCAAGCTCGAAATTATCACCGCGCTTGCGGGCGATTGGGGTGATAGCATTGTGCTTTTCACCATCGGTTTCGGCAAAGATAAAGGTATCAGCATCGGTATAATTTTCCCAAGCGGTTAAAATTTTACCGCCAAGCTCTACCACACGGTCACAGTCAGCGCCGTTTAAACGGATAACCGACATTGGCCATTTTACAATACCTGCTTTTATGTCTTCAAAACCGTCAAAGGTCATTTCATATTCTAACTTGGCCTTTTCCATTGCAAATGTATAACGACCGCCTTGGAAATGCTCGTGTGCCAAAATCGAACCGCCAACAACAGGAAGTCCTGCGTTAGAGCCGATAAAGTAATGCGGATAGGTTTTAACAAAATCAAAAAGCTTTTTAAGGGTGGTTGCATCAACCTTCATTGGTGTGTGTTCACCGTTAAAGGCAATACAATGCTCGTTATAATAAACATAGGGGGAATATTGCCAAAACCATTGTTCACCGTTTAAGGTAACGGGAAGAATGCGGTGGTTTTGTCTGGCCGGGAAGTTAATGCGGCCGGCATAACCCTCACACTCTTTGCAAAGCAAGCATTTGGGGTAGCTTGACTGTGGCGCATTTTTAGCCGCAAGAATCGACTTTGCATCCTTTTCGGGCTTTGAAAGGTTTATGGTAATATCCATTTCGCCGTATTCGGTGTCAGACTTCCATTTAAGGTCTTTTTCCACACGGTAGCGGCGTATGTAATCACTGTTTTGGCTTAAATTAAAATAATAATCGGTTGCCTCTTCGGGAGAATTTTCATAAAGCGAGTTGAATTTATTTATAACCTCGCTTGGTCTTGGCATTAAAGCCGACATAATTTTGGTGTCAAAAAGGTCACGCTCGGTAATATTGTCATCAATAAGACCCTTTTGTGCGGCATAATCTAAAATTTCCTTTAAAGTGGCTTCTAAATCAACCTCGCAAAAATCTTCATCACAGTCAAAGCTGTCAAGGTTTAAAATTTCTAAAATGCGGTTGGTTATAAAAATTTCGTCACACTTTTCAAAAAGGTTTTTTGAAAGACCATAACATACTAATTTTTTAATACTTTTGTTAATCACAAAATCATCTCCCTTAACATCAAATTATACTATATTATATATATAGTTGTCAATCTAATTGAAGATAAAAATTATCCCCTATATACAATATTTACCAATTTGTAACAACTGTTTCAAGGTTGTAATTTGACAGTGTGGTTTACATAAAGTAATATAAAACCAAAGGCGGTGTTATTATGAAAAGGTTTTTAGTGTTAGTTTGTGTTTTAAGTTTGTTTTTAGGGATATTTGCGGGATGTAAAAACCGCGAGGATGAAAAAAACAAAGCTTTATATAAGAAATTTATTGCGGGTGAAATTACTGCTATTGATGAAGATGGTGTCGACAAACCGTTTTCAGATTGCTTGTTATGGGATTTAGAGCAGCAGGGCTATAGATACACGTTTTTAGATATGACAGGCGATGGTGTTGTTGAACTGTGTGTACAACAAATGCCAAATATGTATTTTTTCACCGTTAAAGATGATGGAATTTATCTTTGGTATACGGAAGAAAGTATGTATGTTCACCTTCTTAATAACGGTGCACTTATGTTTGAACGGCACGGCGGTGCGCCGACACACATAAATTATGAATACTATGAATTAGACAAAAATGCTCATGTGAAATTTAAGGTAACATTTTCTTGCTGGGATGGTCAAAGTATTGAAGAAGGCAAAGTATATCCCGATGAATATTTTTTCAATGATGAAAAGGTTACAAAGGAAGAATATGAAGCCAAAACAAAGAAGTATTTAGAAATAGGCAGTGATAAGCTTGTTTGGTATGATATGGAAAAGCGCGAGCCAAAACAAAATTCAGTTCAAACTTTGTCCGAAAAACTAACGCGCGAAATTGATGGGGCTTATAATGAAGAAATGAAATCACCAGAAGACGACTCGACAGCGGGTATGTGTGCTATTTCTGAAAAATATACTAAAAAGTGGCAGGATGTTGCGGATGAATATTATAATAAGCTAATAGAATATGACATTACCGTAACAAACGAAGCAAGCTATTATTCGGCAGATGAGTTTCATACCTTTATTAAAAATATGAAAACAAGCTGGGAAAAGGATAACGTTGTGCAATGCGAAAATTACGAAAAAACGCTTTTTGCAATATACGGTGGGTCAATTGTAAATACACTTGCTGCGGATTACAAATACAACGAGCAAATGAATTGGGCGTTAAAGCTTGTTAAAATTTATGAGCATTTGGGATAAAAGGGTGATTTTATGAAAAAAGCCAAAAATATAGTTTTACTTATTGGTATAATTTGCAATTTGCTTTATATTTTGTTGCAAATTTTTAAGTTCGTTTATCATTGCATAACCATTTTGCCGCCAATAAATTTAAAATATTTTATCATTGGTGATTTTGTGCCGATTTTAATAACAATAGCAATATTGATTTTGCCTGTAATTTTGCTCATTAGAAATCTTAAGAACAAAACAGGCAAAGTTTTGCCGATTATTTCGGCGATGATGTGCGGTGTTGTTAGTTTATTGATACTTTTTAGTTTGCTTACCCCTGCAATTCCGCAGTATCTTATTTATAGTAAATTAGGGCTTATAGATACATATTTAACAATTATATTGAGTTTTATCACAAACGGCGGAATTTTGGTGCTTGCAGGGTTTGTTTTGCTAATCGTCGGCAGTGTGATGTCAACATTTAAACCAAAAGTGGAATAGGGGATGGGGTTAATCGCTGACGCGAGGTAATAGGTAAGAGGTAATAGTGAAGAGGTTAGGTGTCGCTACGCGACGGATAAAAATTGGGGTTTAACTATAATTTGAAACTGCTAACAAACTATTATTTTCCCCTTGACAAAGTGGACTGTTTGTGATAAACTGTATAAGCCGCATATTGTGGGCTTTTTTAAGTTGCGCCTTTTTTGGTGCACGCCTTCTGTAGCGAGACTGAAAAATAAGCAGGTGAAAAAAATGTACGCAATTATCGAAACAGGTGGTAAGCAATACCGTGTTGAAAACGGCGATGTAATCTACATTGAAAAGCTTAACGCTAATGTTGACGAAGAAGTTACCTTCGACAAGGTTGTTGCTGTTAGCAACAGAACTTTAAAGGTTGGTAAGCCCTATGTTAAGGATGCTTTCGTTAAAGGCACCGTTTTAAAGAACGGCAAGGGCAAGAAGATTACTGTCTTCACTTACAAACCCAAGAAGGGCTGCGCTCGTAAAATGGGTCACAGACAACCCTACACTAAAGTACAAATTACCGAAATTGGTTAATTAGGTTATAATTAGTATGACTAGTGTAAAATTTTTGGCTGATGAAAAGCTTTATGGTTTTGAAATCAGCGGTCACAGTACAGTAAACTGTGACGACGAGGTTGGTAAAACGGTTTGTGCGGCGGTTTCAAGTGCCGCTTATATGACAGCCAACACAATTACCGAAATAATTGGCGACAAGGCAGATGCAAAGGTTTCAGATGGTGAAATGCTTTTCAAGGTTTCAAACCCAAGCGATGCTTCGCTAAAAGTGCTTTCGGGGCTTCGGCTTCATTTAACCGAATTATCAATGCAATACAGTAATAACATCAAAATTTTGGAGGTGCAAAAAAATGTTAAAGATTAACATTCAGTTATTCGCTCATAAAAAGGGTGTTGGTTCTACAAAGAACGGCCGTGATAGTGAATCTAAACGTCTTGGCACAAAGCGTGCTGACGGTCAGTTTGTTCTTGCAGGCAACATTCTCGTTCGCCAAAGAGGAACACACATTCATCCCGGCAACAACGTAGGCCGTGGTTCTGACGATACTTTATTTGCCCTTATCGACGGTAAGGTTAAGTTTGAAAGAGTTGGCAGAGACCGTAAACAAGTTAGCATTTACGCTGTTGAGCAATAATTAACTTTAAAATCCGGGTGCTTTCAGCGTCCGGATTTATTTTTTTAAAACCTTGAAAGGATTGGTCTTAAATGAAAATTTGTCACGTATGCGGTGTTGAGTGTGCCGACGAGCAGGAAATTTGCCTTATTTGCGGTGCTGATTTAAGTGAAAACACAGTCATAGAGCAAGAGGAAATCGGGGATAATAGCGTTATGACCGAGCCCGTGCTTATAGCCACTTTTGAGGATGTAGTATTAGCAGAGATTTTTAAAGATATTTTAACTGATAATCAAATTCCTTATTCAATGGGTGAAGAGGGCGGCGCTGTTCGTGTTACCTTTGGCGGTGGCTTTACCGCGGATGAGGTTTATGTTGATAAGCGCGATTTCGACAAAGCAGAGGCGCTTTATAACGAGCTTATGGAAAACCAACCCGAATTTTCGGATGATGATTTTTTTATTGAAGAGGAATAAAAGGTGTTTTTTAAAAGAAAAACTAAGGAAGAATATGATGGTCTTCGCCTTGTAAAGGCGGTAATGCCCAATTTTGCGGGTATGTATGCTGAAATTTTAAGGGATAACGACATACCGTTTATTGCAAGACAGGAAGGCGTTGCGGGGTATATGAAAATTGTAACAGGTGGGCTTTTAATACCCGAAAATTTTTATGTAAAGTCCGAAGATTATGATAAAGCGTTAGAGCTTTATAACGCTTTTATTGAAATTGAAGAGGAAAACTAAATGTTTGTAGATATAGCAAAAATTCACTTAAAGGCCGGCAACGGCGGTGACGGGGCAGTGTCCTTTCGCCGTGAAAAATATGTTGCGGCAGGCGGTCCCGACGGTGGTGACGGTGGCAAAGGCGGAAATATAGTTTTTAAAGCCGACAGCAACCTTTCCACCCTTGCGGATTTTAGATATAAAAGAAAATACACCGCCGAAAGCGGTCAAAACGGCGGCACTTCCCGTTGCACAGGCAAATCGGCGCCCGACCTTGTTATTTCGGTGCCTGTCGGCACATTGGTTAAGGATGCCGAAACCGGCAGAATTATTGCCGATATTTCAACCGATGAGCCGGTAATTATCGCAAAAGGTGGTAACGGCGGTTGGGGCAACCAGCACTTTGGTACGGCAACCCGCCAAATTCCACGCTTTTCTAAAAGCGGCAACCCGGGTGAAGAGCTTGATGTCACACTTGAGCTTAAATTATTAGCCGATGTGGGACTTATTGGCTTTCCAAATGTTGGCAAGTCAACACTTGTGTCGGTTGTAAGCGAAGCAAAGCCCAAAATTGCAAACTATCACTTTACAACCCTTACCCCTGTTTTAGGTGTTGTAAGAATTGACGAGGGCTCATCCTTTGTAATGGCGGATATTCCCGGTCTTATTGAGGGCGCGGGCGAGGGTATTGGCCTTGGCCACGAATTTTTACGCCATGTTGAGCGCTGCCGTTTGCTTTTGCATGTTTTGGATATTTCGGGCAGCGAGGGTCGTGACCCCATTGACGATTTTGAAAAAATCAACCACGAGCTTTCGGTTTTCAGCGATGAATTAACCTTAGCTCCCCAAATTATTGTGGGCAACAAGTGTGATTTAATTGATGAGGATGAAATTGCCCGCATTAAACAGTATTTTGAAAACAAGGGTTATAAATTCTTTCCTGTTATGGCCGCCATTGCCGAGGGTACTGACGAGCTTATAAATTATGTTGCGGGGGAGCTTGCAAAACTTCCGCCAATTAAAATTTATGAAGCCGAAGAAAAGCCCGAGGTTGAGGTTAAAAAAGACCGCCGCAGCTTTAAAATACGAAAGGATAACGGTATTTACTTTGTTGAGGACTGCGACTGGCTTATGGAAGTTATGAACAATGTCGACCCCGATGATTACGAATCGCTTCAATATTTCGAGCGTGTTATTCGTGACTGCGGAATTATTACCGCTTTGGAAAAAGCAGGTATTGAAGAGGGCGACACCGTAAGCATTATGGATATTGAATTTGACTTTGTTGATTAGAGGTAGTTTATGGAAAACCCAAACCTTTTAAGCCCTTCGGTTTTGGCCTTTGTCGGCGATGCGGTTTACGGACTTATGGTACGCACCGCCTTGGCAGAGGTTAATCGCCCGTCGGGTGAGCTACATAAGCTTTCGGTAAAGCTTGTAAATGCCACCGCACAGGCCGAGGCCTTTAAGCTGATTGAAGCCGAGCTTTCTGAAAAAGAGCTTTCGGTTTTTAAGCGTGGCCGAAATTTTAAAACAGGCAACACCCCAAAAAATTCAAGCGGGGGCGATTATCACACCGCAACAGGTCTTGAAACACTTTTCGGTTGGCTTTATCTTTCAAATGAAAACGAAAGAGCAAAATCACTTTTTAATATCATTTGGCAAAATTATTTAAAAGATTAAATTAAAACGGTTACACTAAACAGTGTAACCGTTTTTTATTTTGGGGTGTGTTATGAAAAAGGGTATTAAGGAATTTTTAAAGGATATGGTTTATTATATTGTAGGCGGAAGCATTTACGCCATTGCGGTAACGGTGTTTTTATCGGCAAACCGAATTTCGCCCGGTGGTGTTACGGGTGTTGCAACCATTTTAAATTATTTATTTAATTTACCTATCGGCGCAATGGTTTTTATTATAAATGTTCCGCTTTTTATAATTGCTTTTTTAAAATTTGGCAAAGGGTTTATTATAAAAACTGTTTTGGCAACCGCTATAACCTCGGGGCTTTTAGATATATCCGATGCTTTACTGCCTAAAATTGAATTAGATTTAATTTTGGCGGGGGTTTTCGGCGGTACACTTTTGGGGCTTGGCATAAGCATAATAATGCTTCGCGGTGCCACAACAGGCGGGGTTGAAATTGTTGCAAAGCTGTTTGCTATTAAATACCCATTTATCAGTATGGGACGGCTTATGCTGTTTTTGGATTTTGTGGTGGTTATTATGGCGGCGCTTATTTACAAAAACATTCAAAGCGCACTTTATTCTATTATAACCCTTTACGCTTGTTCGAAAATTATGGATTTGGTGCTTTATGGTGCTGATAAGGGCAAGGTTGTTTATATCATAAGTGAAAAAACACAAGATATTGTGTATGACATTTTAAATGAAATAGGGCGCGGAGTTACAACTATTGACATTCGCGGTGGATATACAGGCAATAGGGGAAGTATGATTATGTGCACTTTAAGAATAAATCAAGTGCATGAGGTTTGCCAAGTGGCAAAACGCCACGATAAGGGGGCATTTATTGTTATTTGTGAGGCGGGCGAAATACTTGGTGAGGGATTTAAAAAATAATTGTAATTTTGTCGAAATAGTACTTGCATTATCAATAATTTGTGCTATAATAGACTTTGCAGTCACAATATATTGTATATAAATTATTGAAAATATAGAGGTAGTATTATGAAAATTATCAAAAGAAGCGGTGCGGAAGTAACCTTCGACCCTAATAAGATTATTATTGCGGTTACAAAGGCAAATCAAAGTGTTGTGCCAAGCCACAGAATGACAGAAATTCAAATAAAACGCATCGCCGAAGATGTGGAAAGTGCAGCGGCTAATATTAACCGTTCTTTAAGCGTTGAAGAAATACAAGATATGGTAGAAGACCAAATCATGAATCAACGCGCTTTTGAGGTTGCAAGGCGCTATATTACATATCGATATAACCGTGCGTTAGTTAGAAAATCTAATACTACTGATGAACAAATTTTAAGCTTGATTGAATGCAATAACGAAGAGGTTAAGCAAGAAAACAGTAATAAAAACCCCACCGTTAACAGCGTTCAGCGTGACTATATGGCGGGTGAGGTTAGTAAGGATATCACCAGACGTATTCTTTTAAGCCCTGACATTGTTGATGCACACGACCGCGGTCTTATTCACTTCCACGATGCTGACTATTTTGCACAGCATATGCACAACTGTGACCTTGTAAACCTTGAAGATATGCTTCAAAACGGTACCGTTATCAGCGGCACCTCTATTGAGCGTCCCCACAGTTTTTCAACCGCTTGTAACATTGCAACCCAAATTATTGCACAGGTTGCTTCTTGTCAGTATGGCGGTCAAAGTATCAGCTTAACACATTTGGCACCCTTTGTTGATGTAAGCCGTAAAAAGATTTATTCCGAAGTTGTGGCTGAAATGGAAGAGGCAGGCGTTTCTTTAAGTGAAGAAAAGATTTCACAAATTACCGAAAAACGCCTTTTAACAGAAATTGCGCGCGGTGTTCAAACAATTCAGTATCAGGTTGTAACCCTTATGACCACCAACGGCCAAGCCCCCTTTGTTACTGTATTTATGTATCTTAATGAAGCCAAAAACGAACAGGAAAAGGCCGACCTTGCGTTAATTATTGAAGAGGTTTTAAAACAAAGATATAAGGGCGTTAAAAACGAGCAGGGTGTTTGGATTACACCCGCTTTCCCAAAACTTATTTATGTTTTGGAAGAAGACAATATTAAAGAAGACAGCAAATATTGGTATCTTACACAACTTGCTGCTAAATGCACTGCAAAGCGTATGGTGCCTGACTATATTTCTGAAAAGGTTATGCTTCAAAACAAGGTTGACAAAAACGGCGAAGGTCATTGCTACACCTGTATGGGTTGCCGCAGCTTCTTGACACCTTATGTTGACGAAAACGGCAAACCGAAATATTACGGCCGCTTTAACCAAGGCGTTGTTACCGTAAACTTGGTTGATATCGGTCTTTCGGCAAACGGCGATATGGAAAAATTCTGGAAAATTTTTGACGAAAGAATGGAACTTTGCCACCGCGCACTTCAAGCTCGTCACGAACGCCTTACAGGTACTGTTTCGGATGCTGCACCTATTTTGTGGCAATACGGCGCACTTTTGCGCCTCAAAAAAGGCGAAACCATTGACAAATATCTCCACGGCGGTTATTCTACCATTTCGCTTGGCTATGCGGGTCTTTGGGAATGTGTTTATGCTATGATAGGCAAAAAGCTCACCGAAAAAGAGGGTGAGGAATTTGGCCTTGAAATTATGAGAAAATTAAACGAATATACTGCAAAGTGGAAAGCAGCCGAGGTTATTGACTATTCGCTTTACGGCACACCGCTTGAAAGCACAACCTATAAATTTGCAAAATGCTTGCAAAAGCGTTTTGGCATTATAAAGGGTGTTACCGATAAAAACTACATAACAAACAGCTATCACGTTCACGTAACCGAAGATATTGATGCATTTGAAAAATTGGCGTTAGAGGCCAAATTCCAAGCATTGTCACCCGGTGGTGCTATCAGCTATGTTGAAGTACCTAATATGCAAAACAACCTTGATGCTGTGCTTTCGGTTATGAAGTTTATTTATGACAACATTATGTATGCCGAGCTTAATACCAAGAGCGACTATTGTCACGAATGCGGCTTTGACGGTGAAATTGAAATTAAAGAAAACGAGCATGGCAAATTGGTTTGGACCTGTCCGAATTGCGGCAACACCGACCAAGATAAGCTTAATGTTGCTCGCCGCACCTGTGGTTATATTGGCACACAATTCTGGAACCAAGGCAGAACACAGGAAATTAAGGAAAGAGTTTTACACCTGTAAAAATTATTTATGAATTACGCAGTAATTAAAAAATTTGATATAGCAAACGGTCCGGGGGTTAGGGTGTCGCTTTTCGTAAGCGGTTGCCGCCACAAATGCAAAAACTGCTTTAACAGCGAAGCGTGGGATTTTTCTTATGGCACACTCATGACCGATGAAACTGTTGATGAAATTGTCGCAGCGATAGATAAAGATTATATCGAGGGCTTTTCGCTTTTGGGCGGCGAGCCCTTTGAGCCCGAAAACCAAGCGGGCATTTATAAGGTTTTAAAGGCAGTTAAAGAAAAATGTCCCCAAAAAACTGTTTGGTGTTACAGCGGTTTTTTGTTTGAAGAGCTTTTATCGGGCACAGTTGGCGATAAAGATTTGGTTTTAAAATGTTTGGAGCTTATTGATGTTTTGGTGGACGGAAAGTTTGTTGAAGCGCTTAAAAGTCCGTCACTTTTGTTCCGTGGCTCGTCAAATCAGCGAATAATTGATGTAAAAAAGTCCATTTTGCAGGGTGAAGTTATTTGGCTTACGGGCAAATGGGAAAGGCAAATGGGCTCGGGTAATATTTACGAAGGGTAGATAAATATAATGGTTAAGGTGAACTTTAAAAAGCTTAATGAAAACGCAAAGGTGCCAACCTATGGCTCGCCCTATTCCGCAGGGGCTGACCTTTATGCTTTAACAAACGGCGAAACAATTACTTTTCAGCCAAACGAAACTAAAATTATCCACACAGGTATCGCAATGGAAATACCCGAGGGTTATGCAGGGCTTATCTATGCCAGAAGCGGCATTGCAAACAAGCGGGGTCTCGCCCCTTCTAACAAGGTTGGTGTGGTTGACAGTGACTATCGCGGTGAAATAATGGTTTCACTTCATAATCATTCTGACAAGGTGCAGGAAATTAGTGATTTTGAACGCATTGCACAAATGGTTATTACCCCATTTTTAAAGGTGGACTATACCGAGGTTGAAGAACTTACCGATACCGAGCGTGGCGAGGGCGGTTTTGGCTCGACAGGTAAAAAATGAAATTATTAAAAAACTTTTAAGGGAATGTAACAATTTTGTTATATTCCCATTTTTATTTGACAAATATATTTAATAATAGTAAAATAAATAGGTATTATTGAAAGAGGGAGGCGACTGTATGAAAAAATATTTACATTGGGCATTTTTTCCAATAAGTATAATTTATTGTGAATTTTGGTTGCGTCTTTTCAGCGGTGAAAATTTCTTTAATTTTGGCATTTTTACAGTAATGCTTTTTTCAATATTCTTTGGCCTTTTGGCACAGTTTATTTCCTTTAACAAAAACGTAGGGCTTATTATTGTGCAGTCACTTTTAAGCGTTTGGTACAGCGTGCAAACCGTTTACCACAACATTTTCGGTACTTATATGATTTTGTACTCGCTTAACGGGGCGGGGCAAATTACCGAAAGTGAAATGCTGGGCGAAGCGTTTATTGCAATTTTAAAAAGTCTTTGGCAGGTTTTAATTTTATTTGTGCCGCTTTTACTTTTGGTTATTGGCATTAAAAAGTTTAAAACCCGTAGAAAGACTGAAAAGCGTGAAAAAATAACGGCAGCATCGGTAACAGCAAGTGTTTTAATAATTACCATGTTGCTTCGCATAATAATTCCGCACTATCACGATAAAAATGCAATTTTTGAAATTAACACAAGCGTTTCGTACAATGGTCTTTTATACAGCGAAGTGTTGGATTTTGTTTACAGCATTTTGGGTGTTGATAACGGGTACGAGCTTGACAGCGATGTTGAAAACGAGGTTGAGCCCGAAGAAAAGCCGACCGTATATGGCCCTAATATGATGAAAATTGATTTTGAAACCTTGGCACAGCAGGAAACAAATGCCACGGTTAAATCGCTCCACGAATATTTTGGCAGTCGCACCCCAACCTATCAAAACGAATATACAGGTATGTTTAAGGGCTATAATTTGGTGCAGGTTACGGCCGAGGGTTTTTCTTATTTAGCTATTGATAAGGACATTACCCCAACCCTTTATAAAATGCAGCAAGAGGGCTTTAATTTTACAAATTTCTATACACCAATTTGGGGTGTTAGCACCTCCGACGGTGAATATGTTGCAACCACAGGTCTTGTGCCAAAGGGCGGTATTTGGAGCTATTCAACCTCGGGCAGAAATAATATTTTCTTCCCATTTGTAATGTCGCAGCAGTTTTTAAATGACGGACTCCAGACAGTTCGGGGCTATCACAACCACACCTATACCTATTATAATCGCCATATCTCACACAAAAATATGGGCTTTAATTATAAGGGCATCGGCAACGGTCTGGAAAAGGTTGTTAACCCTAAATGCTGGCCCGAATCCGACCTTGAAATGTTGCAAGGCACCACAAGTGAATATGTAGGTGAAGACCGTTTTATGACCTATTATATGACGGTCAGCGGTCATTTAAGGTATACCTTTGTGGGTAACAGAATGGCGGCACGCCATAAGGATGCGGTTAAGCATTTAAATCTTTCAGACAATGCAAAGGCATATCTTGCTTGTAATATCGAGCTTGACTTGGCAATGGAAAACTTGCTTACTTCATTAGAGCAGGCAGGCATTGCTGAAAAAACTGTTATCGTAATCACACCCGACCATTATCCCTATGGTTTAGAGGACAAAGAAAATGTTGATATCTATCATTATTTTGACGAGCTTGCAGGCCATAAAATAGACCCCGTTTTTGAGCTTTATAAAAGCAGTCTTATAATATATGTAAAGGGTATGCAGCCGCAAACTGTGGATAAATATTGCAGTGCGCTTGATATTATCCCAACCCTTAATAATCTTTTCGGGTTTGAGTATGATTCACGCCTTTTACCAGGCAGCGATATTTTTTCAACTGCATCCCCGCTTGTAATGTTTAACAACCGTTCGTTTATAACCGACAAGGGTACATATAATTCGAAAACAGGCGAATTTACTTTGTTTGAAGGTCAAACCGTTGAGGATGTTGATGCTTATGTTTCTTCAATGAAAAAGGTTGTAAATAACAAGTTTAAAACAAGCGCACAAATTTTGGACACTAACTATTATGCAAAGGTTATTGACCGCACACATTTATATTCTAAATAACAAAAATCCGCTCATTTAGAGCGGATTTTTTATCCCTTAACCGCACCTGCGGCGACGCCTTTTATAATATATTTTTGGCTTGTTAAATAAAAAATCACAACAGGTATGATAGAAAGCACAAGCATTGCCATCAATGCACCCATATCAACCGAACCATAACCACCCTTTAAATATTGCACCGCAACGGGAATTGTTTTATAGTCGTTACCAATTACCAAATAAGGCAAAAGGTAGTCGTTCCAAATCCACATTGTGTTTAAAATCGCAACTGTAACGGTGGTGGGCTTTAAAACGGGGAAGACCACTAAAAAATAGGTTTGAAGCGTGTTGCAGCCGTCAATGGTGGCGGCTTCTTCAATGGTTATGGGCACTGATTTTACAAACCCCGAAAACATAAAGGTTGAAAGCCCCGCACCAAAGCCCAAGTAAATTAAAATTATGCCAAGCGGGTTGTCAAGCCCCAAGACATTTGCGGTTTTTGACATTGTAAACATAACCATTTGAAAGGGCACAATCATTGAAAAAACAAGGGCATAATACAAAAGATTTGTCCAAAAGGTTTTCACCCTTACAATATACCAAGCGGTCATTGAGGTAAAAATCACAATGGCCGCAACCGAAAATACTGTTATAAACAGCGACCAAAAGAACGCCGAAATAAATCCGGTTTGTTGTATACCCGAAATATAATTTTGCGCACCCGAAAAGGTTTCGGCGTTTGGAAAAACAAATGGTGTATCGGTAATTGAAAATTTAAATTTAAAGGAATTTATAACCACAATAAAAATTGGGGCTAAGAAAAGTGCGGCAAGGCCGAGCAAAAGTATAAAAGTAACTATGTGAGAAAGCTTTTTTGTCACTATTGCTCGACCTCTTTTCTGCGGGTTAGTACAAGCTGTGTTAAGGCGATAGCGGCAACAATTAAAAAGAATATTACCGCTTTGGCTTGACCAACGCCCTCGTACCCGATTTTTCCGTAAAATGTTTCGTAAATATCAAGCGCCAGCATTTTTGTGCGGCCACCGGGTGCACCTGCGGTTAGGGCAAGGTTTTGGTCAAACAGCTTAAACGAATTTGTAATGGTTAAAAACAAACAAATGGTGATAGACGGCATAACCGACGGTATTATAATTCTAAAAAGTGTTGTAAAAAAGCCCGCGCCGTCCACCTTGGCGGCTTCTAAAATATCGGTTGGCACGGATGAAAGACCGGCAATATAAATTATCATTACATAGCCAATCATTTGCCAGTTCATTAAAACAACAAGTCCCCAAAAGCCAAACTTTTCGTCAGATGTTATTGAATAACCATAATTTAAAAGCACGCCGTTTATAATCAGCTGCCATATATAGCCAAGCACTATTCCGCCGATAAGGTTTGGCATAAAAAACACCGTTCTAAAAAGGTTTGTGCCCCAAATTTTTCGGGTTAATAAAAGCGCCAAAATAAATGCAAAAATGTTTATGGTTATAACCGATGTTAATGCAAACCTAATTGTAAACCACAAAGCGTTTAGAAAGTCATCACTTTCCTTAAATGCTTGTATATAGTTGTTAAAGCCGACAAAGGTGGCATTTTCCACCGTTGTAAATTCGGTAAAGGAAAGATAAAGCCCTAATATAAAGGGGATTAAAAATGCAATTAAAAAAGCCAAAAGGGTGGGAAGAACAAAAACAGGGAAATATTTTTTAATGGACTTCATTTAATCGCGTTCTTTCTTCCAGCTCTTTACAATTGTGTCTTTTACTTCGTCCCATTTCTTTTTACCCTGTGCATAGTCAAGCAAGGCGCCGCCTGTGTCCTTTTTAAAGGTTTCGCTTGGAAAAGCGTTAAACACCCACGGCACAGTTTTAAGATTTTCGTCCTTTAAATATCTAAAAATTTCCTTTGCCAATGGGTCAGAGGGGATTTCTTTTTCTGAAAAGGTGTTAAATGGGGTTATAAAGCCAAGCTTGTCGGTAACATATTTTTTGCCTGTTTCGCTTGAAAAAAGCCAGTCTAAAAAGTCGAGTGATGCCTTTTGCTTTTCTTCATTTATATTTTTATTAACGGCAATATAGCTTTCAGTACCAATGCAAAGGCCTTGCTTTTCTTCGCCCTCAACATCGGTGTATATTGGTAACATTTTAATGTCCTCGGCTTTTACGGTGTTGCCCTTAACACCCGAAATTTGCGACCACGCCCAGTTGCCGTTTTGCACCATTGCAACCTTGCCAAGTGCAAATTCCGCCATAGAATCTGCAACCGATTTCGAACCTAAAAGATTTTTTTCGGTTATTGAGTTGTTTATATATAAATCAAAAATATTTTTAAAATTATTGCTGTGTTTAAGGGC
>JAFYUI010000033.1 GCA_017549565.1 Clostridia bacterium
CATATAGTTCTTCCAACATAGCTTTATTAAAAGCACTTGGAGAAACGTAGTATCTATTGGACTTTTTATCAAATTTGCAGTCTAATATTAGTGCGGAAAGATCTCCATCTATATAAATCTTACCAGGATAATCTACAAATCTTTCAATTGAGTAGGTTTTTGCTCCTATATCTATTTCCAAGACAAAGGACCAACCTTGAAGATTTTCATTTTTAAAAACAGAATTCTTTAAAACTTGGGCGCCTAAACAAAAATGTATAATTTCAATTAAAGTAGTTTTGCCGGCACCATTTCTTGTTCGCTTTTCTTCTGAATCATTATCGCGATTTCTATCAGCTAATATTACGTTAAACCCATTATGAAACTCAACTTTTTTAAATTGCGGATTATTACTTTTAATTGAGCGAATCATTTTTACACCTCGAAATCAATCCATTTTTCAATGTGATAGCATTTATTGTATACAAATAATCTAATGTAAGCAAAAATCTTTCGTAATTAATCAAAACATCAAAGTCTCTAACTTTGTCCCATAACAACGAAACCGTTTGCGGCTCACTAATTTCGTTTAACACAATCGCACCGCAGTTTAATAACGAGTACTCGAGTTTGATATTCTTGTCTGGTAAAATCATTTTTCAAATACCTCGCATTTTTCAAAAAAGTAGGTTAATATTCCTAATCCCGCCGCTTGATAAGAAAATTCTGCATGTTGTCCACTTGCGAATTTCCAAAGCTCAGCAAATATCTCGCAACTTTCCAAACCAAGCGCCTTCAATTCACGATATTTTTGAGCCATAATATTTGTAAGTTTAATTGCAAACGATGGATCTGGATGTTTATTTAAATATTCTTCTATTGTTAAATTACTAGAAAGGCCCATTGTTATGTAATTTTGATATTCCTGTAAAGAATTTTTATTAATTTTATCTCCAATTTTAATCAAAGATAAGTTAGAAGAAACCTGCAAAGAACTTGGCACAGAAACCAAGAAGTTTGCTAAAACTTCTAATTCCGCAAAACTATAGGAAACTGATTTTTCTTCAAGTTGATTGGATACCCACTTCTCGTGTTCAGATTTAGTTTTGAAAAGATATTCAACAGGAAAGTCATTTACTTCCGTATCTATTTTTTTGTGGCAGTTGCAACACACAAATATAAGGTTTGCCTCGCTATTTACAAAAGACTCTTCTTTAGTTGAATCGTAGCGTGCCGAACCAGCCTTTTCACCATAAATGTGTGCATTTTCCCCGATGCATGCCGCCGGAGACTTGCTCGTATCCACTAAAACAGTTTTACACAAAGCACATCTGTTACCACTTTTAGTATGTAATAGCCTTTCATCCTTGCTGGAAATTGTTGCTTTTCCCACTATCTTGTCACTCCTATACGGTTTATCATTTTTATTATATATCAAAATGGTATTCCAATCAACATCCGATATATATCCGCTCTATAGGACACTATTGATCATATCAAATCAGCTGTACCATAAAACGGACTACAATATATTTGCGAATTTAAAACATCAAATGTCATTAAGATATTTTTTAATTATTTCATAACATTGTTCTAGTTCGTAATAATTGCTCCATCGGCAATCCAACCCAAAATGCTTATGTTTGCCACTTTGATGAATTTCAAATAAATCATAAAATTTTTTTTCAAGACCTATATATACAGGAACATTATTCTTCAAGGGCTCCTGATGATATTTAAACTGGTCTCCAGTTATGTCTATAATTTGATCGTTTACTACCAGCCATGTATGGGACCAACGATCATTCCATTCATCACCATAATAAGTGCCGTTCACATAAACAATTGACTCGAAACCATTATCTATAAGATACTGCGCCAACATATCGCTTGTTTGTCCGCACTGTCCAGTTGGAAACTTTCTGAAAAATGTTCCGGATTCACCATTCTCTATAGCAGTCTCTATGGCGTCTCTAAAGTCATATACTAATTTCTGTAAATTCATTTGTTTTCCCATAAAAGTCTCCAGAACATAATGTTAATTATTTCAATCTAATATAACAGGTTGACTTTCCTTTGCCCTCACGTTTCAGTTCGCCGGATGCTACCATTTTGCGAAGCGCACCTTCTACTGAACTAAGGCTAAGCGTCGGGCACAGTTCACGTATATCTTGCTTATTAAAGCGTCCTATCTTATTCATAGCGGCTTTGCGAACCATCTCAACAGCAGGAAGTTTCTCTTCAACAAGAGCAAATCTGTCTCCAAAATCTTTGTAAGCTGCTAGTACCGTGCCGAGCAGATATTTAATAAACGGAACGGCATCCTCCGTACCTTCGTGCCATCCATGCTGAGAACGACCAAGTGCATCGTAATATAAGTCCTTATTCTTAGCAATCTTTGCTTCTAGGGAAATGTATTTACCCACATAAAATCCGCTTCGGTACAGAAGCAACGTGGTGAGTAAACGGCTCATTCTTCCGTTGCCGTCGTTAAAAGGATGAATACAAAGAAAGTCGTGAACAAAAATCGGAATTGCGATTAAAGGCTCCAATTCCATATTGCCAATAACACGATTGTATTCATCGCAGATTTTATCTAACGCCTCCGGTGTTTCAAACGGAGCAAGAGGAGTAAACAAAATCTCGGTATGTCCGTCTGGGTAGGTTGCACTAATATAATTCTGAACATTCTTTGTCTGACCAGCCATAGGGTTATTCATATGGCTGTACATGATTTTGTGAAGTTGAAGTATATAATTGTGGGACAAAGATATCGCATCGAAACTTTCGTGAATAATCGAGAGAACATCGCGATAACCTGCAATTTCCTGCTCATCACGATTCTTAGGTGTAGTTTTCTCTTCGACAAGCTGCTTAATACGGGTATTTGTAGTAACAATACCTTCAATCGCATTGGATGCTTCCGTACTTTGTATTTTTGCAATCTCAACCAACTTTTCCAATTCTTCCGGACGTTGTTTGAGATAAAGTTCTTGCTTTCCTGCCTCTTTATATATTGCGGCGATTAGTCCTAAAATCTCAGAATCCCATTTTTGATCTTTAATAACAGAGTAATTAAAAGGTCTCATTCCCTTATCCTCCTTCTCTTTCCCTTACATTATAATCATTTATAAGGGAATAGTCAATAATTAATTTAAAATATTCCCTTAAATATTTTATGTTTTTAAGGGAACTGCAATGCAATTAAGGGATATTATCCCCATGATCTTATATTTTATGTATAACAAAGCCGGATGAACTTCTGTGTCCATCCGGCCTTTTACTCTATGTATTCCAACACCTCACTTTAATAACAATTAAAGCTTAAAACCGCTTGTTTTCTCAAAATATTTTGGACAAAATCAGCGAAAAACCCAGTGTTTATGCGGCTTTATAGCTCTTGGTGTTATTATAACTCAAGCATCAATTCTTCTCACAATTCCTGTTGCTTTCATATATTTCTTTTTCCTTAATTTACAAATTTGTTGTCTATTACGAGCGATAAGCGAGTAATAAGGTTCGCTTGGGCTTAAAAAAGCTTTCACCCTCACTCACACACTTTAAAAGCTTTGATTTTGCATATTTTCTAAACCTTGACAACCATATTTTAAAAAGATATAATTAAAATATCTTAAAATTCAAAAGGAGAGATACATATGAATATCAACACTATGGGCTTTGCAATGGTTATGGGCATACTTTCAACAATCGCTGCTACTGTTTTGACTTACATTTTTATCATGCCTGAAAAAAGAAGAGCAAAACTTAGCAACTTGTTCAAATTTATTAAGGACATTTTTGATTTTAAATTCTTGATTATTGAAAAAATCTTACAATTCCTATACATTTTGTCCACTATCGCATGTGTTTGCGTTGGTCTTTGCATGACAATGGGCATTTCTATCTATACTTCATCTTACTATGGTACACACACACAGTGGTTCGGTTTTTACGGCATTTTGCTTGCCATTCTTGGCCCCATTGCCGTACGTTTGGTTTTCGAAGGCATAATGCTTTTCTTGCTTTTGGTTAAAAATGTTATTCAAATTAACAAAAAACTTAAAAGCCAAACTGATGATAGCGACGAATACAAAATGCCAAAGTTTAAGGACCTTGTTTCAAAGGGAACTGACGCAGAATAAAAAATAAAAAATTCAAGCGGAGTGTAAACACTCCGCTTTTTTAATTTGCTTTTTTAAAAATTAGTTGCCCTTAATAGCATCTATCAAAAATTTTGCAATATCTGTATTATCAACCGTTTCACCGTTAAAATACTCACTGCCCTTGCCCACAGCAAACACCTTAACCTTTGTGGCGGTATGGCTGCCGGTGGTGAAAAGGTCGCTTAAATATTTTTCATTGCCGGTTGGTTTTCTAACTCCCCCGGTTTCGTGGTCGGAAGTAACAACCAACAATGTGTCAGGGTTTTCTTTCATAAACAATAGCGCTGCCGCTACCGTGCGGTCAAGGGTTACAACACTTGCAATTTTGCCGTTCATATCTTTGTTATGACCAAATTTATCGGTGCCGGCACTTTCAATCATCACAAAAAATCCATTGTCATTTTTAAGGCGGTCAAAAGCAAATTTTGCACTTTGTGCCAAGTTATATGAAGCAACCGAAGAATATTTTTCTATAAAGCCGATAAAGGGCTTTTGGGCTTCGGGGTCGGTGGCTGCTGCGGTTTCAAAATCTTCAAATTTCTTTGCAACAACATAATCATTTTCAAACATTTGACGTTCTTCATCATTAAGTGCCACAAAAACGCTGTTATAATCAACACCCATAAGCACATCGGGTTTAAAGTTTATAAATTTATTTATAATTTCTTTGCGGTTGTCACGCGAATCGCTATGAACCGTGAAACCACTTGGTGTTGCGCCGTTTATATCTTCGTTTGTAATAATACCAACCTTTTTGCCACATTCGCGTGCTAATTCAGCCATTGTTTTAAGGTCGTTACCTTGTGGGTCTTTGCCAATAAAACCGTTGTTGGTTTTAACACCTGTTGAAAGCGCAGTCGCCGAAGCCGCAGAGTCGGTAATCTTACTATCAGCCGAGGCAGTAGTCGAAAGTCCTTGATTTTTAATTTGGTTTATTACAAGACCAAATGGGAACTTTTCTTCGCTGTAAATTTCGGTGGTTTCAATATCATTAACACCCATACCGTCGCCAATTATGAAAATAATGTTTTTGGGTGTTTTAAATTCTCCATTTATAATTTCCAAAACCGAAGATTCGGTAAGGTTGATTTTCCCGTCATCAGTCCAGCCGTTTTTTTCACCGCAAGCCGACAAAGAAATCAACAAAACCACAACCAAAATAATTGCTAATATTTTTTTCATACAAAATCCCCTTTTTACAATTTTTCTGATATAATTTTAACTTATTGAAACAATATTGTCAATAAACGAAAAAGCAGAGAGCCAAGCCCTCTGCTTTTAATTATTCTTCATCATCAATGAAAACAACATTTTCAAGTTCCAAAACCTTTGAAATATCAAACTTAAGCTGTTTTTCAATTATCATTACTATAGCGATATGCTTACTGTAACCGCTTTTTGCAGGCAAAATTTTGTAGGGGCATTCGTGATTAACTAATTCCCTAACCTGATTGATTACCTTATTGGTTTTATACATATCATCAATTTCTATGTAAACAACTTCGTTCTTTCTTTTATATTTTTCAAACTTTGAAAGAAGCACCATTGCAATAAACATAAACACCGATGCAATTATAGCACCCGAATAAAAACCACAGCCCAAAGCAATGCCAACAATACTTGTTGCCCAAATGCCTGCCGCAGTTGTAAGGCCTGAAACAACATTGTTGTTTTTAATGATAATCATACCAACGCCAAGAAAACCAATACCTGACACAACCTGTGCCGAAATACGGGTGACATCACCTGTATAATTCATATAATCGGCCAAAAACACACCTGTCATAGAAGTTAAAGCAGCACCGAGGCAAACAAGAATATGGGTGCGCATACCTGCGGCACGGCCGTGACGGGCACGCTCGCTACCAAAAACGCCACCGATTATAACTGCCAAAACAACCCTTAAAGCAATTTCAAAAATAAATTTCCAGTCTGATGTTGCTTTTGCGAAAATTTCAACCAAATAATCCCAAATTATCACTTAAAATGCCCCCTCTTTTAATATGTATAATAGAATTAAATTATTATATACCAATAATAAAAAATTGTCAAGTTTAAGGGTGTAAAAACACCGCCGATTTAAAATCAGCGGTGTTTAATTTTACATTCTAATAACCTCTGCCTCGCCGCCCAAAACGGTTTGCTCGGTAATTATAATTTTTTTAATTGTCTTATCAGACGGGGTTTCAAACATAAGGGGCTGCAAAACACTCTCAATTATAGAACGAAGACCGCGCGCACCTGTTTTGCGTTCGATAGTAAGCTCGGCAATTTTTTCCATTGCTTTTTTATCAAACATTAAATCAACGCCGTCCATTTTGAAAAGGGCTTCATATTGCTTAATGATAGAATTCTTTGGCTCTTGCATAATGCGAACCAAAGTTTCCTTATCCATACCCTTTAAGGCGGTGATTACAGGCATACGGCCGACAAGTTCGGGGATAATGCCAAACTTAACAAGGTCTTGGTGGGTCGCAACCATATTAAGCGCCTCGGCCTCTTTGCTTTTGGGGGATTTTACATCCGCACCAAAGCCAAGACTGCTGCCACCAATACGGCGTTCAATCACCTTTTCAATGCCGTCAAAAGCACCCGCACAAATAAACAAAATGTTTGTGGTGTCAATTTGAATAAATTCCTGTTGTGGGTGTTTTCTGCCACCCTGTGGTGGAACATTAGAAACAGTACCCTCTAAAATCTTTAAAAGCGCTTGCTGAACGCCCTCACCGCTTACATCACGGGTGATAGAGGCATTTTCGCTTTTTCTTGCAATTTTATCGATTTCATCAACATAAATTATACCGCGTTCGGCCTTTTCAATGTCATAATCTGCTGCTTGAATAAGACGCAGTAAAATGTTTTCAACATCTTCACCAACATAACCCGCTTCGGTTAAGGTGGTGGCGTCGGTGATAGCAATTGGCACATCCAAGCACTTTGCCAAGGTTTGCGCCAAAAGTGTTTTGCCAACACCTGTGGGACCAAGCATTAAAACATTGCTTTTTTGAAGCTCGACATCGTTATCGGTGCTTTTGAAAATTCGTTTATAGTGGTTATACACCGCAACCGACAGGGTTTTCTTTGCTTCATCCTGACCAATAACATATTGGTCAAGCTGTGCCTTAATTTCCTGTGGGGTGGGTAAAACAAATTCTTTTTCTTTTTTGTTCTTTTTACCCTTGTGTGCAGCAATTTCATCATCAAACAAAAGGGATGAACAAAACTCGATACAGTTATCGCAAATGTAAACACCGGGGCCTTCTACAAGGCGGGTTACCTCCTCCTGCGTTTTACCGCAAAAGGAACAACGAATTTCGCTGTCAACTTTATTTGGCATTATTTTTACCTCTTAGTAATTACTTTATCTACAAGACCGTATTCCATTGCTTCATTAGCGGTCATAAAGTTATCTCTTTCGGTGTCGCGTTCAATCTCTTCTAAGCTTTTGCCTGTATTTTCAGACAAAATGCGGTTTAAGTTTGCGCGGGTTCTTTCAATATGCTTAGCAGCAATTAAAATTTCGGTTGCTTGACCCTTTGCACCGCCAAGTGGCTGATGAATCATAATTTCGCTGTTAGGAAGTGCCAAGCGCTTACCCTTTGCACCTGCCGACAAAAGAAATGCGCCCATACTTGCAGCCATACCCATACAAATGGTGCTTACATCACACTTGATGTATTGCATTGTGTCATAAATTGCCATACCGGCCGAAACTGAGCCACCGGGGCTGTTTATATAAAAGTTAATGTCTTTATCGGGGTCCTGACCTTCAAGGTATAACATTTGGGCAATTACAACACTGGCGGAAGCATCGTTAACTTCGCCGTTAAGCATAATAATGCGGTCGTTTAAAAGGCGGGAAAAAATATCATAAGAACGCTCGCCTCTACTTGTTTGTTCGATAACATAAGGTACAAAACTCATAATATACTCTCCTTAATAGCCAAAGCATTTAACCTTGAATCAGATTTTGAAACAAGTATTTTATGCTGTGACTTTGTTAAAATACTCGCAAATCCATTAGGATTTGCTGCGTTTTTGCCTCGCACACCAAAAAATCCTTTATTCACAAAATTCTACGACCTTAAAGGTGCGATTTTTGGGTGGGATTTTGGTGAAGCGAAACCCATAAGGCGCGGCCTATGGGTGACAATGAGCCGAAAGCACACCAAAAACCGCCCTTTAAGGCTGGTTCAAGGTTAAATGCTTTGGCTAAAAATACCGGCACGGGAGTGTGCCGGCTTAATTTCATTTAATATTATGAACCTTTTGAAAGATTTATAATCAATTATTCAGCAGCTTCTTCTGCCTTTTTGGTGGTTTTCTTTGCAGTTGTGGTCTTTTTAGCGGTAGATTTTTTAGCAGCGGGCTTTTTTTCGCTCTTTGCTTCTACTTCGGTGATAACTGCATTTTCTTTAATAAAGTCAATTGCCTTTTGAACAGCAACATCCTTTGCAAGCTCTTCAGCGGGAACTGCATTCTTAACAGCTTCAACTTCCATATTGTAAGCTTCAGCCATCTTCTTAAATTCAGCTTCAAGTTCTTCTTCGGTTGCTTCAATTTTTTCAAGCTCAACAATTTTTTCAAGTGCTAAACGGAACTTAACCTGACTTTCAGCTTGGGGACGGAAGGTTGCCTTGAAATCATCCATTGAAGTGCCGGAATATTTAAGATATGTGTCAAGGTCCAAGCCCTGCATTTGAAGACGATAGCCAAATTCTTGAACGCTTTGTTCTAAACGGCTTTCAAACATTGCTTCTGGGATTTCACCCTTAATGCTGTCAACAATTTGCTGTACTAAATCATTTTCAGCTTCTTCTTCAGCGATTTTGGTCTTTTGAGCCAATGCCTTTTCCTTAATGTCGGCTTTAAGGTCAGCCAAAGTGTCAAATTCGCTTACATCCTTTGCAAATTCGTCGTCAATAACGGGAAGCTCGCGGAACTTGATTTCGTGAAGCTTGATTTTGAAAACTGCGGGCTTGCCTGCAAGATTTTCTGCGCCGTATTCTTCGGGGAAGGTAACATCGATATCAAATTCTTCACCGATGTTCTTGCCAACGATTTGTTCTTCAAAGCCGGGGATAAATGAGCCCGAGCCGAGTTCTAATGAATAACCTTCTGCTTTGCCGCCGTCAAAAGCAACGCCGTCAGCAAAACCTTCAAAGTCGATAACAACGGTGTCGCCGTTTTGTGCTGCACGGTCTTCGATAGATACCATACGAGCATTGCGGTCAGCCATAGCGTTTACCTGAGCGTCAACCTCACTGTCTTCAACCTTTGCGATTACCTTTTCAGCTTTAAGGCCCTTATATTTGCCAATTTCAATTTCGGGATATGTTGTAACTGCAACCTTTAAAACAACACCGTCTTCCTTTGAAATTGATTCAATATCGGTATCCATTTTGTCGTTGATTACTTTAAGGCCGCTTTCCTTAATAGCGCTGTCAACAGCTTCGGGATAAAGGATGTTTAAAGCATCTTCATAAAATGCTTCTTCGCCATACATTTTGATAACCATAGCATAAGGTGCTTTACCCTTTCTGAAACCGGGGATAGCGATATTATCCTTTCTTTGATTATATGCTTTTTTAACACCCTCAGCCAATTCTTCTGCGCTGATGGCAATGGTAAGCTCATATCGGTTTGCGCTTAAATTTTTTGTTTCTTTTAAAGTCATTTTTATACCTCCGCATAATATATGCTAAATTTTTTACACAACTAATATAATAACACACACTTTCAAAATTTTCCACTATTTTTTAATAATATTTTAATTAAAATATAAAAACAGGGGTAAAATCAACACAATCGCAGGAAATTAGCTTAAATTCGACACCTTCATACTCCTTTGTGGCGTTATTAAGCCCCGCACCGTGTATGTGGCCGTGGTAAACCTTTTTAATGTTATGGTTTTTAATAACAGCAAAAATCTCTTCGCAAACCTCGCCGTTATAGACAGGTGGATAATGCAAAAAACACAAAATGGGAAGCCCCGTTTTTTCGGCTTCGGTTAACGATTTTTCAAGTCTTCCAACCTCACGCGCGATAATTTTTTTGTCTGCCTTATCATCATAAAACCAACCGCGTGTGCCCGCTATGGCGTGACCTTCGGTAATAATGGTGTTGTTAAAAAGTATATCCACACTGTGTATTTCATTTTGATTTAAAAATTCTTTTAACTTTTTAACGGTGCTCCACCATAAATCGTGGTTACCCTTTAAAATAATTTTTTTACCGTTTAAGCTTTCTAAAAATTTAAAATCGGGCAAAGTTTCGTTCAGTTTAAGCCCCCACGAAAAATCACCGGGAAGAATTACTGTGTCCTCTTCTTTTACAAGGCGATTCCAATTTGCTTTCAGTTTTTCGGTGTGATTATCCCAACCGCGAAAAATATTCATCGGCTTATCACTGCCAAAGGATAAATGCAAATCCGAAATGGCATAAATAGACAATTTTAAACTCTCCCCTTTCGTGAATATTTTAAAATTTAAAAATCATAATAATAAAGACCGTTAGGTCAGAAAGGACTTGATTATCATGGAAAATAAATGCGAATCTAATGTTTGTATTTCTTGCGACGTAAAAAATTGTATGTACCACGCAGCTAACAACACCTGTTCAGCAGGCAAAATCCACGTTGGTAACGGCATGGCATCAAACGCACAAGAAACTTGTTGCGATACCTTTAAGGCAAAATAAAAATCAAGTTTTTAAAAAGCCACTGAAAACAGTGGCTTTTTATTTGTCTTGCGATATTTTTTAAATATTTAAAGCCGAATAAACTGCATTTAACATATCATCTTTTTCGCGAATTTCTTTAAAACGAACAGTTGCAGTTTCAAGTGCCTTAATTGGAGTTGGAATTTCGGTTTTTGTAACATCGCTCAACACCCTTACAGTGTCAAATTCACTGTCACCCTTTTGGTCACTTACAGCCGACAAAACGCTATTTGCAAACTTGTAAGGAGAAGCAGTTGAGGCAATAACTGTTGGAATATCGTCACCTGTTTTTTCAACATATTGCTTGTAAACATTCATTGCAACTGCGGTGTGGGTGTCGCAAAGATATCCATACTCGTTAAACAAGTCGTTTATAGTTTTTAAGGTGTCATTATCATCACAGCAGCCGCCAAAGAAAAGCTCACTCATTTTTTCTTTAATTTCAGCACTTACTGTAAATGTACCGCTGTCGCTTAAATCCTTTTGCATTTTTGCAACTGCCTTGTCATCCTCACCGCTAAGCTCAAACAACATTCTTTCTAAATTGCTTGAAATTAAAATGTCCATTGACGGTGACATGGTGGTGTAAAAGCTGCGGTTGCGGTCATATTTACCTGTATTTATAAAATCGGTTAAAACATTGTTTTTATTTGATGCACAAATAAGCTTTTTAACCGGCACGCCCATTTTTTTAGCATAATAAGCCGCCAAAATGTTACCAAAATTGCCTGTGGGTACAACAATGTTAAAGCCATTATTTATGCGGTCGCCCTCACGCTTTAAAAGGTCGCAATAAGCCGAAACATAATAAACAATTTGAGGTGCCAAACGACCCCAGTTAATAGAGTTTGCCGAAGAAAACTGCATATTATTTTCGGCTAATTTATCCTTAACCTCGTTATTGGTGAAAATCTTTTTAACGCCTGTTTGGGCATCGTCAAAGTTACCCTTGATAGCACAAACATGCACATTCTCGCCCTTTTGAGAATCCATTTGAAGCTTTTGCATTGGACTTACGCCGTCGCTTGGGTAAAATACCATAATTTCAGTGTTAGGTACATCGCAAAATCCCTCAAGTGCGGCCTTGCCAGTGTCACCCGAAGTAGCAACCAAAATAACAATTTTTTTGCCCGCCGACACCTTTTTTGCAGAAGTGGTAAGAAGATATGGTAAAAGCTGTAAAGCCAAGTCCTTAAAAGCACAGGTAGGGCCATGCCAAAGCTCTAAAATATTTGCATTTTCGCCCAAAACCGAAATTGGCGCGGGTTGTTCATCATCGAAAGAGCCGATATAAGCACCCTTTACGCAATAATCGATTTCATCGTCAGTAAAGTCGTTTAAAAAGTTTTTAAGAACATATTTTGCTCTACCGACATAGTCCATATCGCAAAGCTTTTCAAAATCAGCTTTTGTAAATATTGGGAAGGTGTCAGGAACAAACAAACCACCCTCAACCGAGATGCCCTGTGAAATAGCACCCGCTGCGGTAGTTTTTATAGATTTATCCCTTGTACTGATATAATTCATAAGTTTTCATCCTCCAAGTTACTTCCCTTATTTTATTATAATAAAACCCATTTGTCAAAGGTTTAGGCAAAAATTATATGCATTTATATAAAATATTTTTTGCAGTAAGTCATCTTGCAGCCCTTTTTGCTTTAAAACCGCATATAAAGTAGGAATTTTAGCAATATCACACATTTCATTTGGCATATCAGCCCCATCAAAATCAGAACCGATTGCAATGTTGTTTTCGCACCCCAAATCACATAAATGAAGTATATTTTCATAAACCGCATCATAAAAATTATCCCCCAAAAACTGCGGGTAAAAATTAAGCCCTATAATGCCTTTCTTTTCTTTAATAAGCTTAATTTGGTCATCAGTTAAATTTCGGGGATTATTAAAAATTTCTTTGCAATTTGAATGTGTTGCAAGGGGTTTTTTGGCAATTTCAACTGCTTTATAAAAGCTTTTTTCATTAAGGTGGGAAAGGTCAACCGCCATATTTAAAGCGTTCATTTCTTTTATGACCGCTTTGCCAAAATCGGTTAAGCCCTTGTCACTTTTAACACCGCCTGCGATAGCGTTTTCGCCGTTCCAGGTGAGTGTTAAAATTTTTATGTCATCTTCTTTTAATTTATAAAGATTTTCGATTTTTTCTTCTAAAACTGTGCCACCCTCTACCGCAAAAACGGGCTTAACATTGCCGCAAAGCTTGGCTTTTAAATTGCAAAGCACCGCTTTATAAAAATTAAACGGATTTTTAGTGTTTTCGGGCAGCCACACCGCAAAGGTTTGATACCAATTTTCAAAAATCTCACCTTTTTCACCCGAAACCGCAAGATTGTTTTTTGAAAAATCCTGCTTTTTTACATACATTTCATAAGCGGTGTCGCAGTGCAAATCAAAAAAGTTCATAAATCACCTAAAATGCATTTTTAATATATTTCAGGTTAAAAGCCATGCCGCCATCCGTTTTTTCAGTGACAGTTACCTCTGCCACATCAAAGCGGGGTTGCTTTTCGCAAAGGGTTTTTGTGATATAGTCCTGCGCTGCCAAAATAATGCGTTGTTGCTTGTGGCTGTTTACCGCCTCAATTCCCGAAATAAGCGCATTTTCCTTGCGGGTTTTAACCTCGACAAAAAGAATATACTGCTTATTTTCGGCAATTATGTCAATTTCACCATATCGGCATTGATAATTTCGTTTTACAACCGAAAATCCGTTTTTTCTTAAAAATTCCGCTACACGCTTTTCGCCGTTTTCGCCAACTTTTCCGATATTCATTATTTTTCACCCAAAATATTTTTCAAAAATGAAAGGCGGTGAATTTCACATGGGCCAAATTCCTTAATTAAATCGGTATGTAATTTTGTGCCATAGCCCTTGTGCTTTGCAAACTGATACACGGGATATTTTTTATCATATTCCATTAAAAGTCGGTCACGGCTGACCTTTGCCAAAATTGATGCCGCCGCTATCGACATTGACTTTGCGTCCCCTTTAACAACCGCCGCTGCAGGCACCTTTATGCCTGTCGGTATTTTATTGCCGTCAATAAGTGCAAAGTCGGGCTTTACATTTAAGCCGTCGATTGCTCTGTTCATTGCAAGAAAGGTGGCATTTAAAATGTTTTTTTCTTCAATTTCCTGAAGTGTGCCGTATGCCACACAGTAGCTTATCGCCTTTTCGGTTATAATATCGAAAAGCTGTTCACGCTTTTTTTCGCTCAGCTTCTTTGAATCATTAAGCCCCTCGATTTCTAAATCTTCGGGCAAAATTACCGCGGCGGCACACACCGGCCCCGCAAGCGGACCACGACCCGCCTCATCAACACCGCATATTATATTAAAGCCGCTGGTTTCAGCGGCTTTTTCATAACTGTAATCAGGCATTTTTTACCCTCTCCAATGTTATATTCCCAATTTTTTGGTTTCTATATTCTTCTAAAAGCATATTTGCAGCCCTTAAAGTGTCGGTTTCGCCACCACGAATAACCATACCACGCTTTTTACCAATAACACCTAAAAGGTCATAAGCATCAAGCGAAAAGTCAAGCTCACCATAACGGGCGGTGAGTAAATCGGGGTAATCGGTTGCCAAAATTTCTAAAAGCCGCATTGCCAAAAGCTCGGCATCTAAAATTTGGTCCTTTACAGCACCCGTTACCGCCAAATGCTCGCCAACGGTTTCATCCTCAAACTTGGGCCACAAAACACCCGGGGTGTCTAAAAGCTCCAACTGTTTATCAATAGTAAACCACTGATTACCCCTTGTAACACCGGGGCGGTTTTCAGCTTTTGCACGGGTTCTGCCCGCAATTTTATTTATAAAGGAAGATTTACCGACATTTGGTATGCCAACCACCATTACACGAAGGGGTTTGCCAACCATTCCCTTTTCCTTATAGCTTTCAAGCTTGTCTTTAAGGGCAAGCTTTACATTATCCTTAAATGCATTTAAGCCCTTACCGCTTTTGCAGTCAATCGGAATAGCGGTTATACCGTTTGCTTTATAAAAATCTATCCACTCTTTTGTAGCATTGGCATCTGCCATATCGCATTTATTAAGCAAAATTATGTGGGGCTTGTTTTCGATAATTTCTTTTAAATCAGGGTTGCGGGAGGAAAGCGGAATTCTTGCATCCACAACCTCGGCAACGGCATCAATTATAGGCAAAATTTCTTTGATTTTGCGTTTGGTTTTTGCCATGTGCCCCGGAAACCACTGAATTGTTTGTCTGTTTTCAGCCATTTAGCTTTAACCCCCCGAACTTATTAAATGGGAAGACACGCAAAACTGCCTCACCCAAAATATATCGGGTGTCAACCATACCGTTTTTACCAATGCGACTGTCACGGCTGTCGAGTGATACCTCACGATTATCGCCAAGCACGAAAACGCAGCCCTTTGGCACAGTCACAGGAAACTCGATATCATCCTGCCTGTGTGTTGGGGTGCTTATATAATCTTCAACAAGGGCAACCTTATCAACATAAACAATGCCCTTTTCAAAGTCGATATCCACCTCTTGATTTTCGGTGGCAATTACACGCTTAATAATAGGTCCGTTATCCTTTTGGGCGCTTTCGGGGGTGTTTTCGGCATTGCGCGAAATAACCACAATATCACCGTATTTGGGGGTGTAATTTAAGTTTGAAATAATAACAATTTCTTTATCAAAAAGGGTGTTTTTCATACTGTCACCGCTAATGACAGCAATTCTGAAAATAAAACCAAATAAAATAACAACGATAATAAGGGCTGAAGCGACAGCACTCAACCCATCTATAATTTCTTTTTTAATTGTGGTTTTTTCGGGCGGTTCATTTTCTACAAAATCGGTATCAATTTCAAAGCCCTTTGATAAATCGTTCATACATTTCACTCTTTACAATTACTTTTAAAAAGGTGAAGCCATTTATATCCGTGCCAAAGGCACACCATACTTATTACCTCTTACCTTTTACCTATTACTTAAAAAAGCAAAGGGGGACAAGGTTTAAACCCGTCCCCCTTCCGTAGATTAAATCTTTTCTTTAACCTTTGCAGCCTTACCAACTCTATCACGGAGATAGTAGAGCTTAGCTCTGCGAACTTTACCCTTGCGTACAAGTTCAACCTTAGCAACTGAAGGTGAATGTACGGGGAATACACGTTCAACGCCTACGCCATAAGAAACACGACGAACGGTGAAGGTTTCTGCAATGCCGCTGTTGTTCTTAGCGATAACAGTGCCTTCGAAAACCTGAATTCTTTCCTTTTCGCCTTCCTTAATGCGAACGTGTACCTTAACGGTAGAACCGATTAAGATTTCGGGAACTTCTTTTTTAAGTTGTTCAGCAGTTAATTCCTTAATTACGTCCATTAGTTTTTCCTCCTTAAAAATTTCAGATGTTCGTAACCAAGCTTTGTGGCAGAGGACCATCCGCTTCAATGTCGAATTTTCGGCAATGAACCCACTCGTAAGGACCGAGTGAAATCACATGCTCAAAGATTATAACACAAAGGTGTAGAAAAATCAAGTGTTATTTTCTAATTCTTCCTTTGGTTTGTTCAAATCACGCACTATCATAACCGAAAGGGTTGCGGCAACGCCAAAAAGCAGTGCCAACAAAATGGTTATTACCACCTTTAAGCCGCCTGTGCTTTCAAACTGCGAATTAAAAATTTTATCGGCATAGCTTGTATCCTTACCATTTGAAGTATAAAAACTTAAAGTGACAATTTTACTGTTTTTAACGGTAATATATTGTGTTAAAATATATTCCCCGCCGCTATCCTTACTTTTAACTTCAATTTTAAGGTATTTATATACACCCTTTTCAATAACTTTGCCCTTTATATTTTCAAAGCCACAAAGTTGAAAGGTTAAATCGGCAATTTCCTCATCGCTGAGAACAGCAAGATTTTTAACCATTTTTGAAAATTCGGTTTCGCGGGTAATTTCGCGTATTTGTTTTGTATTGTCTTTATTGACCGCCAATTCGGTTATGAAATTTTGTTTGCAATAATTTGCAATTTCGGTTTCTGTCATTGATAACGCTTTTGCAAGTTTTTCATCATCTCTGCCAAAAAGGTAAAATTCATCACCAATTTCCAAAGCAGAAACAACGCTTATAAGCATTACCATTAAGGCGATAACACATATCAGTATTTTTTTAAGCAACTCAGTTCACCTTGTTTTGTTTTTTGGCGGCGGTAAGTGTGTTTTGCATAAGCATTGCAATGGTCATAGGACCAACACCACCGGGTACGGGGGTGATATATGATGTTTTTTCACAAACATCGTTAAAATCAACATCTCCAACCAATTTGCCGTCAACACGGTTAATGCCAACATCAATTACAACTGCATTTTCTTTCACCATATCAGCAGTTACAAAATTAGGTCTGCCGACAGCCGCTACCAAAATATCGGCATTTTGGCATACTTCTTTTAAGTTTTTTGTTCTTGAATGGCAAATTGTAACCGTGCCATTTTTATGAAGCAAAAGCATTGCCATGGGTTTGCCTACAATGTTGCTTCTACCAATAACAACACAGGTTTTGCCTGAAATTTCAATACCCTCAAAAGCCAGCATTTCCATAACACCGGCAGGTGTGCAGGGCACGAAATCAAAATCGCCCTGCATAATTTTACCCACATTTATAGGATGAAAAGCATCAACATCCTTTTCGGGCAAAATCGCATTTATAACGGCAGTTTCATCCAAATGTTTGGGAAGTGGCAACTGGCACAAAATACCGTTAATGCTTTCTTTTTTATTTAATGCATCAATAAGTGATAACAATTCTTCCTGTGTGGTGTTTTCGGGCAGCGCATATTCTTCTGAAATAATGCCAAGTGCCTCGCACGCTTTTTTCTTGTTATTAACATAAACCTTTGAGGCGGGGTCTTCACCAACAATTATAACTGCAAGGCCCGTTGTAATGCCCTGTTGCTTTAAAGTAGCAACCTCGGCTTTAACACGCTCCTTAACAGCGGCAGAAATTACCTTGCCATCAATCAGCTTGTACATCCTCTTCCACCTCTTCATCAAACAAATTTTTATATTCTACCTTGCTTTCGCATATTTTTTTGCGAATTGCAACAATAGCTACCGTGCAGGCAACAAAAAGTAATGCTGCAAGCAAACAAGAAACACGAATTTTGCCAAGCATTAAGCTATCGGTACGCAAAAGCTCAATAAATGTACGGCCGAAGCCATACCACGCACCGTACATTAGGGTGGTTTCACCGCTAAATTTACGCTTTTTGCTTAAAAAGTGAATTAAAACAAAGCCCATAATACACCAAAGCGATTCATATAAAAAGCAGGGGTGCACAAGGCCGTCGCCCATTTCAAAAACGGTTACATCGCTTTGCATACCCCACCAGTCACTGCCTGTAAAGGTGCCGTATGCCTCTTGATTAACGAAGTTGCCCCAACGGCCAACACCCTGACCAATTAAAAAGCCCAAGGCAGCAAGGTCGAACATATCCAAAACATTAACCTTGCGTATTTTACACATTATAAAGCCCATAACAAATGCACCTATAACACCGCCATAAATGGCCAAGCCAGAAAAGCCCGAGGAGTCACCAAAGCCGAAAAATTCGCCAAAGCTTTCAAGTTTTACTCCGTCGAAAATGACATAATATGCCCTGGCACATAAAATTGCAACGGGGGTTGTGAAAAGCACAACATCAAGCACACGGTCAATATCAAGATTAAAACGCTTATAATTTAAATAGGCATAAATAAGTGCGCCCAAAAAACCAATAGCAATTATAATGCCGTACCAATAAATATCCCAGCCGTTACCGATAGGTATGGTAAATGCCACGGGCTTTAAGGTGATATCTATGCCAAAAATTGTAACATCATAGCTCATTTTTTTACTTCTCCTTTGGGGTTATAACAGACAAAACGGTGCAGTCATCATTTAAAAGGGCAAGGCGCTTATAAACATCATCAACCGTAATTTTTTTAAGATATTTAATTTCATCAAAAAGCCCTGTGTCATTCATTGCACAGTCAACAAGCCCCATTGTTATGCTTTCAACGCTGTTAAAGCTGCGAATTGCATTACCGTAAAGACCACTTCTTACAGCGTTAAACAGCTTTTTGCTTAATCCCTCTTCTTTAAGGCGGTTAATTTCGGCCTTGATTTCTTCAGCAACCTTTTTCGGATTTTTAGATTCACCCTCAAAAATCACTGCCGAGTAGCCGTCGCCGTTAAAATATTCAAAAGAAAATTCATCATTTATAAGCCCGTCATTTGTAAGGCGCTTATAAAGGGGCGAGGCGTCACCCACAACCATTTCAAGCAAAACTGCGGTGCAGATACGCTCTTTAATAGTGGGCTTTGTTTGGGCGTTTTCTTTGTAGCCAAAGCAAAACATAGGCAGTGCTACCTCTAACGCCTGCTCGACATATGGCTTTAAAACTGTGTCGGGCTCGGTCGGCATAATTCGTGTAAGCTCAATGCTTTCCTTCGGTTTAATTGCCGCCTCCACCGTTTTTAAAATCTTTTCGGTATTGACATTACCCGTAATGCACAAAAACATATTTTGCGGGTTATAAAAGGTTTCATAGCACTTATATAAAAGCTTGTCATCAATTTGTGCAATGCTTTCAACTGTACCCGCAATGTCAATGCGTACAGGGTGGCTGTGATACATTGCAAAAAGCATATTAAACATCACGCGCCAAGCGGGGCTGTCGTCATACATTCTAATTTCTTGCCCAATAATGCCCTGCTCCTTTTGTACCGTTGCGGCGGTAAAATAGGGGCTTTGCACAAAGTCAAGTAATATATCAAGATTTTCCTCAAAATTAGAAGAGCAGTTAAAGATATAACAGGTTTTGTCAAACGAGGTAAAGGCGTTTGCATAAGCGCCTGTTTTGGCATATCTTGTAAAGGCGTCGCCATCTTCACTTTCAAAAAGCTTATGCTCTAAAAAATGGGCAATACCCTCGGGCACCTCTACCCTTTCGCCGTTAACCGAAAAAACATTATCGATAGAGCCGTATTTAGTGCCAAAAATAGCATAGGCCGAATTATAAAGCGGTTTTTCGCAAATAAAAACCTTTAAGCCACAGTCTAAAACGCATTTAACATAGCTTTCACCGATTTCATTTTCAAAAACTTCTTTTAGCATATCGGTCCCTCCTTCGGCAAAAGCTTAAATATTGTGTGAAGCTTAACACCCTTTGCGGCGTAAATAACATCCTCACGGGTGATAAGTTTAATTTTTTCAATTATATCCTCTGGTGAATAGAGGTTATTGTTGTTTATTTTAAGGGCATACCATAAATCGATACCATTTTGGCTGTCATAATGGCCTTTAAGTGAATCACAAATACTTTTAATTGAAGATTCAAACTCGAAATCGGTAAATTCGCCCTTTTTCATGATTTCAAGCTGATTTAAAATTGCCTCTATCGCCTTGTCGGCGTTTTGCCACTCAACCCCCGAATCGACCGTCAAAAGCCCTTTGTATCTAACACTTCCCGCCGCACAATAATAGCAAAGACTCATCTTTTCGCGCACATTGGTGAAAAGTCGTGAATATGGTCCGCCACCGAAAATGTCGCACATAATCATAACCGGCAATGACACATCATCGTCGCCGTACATATCACTTGAAAAGCCAAGCACCAATTTGCCCTGCTGAATATCCATCTTTTCAAAAACGGTTTTAACCTTTTTAGCGGGGGCTGTCGGCTTACAAAGGCGATGGTCGGTTATATTTTCACGCTCAATCTCAGAAAACCTTTCAGCCACCGATTCGAAAAATTTTGCCGGCAAGCTTTCACCAATTACCTGCACCCTTACAAATGCGGTTTTTAGCATATTAACCCATGCCTCGTAAAGTGCTTCGCCCGTAATTTCTTCTACCTGCGAAACGGTACCACATTTTGAAATGCCGTAAGCGTCACCCTTATACATTTCACTTATAAGGCGATTTTTGGCATAAACGCGTTTTTCAGCCATTTCGCCCTTTATATGCTCAATGGCTTTGCGTTTTTCACGCTGTATGTCTTCTTCAGTAAAGGCGTCGTTTTCAATATTCGGCTCAAAAATAAGGCCTAAAAGCATATCACTTGCCGACTGCACTAACGAGTCACTATCAAAAGTAAAACGGTCATTTATAACCGAAATTCGCATTCTTAAAAGCTGACAATCGCCATATTTTTCGGCCGATGCATCAAGCCGTGCACCATATAATTTATTAAGCTTTAAATTAAGTGCAGAAAAATCAGGAAATTCCTTGCTTGAAGCCGTTAAAATAAAGGGCAACAACGCATTTTTGGCCACTGTTTCCTCACTTAAAGGCAGATAAAAATTATACGAAATACTTGTTGTGTTAAAGCGGTCGTTTTTTATAAATAACCCCTCAACACCGTTTGTTAAAGAAACAATTTTGTCAGACAACTAAATTTCTCCGTTTCGTAAAGTTATAATTATAATTATTATACCATATCCGACCCCTATTCGCAAGATATTTACTGCACAAATAGGTGGTTTTAAACAAAATACTCTCCCACTTTTAATGGCTTGTGATAAAAAAATTTCGTTTTATAAATTCCCTTGACATTTTTTAATGTTATATATATAATTATATGGCAGTTAAGTGCTGAAATTAAATATTTATATGTCGAGGCGTGGCTCAGTTTGGTAGCTTTGAGTTTGAGCGCATCCTGTGGATGATTGAGCGAAAACGAAAAGGCGCAACGGTCGACAAGCGAGAAACGGCAGTTTCGAGTCGTCGGGCACCGCAAGAGTAAGCTGCGTAGCAGCGCGGAATGACCTTCGCCACTTTAATTTCAAAACAATTTAATATTTATATGTCGAGTCGTGG
>JAFYUI010000034.1 GCA_017549565.1 Clostridia bacterium
AGGTAGCTGCTCAACAAATTCGTAATAATATGGACGCATATAATCGGATAACTCATTGTTGCAGATACTCTGCAATTCATGTTCTATATCATTTTGTTGCGCTTGATTTTCGGGGGTTAACACTATATAAGCTCTTAATACCAAGTCATCATTGTTTTTAGCACTTACTACGCAAGTGTTATAGACAGATGGATGTCTATTTAACACTTCTTCAATGATATTGGGGAATACTTTATATGCAATCCCCTCGCGTGATGTCAGAATGATTCTTTTCATTCTTCCAATCAGAAATAAGAATCCTTCTTCATCAACATATCCTAGATCTCCGGTGTGTATCCATTGCCTACCATCCGAATGTGTTTTAAACAACTCGTCCATTGCCTCCGGATTGTCTTTGTATCCCATCATGCAAGCGGCACTTTGCAAACAAATTTCACCTATTTCGCCATAAGTCAATTCTTTTTGATTATCATTGTCATAAATCATTAGATTATTGCAAGGAAATGGGAAACCAATACTTCCGATTTTATTTGCATAGTTATTACACGTTCCAAGGGTAGCGCAAATTTCCGTCATGCCGTAGCCCTTAACAACTTTTGCCGAAGATCCGCGTTCTTTCAAAAATGCATTAATTTTTTCCTCAAGCGGAATATTCAAACCATCTCCTCCTAAACCAACTGTAATCAAGCACGATAAATCCATTTTGCTTAATTTTTTGTTTTCCAGCATAGGAGAAATATAGGGCGGAATAGCAGTTAAATGGTTTGGATGATACTTCTTAATATATTGAGGCCATTCAGATGCATCAAACTTCGGAATAATTACCGTTTGTAAACCTAGAGATAATGGCATATGTATATTAGATAAAGCTCCGTAAATTACAAACGGAATCATTAAACTTAAAAAAATTTGCTGCCGCTCGTGTACGATAGTCTTTTCATATTGTTGAGCTAATATATTAAGGGCGCGGTCATTGAGAAGAACTGTTTTGGGGAATCCTGTGGTACCCCCTGTATGAGCAAGACAACATAAACTGTCCGGTGTTTTTTTATAGCCAATCTCTGGTTGACCTTTTGCACCGTAAAGAAATTTGTCCCACGAAAGAACAATAGGGTCTTGCAGAAAAGATTTATCTAGTTTGAGCATTTTTACCGCAAAACCAAGTCTTGTAATATAAGGCATCCAATTAGACATAGAAAATGCAATAACCTTTTTTACTCCAGTCATTTTTGCCGCCTTAACAACTTTTTCACCAAAAAGGTCTAAAGTTAAAATAATATTAGAGTTAGAATCTTTAAAATATGTTTCCAGGTCTTCTTGTGAAGAGAGTACATTTATAAAATTTGATACAGCGCCAATTTTATTGAGAGCATAAAAAGAAAGTATACTTTGAACACAAGAGATTGAAACGATTGTGCATATATCGCCAGGCTTAACACCTTGAGCAATAAATGCTTTTGCAACAACATCAATTTGCTCGAATAAAGTTTTATATGTAATTTTTGTTCCGAAATAATTTAAAGCAACATCGGATAGATGGTTCTTATTCTGTTCGTACATATACTCAAAAATGCTTTTGTCAGGGGCAACAGCATTGATTGCTTCCTCGGTGTAGTATTTCAACCAAGGTTTGTCAATTGACGGATAACCCGTCAGTTTCTTTTCTGTTGGCATCACTTTTTATCCTCCAATTTTTTAATGAGATTATTATTGTCTTTGTCATACATAGGTGGTTTTACTTTTTCTTTAATTTCCATATGATCAACCCATTTTTGATAAATCTGTATACATCCTTTATAAAAGTCGGGATATTCAAGAACTTCTATTTCTTGAACTACAGGGTTGTTCACTGCAATAAAATAACGATAGGACATTAGATCATCTATCATATCAATGTGAAGAACTTTATTTTTCACTAATGCAGCGATACCCTCCAAATGCACAAGATAATTCACAAGGTTCTGACGATCACGATTTTCAAGGTCGTACTTTTCACGAAATGCCGTACAGTATTCCTCTGTGAGTTCACCTTTGCGATATTTGTTATAAAACTTTTCAAGATCCCACTCAACCTGTGACATTTTTTCATTGCCGATAAATTGCTCGTTTAAATCCGTAATAAACTGCGCCTCATTAAGTAGCTTGTTTTCGTTGTATTCCAACCAAAAAGCAACGGCGGTAATAATGGCAATAGTTGTTGCAAAAACCTCTGTTAACCATTCCCAAGCACAAAAGTTTTGACCGCAAAGATAGATAAAGGCAAGCAACACCATTATAAATATGTACCAAAACTTACGAACACCATTTCGCTCTCTTCTTTGAACATTCCTCTTTTTAGACATATTTACCCCCTTAAACAAAAAGTGCGGCTACCGAAGTAACCGCACAAAAAACGCAAACTCCGATAGTCGCCAAACCAACTCTGCGGAAAAGAAAAATCTTCACAACTACAGAATCGGAATTTGCATTTTTATCAAATTCAAATCGTAGTTGCGAAAAAAGAGCGCAATATCCCTATAGAAGAAATTACACTTTCCGCATTATTCAGTTGGTTTGGCAATACTTAGTTTACCATAAATACAGCGTAAAATCAATACGTTTTGTCTTTTTCTGATTGGTGCAGGTTGTGAATAGCCAAGCAGGCTGCAATCAAAGAATCTAAATAATTAGATTTATAAAACTAAACAAATCCCCACCGAGCAATCGGTGGGGATTTTTGTATATCTTGAAAAACTTTTGTTTTGGTGCTATAATACAACTAAGGCGGTGAGTGTATGAAGAAAAAACTTTTGATTATTATAGCTATTGTCTTGGTGATGATTTTATCAGCTATTGCGTATTTTTTTATTTGGGGCGGAAAACCACAAATTGATAATTTTGCTGACATATCTAATGATTATGAGTGTATTGCCAATGTGGCACTAAATTATTATAACGAATTATCGGTCAAAGATGAATCTGTGCTGATATCTATCCGTGAAGACCATTTGTTAATATGGGATTTAGAAACTAATAATAAAACAAAAATAGACCTTAATGATGAACAAAAAGCCGCACTTGAAACCGTAAACAAAAAATTTAATTTTGGTTCTTTAAGAGTTTCAAAAGATACTGTGTTTTTTGAGCGTGACGAAACTGGATATTATGGACTTGTGTATTCAAAACATCCTATTGCCGCACTCTATAAAGCGGAGTTGCCGCAAGATGGTCGTGAATATCATAGAATAAACAGCCACTGGTACGAATGGGGCGTTTAGGGAATCTAAATTTCCCTCTTTTGGTGATAGCAGGACAGGCTTCAATTAAGGATATGAAATAAAATATAATTTCATAAGCAAATTTATCCCCTCGGATTTTCCGAGGGGATTTTTGTGTTGAAGTATTTAAATTTCAATGTTATAATCAAGGCAAGAATTAAAAACAATTTAATAGAAGGTGGTTATAAAATGAGTGGCAAGAAAAACGATATCAAACTGTATAATGTACTATTCCCTTTTTGGATGCTTTTATTGTTTCCACAAGTGTGGCTTATAGTTCTGCCGGGCAATTTCATCATTGACAGTCTTGTTTTAATAATCAGTATGTTTGCCTTGAAAATCGCCGATAAAAAACAGTTTTATAAACGACATATATTTAAAATTTACCTATTCGGTATGATTTCTGACATTATTGGTGCTGCATATCTTCTATTGTTGATGGTTGTA
Organism: Clostridia bacterium; assembly: GCA_017549565.1. Lineage (GTDB taxonomy): Bacteria > Bacillota > Clostridia > Oscillospirales > Acutalibacteraceae > UBA737. The sequence continues at coordinate 3,705 of JAFYUI010000034.1, forward strand.
TTTGATGTTGGTAGAATGGGCGATGAACTTTATTTAACCGCACCTGCCGTAGTTATATCTGCCTTTTTAATTTTTATATTCAATTATTTTATCACTTTCAAAAAAACAGACAAATTATTGCGGTTAAAATTTTCACTGATTTTTGCATTAGTTACAGCACCCTATACATTTCTAATACCATCAAGCTGGTTGTACTAATAAACATTTGCCTCTACCCTTTTCAAAATTCTTCCAATTTTATTTATTATGTGCTATAATAAAATAAAATTACAAAAATAAAAAAGGGGCTTGTTTTATGTGGTTTGTAATGGCGTTATTATCAGCCGTGTTTGCGGCGTTGACCTCAATACTTGCAAAAATCGGCATTGATGGTGTTAATTCAAATTTAGCCACCGCCATACGCACAGTTGTGGTTGTTGTTATGGCGTGGGGTATGGTGTTTTTAACAAACGCGCAGTCAGGAATTTTTGAAATAAGTAAAAAAAGTTGGCTTTTCTTAATTTTGTCGGGCCTTGCTACAGGGGCTTCTTGGCTTTGTTATTACAGGGCATTACAGCTTGGCTCTGCTTCAAAGGTTGTACCAATTGACAAATTAAGCGTTGTTATTACCTTAATTTTGGCATTCGTCTTCTTGCACGAGCAATTCACCGCTAAATCCATTATAGGTTGCGCCCTCATTGGTCTTGGCACATTGCTTATGGTACTGTAAAAAACTGCCTTCCCGAGTGGGAAGGCAGTTTTAAAAATTATAAATGCAACTTATTGGGGTCGACCGGTTCAACAACAAAGGAATTAGTCCAAAAACCAGGTTTAATATAAACCTTTGTAAATGCAACAGGATTTTCAGGTGAGAGAACAACCACCATATCGCGACATTTTCTGCTCATACCAACAGCACAATGAATATTATAAGTACCGTATTTTAAAGGTATACGAAGCAGTTCCTTATTACCAATATAACCATAAGGTTGATTATTAAGATAAATTCCAAAACCACCTGCAATACCATAAGGTGAGCCCTGACGATAAATATAAATATTTCCCTCTTCGTTTGTATCAAGGGGTTGCTTACAAGCGGGACATACTGCACCAACTGCCTGTATATTTTCCGCTTTTCCACAATGTGGACATAAAATTCTAATTTTTGCAGCCATATTTTTTCTCTCCCTTTAAAAAATTGCTAAATTAAAGCGTTTATATTATATCACGATAATTATTTTGTGTCAATTAACATAATTTTTAGGATGAATTTTACGACTATTGAAAACCACGATTTTTAATGTTATAATATTTACGAGGCGATGATAATGATATATACCGAAAGTACCAAAAGAGCAATGGGAATTTGCTTTGAAGCCCACAAAAAACAAGTTGATAAAAGCGTTATCTCCTATGTTTTCCACCCCTTTCATTTGGCAGAACAAATGACAACCGAAGAAACAATCATTGTGGCCCTTTTGCACGATGTGGTTGAGGACAGCGATACAACCTTTGAAGACTTAGAAAAAGAGGGCTTCGATAAGTCTATTATCGATGCGGTTAAGTTATTAACCCATAAAGACAAAAGTGTAAAATATGAGGATTATGTGCGAAAAATTAAAGAAAACCCCATTGCAAAAGCAGTAAAACTTGCTGATTTAATGCACAATTCCGATATAACGCGGTTAGATGTTGTTACCCAAAAAGACCTTGAAAGGCGAAAAAAATATTTAGACGCAATTAAACTTTTAAACGAATAAACAGCGCCATAAAAATCACTCTGATAATTATCGGCAGGGTGATTATTTCTATTGCAAAATTTTATCATTTATGTTAAAATCATTTAGTATGAAAGGGTGAGAATTTTGTCAGTTGAAAAATGCGAATTATCGCTTTCAAAAAAATATGCTGTATTATTAGCCGCAGGAAAAGGCACGCGCTATAAAGGTTCTAAGCAAGATATTATTTTTCATGGTAAACCGGTTTGGCAATATCCCTATGATTTATTGGTTTCAATTTTAGGGAAAGACCATGTCATCGTTGTGGGAAAAGATTTACCTGGCGGTGATACACGTACCAAATCAGTGCTAAGTGGTTTAGAAGCCGTACCGCGTGATGCCGAACGAGTAATCATCGTTGAAGCGGCAAGACCAATGCTAACCGAACGTCAGGTTATGCAGTTGCTAAATGATGAACATCCATCCGTTTCATTTGTTCGCCCTTTAGTAAATACGGTTATTTATCGTAATGGTACATATATTAACCGTGAGGAGCTCTATGATTTATTAACTCCACAAGCGTTTGATTATAATTTATTGTTAAAAGCATACCAAAGCAATCGCTTTACCGATGTCACCGATGAAACAAGAATTATGTTTGAATATCATGGAATAAAACCGCACTTTATAGAAACCGATTCCAACCTATTTAAAATCACCTACCCGGGTGATTTGGATATAATTGAATCAATATACAAACAACAACAGGAGATTAAGTAATTGAAAAAAGTATTGATAACAGGTGGTAACGGCGGTATTGCCCAAGCCATTAAAGAATTACTTGAAAGCAAAGATTATGATGTGTTTGCCCCTTCTCGTAGCGAGCTTGATGTAACCGATTGGAACAGCATCGACAATGCAATTAAAAACTATGTTCCTGATATACTGATAAATAATGCAGGATATGTTGTTCCCTGCTCTATTAAAGAAGCAAATCTTGAAAACGCAAAAAAGCATATCGACATAAATTTATCGGGTACATTTTACTGTGCACAAATCGGGCTTAAATATAACCCAAATCTTGAAATAATAAACATTGCTTCTGCTGCCGCTGTCGAAGTGCACGCAACTTGGAGCGAATATTGTGCAACCAAAGCAGCAGTTGTTATGGCAACAAAATGTTGGGCGGAAGACGGCATTTTTACAGTTTCCATTTCACCCGGAAGAACAAGAACAAAAATGCGAAAGAGCTTATATCCTGACGAAGACCAAAGCACTTTGCTTGAACCAAATGATTTTGCAAAAGTGGTTTATAAAGCTATACTTCACGATTACCCTTCGGGCAGTAACATTATTGTGAGAAAACAAAATGTTATGGAACTGCTTTCAAATTAATATTATATATTTTTTACACAAGGAGGAATAGTTTTGAACTGTTCGGAATACTTGGTTGATTTTTTGATTAAACACGGTGTTACGGATGTTTTCGGATATGCAGGGGGTTATATAGTACCATTTATGGATGCACTATATAAACGCAAAGATGAAATTACCGTTCATGTTTGTTATAACGAACAAGGTTGTGCACTTGCTGCCGATGGTTATGCACGCACAAGCAACAAATTGGGTGTTTATTTCACCACTTCGGGCCCGGGTGCAGTTAACGGGCTTAGCGGTTTGGCTGATGCCTGGTTTGACAGCATACCTGTAATGGGCATTTGTGGTAATGTTCCGCTTAATGAAATGAAAGGTTTTTCGGGCGTTAGACAAAATGGATTTCAAGAAATGGACTTGGTATCTATCACCCGCAATATTACAAAATACTCGGTTACTCCTACTGCTGAAAACTTTTCAGAGGTTTTAACTCGTGCATATAACATGGCGTTATTAGGACGGAAAGGGGGCGTTATAATTGATTTTCCGCTCGACATACAACAAGCCGATATTACTTGCTGGTAATGGTGCAAGAACCACTGGTGCAGTTGAACTTATTCAAGAATTTTGCAAAAAAACCAACATTCCACTTTTAACAACAATGAATGCCGTAGATATCGCTTCTGACGACCTTCACATTGGTTTCATAGGCACCCACGGAAATCGTATTGCTAACATGATAATTAACGAATGTGATTTAATTATTTCTGTTGGCGCACGACTCGGTTTAAGGCAGGTTGGCCGTTATAAAAACACCTTTGCCCCAAAAGCCCACCTTATACGAGTTGATATTGACCAATATGAACTAAGCCGTAACATCAAAGATGATGAAGAAAAAATACAAATAGATGCAAAAAAGTTTATGGAGCTTTTAATGCACGAAGATGTGCCTGACTTTTCTGATTGGAAAAATCAATGCTTAAAAGCCAAAGACATCCTTGATAATTTTGACAAGTCTGAAGGAAATTTAGCTGTTGAAAAAATCGCATCTATGCTTCCAAAAAACGCAATTGTTGCAATCGATGTTGGACAAAATCAATGTTGGAGCGCTCAATCCCTTGTTTTAAAGGGTATGAACAGCAGAATTCTTATAGGTGGCGGTTATGGTGCTATGGGATGCGGTCTTCCCTATGCAATTGGTGCTTCTATTGCCGAAAAAAGCACTCCCATCTACTGTATATCTGGTGATGGCGGTTTTCAAATGAATATACAAGAACTTGAAACCGTCAAACGCGAAAAATTGCCAATTAAAATGCTTATTTTGAATAATCGTGTTTTAGGTAAAATAAGTGAAATTCAACACAACAATCATAGGGATAGATATGCGCAGACCACCGCCGAAAGCGGATATACCGTTCCCGATTTCCAAAAAATCAGCGAAGCATACGGTATTAAAGCCGCTACTTTATCTAACTATTCCGAACTTCAAAATTATAGTGATTGGTTAAACGATAACGAACCCTGCTTATTAAATATTTTACTTTCGGAAGACAGTTTGCTTGTGCCCAAAATTAAATGGGAAACCGGAAAAATTTCTCCCGCTTTGGCGGATGATATTATTTCTCAGGTTGAAAGCATTCTTTCAAACACCATATAAAAAAATCCCCACCGAAACCGGTGGGGATTTTTTGCTATTCACTCTCTTCTTCAAGCACATTGTCAAGCACATGCCTGTAAAGGCCGCGAAACTGTGACTGTGCCTTTTTCAAGGTGTCAGATGAAATTTTGCCTGCTTCATACGCTTTACGAAGCTTTTTGGCTTTTTTAATGTGTTTTGAAAACTCGCGGTTGATATTCCCAATCGCCATATTGGCGGTGGGATCTGAATAATAACCCATTGATTTTTCCTCCCATATTCTGTTTTAATACAGGAAGGCAACAAAAAAACGCCCACCCTGCAAATTGACATAATTATCCTGTAGATAATTATATCCTTTGCAAAATTAGCGTTGAATTTTGTGAGTTTATAGTAGCATATTTTAAAATTTTTGTCAAGTTTTTTTAAATAAAAAATCCATTTTTGGCAATGTTTTATCGCCACCTACTTCATAGTATTTCCTTGACAATATATTATATATAATCTATAATTATTATGAATTATAATGTATATAAAAAATTTCCTTTTTTCGAAAAACCATTTAAGAAAGGTAGAAAATTAAAATGGCTTTTTATCTTCACGGGACTAATGTTCCACATAGAAAAAATACCCTTGCAAAACCGGTTGTTCGCATACCCTGCCCTAAAACAGTAACTATACCGATGTCTATGCACATTGGCAAACCTTCTATCCCAACTGTTAAGGTTGGTGATTTGGTTAAGGTGGGCACAAAAATCGGCGAGGCAGACGGTTATATTTCCGCCAACACCTATTCAAGTGTTTCGGGCAAGGTTGTAAAGCTTAATGAATATTTAATGTATACCGGTACAACCTCCACAGCGGTTGTTATTGAAGCTGACGGCGAAATGACTTTGGATGAAAGCTTAAAGGCACCCGTTATAAACGATAATAAGGATTTAGTTTCTGCAATTAAAAATGCAGGTATTGTCGGCCTTGGCGGCGCGGGCTTCCCCACCCATGTAAAATTTGATGTTGACCCAAGCCGTATTGAATACCTTATCATTAACGGTGCCGAATGTGAGCCGCATGTTACAAGCGACTCGGTTACTATGATGACACGCGCCGATGATATGGCTTATGCTTTATCGGCCTTAAACCGTTATTTATGTATTGAAAAGGTAATTATCGGCATTGAAAACAATAAAAAGGATGCTATTTTAAATATGAAAGAAATGGCACAGTCCTTTAACGATTTTTCAGTTGAGGTAAAAACTCTTCCTTCTCTTTACCCACAAGGTGGTGAAAAGGTGCTTGTTTACCACACCACAGGCCGTGTTATTCCCACAAACAAGCTTCCCATTGATGTTGGCTGCGTTGTAATTAACTGCACAACACTTGCAACCATCGGTTCTTACCTTAAAACAGGCATTCCGCTTGTTGAAAAGTGCGTAACTGTTGACGGTGGAGCGGTTAAAAATCCACAAAATGTTATTGCACCAATCGGTACTGCCGTTGGCGATTTGTTTAATTTTTGCGGCGGTCTTTGTGAAGAGCCCGAAAAGCTTATCTATGGCGGTCCTATGATGGGTATAACCTTCCCGAATACCGACTCACCTGTGCTTAAAAACACCAACGCCGTTTTAGCACTTACTAAAAAAGAAGCAAAGTTGCCTAAAACTACCGCTTGTATCCGTTGCGGTGCATGTACAAATACATGTCCTTTCGGACTTGCTCCTGCTTCCATTTCAAAAGCGTATGATAATAAAGATATTGAAGCACTTAAAGAATTATCGGTTGACACATGTATGGAATGTGGCTGTTGCAGCTTTGTATGTCCTGCAAACCGCCCATTAGTGCAAAAAAACAAGTTGGCCAAAGAGCTGTTAAGACAGGAAAAAATGAAAGGAGAAAGCAAATAATGAGTTCGTTAACAAAACTTACTATTTCACCGCATATCCACAGCGGTCGCTCTACCGCAGGAATTATGCGTGATGTGATAATTGCTTTATTACCGGTTTCGGTTGCCGGTGTACTAATTTTTGGCTTGCGTGCCTTGGCAGTTATTGCTGTTTGCGTTATATCATGTGTCGGATTTGAAGCGCTTTTCAACCTTATCACTAAAAAAGACCAAACCATTGTCGATTTTTCTGCCGTTTTAACAGGTCTTTTACTTGCACTTAATTTGCCCGCAAATATTCCGCTTTGGCAATGCGTAATTGGTGCGTTATTTGCAATTATCGTTGTTAAATGTTTATTTGGTGGCATTGGTCACAACCTTGTAAACCCTGCTATTACCGCGCGTGTGTTTATGTTGGTGGCATTCGGCTCTATGGCGGTTGCCGCTTTCCCTGTTGACACAGTTGCAGGTGCTACTCCCCTTTCTGCTGAAAAAATGCCTACTTTAATCACCCTTTTCCTTGGTAATTACGGCGGCGCTATTGGTGAAACCTGTACACTTGCCCTTATTATTGGCGGTGTTTATCTTTTGATAAGAAAGGTTATCACTTGGCACATCCCCGTTGTATTTATTTTAACAGTGTTTGTTTTCTCTTTCTTTTATAAGGGCTTTGATGCCGTTTCGGCGTTATCACTTGTTATGTCGGGTGGTTTATTTATCGGTGCAATCTTTATGGCAACCGATTATGTTACTTCCCCCGCTACCGCTTGGGGTAAGGTAATCTACGCCGTTGGTGCGGGTGTTCTCACCTGCTTAATCCGTTATTACGGCACCTATCCCGAGGGTGTTTCATTTGCTATTTTATTTATGAATATTTTGACACCTTACATCAGCAAATGGACCAAACACAAGGTATTCGGAACACAGGAGGCAGTAAAATAATGAGAAAAAACATTAAAAATACTGCGGTATTGGTTTGTATATGCGTGGTTATTGGCTTATTGCTTTCGCTTACCAACGCTATTACTGCCCCGATAATTGAAAAAAATCAAAACGCTTCCGCTAATGCGGCTTTGCTTGAGGTTATGCCCGATGGCAGTGGCTTTGAAAGCGTTGATATTAAAAATTACACTCTTCCCTCCACCGTTACCGAGGTTTATAAAGAAACCGCAAACAAGGGCTTTGTTATAACACTCACCACCTCTGGCTATGCATCCGATATGGTTATTATGTGCGGTGTCACAGCCGATGGTAAGGTTACAGGTGCTAAGTGCTTATCTTCAAACGAAACACTTGGCAAAGAAAAAACCTATGGTGACAGCTTTAAGGATAAGGATGCCGCAGCAGTTGATGCGGTAGACACCATTGCAGGTGCTACCAAAACCACCGCAGCATATAAGGGTGCGATTAAGGATGCACTTAACGCTGTTATCATTTTGGGTGGCGGCTCGGTTGATATCCGTTCGGAAGAAGAAATTTTAGCCGATAATCTTAACACCGCTTTACCGCAGGGTGAAAAGAAATTCCAAAAGCTTTTCCTTGTTGAAGTAATTGACGGTATTGATGCCGTTTATATTGCCGAAAACAATTCGGGTTATGTTTGTGTTGTTGGTGAACAGTTTATCGGTGTAGATGCTAACGGCGCTGTAATCACAGAGGGTGCAGAAAATCCCGAAGCCGTAACAACCGCCATTGCGAAAATAAAGGCCTCTACACTTAAAGATGTTAATTTCAATAAATATCCCGCCATTGCTGATTTTGTGGTTTCGGCACAAAAAACCGCAAGCGGCAACTTTGTTATTGAAACAAAGGGCGCAGGTTACGGCATAAAAGGCGGTAACGAGTATCACCCCGCATCAAATGAATATATCATTGTTAAGGTTGCAATTTCCAAGGATGGCAAAATTATTGACTGTATGACAGTTTCACAGGCCGAAACAAAAGGTTTGGGCGATGCTTGTGCAGATGAAAAATTCTACGGTCAGTTTGACGGTAAAACAAAGGATAACTACACCGAAATTGACGCTATCAGCGGTGCGACACTTACCACTGATGGTTATAAACAAGCAATTGAACGCGCCTTTGAGGCGGTAAAAGTTTTGAAAGGGGGCAAATAATTATGGAAAAGAACAACAATTTATCTGTGCTTCTTAACGGCATAATTAAGGAAAACCCCGTGCTTGTGCTTATTCTTGGTACCTGCCCTACCCTTGCAACCACCAACACAGTTAACGGTGCTTTTGGTATGGGTATTGCGGCTTTATGTGTTTTGCTTTGTTCAAATATTTTTATTTCTTTGCTTCGTAAAATAATTCCCGATAGTATGCGTATTCCCTGCTATATCGTAATTATTGCGGGCTTTGTTACCATAGTTAAGCTTTTAATTCAAGCATTTTTACCCTCGCTTTATGCAACACTTGGCGTATATCTCGACTTAATAACGGTCAACTGCATAATTCTTGGTCGTGCCGAAATGTTTGCAAATAAAAACCCCGTTGTTAAATCGGCGCTTGACGGTTTGGGTATGGGTATTGGCTTTACTCTTTCACTTTGCGCTATGGCAACTATTCGCGAGGTATTTGGCGCCGCTTCCTTTGCGGGCATTGCAATCCCCTTTATGCAGGATTATAAGATTGAATTCTTTACCAAAGCCCCCGGCGGACTTTTGGTTTATGGCTTGCTTATCGCTTTGATTTATGTAATCACAAAGGGAAAAGCACCTGCCAAAACCTCCTTCTCGTGTCAGGGTTGCCCCAATGCCGCTACCTGCACTATTGAAACCTGTTCCAAGAAAGGAGAGAATGCATAATGGATATGTTTAAAACCCTTATAATCATCTTACTTTCATCGGTTTTCGTTGACAATTATGTTCTCAACCGTTTCTTAGGAATTTGTCCCTTCTTGGGTGTGTCAAAAAAAATCAATCAAGCAACAGGTATGGGTGTTGCGGTTACAGTAGTTATGCTCATTGCCACCGCAGTAACCTGGCCTATTCAGTATTTGGTGCTTAACAAGCTTGGTCTTGGCTATTTGCAAAATATTGTGTTTATTCTTATAATCGCAACCCTTGTGCAAATGTTGGAATTGTTTTTAAAGAAATTTTCACCTGCCTTGTATAACGGTTTAGGTGTTTACTTGCCTTTAATCACAACAAACTGTGCTGTTCTTGGTGTTACAATTAACAACATCAATGATGGATATAATTTTATTCAGTCAATGGTAAGCTCTCTCGGTTGCGGTCTTGGTTTCTTACTTGCTATGGTATTGTTTTCAGGTCTTCGCTCACGAATTGATGAAAGCAATATACCCGCACCATTTAAGGGCTTGGCTACCACTTTAATTGCCGCTTGCTTCATTTCGTTAGCTTTTATGGGCTTTGTCGGTGTTGTTGAAAATATCTTTGCTTAAAAACAAGAGGTTAAAATATGGAAATTTTATTTGCATTTATTTTAATGCTTTTAGTGGCTTTAATTGCGGGTGTTTTACTTTCTTTGTTTTCACACTTTTTTGCAGTTAAAGAAAACCCACTCAAAGCACAAATTAGGGAATGTCTTCCCGGTATAAACTGCGGTGCTTGTGGTTATAAGGGGTGCGATGACTATGCCGATGCATTGGCAAACGGCGGTGTGAGCCCCAGTCTTTGTATACCGGGTGCCCAAAATGTTGCTGATGAAATTGGCAATATTCTTGGAATTGAGGCCGAACCCTTTAAGGATGTAGTTGCCTTTGTTGCCTGCAACGGTAATTGTGAGGCCACAACTAAAAAAGCGAAATACGAGGGTGTAAACACCTGTAAAGCCGCTTCTATGATTTATGGCGGTAATAATAGCTGTCATTTCGGTTGTTTGGGTCTTGGTGACTGTGCATTTGCTTGTCCTTCAAATGCAATTTGCGTTGTAGACGGCATTGCCCATGTAAACACCGCCCTTTGTCTTGGTTGCGGTGTATGTGCTAATGTATGCCCCAAGCATATCATCAAAATGCTCCCGCAAGAAACTGCTACTGTTGTAATGTGCAGTAATAAGCAAAAGGGTGCCGATGCCCGTAAAGCATGTAAAAACGCTTGTATCGGATGTAAAAAATGCGAAAAAACTTGTAATAACGGCGCTATAACCGTTAAAGATAATTTAGCAGTTATTGACTATAACAAATGCACTAACTGCGGCGCTTGTGTTAAGGAATGCCCAACAGGTTGCTTAAAATCAATCTTCTTTGCAAATATCCCTTCTAATATTGAATTTAAGGAATTACTTACCTAATATGGAAAAGCAAAAAACCACTAACAAACGTCATCTAAGAAATGATATAATTTTAGTTGCTGTATTACTGCTTTTTGCCATTGCCTGCGGTATATATCTGTTCTTTTTTCGTGCAACCGGTGATGCCGTAAAGGTAACGGTTAACGGCAAACCCTACGCCACCTATTCTTTATCGGAAAACAGAGAAGTAAATATCTATACCGGCAATAATAAACAGCTTAACCGCTTAATTGTCAAAGACGGCAAGGCGTTTATTGAAACTGCCACCTGCCCCGACAAAATTTGCGCTGAACACAGGGCGATTTTTCGCGATGGTGAAAGTATTGTATGTCTCCCCAACCGTGTTGTTGTTACAGTTATAAAAAGCGACAAAACCGATGCGCCCGATGCGGTAACTTAAATGAGGTATTGTTTATGAATAATAAAATTAAAACAATTACCTTTACGGGTATATTTACAGCACTTGCGATTATTTTGGCGTATGTTGAGCTTCTGATTCCCCCGCTTTTTCCGTCACTACCCGGTATAAAAATGGGGTTGCCAAATATAATAATTGTGTTTTTGCTTTACCGCAAAGATGCCACCTCGGCTATTTTTGTATCGCTAATTCGAATTTTGCTTGTAACTATGCTTTTCAGCAATGCAATGGCATTCTTATATAGCTTAGCGGGCGCAGTTTTAAGTCTTTTAATTATGATTTTACTGCGTAAATTAAATCTTTTATCGGTTGTTGGCGTTAGCATTGCGGGTGCAGTCGCACACAATATTGGCCAAATTTTAATGGCAATGCTGCTGCTTGACAGCAGTGAGCTTGGCTTCTATCTCATAGCTCTTGTTTTTTCAGGCATAATTGCAGGTGTTTTTGTTGGACTTTGCGGTGCACTTTTAATTAAAAAGTTTCCCTCAAAATTGCATTAGTAATTGACAAAAATGGTATATTATTGTAAAATCACTATGTAGAGATAAAAAAATATTTTTTTAGGAGAAAAATTATGAAAAAGTTTTTATCAATGACCCTTGTAGCACTTTTAATTGTGTCAATGTTCTTGATGGCAGGTTGCGGCAGCAAAAATGCCACCTTGAAATTTGGCGCAGGCGTTTATGTTAGCACTCCCACTACAACTGATGCTACCGCCGACAAAGAAGGTACCGGTAAGGTTGATGTTACTGTTGCCGCTGTAACTGTTGATGCTGATGGCAAAATCGTTGCTTGCCAGCTCGACACCATGAGCAATTCGGTAAGCTTCGACAAAGACGGTAAAGCAATTGCAGTTGAAAGCTTTAAAACCAAATACGAAGCCGGTAAGGATTACAATATGGTAACCTATGGCGGTGCGAAGAAAGAATGGTTTGAACAAGCTGATGCTTTTGAAACCGTTGTTGCAGGCAAAACCCTTGATGAAGTTAAAGCATTGGTAGCTGAAGGCAACAAAGGCAACAGCGATGTTGTAAATGCCGGCTGCACCATTATGATTCACGAATTTGTTGGCGCTATTGAAAAGGCATATAACGCTGCTAAAGATTCTGATGTAATTGCTGAAAACACACTTAAAGTAACCGCTGTAACCGAGCAAACCTGCACCGATGCTACTGCTGAAAAAGATGGTAGCAACAAGGTTACTACCACTGTTTTTGCAGCTGCAGTTGATGCTGACGGCAAAGTAGTTACCGCTTCAAGTGACTGTGTTGAAGTTTCCTTCACATTTAGCAAAAAAGGTGCTTCTACCCTTGACACCACAAAGGCAGTTCTTTCTAAAAAGGAACAAGGCACAAACTACGGTATGGTAACCTATGCCGGCTCTGCTAAGGAATGGTTTGAACAAGCCGCTGCTTTTGATGCTGCTTGTGTTGGTAAGACCGCTACCGAAATTAAAGCCCTTATGGCTAACGACGGTAAAGGCGTTGAAGATTTACAAACTGCCGGTTGCACAATCTATGTAACAGGTTTTGTAAAAGCTGCTGAAAAAATCGGCTAAAAATTAAATAATTAAAAAAGGGGGAATTTTTCCCCCTTTTTGTTTATCTGAAATAATTATGAAACAAAATTTTAAGTATAAAGTTATTGCGGTTTTAATGCTTTTTTGTGTGTCGCTTTGCTCTTGCAAGCCAGAGCAACAAAAAAACAAATACACCGCCCACTCTTTCGACTATTTCGATACAGTGGCAACAATTACAGGTTATGAAACCTCGCAAGCGGAATTTGATAAGATTTCAAACGAGATATTTTCACAGCTTGCCGAATATCATAAGCTATACACCATTTATCACCGCTTTGACGGGATGGAAAATCTTTGTACCATAAACGAAGTTAAAGATGGTGCTCACCGCACTGTAAAGGTTGACCGCCGAATTATTGATATGCTGCTTTATGCAAAGGAAATGTATACTAAAACCGACGGTATGCTTAATATTGCAATGGGCAGTGTTTTATCCCTGTGGCACGACTATCGCACAATCGGTAAGGACAACCCCGAAAATGCATCCCTGCCCCCTATGGCTCAGCTTTTAGAGGCCGCCAAGCACACTGACATTAACAAGGTTTTAATTGATGAGGAAAACCTAACCGTAACATTAACCGACCCGTTAATGAAGCTTGATGTAGGTGCCATTGCAAAGGGCTATGCAACCGAGCAAATTGCCCTTTATCTTGAAGAAAAGGGTGTTAGCGGTTATCTTTTAAATATTGGCGGAAATGTGCGTGCTATCGGTTCAAAGCCCGACGGCAGTGAGTGGCTTGTTGGTATTGAAAACGCCAACAAAGACGATTATTTGGCATATTTGGAAATAGCCGACAAATCGGTCGTTACAAGCGGCTCATACCAGCGTTATTACACCGTTGACGGTAAGCGTTACCATCATATTATCCATCCCGACACACAAATGCCCGCCACCGAATTTACATCGGTTTCTATCCTTTGTAAGGATTCAGGTCTTGGCGATGCGCTTTCTACCGCAATTTTTTGTATGCCCCTTGAAAAAGGAAAAACCTTAATCGAAAGTATGAATGAGGTTGAGGCAATGTGGTTAAGCGTTGACGGCAAAATTACCGTGTCGTCAGGTTGGAATAAGTATATTAAAAAATAGAAAGAAGTTTACTTTATGTTAGAAAACTTTTTATCGCATTATAAAGACTTTTTATATCGTTTTTCAGAGCTTGCAGTATATACCTTAGAGCTTATCGGTATTCTAATTATAGTTATAGGTTCTATCCGTGCGTTAGTGCTTCTTGTAAAATGCCTTAAAAATAAAAAACCATTTCATGTGGTGGTTGATTTGGGCAAAGCACTTTCGTTGGCGCTTGAATTTAAAATGGGCGCCGAAATTATTAAAACTGTTATCGTTCACAATTTGGAGGAGCTTTCCATTTTAGGTGTGGTAATTTTAATTCGTGCTTTGTTGGCATTTATTATTCATTGGGAAATTAAGGCCGAAGAAAAAGATACCGCTATTAAAGAACGAAAAGAAAAGTTAGCAAAAGAAATAAAGGAATGATAAAATAATGAAAAAAAGAAATTTAGGTATTTCGGCAATATTTTTCGTTGCATTTGTTTTGTGGACAGTTGCCGTTTGCCTTTTTGATGTTAAACCCGTTGGCCCAGAGAATTCGGCGGTTGGCTTTTCGGCGCTAAATGCTATGTTTCACAGCTTTACGGGTGAGCATTTATGGCTTTATGACATTAGCGACCTTTTAAGCATTATCCCGCTTTTAAGCGTAGTCGGCTTTGCGTTTTTAGGCCTTTGGCAGTTAATTAAAAGAAAAAGTCTTTTAAAGGTTGATAAGGACATTATCGCCCTTGGTGTTTATTATATTGTTGTAATTGCCCTTTTCCTCTTCTTTGAGGTTGTTGTAATAAACTACCGCCCAATGCTAATTGAGGGCGTTTTAGAGGCATCCTACCCATCCTCAACAACACTTCTTTGTCTTACTGTTATGCCATCCGTTATTATTGGGCTTAAAGACCGCATTAAAAACAAAAAATTTGCTATTTTATTAAATACAGTAATTATCTTATTCACTGCATTTATGGTAATAGCAAGAATTATTTCAGGCGTTCATTGGATAACCGATATAATCGGTGGCATACTTTTAAGCACCGCACTTGTTGTGCTTTTAAATGAAGTAACCAAAAAACTTAAAAACTAATAAAAAATGACCGATTTTAATCGGTCATTTTTTTATTTTATAGTGTCGGCAATTTTATAAATTAAATCCTTACTTTTTTCAAAGCCAAGGCAAGGGTCGGTGATTGATTTACCATAGCAATGCTCACCTATTTTTTGTGCGCCATCTTCGATGTAGCTTTCAATCATAAGACCCTTAACCATATTTCTAATATCGCTATTATGATTACAGCTGTAAACAACATCCTTCGCTATTCTAACCTGTTCAAGATATTTCTTGCCTGAATTTGCGTGGTTACAGTCAACAATAGCCGCCGGGTTTAGAAGGTCGGTTTTAGCATAAAGATTATAAAGGTTTTGCAAATCCTCATAATGATAATTTGAAACGCATTTACCTGTATTATCTACATAACCGCGCATAATAGCGTGGGCTAACGGGTTGCCTGTGCTTTCAACCTCCCATCCACGATAAATAAAGGTGTGGGAATGTTGCGCAGCGGTAACCGAATTCATCATAACCGACAAATCACCGCTTGTTGGGTTTTTCATACCAACGGGTACTGAAATACCGCTTGCGGTCAGGCGGTGCTGCTGATTTTCAACCGAACGCGCACCAACAGCAACATAAGATAAAAGGTCCGAAAGATAACGGTAATTATCGGGATAAAGCATTTCATCGGCACAGGTAAAGCCGTAATCTTTAAGGGCGGACATATGCAAATCACGAATAGCCAAAATACCCTCTAACATATCGGGAGTTTTATCGGGGTCGGGCTGGTGAAGCATACCCTTATATCCATCCCCTGTGGTGCGGGGCTTATTTGTATAAATTCTTGGGATAATTAAAATTTTATCCTCTACCTCATCCGCAACCCTTTTAAGTTGGCCGATATAATCAAGCACGCTTTCCTTACTGTCTGCTGAACAGGGGCCGATAATAAGAATAAATTTGTTGCTTTTGCCTTCGAAAATATCCTTAATTTCATTATCTCTTTCGGCTTTTATTTTAGCCAAATCCTCTGTTACGGGATAGCGTGTTTTGATTTGTTGCGGTATTGGTAATTTTCTTTTAAAATCTAAACTCATTTTTTATCAAACCTCTTTCGGCGATAGGTGGAAAGACGCATCATTTCACGCATCCCTTCCCTGTCTTCTGCTTTAATTTTATCATACAATTCATCAAACGATTTTCTAAAGCATTCCATTTCATTAAGCAAGTAGTCTTTATTGTTTAAGAAAAGCTCGCTCCACATTTCATCGTTTATTTGGGCAATTCGAGTTAAATCTCTGAAAGAGTCACCCGTGTAATATTCCATACCTGAAATATTATTGCAACACATAAGTGACACCGCTATGCAGTGGGTGAGTTGTGACAAAAAGGCAATCATTTTGTCGTGACTTTCAACCGAAAGCTCTGCAACACGCTTAAAGCCCAAGGTTTCGCCAAGCTCACAGCAAAGCTCAATCGCCTTATGGGTGTTTTTATCGGTTGGCACAACGATATAGTTGGCTTCAACAAAATCAACACCGCCACAATGTCTGACACCGCTCATTTCACGGCCTGCCATTGGGTGCGCCGCAATAAATTCAACATCAGGCCTTAGCATATCCTGAATTTTATAAACAATACTGCCCTTTACACCTGTAACATCGGTGATTATTGCACCGCTTTTTAAAAGCGACTGATTTTTTTCAATCCATTCAACAAATATATGTGGATAAAGCGCAAAAATAACCAAATCGGCCTTACCTATTATTTTTGAATCAAGCTCAATTGTGCCCTCATCAATTATTCCCTCGTTAAGTGCAAAATCAATATCCTCTTGATTTTTGGTTACAGCCGAAACCTTAAAGCCCTTTTGCTTTAATACTGTAGCATAGCTGCCACCCAAAAGACCAAGGCCCACAATTAAAATATTCAATTCTTTATTAAGCTTCATTAAAATTTACAACCTCCGTTTTAATGCCAAGTGAATTAAGGCGTGCAAAATAATCCGGAAAGCTTTTGCTTACCGCCTGGGCACCGTAAATTTCACCGCCATATACACTGCATATAACCGAAAGTGCCATTGCAATTCGGTGGTCATTATGAGATGAAAGCGGAACTGTGGGTGCGTGTAATTCACACCTTTTTACTATTATTTCATTTTCTTTAACCTGCACCTTGGCGCCAAATTTCAAAAGCTCCTCTGCCATTGCGGCACCGCGGTCGCTTTCTTTAATTTTAAGGCGGTGTGTGCCAACAAATTTTGCGCCGTTTTTAAGTGCAGCGACAGTAATAAGCACAGGTGCTAAATCGGGACAGTCGCTTATATCAAGCACGGGAGAGCCGTTTTCAATTTCGCTCATCATTTGTTTATAAACCCTGTCCCCTTGGGCGCTTGTTTTTAAAAGGTTAGAAACTGCAACATTACCGCCGATTAGATTAAACGCTTCAAAAAAAGCGGCGTTTGAATAATCACCCTCTACTTTTAAGGTGCGATTTTTAAAGGTCTGACCGCCTTTAATATAAAAAGTGCGTTCATCATAACGGATAATTCTAACGCCAAAATCGGCAAGTGCCTTAATGGTTAAATTCAGGTAAGAGCTGCTTTCAATTCCGTTGGTAATTTCAATAATACTATCACCAGATAAAAGTGGCAAAACAAACATTAAACCGCTTATAAACTGGCTTGAAATGTCACCGCGAATTATATATTTACCCGCCCCTAATTTTCCGCAAAGCGAAACCGATGTCTTGCTTTGTATAAAGGTAATGCCTTGGTTTTTGCAAATTTCTTCATAAACCGAAAGCGACCTTTCAAAAAGTCGGGCTGTTCCGTTTATTGTAAAGGGACTGCCAAAAAGCAAGCAAAGTGGTATTAAAAACCTTAATGTGCTGCCGCTTTCGCCCGCCGACATAGTTTGGCTTTTCGGGGTATCATTTATGTTTATACCGCCAATGGTAACAGTGTCATTTTCCACGCTTATTTTAGCACCTAAGGCATCAAGACAATAAAGCGTTGCCTTAATATCATCCGAAAAAGCAACACCGCTTATTACACTTTTGCTTGAAAGTGCGCCGCAAATCAAAAGGCGGTGCGCCATACTTTTTGAGGGTGGCGCCTTAACTCGCCCTGCGGCAGAGGATGGTGTAATTCTAACTATCATTATTTATCACTTCTGTTACTGATTAAAAGGTTAATTGCATCGTTATATCCATCAAAGCCCTTACCGCTAATTGTACCGATACAAGCGGCACGAATATAACTTATTTGACGGAAATCCTCACGGGTGGACAAATCAGAAATATGTACTTCAACCGTTGGAACTAAGACTGATTTTACCGCATCTAAAAGCGCTATGCTTGTGTGGGTATAAGCGCCGGGGTTTATAACAATGCCGTCATATTTTTTATATGCTTTTTGAATAGCAGTCACCAAATCGCCCTCGCAGTTTGACTGAAAAAACGAAACCCTTACTCCCTTTTCTTTTGCAAATTCTTTAATTCGTTTGCGTAAATCTTTATAGGTTTTACTGCCGTAAATTTCGGGCTCTCTACACCCGAGCATATTAAGATTTGGCCCGTTAATTACTAAAATTTTCATTTAAAATGCCTTCTTTTATTCGCTTTAAATTAGTGTTTATATCACCATCGGCATTGATTTTTAAATCGCAAACCGCATTATAAATATCATACCTTTGGTTATAAAGTTGTTCTACATGCTTATAGGTTTTTGAAAGTGGTCGGTCATCAGTTACCAAAAGCTGTGAAAGTGGTCGGTCAATGAAAATTACCTTACCGTTTTGCTTTAAGGCATCAATATTTTCTTGCCTTAAAACCGCACCACCGCCTGTTGCAATAACAAGCCCCTGCCTTTGTGAAACCTCTTTTATAACCTGTGTTTCAAGTGCCCTAAAATACTCTTCACTAAACCTTTCAAAAATTTCGGCTATAGGCATTTGGGCCTTTTTAACAATTTCCGCATCGGTGTCAACAAACTCTTTTTTAAGCTCTTGTGACAATATTTTACCTAAGGTTGTCTTGCCGCTTGACGGCATACCGATAAGCACCAAATTTTGTTTTTCACTAAAAATTTTTGAAAAAACATTATTTGTAATTTCTTTTTCTAAAAACAGGTCTGCCGCCTTTACCGCTTGAATATAAAGCATATAAAGACCGCCAACCGCCTTTATTCCCCTTTTTTCAGCCGACAAAACAAGCGCCGTTTTTAAAGGGTTATAAACAACATCAACAACCGCCTGCAAATTTTCAAAAGCGCTTAAATCAATAGGTGTTTCATAATTTTTAGGGTACATTCCGCTTGGTGTGGTGTTTATTATAACCTCGGCTTTGATTTTTTTAGCAGCATCATAAGAAACTGTGCCGTTTTCACCGCTTCGTGAAACGGTATAAATTTCTTTAGCCGACATTGACTTGCAAACTGCATTTGCGGTTTTTGAAGTGCCACCGCTTCCCAAAATCAAAACGGTTTTACCTAAAATTTCAACATTATTCTTTTCAATAAGCGCTTTAAGGCCGAAAAAGTCGGTATTATAGCCGTATAATTTACCATTTTTATTAACAACAGTATTTACCGCACCAATGCTTTTGGCTTCATCGCTTATAAAGTCAAGATACGGCATAACGGTTTGTTTGTAAGGAATTGTGACATTTATCCCCAAAAAGTCACGCTTTTTAAAAAACGAATCAATTTCTTCTTTGCCGATTTCCAAAAGCTCGTAATTATAATCGGCTATTTTCGAATGTACCGTTTTTGAAAAGCTGTGACCTAATTTTTCGCCAATAAGACCGTACTTCATTTTTGCCACCAATCAGTACCAAATTTTGCGGTTAAAGCATCACATAGGGTAATGGCCACCATACTGTCAACCACAACACGCGCGCGGTGAACAATACATGGGTCGTGCCTGCCTAATGATTGTAAAACAGTATTTTCATTGGTTGAAAAATTAACTGTGCTTTGCGGCTTTGCAATGGTTGGGGTTGGCTTTACGGCACAGCGTAAAACAACGGGCATTCCGTTTGAAATACCGCCGTTTATGCCGCCGTTATTATTGGTTTTTGTAATGATTTCACCGTTTTTAACCTCAAGCTCATCATTGGCTTGACTGCCCATTAAATCAGCAATACCAAAGCCCAAGCCAAACTCAACACCCTTTACTGCGGGGATTGAGAAAAGCGCGTGGGAAAGCATACCTTCTAAAGTATCAAACCACGGCTCGCCCACACCAACGGGAAGCCCTAAAACTGCAGTTTCAAGAACACCGCCAACGCTGTCACATTCGGCTTTTGCAGAAAGTATTTTTTCTTTCATTTGCTCGCCCTTTGCGTTGTCTAAAACTGCAAAAGACATATTATTTAAAGCATCTATCTCGGTTTCATAATTTGCAAAAGCAGCATCATCAACACCCGCACATTTTGAAATGTGTGTGCCAATTTTAATGCCCTTTTGCTTTAAGGCCGAAATTGCAACCGCACCGACAGCCACAACACCCGCAGTTACCCTGCCGCTAAAATGACCGCCGCCACGATAATCCTCAAAGCCGTTATATTTCTTAAATGCAACAAAATCAGCGTGTGATGGGCGGACAATAAATCTATCCGCCGCATAATCCTTTGAATTGGTATTTTCGTTTGGCACAACCACACAAATAGGGGTACCCGTTGTAAAACCACCCAAAACACCGCTGTAAATTATGTAATTGTCGGCCTCAACACGAGGTGTGGATATATCCCCGCTTGGTCGTCTAAGCGAAAGCTGATGCTTTATAAATGCTTCATCAACCGGAATACCTGCGGGCATTCCGTCAAGCACAGCGCCGACACCTGCGCCGTGGCTTTCACCGAAAACTGTGACTGTTACATTTTGTCCGAAACTGTTTTTCATTTTATAATCACTTCTTTAAGCTCAGATAATGTCATTTTTCTAATTTCAAAACTGCCAATTTTTTCTACCCAAATAACCGATATCAAATCCCCCGATTTTTTCTTATCGTGTGAGATAATTTCAATTATTTCATCGGCATCAATTTCACATTTTGTTGGCAAATTTAATGCTTTGAGCACATTTTCAAGCCGTGCTTTTACCTCTTCGCTACAAAAGTATAGCATACCAAGGGCTACACATTCGCCGTGATATAATTCACCAAAATTTTCGCTTTCAATAGCGTGTCCAACTGTATGGCCAAAGTTTAAAACCTTTCGTATTCCCTGCTCTTTTTCATCGGCTTCGACAACCTGTCTTTTAATTTTAAGACTTTGCTCTATTATATAGTCAATATCAAGCTCGTTGTTTTCAAAATGCTCAAACAGCTCACTATCAAAGGTTGCCGCCATTTTAACCGCTTCACAAAGTCCGTTTGAAATTTGGCGTTTTGGCAAGGTATTTAATGTATCGGGGTCGATTATAACCGCTTTTGGCGGATAAAATGCACCAACAATGTTTTTAATACCGCAAAAGTCAATGGCAACCTTGCCGCCTATCGATGAATCAACCTGCGATAACACAGTGGTGGGAATATTATAAAAATCAATACCGCGCATATAGGTTGCGGCGGCAAAACCCGCCATATCACCCACTACGCCACCGCCGACTGCAACAACACAGTCGCTTCGTGTAAAGCCGTTTGAAACCAACTGACTTAAAATTGCTTGGTATGTATCAAAATTTTTACTTTCTTCGCCCTGTGAAAAGGTGTAGATATAACCCTCACCGCACTCTGCCAAAACTGTTTTTGCATAACTTTCGGGCACACCGCTATCGGTTACAATAAGCACCTTGCGGTCAAGGTTTAAATATTCCTTTAAACCTTTTAAAACACCGCGGTTTATAACAATATCATATTGTCCGACCGATGTTTTTACATTAAGTATCATAAAATTACTTCCTTTTCGAAGTTGCCTATAATTCTTAAATTACTGCATTTTTCTTTGAGCTCGCAAAGCATTTTCTTGCCTTTTTCGCTGTTTATATTGCCCTCACCCTCAACAAAGAAGTAATAATTCCAAATAAGCTCCTTTGTGGGTCGGCTTTTAAGCGCTTTAAGGTTAAAGCCGTTTTCACCGATAATAGAAATTGCCTTGCCAAGCGACCCCGCCTCGTTAGTAACGGTGAAAAGCAAAATAAAATGATTATCCGCTACAGACGGTGCCTTTGCTGTGCGTGAAAATACTGCAAAACGGGTCGTATTATTACTGCTTTGGTTTATGTGTGCTTCAAGCTTTACAAGGCCGTATTTTTCAGCCGCTTCTTCACTGGCAATGGCAGCAATATCGAGCCGACCGCTATCTGAAACAAGCTTTGCAGCAACCGCTGTGTTTACCGCTTCAATAGCTTTAAAGCCGTGCTTTTTTATATACTCATTACACTGACCTAATGCTTGCGGGTGGCTTATAACCTCTTTAATATCAGAAATTTCGGCGCCCTTATTTGCCAAAAGGTTTTGCACAACCGAAATATCATAAACGCCGTTTATATAAAGCGGACCAAAAAACGCAAGGTCCATTACCTGACCGACATCACCGTTAAAGCTGTTTTCTATGGGCAAAATCGCACAGTCGCATTCACCGTTTGCAACCGAATTATAGGCCGATTTAAAATCAGGATACGGTACGGCTTTAGCATCGGGAAAAACCTTATTTGCGGCAATATTGGCAAATGCACCCTCTACCCCGCTGAAAGCCACCTTCATACCTTCAAGAAGTCGGTGCTGATAGCGTTTTGAAACGTCCATATTATGTGTGATAAAATCAACATAATAGCCCTTTAACTCATCATCGGTAAATGCATCGGTATTACGGGCAAGAACCTCTTGCTCACGCTGGCTGTCAAAAACCTGTATACCGTGAAGCTTTTTATATTCAGCAACAGTTTTTGCCGCCTTCATTCTTTCTAAAAAAAGCTCACGCATCTTACTGTCGACATCGTTTATGGTTTGCCTTGCTTTTTCAAGGTCGGTCATTTATATTCCTCCATAAGTGCCTTAAAGGCAGGTAAAGATTTCAAAATTTGCTTTTCGCTTACACAATAGCTTATGCGAACATATCCCTCATAACCAAAGCTGTCGCTTGGCACAAGCAAAAGCTCGTACTTTTTTGCCCTTTCGCAAAAAGCGTTAGCATCACTTTCAGGGGACTTCATAAAGAGATAAAACGCACCGTCGGGCTTTGCACATTTATAGCCGTATTCACAAAGCGCATTATATAAAATATCGCGGTTTTTCTTATAAACCTCAATATCAGCAGTAAGGCCTATACACTCTTTAACTGTATACTGCAAAAGACTTGGCGCACAAACGAAGCCGAGCGCTCTACCCGCACCACAAACTGCGGCATATATATCAGTGGGATTATCTGTCTTTGGTGACACAAAAATATAACCGATACGCTCGCCTGGTAACGATAGCGATTTGCTGAACGAATAGCAAACGATAGTGTTATCGTAAAAAGCGGGTATGTAGGGCACTTCCATACCATAAACAAGCTCGCGGTAGGGCTCGTCACAAATAATATAAATTGATGTGCCAAACTCCGCCTGTTTTTTATTTAAAAGGTCTGAAAGCTTAACTATTGTTTCTTCGGATAAAACAACACCTGTCGGGTTGTTTGGTGAATTTACGATAATTGCCTTTGTATTTTCATTTATTGCGTTTTCTAAAGCACAAAAATCTATTTGAAAATCACCGTCACTGCACTTTACAACCTTGAAATTTGCCCCTGCCTTTTCAGCAAAAACGCGATATTCGGGAAAAAAGGGCGCCAAAGCGATAACCTCATCCCCGTCGTTTACAAGGGCGGTTAAGGAAATGGTTAAGGATGCCGCCGCACCACAGGTCATATAGATTAAATCAGGGCTTGCAGCAACACCAAAGCGTTCTGTAATGCTGTCACTAATAGCTTTTCTAACGCCTGCATCACCTTGAGCAGAGGTATAACCGTGCAGCTTTACAGGGTCGGTTTCAGTAACAAGACGCGCCATAATTTCCCTAACCTTTTCGGGTGCGGGAATGCTGGGGTTACCAAGACTGAAATCAAGTACATTTTCAGCGCCGATTTCCGCACGGCGCTTGTTGCCGTATTCAAATATTTCACGAATTACCGAACGCACCTTACCAAGCTCGGTCATTTTTGCATTTATCATTTAATCTTCCTCTTTTTTCTAAAAAATAAAAGCCCGTAATACCCACACCTTAAATAAAGGTATGAAAACTACGGGCTGAATGTAATATTAAAAACACAACCTTAATTATGCTTTAACAGTGTACAGACAGTCCGTGCTATTAAAATAATAAAATCGAAAATATGACTTTACGAACAACCTGTCCACTTCCTTTTCAAAATGATAAGTGTATTTTACTCCTTCAAAGTGGATATGTCAATCGTAATTATGCACAAACTTTAATGATTTAAAGTGTTAAAACAAGACAAATTATCACAAATTATTCTATTTCAAGCTCTTTTAATGACCTCATCTGATAGTCAACATTCTTTAAAAGCTCGGGTTTTTTAATAGCAACCGCTGCGCCCTTTACAACACTGTGGGTGGGGTCATCCATTTGGTGTACCTTTATACCCAAATAGTCGGATATAAGCTGTGCAAAGCCCGAAAGCTGTGAGCCGCCGCCCGTAAGATACATACCGTCAGCCATAATATCGGCAACTAAATCGGGGTCGGTTTTGTTTATAACCTCGCGTATAGCATTGCAAATAAGCTTTAAGGTATCTTTTATAGCATCATAAACCTCGCCCGAAGTGATTTCAAAGCTTTCGGGAAGACCCGAAAAGATATTTCTGCCCTTTGCAACCATTGCAACCTCAATATCACGCTTTACCGCACAGCCAACCTTAATTTTAATGGCTTCGGCGGTCAAGGGGCCAATTTCGATATTATATTCACGCCTTACATAGCGGATAATTTGTGCATCAAAATCAAATGATGCAATTTTAAAGGAATCACACGCCGCAATACCGCCAAGCGATATAACCGCAACATCGGTAGTCCCCGCCCCTATATCAACAATAAGTGTGCCGTGTGGGACCGAAAAATCAAGCCCCAAGCCAAACGCAATGGCAAGTGGTCCCTCAATAACGGTGATATTTCTGCCGCCTGCCGCTTCAACCACATTTGAAAGCGAGTGGTGCTGAAGCTCAGTAAGGCCTGCGGGCAGGGTTGCCATTATTCTTGGTCGCAAAATTTTATTGCCAAACGCTTGTTCCATATAATTTTTAAGCATAAGCTCGGTCAAATCATAATCAGATATTACGCCGTGCTCTATTGGATAAACGCTTAAAAGACTATCGGGTGTTCTGCCAATAGTCTGCTTTGCCTTTTCGCCGTAATAAATTGGCTCCCATGTATCACTGTCAACCGTTACAACATTTGGAAGCTCTAACACAACCTTAGAGCTTGAAAAAATTACAGTTTTTGAAGAACCTAAATCTATACCAATATCTGTAGCCATTATTTCTTTTCCTTCTTCTTATTTTTTGCGGTCATAAGACCTGTTACACAGTAAACCCTGTCAGCACCCAAAAGCAAAAGCTGTTTTGCACATTCATCCAAGGTGGCACCTGTGGTTTTAATATCATCAACAAGTAAAACAGTTTTACCGTTTAGTTTATAATTTCGATTACATTCATACCTACCCTTAACATTTTTAAAACGCTCATCAAAATTTAAGGTATGCTGAATTTTTGCCGATTTTTTACACCTTAATAAATTACTCAAAAGCGGTAGCTTTAAAATTTTAGAAATTTCATTTGCCAAAAGCTCGCTTTGGTTAAAGCCCCTTTTGCTTTTTCGTTTAAAGGTTGTAGGAACAAAGGTAACTATATCAAAGTTAATATCACTGTAAGCGGTTTTTACGGTTAATGCCATTCTTTCGGCAAAGAATTTTTTAATATATTCCTTTTTGCCAAACTTAAAGCGGTACATTGCCTTTTGCATAACACCATCGTTATAAAATGGTGCGGCACAGCCATTAAAATGAAACACCCGTTTAGAGCAACGGCACTGTTTTTTAGGCATTCCGCAACGGGTACAGCATTTTGTAAAATCAACCGTTTCGGCCATTTCAGCACAATATTCACACAAAAATTCATTCTCGGGTATTATTTCCCCACAAGCAACGCAGGTATTTGGAAAGAGCGCCGAAAGAATTACATTAAAAAGTCGTTTCACGGGCATTATCCTTTAAAAACTTTTGTAAAGCAGTATAACGAAGTGTCTTTTTGTCGTTTTTAACCATCGCTTGCCAAATACCCTCATCCCCCACCAAAATAAGCATTTTTTTAGCACGGGTAACTGCGGTATATAAAAGATTTCTGTAAACCAAGCGGGATGGCACCTCGCAAAGCGGGATTATTACATAATCATACTCGCTGCCCTGACTTTTATGAACGGTTATGGCATAAGCCAGCTCAAGCTGTGACAAATCCTCTAAAAAATAGGTAACAACCCTATCGTCAAACCTAACCTTTAACATATTGGCACGAATATCAATTTCGGTAATATAACCCACATCGCCATTAAAAACACCGCTACCGTATTCGCCATTATCTTTTTTGAACA
>JAFYUI010000035.1 GCA_017549565.1 Clostridia bacterium
TGGCGATATGTTTTCGGGCTTTACCTTTTCGGGTGGCGAGCCACTAATGCAAAGCGACTTTTTGTTGGCACTTTGCGATGAACTAACGGGTGAGCACCTTTGCATTGAAACCTGCGGTTATGCCGACAGTGAAGTTTTTAAAGCCGTAATCGAAAAACTTGATTTTGTAATTATGGATATAAAGCTTGCAAACAGCGATGAGCACTTAAAATACACAGGTGTGGATAACAAGCTTATCCTTAAAAATCTTGAAATTTTAAAACAGTCAAAAAAGCCGTATCTTATCCGCACACCCTTAATTCCCAATATCACTGACACCGCTGAAAATTTGGCGGAAATTAAAAAAATTATTGGTGACAGTGACTGGGAAAAAATACCCTACAACACAATGGCGGGGGTAAAATACGGTCAGCTTGGTATGGAATATACCCTTTAAATTTAAAAGCACTTGGTTTAAATAAACCGAGTGCTTTTGTTTTTGGTAAAATGCAAGTGAATTTTGTCGACTGAAAAAATATTTTAACCGTTTATTAAAACTGCATAACGGAAATAATCCTTAATGGAGGTGCTGTTATGTACAACAAGGTTTCAATTTGCGGGGTTGATACAAGCAAACTACCTGTACTTCGCGAAGCACAAAACGAAAAGCTTTTAAAAGCGGTTAAAGAGGGCAATAAGTCTGCAAGGGATGAACTTATAAACGGCAATTTACGGCTTGTTTTAAGCGTTATTCAGCGGTTTACAAACCGTGGGGAAAATTTAGACGACTTGTTTCAGGTGGGGTGTATTGGGCTTATAAAGTCAATTGATAATTTTGATATATCCCAAAATGTGCGGTTTTCAACCTATGCCGTGCCAATGATTATCGGCGAAATAAGACGATATTTAAGGGATAATAACTCAATTCGTGTTAGCCGTTCAATTAAGGACACGGCATATAAAGCAATGCAGATAAAGGAAAGACTGACCGCCCAAAACGGAAAAGAACCAAGGGTTGAAGAAATTGCCAAGGAATTAGATTTGCCGGTTGAAGATGTTGTAATAGCGCTTGAAAGTGTTGTAAGCCCTGTTTCGCTTTATGACCCTGTTTATTCCGACGGGGGAGATACAATTTATGTGCTCGACCAAGTGGGTGATAAAAACGATGATAAAAACTGGCTTTCGGAAATTGCTTTTAAAGAGGCGATAAAAAATTTAAGTCAGCGTGAAAAGCACATTTTAAACCTTAGGTTTATGCAGGGTAAAACCCAAATGGAAGTGTCGGAAGAAATCGGCATTTCTCAGGCACAGGTTTCGCGCCTTGAAAAAGGGGCACTGCAAAAAATAAGGGAATAAAAAAGCGACCTTTCGGTCGCTTTAATTTTATTCAGATGTTACATTTTCAACAACTACATTTTCGCTAATTTCTACTGTGTTTTTGGGCTTCTTTTTAAGGTCTGTAAGCTTTGCCATAACAGCGCCAAAGCCGATAACCAGTGCAAAATTGTCAGACAAGTCTAACGCATTAAATAAAAGTGTATTTAATAGATATCCTATATTTACACCGCCGGCAATCAAAGAAAAGATATGTAAAGCATCGTTTAAAAAAGCAAAAAACAAAATTAGTGCAAAAATTATGACAGGGATAAATGCAACAATTTTTAAGAATTTTGGTGTTTCCTTTTTCTTGAAAAACAAAATTGTAAGCCCAATCGCAATAGCAAATATTAAGAAGTAGGAAAGCATATGTGTTAATAGCGAAAATACGCTTAATGGAAGATGTGCAGAGAGTCCCGTTTTATTTGCGTTAATAAATAAAGTAATCAAGTTTATAAACGAACTAAACCAAAATAAAGCAGAAGTAATTGCAACAGCAATTTTATCAAATTTTGTGAATATACCCACAGCTGTTATTAGGCAAGCAATAAAGTTTATAATATTACCGAAATTGAATATTGAATTAACAATAATGCGGATAATTACATTGAAGTTATGTCCCAAAAGAATGTTGAAGATTGGGTTAATTATATACGGGCAAAATGCAAGGTAAATAAACGAAATTGCCGCAATGATTGACGGTATACTGATTTTTTTCTTTGTTGCCATAACTTAAACTCCTAAAATTATTTTTTAGCAAATTTTAAAACACGCACAATTACGGGTGCTAAAATAACATTGGTTGCAAACTCAATAATAAAGTTAATACCTGCAAGACCGATAAACATATATGCGGTAATATTTGTAAAGCCCGCAGCCACACCCCAAGATTTTATAGTTTCAAGGAAGAAAGCCAAGCAGCCAAGTAAAAACACACCTGTGTTTACAATGGGGCATACAACAGCCGCAGCAGCAACTGCAAGGTATTGGTTTTTCTTGTGAAGTGCTTTATAAACAAGACCTGCCGCAATACCGCAAAGGGTACCCTTTAAAAGCACGGTTAAAATTGTGCCAAAAACATCAATGGCTAAAAATGGTGCGGCGTCGCCGGTTAATAGCACAATAACGCCAAACACAAAGCCAAGCCATCCGCCGGATATTACGCCGCAGGTTGCAGCGCCGATAACAACGGGCACAAGTACAAGGGTGATTGAAAAAGTGCCAAAGCGAAGCGCCATACTTACATATTGAAGCACAACAACAAGTGCTGTCAAAAGTGCCGTAAAGACAATTTTTTGTGTGTTTTGTTTTCTTTTTTGTGAATTTGTCATTTTTAATTACCTCCGATACTGCCTCTAAACCGAGTGCAGTTCATAATATAATATTACAATCCGCTTAAAGCGGTAATTGCTTAATGATTTTTTTCGTAAATAGCACAAAGACCTTCAAGCAAAAGGTTTTCGTTATAGATTATGGGGTGTTTACAGTGGGTGATAATTTCCTTTGAAAGACCGCCGGTTGCAACAACAGTGGGTGTTTCACCGAGCTTATGCTCAATTCTATCCAAAAGACCGTCAAGCATTGCCGCACTGCCGAGTACAAGCCCAGACTGCATAGATTCGGTAGTATTACTGCCGATAACTGACTTTGGTGCTTCGATTGGGATAGAGGGCAAAAGCGCAGTATTTTCAGCCAATGCTTTTAATGTAAGGCGTACGCCTGCCGCAATAACACCGCCTAAAAAAGCACCATCCTTATCTAAAACGCTTAAGGTGGTAGCGGTGCCCATATCAACAATTACGCAGGGCATTTTATAGGTATCAATAGCGCCGACAGCACCTGCAACAAGGTCAGCACCAAGCTGGGCAGGGTTGTCGATTTTAATATTAAGCCCTGTTTTAATACCGGGGCCCAAAACAAGCGGAACAATTTGACAAAGCTTTGCAACTGCACGGCTTATGCTCTTTGCAACAGAGGGCACAACCGAAGCGATAATACAATCTTCAATATCGTCGGGTGTCATATCGTTAAGTGCCAAAAGCTGTTTAATGTCAATGGCATATTCATCTTCAGTTTTTTTGGTGTCGGTCGCAAGACGTGCTGTGAAACCTAAAATTCGGTTATTATAGGTGCCAAGCGTAACATTGGTGTTGCCAATATCAATAGTAAGCAGCATTGTCATCAGTCCTTTCTGCAATTATTATATAATTATTATTTATTAAAAGCAAGATTTTTATTGACAAAAAAAGAAAATATTGTTATAATGGGTGTTGCTAAATGGAGAAGTATGGTCTTCATTAGCTCCTTGTTCCGTGGAACCACGGGACCAAAAGTCCAGAAGGAGGTGCAAAAGTAAATGACCAATAAGTATGAGGCAGCTATGATTTTCACCGTAGCAAACGGTGAAGAAGCAACATTAGCTTTGAAAGAAAAGTTTAATGACCTTATCGCTAAAAACGGTACCATTGAAAATGTTAATGAGTGGGGCAAGCGTCGCCTTGCATACCTTATTAACGACGAAGCAGAGGGTTACTATGTTTTCTTTGAATTTGAAAGCGAACCAACCTTCCCCGCAGAATTAGAGCGTATCGCAAAAATTACTGACGGCGTACTTCGTGTAATGGTTATCAAAAAGTAAGGAGAAAAAACAATGTTTAATTTAGTTGTTTTAACCGGACGTTTAACCGCAGACCCAGAACTTAAAACCACACCAAACGGCACAAATGTTACCAGCTTTTCAATCGCTGTTGAACGCCGTTACCGTTCAGGTGAGGAACGCCAGACCGATTTTATCAATATCGTTGCTTGGCAAAAAACTGCAGAATTTATTACCAAATATTTCAAAAAGGGTAATTTAATTGGTATCGAGGGTGCAATTCAAACCAGAAGATACCAGGATAAGAACGGTAACAACCGCACTGCTTTCGAAGTTATCGCTAATAATGTTCAGTTTGTTGAATCAAAGCGTGATTCAGCTGCTGGCGACGGCGCAACATTTAGCAATGCAGATGTTAATGATTTTGCAGAAATGGACGCTGATATAGATAGCGACCTTCCGTTCTAATAATTTTTTAAAATTTAATGATTGGAGGCTTTAAAATGGAAGAAAGAAACGAAAGACCAATGCACAGAAAACCCCGCAAGAAAGTTTGCCATTTCTGTGTTGACCGTGTTGAAGCCATTGATTATAAGGATGTTGCATATCTTCGCAAGTTCATTTCAGAACGCGCTAAGATTTTACCCCGCCGTGCTACCGGCACCTGCGCTGCTCATCAGCGCGAATTGACCACCGCTATCAAGCGTGCTCGTCAAATTGCATTACTTCCTTATGTTAATGACTAATAATTAACAAACTAAACCGCTTGCTGTTTGGCAGGCGGTTTTTACTTTACATTTTATACCATTTGTGATATTATACTCTTGTAAGAAAAGTCATTTTACGAGCTATGAATAGGATGGATGTTATAATGAAAAAATATTTTATTAATCCTGACAAAAAACAGTATAAGGCAAATTTACACAGTCACACCTTATTGTCTGACGGTAAATTAACACCTGAACAGATGAAGAATGCATATAAGGAAAAGGGTTACTCAATTTTGTCTATAACCGACCACGAAAGACCTAAAAATCATTCTTATTTAAACGATGATGATTTTTTAACCATAACAGGTTATGAGGCGTATGTGCGCCCATCGGAAGAGTGCATATATGATTTATATGGTCCTGAAATACATATAAATTTATTTGCCAAAAAGCCCGATAATGAAGCATATATTTGCTATAATAAAGCATATTGCAAATATATTAAGGACCTTTCAGAACATGACAAATTAAATAAGGTTGGTTCAACCGAAACCAGAAGATATACTGCTCAATATATAAACAAATTCATTAAAACTGCCGTTGATAACGGATATTTAGTTTCGTATAATCACCCTGTATGGTCTATGGAAGAGGAAGAACGAGTATTAAGTTATGAAAATATATTCAGTCTTGAAATAGATAATTACGGCTGTTTTCAAACAAATGCAACTGAATACAGCGGCGCATTATATGACAAGCTTTTAAGAAAAGGCAGAAGATGGGCTTGTCACGGTGGTGATGATAATCATAATATTCGCCCACTTGATAGTGTATATAGTGATTCTTTTGGTGCGTTTACAATGATAATGCCCGAAAAATTCGATTATGATGGTGTTATAGCTGCAATGGAAAAGGGTGAAATGTATTCATCCACCGGCCCCGAAATTTACGAAATTTCTATTGAGGGTGACACTGTTCATATTGAGTCAAGCGCTGCAAAGCAGATAATTCTTTATACCGGCTCAAAAGGACCGAAGTTTGTAATCGCACCCGATGGGGAAACTATTACCTCGGCCGATTTAAAGGTTGACAGCCGTGCCGAATATTTTAGAATATGTGTTGTTGATGAAAAGGCAAGAAAGGCATCAAGCCGCGGCTTTTTTAAGGATGAATGGTAAAAACAAAAAGGACTTGGAAGTTAAATTCCAAGTCCTTTATTATTAAAGTTTAAAATCTTCTTCGGTAAAGTTGTTTTCAATTTTTACCCTTTGGGGTATGCGTTTAAGCGGGTCATATTTATAGCTGCGGCATTTATCATCACAGCTTGTAACACCGTGCTTTTTGCAAATAATTTCATCTTCAAATTTTAGCCGTGTGCCGTGCACACAATATTCGCAATGCTTTTCTAACTTCTTATTAAAAGGCGATTTGGCCATATTTTTCACTTCCTTAAATTTTATTATACTATATCGTCGGTAAGATTACCAGCATATTTTTTATTATAAAGCGAAATTATTAAAATAATTCCCATAATTATAAGCGAAAATGCCACCACAGGCCCATTTATAAAGGCGGAAATATCAAAGTTTATATTATTTGAAAGGGTGCTAACCGATACTTTAAACACCTTTAAAAGCAAGAGGGTTAGGCCTGACGATAAAATGCCGTGAATAAAGCGAAAAGTTATAAATAAAAGATAATTTATTTTCATCCCTTTTAAAAGTGAAAAAACCTGACACCAAATGCTAAACCCCGAAAATCCCAATAAAAAAGCGGCGATAATGACATTATCGGTTTTAAAAACTGCGGTTGTAACCTCGCATAAAAGCCCTAAAAAAGAAAGGGGTTTAAAGCTTACAGACAGCATTTCAATATAACCGCAAATTACCGAAAATAAAATCACAAGCGAACAAATTTTTATAATTGTGTCGGCGGCATCGGCGGCGGACAGTACAAAATTATCAACTGCACCAATTCGTTTTGGCGCGGTTATTTTTTTGCTTTGTTTTAAAAAACGCCCTAAAAACAAGGCGATTATAAGTGAAGCTAATATGTGTGATAAAAACAGTATCCACCCAATTAAAACGCTTTTAAAAACACCCTTGCCGACTGCCAACACAACAAAGGCGGGGCCCGCATTTATGCAGTAATTTATCATTATTTTTGTTTTTTCGTTTTCGGTTTCACTTTGGTTTAAAAGTTTTGCGCCAAGTGGATAACCACCGATAAGTGACAGTAAAAATAGTGAAAATTCATAATAGTTTAGGTGAAACAAAAACTGCGTTATGGGGTTTAGCGGTTTTAAAAATTTTAAAATTCCGCTTTTGTTTATAAACATAACACAAAAGGTGAAAGGAAAAAGCGAGGGTATAATTACTTTGCCGCACAAAACCACGCCCGAAAGGGCGCTTTTTAGCGAAATTTCGGGGCGTAAAATTATTAAAAAAGCAAATGCCGCCACAAATATAACCGAAAGTAAGTTTAGCAATTTTTTCATATTACCACCTATGAATTATTTTATAAAATATTTCATAGCATTATTACAAAGGTGGGTTTTATTTGGCTAAAAAACTTAAAATTGAAAAATCAAAAGCTAAAAATAAATGGAATTTGAACCCGTTGACCGATGTTTTTGATAAAGATTTGCTTAATGGTCCTTATATTGAAATTTGTGGTAACGGAAAAATTGAAATTGATGGTTGCGAAGGTGTTTATGAATATAACAGCGACTATTTAAAGCTGCGACTTAAAAAGGGCGCTATTATAATTTGCGGCAGCGATTTTGACATTTTAACCTTTGAAAACCGTTTAATTACGGTAAGGGGCAAAATTTCAACCATTGAATTTTCAAATTAGGTGTTTTTATGCTGTTTTTATATAGATTTTTTCTTGGAATTTTAGAAATAGAAATTTACGGTGTTTACCCCGAAAAATTTTTAAATTTATGCTCGCAAAACAATATAAGTATTTGGGATATTGGCTTTAAAAAGGGTAAAATTTCTTGTAAAATAACGGTGCGTGATTTTAAAAAGCTGCCAAAAATTTTCAAAAAACAGGGTGTGCGGCTTCATATTACAAAAAAACAGGGCTTGCCGTTTTTTGTCGATAGATATAAGCACCGCTTTGGCATTGTGGCGGGGCTTATACTGTTTTTTGCGGTTTTGCAGGTGCTTTCATCATTTGTTTGGGTAATTGAAGTAAACGGCAACAAAACGGTGGAAAGCCGCGAAATACTTGAAATATGCCAAGAAATAGGCATAACTGTGGGTATGAAAAAAGGCGATTTAGACGCCAAAAACAAAGCGCAGGAAATGCTTTTAAAAAGCGACAAGCTTTCGTGGGGGTCTTTTAATATTCAGGGTTGCCGCTTGACTGTTGATGTGACCGAAATCACCAAAAAGGACGAGGGGGATTTTCTCGCCTCAAACCTTGTGGCCGACGGTGACGGAATTATAAAGCACATTGATGTAACGGTGGGTAACTGCGTTGTAAAGGTGGGTGACACTGTCGCCAAGGGGGATGTTTTGGTGTCGGGCATAATCGAAAACGAGCAAGGCACAAAATTTGTGCGCGCAAAGGGAAGGATTATTGCCGAAACCACCACCGAAATAGAACTTAAACAAGATTTTAATATTAAAAAAGAATATTTTGTCGGCAAACCCAAAACCAAAACAGTTTTAGAAATTTTTAGTTTTAAGCTGCCGCTTTATTTGGGGGCGGAAAAAGGGGAGTATGACAGCGAATATAGTGTAAAACCGTTAAAGCTTTTTAAAAATGAGCTGCCCATTAAGCTTCATAAACGGCGGTTTTTATATAAAAATAGCGAAACTGCTAAAATCGATTTTCAAACCGCTTGTGAAGAGCTTGATAAACGGCTTGAAAAGGAATACCCCAACGCCCAAAAAACACGCGAATTTTTTGAAAATCAAGACAGCGCTGTTTTAAAAGCTATTATAAAAGAAGAAAGGGATATATGCACCCCACAAAGTTTAATATTTAGTGTTGGAAAATAGAAAAAAATATGGTATAATAACTTTGAATAGGATGTGATAGGGTGTTTGAAAAAACAGTTGATATTGAAAGAATTGAACAGCTTGTTGCTTTGTTTGGAAATTTTGATGAAAACATTAAAGAAATTGAAAAAAAGTATAATGTTGTTATCACCAACCGTGGCAGTCAAATTAAAGTATCGGGTGACCCTAACGATGTTTTAATCGCTGTCAGAACGGTGGAATGTCTTATTGAAATGATAAACAAGGGCGAACAAATAACCGAACAAAACATTCAGTACGCCGCAACTTTGGTAAGGGACGGCGAGGACGATAAAATAGGCAAGCTTTTAAACAGCGACTGTGTTTGCATCACCTCAAAAGGCAAGCCGGTAAAGGCAAAAACTTTGGGGCAAAAGAAGTATATCGATGCTATTAAGAAAAACACCATTACTATCGGTGTTGGCCCTGCGGGTACGGGCAAAACCTTTTTGGCGGTGGCGGTTGCCGTTGCGGCCTTTCGCTCAAAGCAGGTAAACCGCATTATCTTAACCCGCCCCGCAGTTGAAGCGGGGGAAAGCTTGGGCTTTTTACCGGGTGATTTGCAACAAAAAATTGACCCCTATCTTCGCCCTTTATACGATGCACTTTTCGAAATGCTTGGTGCTGAAAATTTTCAGCGCTGTATTGAACGCGGCGATATTGAGGTTGCCCCTTTGGCATATATGCGGGGTAGAACGCTGGATGACAGCTTTATCATTTTGGATGAAGCGCAAAACACCACAAGCGAGCAAATGAAAATGTTTTTAACTCGTTTGGGCTTTAATTCAAAAGCCGTTGTGACAGGTGATATAACACAAATTGATTTGCCAAGCGGCAAAAAGTCAGGCCTTAAAGATGCGGTTAAAATTTTAAAAAATATTGATGATATTGCAATTATGCGATTATCCGAAAAGGACGTTGTAAGACACCGTTTGGTGCAGGAAATTATTAAAGCTTATGAAAGAAATGAAGAACATAATGAACGCAAAAATTAGTATAAAAAACAAGGTTAAAGATATTGAATTGCCAAAAAATTACCGAATACTTATCCGCAAAGCGTGCAACGCAGCTTTGGATTACGAGGGCTTTTGTGATAAGGCGGAGGTTAATGTAACCATCGTTGATGACAACGAAATTAAAGAACTTAATAGTGCCTTTCGCGGTATTGATAAATCGACCGATGTGCTGTCCTTCCCGCTGGGTGAAAACGGCGAGTATGACACAAACCCCGAAACCGATGCTTTAATGCTGGGGGATATTGTAATTTCGGCCGAGCACGCATTAAAACAGGCCGAAGAATATGGTCACTCAATCGACCGTGAGATTGCTTTTTTAACCGTTCATTCAATGCTTCACCTTTTGGGTTATGACCATGTAAACAATGAGGCCGAAGAAAAAGAAATGTTTAAAAAACAAGAAGAAATTTTAATTAAAATGGGTTTGGGAGTTTAAAAATTTATGAAACAAACATCAGCGTTTATAACAATTATTGGCAGACCTAATGTTGGTAAATCATCACTTATGAACCGAATTTTAGGTCAAAAGGTGGCTATTGTTTCGGACAAGCCCCAAACCACCCGCACCAAAATTATGGGTGTTAAGACCGAGGGTGAAAACCAAATTGTTTTTATTGACACCCCCGGCTTTCACAAGGCGAGAAACGAGCTTGATAAAAATATGAACCGTGCCGTTAACGACGGTCTTTGCGATGTTGATGCGGCAGTTTTGGTGGTTGAAGCAAACCCTAAATTTAAGTTTGACGGCGATAATTTACCCCCTGCCGAACAAAAACTTATTGACGAAATTAAAAAGCGTAAAATGAAGGCAGTTTTGGTTATAAACAAAATTGATTTGCTTCCAAAAAAGGACGAGCTGCTTTCAGTAATTATGGCATACACCAAGGCGTGCGATTTTGAAGCAGTTATACCCCTTTCGGCAAGAACAGGGGATGGTATTGACCTTTTAATGACCGAAATTAAAAAGTTTTCAAAACCGTCACCCCACTTTTTCGATGCTGACGATGTAACCGACCAACCCGAAAAAGTTATTGTTGCCGAAATGATAAGAGAAAAGCTTTTGCGCTCACTTGATAAGGAAGTGCCCCACGGCATTGCGGTTGATTTAGAACGCTTTGTCGAGCGTGACACCGCCGAGGGCGAGCCGATTGTTGAAATTGAAGCAACCATTATTTGCGAAAAAGATTCTCACAAAGGTATTATTATCGGTAAAGGCGGCGCAATGCTTAAAAAAATCGGTATGCAGTCACGCCGTGATATTGAAGAATTTTTTGGCATAAAAGCATCGGTTAAACTTTGGGTAAAGGTTAAGGAAGACTGGCGCAATCGCCAAGGTCTTATCCACACCTTTGGATTAGATTAATTTACCTATTATATTTTAAAAATATCACCTAAAACTAAATTTAGGTGATAAAAATGGAAAAAGAAAAATCGTGGCTTAGGTTTATTACAAGCGGAAAAGTCGATGATTATTTAACTTATGTAAATTCGTGCAAGGGAAGTGAAATACTTGGCACAGGCGACAACCCGTTTCACGACCGAGGGGTTGGTTATAAAGCAGGTGAATGTGGGGGAGAACGACAAGCTCGTAACCCTTTTCACTAAGGAACAGGGCATTATTAAGGCATTTGCAAGCGGCGCCAAGCAGACAAAGTCCAAAAAGGGTGCCGCAACAAGCATGCTTACATACGGCAGCTTTGCCATTAAAAGCAAAAACGGCAGTTTAAGAATTTATGAAGCCACCCCAATAACAATGTTTTTCGGGGCAGGCACTGACATTGAAATTTTGACAATTTCGCAATATTTTTGCGAGCTTGCCGACTGCTTTGCAGTTAACGGAAATAATAATGCCGAATTTTTTCGGTTAATTTTAAATTCGCTTCATTTTTTAACGGTTAAAAAACGCTTTCCGCCACTAATAAAAGCTATAACCGAGCTTCGCGCGGCTGCAATTTCGGGCTATGCACCAAATCTTATCGCTTGTGACGGTTGTGGCAAGTTTCAGGATGATATAATGTATTTTAACGCCCAAGACGGAATAATCACTTGTGGTGACTGTGAGAGAACACAGGGCTGCTTTGCGGCGGACCAAACAATGCTTTCGGCAATGCGGCACATTGTTTATGCCGATTTTGAAAAGCTATATAACTTTGAAATACCAGATGACCGCGCAAAGCTACTTTCCGAAATAACCTCGGCCTATCTTACAACTCAAACTGATTATCGCTTTAAAACTTTAGACTTTTACAACAGTATTAAGGAGTAAAAAATGTACAATATCGAAAGATATTTAAAAACCTTAGAGCTTGATAAAATTTTACAAATGCTTTCAAACGAAGCGTCTATTAAGGACAGTCGTGAGAGGGCTTTAACTCTTATACCTAAAACTGATTTTGACGAGGTTTCAAAACTACTTTCTGAAACATTTTCAGCATATCAGTTTTCATCAATGTACCAAACCCCAAGTTTTGCAGGCGCTAAAAATGTTTTGTCGGTTTTAAACCGTGCCGATGCAGGTGCAGTGCTTTCAATGCGTGATTTACTTGACACCGCCGAAACCCTGCGGGTTATTCGTGTGGTAAAAAGTTGGCGTGAAAACTGCACAGCACTTCAAAGCACACCACTTGAAGACCTATTCGGTAGTTTAATTCCCAACAAATATTTAGAAGATAAAATAAATTTTGCAATTAAAAATGAGGAGGAGCTTAACGATAATGCTTCCCCAACGCTTTATGATATTCGCCGTAAAATAAGCGCTAAATCTTCAAAAATACGCGAACTTTTGGATAAAATCGTAAAAGGTCCAACCGCAAAATATTTGCAGGATAATATTATAACCCAGCGCGACGGCAGGTTTGTTGTGCCGCTTAAAGCCGAGCATAAGGGACAAATCGGTGGTATCGTGCACGATACCTCGGCTACGGGTTCTACACTATTTATTGAACCAATATCAGTTGTTGAAACAAACAACGAAATAAGGGTTTTAAAAATTAAGGAAAAAGAGGAAATTGACCGCATTTTAGCCGAGCTTTCGTCTGAAGCAGGCAGTTTTGTTGGCGGTATAACCGCATCTTTTAACGCCCTTGTTGAGCTTGATTTAATTTTTGCAAAATCAAAGCTTGCTTATAAAATGAAGGCGGCAATGCCCAAAATAAACAAAAAGGGCTATACTTATTTAAAAAATGCAAGGCATCCGCTTATTAGCTATAAAACCGTTGTGCCAATAACGGTTTCGCTTGGTAACGAATATAACACCCTTGTTATAACAGGTCCCAACACAGGCGGTAAAACTGTTACCATTAAAACTATTGGTCTTTTAACTTTAATGACAATGTGCGGTTTAATGGTGCCTGTTGATGATGGCAGCGAAATTGCAATTTACAGCAAAATTTTTGCCGATATTGGCGATGAGCAAAGCATCGAACAGTCACTTTCTACCTTTTCATCCCACATGGTTAATATCATTTCAATTTTAGACAATGCTGATGATGATTCACTTGTATTGTTTGATGAGCTTTGTGCGGGTACGGACCCAATAGAGGGCGCCGCCCTTGCAAAAGCAATTTTAATGCGATTATCAATTTTCGGCAGTCGCGTGGTGGCAACAACTCACTATCCCGAGCTTAAATCTTATGCTATTGACACCGAAAGGGTTGAAAACGCAAGCTGTGAGTTTGATGTTAAAACCTTAAAGCCGACTTACCGCCTTATAATCGGTATGCCGGGGCGTTCAAATGCTTTTGCAATTTCGGGCAAACTTGGTCTTGATCAAAGTATAATTGATTCCGCCAAAGAGCAGGTAAAG
Organism: Clostridia bacterium; assembly: GCA_017549565.1. Lineage (GTDB taxonomy): Bacteria > Bacillota > Clostridia > Oscillospirales > Acutalibacteraceae > UBA737. The sequence goes on from JAFYUI010000035.1 coordinate 13,515, forward strand.
GATGAAGATTTGCGCTTTGAAAGGGTTGTGGCATCATTAGAAAATGCACGGCGTGAGGCCGAAAACGAGCATAAAAAGGTGCAAAAATTACGCTTTGAGCTTGATGAGGCAAAGCGTAAAAGCGATATGCGTGAAAAAGAGCTTGAAATTAAGCTGGAAAAGGCGTTAAACGAAACCCGCGAAAAAGCCACACGAATTTTAGAGGACACACGGTATAAGTCATCACTTTTACTTAACGAGCTTGAAGAAATGAAAAAGCAAATCAATGCCGAAAATGCGGCAAAGCTTGCCGAAAAAGCACGACTTGCTTATAAGGGTACATTAAAAGAGCTTGAAACCGATGCCGACCCCATAACCGTTAAAAAAGTGGCGGGTGAGGCGGTTAAAACAGTTAACAAGGGCGACATTGTGGTTATTGCTGACATTGGCAGAGATGCAACCGTTATTGATGTTAAGCCCGACAAAAAGCAGGCCTATGTTATGGCGGGTGCAATTAAAATGTGGGTAGATTTTGAAAATCTTCGTTTTAAATCAAGCTTTTCGCCCACAACCGAAAAACCAAAAACTCGCAATGTCACAGGGCTTAAATCCCGTGCCGAGCGTACCGCTGTCACCGAAATTGACCTTCGCGGCATGGCAAGTGATGAAGCTATTTTAGAGCTTGATGCCTTTATTGACAATTCGGTGCTGTCGGGCATTGACACTATCCGCATTATTCACGGCAAGGGTACAGGTGTGCTTCGCAAAAATGTGCAGGCGCATCTTCGCCGCCATAAAAATATACAGTCCTTCCGCCTTGGTACTTTTGGCGAGGGTGAAAACGGCGTAACCATTGCTGAGCTAAACAGGTGAAATTATGGTTAAAATTACAGTAATGCGAAAAACAGTATATGATGATTTAATTAAAGAATTTGAAAACCCCATTGAAAATGCTTGTAATATTAAGGTTGGGCAAACCTTTTATTGCGACAACTTAGAAATGCCAAATGGCTTTTGTGACAGTGCGTGGGACACCCTTAAACCGTTTATAAGCGAGCTTTTAAACGGTGGCGGTAATTTTTACGGCGGTTGGATGAAAAACGAAAAATCGGCAATGCTTTCCTGTAATGACGGCTTTCGCCCCGTTAGCTTTTTAATTGAAGTTATATAAATAAAACCCGCAGTTAAAACTGCGGGTTTTTATTATTCGGTTTCGGTTTCAATTTCTTCTTTTGGGTGCTTTTGCTTTTCGATATAATCCATAAGTTCTTTTAAAAGAGTGTAAATAATGGCTGAAAGAGGAACGGCAATAAGTGCCCCTAAAACCCCGCCGACATTACTGCCGACAAGCACAGCGCTTATAACAATAACACCGGGAAGACCAACCGCTTTGCCCACAACCTTCGGGTAGATAAGGTTGCCTTCAAGCTGCTGTAAAATAATAAGGAACAAAGCAAAAAGTAATGCTTTTATTGGGTCGGTAATTAAAATTAAAAATGCACCGACACCTGCACCAACCCACGCACCGACAATTGGGATTAAAGCGGTGATGCAAATTATAATAGAAATAATTTCGGCGTTTGGGAAACGGAAAATTAGCATACCGATATAGCAAAGCACACCTAAAATTATCGCTTCGGTAAACTGACCGCCAATAAATTTTGTAAATGAAGTAAAGGTTTGCTTTGCAATGTGGTGCACAACCTTTGCTGCAGTTTTAGGCATAAATGAATCAACCACACGCTTTGCAAAAGCACCAATTTTTTCCTTTTGAGCCAAAATATAAATTGAAACAATTACGCCAAACAAGATGTTTGAAATAACGCTTAATACCGATCCGGTGATGTTTATTGCATCGTTTACGATGGTGTTGCTGTATTTAGAGGTGATGCTCTTAACAGTTTCCATTAAGGTGTTAACATCAATTTTTGGTATTTCGTCGGTCGGAATATTAAAGTTTTGTAGTGTATTTACAAGCCATTCGCGTGAATCAACAATAAATGCCGGTAATTTATCAATAATAAAGGCAACGGTGTCGCTAATATCGGGGATGATAACCAAAACAATAAGTGCCAAAAGGCCAAAAGCCAAAAGATATGTTAAAACAAGGCAAAGCGGACGGCAAAGCTTTCTTAAAAATTTGCGTTTAGAATTTTTAAGAAATTTAAAAACCTTGGTTTCAAACCCTGTTAAAAAAACATTAAGCACAAAGGCAATGCAAAGCGCAATAATTATTGGGGTTATAAAACCAACAAGGGTAGACAAAAAGCCCAAAACACCTATAAAATTAAAAACAAGTGCAAAAATTATTGCCGAAAGAAAAACAATAAGCAAAATTTTGCGGGTAGTTTTTGAATCAAGTTTCATTTAATCACCATTTTTTAGTTAGATTATAGTAATTATAACCCATTTTTTGGTTTTAGTAAATACATTTTTTAAAATATATTAGCAAAAAGAAAAGCCCAAAGCAAAAGCTTTGGGCTTTAAAATTGGTTTTATACGCGTTTTACGCCGATTTTAACGTTTTCGCCGTTAATATCCCATTCTTTAACAAAACCGTCAGGTGTGGCAATTTTAAGCGCGTCAGCCAATGTATCGCCAACGATGTCGGTCGATTTTTCGGCAGCAAGGTCGCAAATCTTCTGACTACCGTCAAGGGTGATTTCAATATGGTCGGTAACATTGAAATCTGCTTCCTTACGCATGGTTTGAATTTTGCTTACAAGCTCACGAATATAACCCTCGTTAATAAGCTCGTCAGTTAAAACTGTGTCAAGCGCAACGGTAATACCGCGGTCGCTTAAGGTATAGAAGCCCTCTTTCTGAGCGGCATCAATAAGCAAATCTTCAACCAAAAGTGTAACATCGCCTGATGCAAGTTTAAGTGTCAAACTGCCGTTTTCGTCAAGTTCTTTCTTAGCGGCGTTACCATCAATATCCATAAGATATTGGCGAATTTCGCCAAGCTGTTTGCCAAACTTTGGACCAACTGTTTTAAGCTGTGGCTTAAAGGTGTAGGTAACAAAGTTGTCAACCGCATCGGTAAAGTCAACCTTTTTAATGTTAAGCTCATCCTTAATAATGCTTGTATAGGTTTCTTCCAATTCGCCGTCAAGCTTAACATACATAACATTAAGGGGTTGACGGTTTTTGCGTGAAGAACCGTTACGAGCCGAACGGCCAAGCACAACAATTTCAAGTACCTTTTCCATTTGCTCTTCAAGCTTTTTGTCAATTAAATCTTCGGCTACTTCGGGGAAGTCGCAAAGGTGAATACTAATTGGTGCGGTGTCATCAACCGATTTAACAACGTTTTGGTAAATATTTTCCGCCATAAAGGGAATCATCGGAGCGGCAGTTTTTGCGGTGGTTACAAGCGCGGTGTAAAGTGTCATATAAGCGGCGAGCTTGTCGTCGGTCATACCTTGTACCCAGTAACGCTCACGACCACGGCGAACATACCAGTTGCTCATTTCATCCACAAATTCCTGCAAAGCGCGTGCGGCTTCGGGAATGCGGTAATTATTAAGGTTTGTGTCAACCGCCTTTACAACCGAATTAAGCTTTGATAAAAGCCATTTATCCATAACTGTAAGCTTGCAGTCGGCAAGGTTATACTTGGTCGGGTCAAACTTGTCAATATTTGCATAAAGCACATAGAAAGCGTAGGTGTTCCAAAGTGTGCCCATAAATTTGCGTTGACCTTCAACAACGGCTTTACCGTGGAAACGGTTTGGAAGCCAGGGGGCAGAGTTGGTGTAGAAGTACCAACGAATAGCATCAGCACCATAGCTTTCAAGTGCATCAAACGGGTCAACCGCATTGCCCTTTGATTTACTCATCTTTTGGCCGTTTTCATCCTGAACGTGACCTAAAACGATAACATTTTTAAAGGGGGCCTTGTCAAAAATAAGGGTTGAAATTGCCAAAAGCGAATAGAACCAACCGCGTGTTTGGTCAACCGCTTCTGAAATAAAGTCAGCAGGGAATTGCGCTTCAAACAAGTCCTTATTTTCAAAGGGATAGTGATGTTGTGCAAAAGGCATCGAGCCCGAGTCAAACCAACAGTCGATAACTTCGGGAACACGGTGCATTTCTTTGCCGCACTTTTCACACTTAATGGTTACGCCGTCGATATAAGGGCGGTGAAGCTCGATATCATCAGGGCAGTTAGAGGACATTGATTTAAGTTCTTCAATGCTGCCGATAGAATGCATATGACCGCATTCACAGGTCCAAATATTAAGGGGTGTGCCCCAATAACGATTTCGTGAAATGCCCCAGTCCTGAACATTTTGCAGCCAGTCGCCAAAACGACCTTTACCAATGCTTTCGGGTATCCAGTTAATGGTGTTGTTGTTTGCGATAAGTTGTTCTTTAACATCGGTCATCTTGATAAACCAAGATTCGCGTGCATAGTAGATAAGTGGAGTATCACAGCGCCAGCAGAACGGATAGTCGTGTTCAAACTTGGGCGCATCGAATAAAAGACCTGCTTTTTCAAGGTCGGTGAGCACAAGCACATCGGCATCCTTAACAAACTTGCCGGCATAAGGTGTTTCTTCAGCCATTTCACCCTTGCTGTTTACAAGCTGAACAAATGGTAAATCATACTTTCTGCCCACCTTTGAGTCATCCTCACCAAAAGCGGGAGCAATGTGAACAATACCTGTACCGTCGCTCATTGTAACATAGCTGTCACAGGTGATGAAAAATGCCTTTTTGTGTTGTTTGTCACAAATGGGCTGAACATAGTCAAAAAGTGGCTCGTATTCGGTAAATTCAAGTGCTTTGCCGTTAAATTCTTCAATAATTTCATAAGCGGGGGTATCTTCGGTTGCAAGCTTGCCAAGAACTTTATCAAGAAGTTCTTTTGCCATATAATAGATGAAACCATCAGCGGCTTTAACCTTGCAATAGGTATCATCGGGGTTTACGCAAAGCGCAACGTTTGAGGGAAGTGTCCAAGGGGTAGTTGTCCAAGCAAGGAAATATGCATCTTCGCCTTTAACCTTAAAGCGAACAACTGCGCTGCGTTCCTTAACATTTTTATAGCCCTGTGCTACCTCATGTGAAGATAAGGGGGTGCCGCAACGTGGGCAGTAGGGAACAATCTTAAAGCCCTTGTATAAAAGACCCTTTTCAAAAATTTGCTTTAATGCCCACCATTCGGATTCGATAAAGTTGTTGTCATAGGTAACATAGGGGTCATCCATATCGGCCCAGAAGCCAACAGTTTTTGAAAAATCCTCCCACATGCCTTTATATTTCCAAACACTTTCTTTGCAGTGGCTGATAAAGGGGTCAAGACCGTATTCTTCAATTTGCTCCTTACCGTCAAGACCTAAAAGCTTTTCAACTTCCAATTCAACGGGAAGACCGTGTGTATCCCAACCGGCTTTTCTGGGCACCATATAGCCCTTCATTGTGCGGTAGCGGGGAATCATATCCTTAATAACACGGGTTAAAACGTGGCCAATGTGTGGCTTGCCGTTTGCGGTTGGTGGACCGTCATAAAAAACATATGGCTCGCCATCGGCTTTTTCAATTATGCTTTTTTCAAAGATTTGGTTTTCATCCCAAAAATTTTTAATTTTCTTTTCTTCTTCAACGAAATTAACGTTGGGGGAAATGTTTTTATACACTTCATCTACTCCTTTAAGAATTGCTAAAATAAAAATGCCCTCTATCCACAATAGGATAAAGGGCATAACACTTTATAAACCACCTACTACGAAGAACTAACATTCACGGTTTTTATAACGGAAAACAACCGGACAAAGCTTACTTTTTAAAATTTTCAGCCGTCTGCTCAGGAGTGATTTAGGCAACCCAAAACTGCAGAGCTTTCACCAACCTCTGCTCGCTAAAAATTTTGTGAACGGTGCCACTTTCTCCGTCAAAGCATTTAAAAGGTATTAAATTTGGGGTTTTAAAAATTATTCGTTAACAGTGGGGATTTGTTGCTTTAAAGCAGCGCGGGTTTTACGAACTTCGCCAAGGTTAGCGGTGAGACCTTCGTCTGCACGGCGCATAATATCATCAACAAAGTCCTGTGCGGCTTTACGCATTTCACGGCTTTTGCCCTGTGCGTTAGCAATAATTTCAGCTGCCTTTTGTTGTGAAAGCTTAACGATTTCTTCCTGTGCTACCATTGCCTTTGCCTTTTCTTCGGCATTGCGGATAATAGCGTCAGCTTCACGCTTAGCGGTTGTGATGATTTCAGCACGGTCAGCAACAATGCCCTTTGCCTGCTTAATTTCGGCAGGGATGTTAAGACGGATATCGTCAACAACTGCTCTTAATTTTTCGATATCAACAAGGGTTTTCTTGCCGGGGATTTTAATACCGCCGTCGATAACTTCGTCAAACTGTTCCAATAATTCGTCAAGTGTCATTTTTTCTTCCTCCATAAACCTTTAAAGGTATTATTTTTTTGAATTTATCCTGTCGATGATGTCCTGCCTTATTGCTTCGGGCACAAAGCTTGAAATATCGCCGTTCATTGAAGCAATTTGTCTAACCATACTTGATGAAAGATACATATTTTGCGCGTCGGTGGTTAAAAACAGGGTTTCAACATTGGGATTTAACTTCTTATTTGTTAATGCCATCTGAAATTCGTATTCAAAATCAGACATAGCACGAAGTCCTTTAATAATTGCGGTAGCACCGCAGTCGGCAGCATAGCTTGCTAACAAGCCGTCAAAGTGCACAACCTCAACATTCAAAAGGTCAGGTATGCATTTTTTAATCATTTCAACACGCTCGTCAGGTGTGAAGCAATGCTTTTTATTTGCGTTATAAGCCACCACAACAATTACCTTGTCAAACATATTTGCTGCGCGGGTAATAATGTCGAGATGGCCGTTTGTAACGGGGTCAAAGCTGCCGGGGCAAATGGCAATGCTGTTTTTCATAAATCAAAGCCCCTTTCGATAAATTGCAGCGTTTATTTTACCATAACGGTAGGTGCGATAAACCTTAAAACCACCGATTTCTTCGGGAATATCAACCTCGGGCGGATATTCACAAACAATCATACCGTAATCGCTCATAAGCGGAAGCACCGCTTTAATGGCATCGGTCAAAAAACCTGCTGCATATGGTGGGTCTAAAAAAACAAGGTCAAATGTGTCACGACTCATAGCCGCAAAGGACGAAAAATCGCTTTGAACAACCTTGGCGTTATCTTCAAGACCTGTAATTTCTAAATTCTTTTTAACAAGATTTATTGAAGCACGGCTGTTATCAACAAAAACACAACTTTTAGCACCGCGACTTAATGCCTCAATACCAAGCTGGCCCGAGCCGGCAAATAAATCTAACACACGGCGGCCTTCAATATCAAATTGCAGGGCGCTGAACAATGCCTCCTTAACCTTGTCAGAGGTTGGGCGAACATCGTATGTGTCCGGTGTGACGAGGCGCTTGCCACGAGCAATACCGGTTATAACACGCATTTGTATCACCTAAAATCAAATTAACAGGACATATTTAAACAATTATCCTATTATTACACTTATTATCGCACCAAACACCCCGTTTTGTCAATAGTTTTTTATTATATTGCAAAAATAATATATATTATATAAATATAACGGCAAAAAAACGATGACCCGCTTTTAACAGGTCACCGTTTTTGAAAAATTAGTTTTTCTTTTTTTCAATACCACGCTGAATTGCTTTAATAATTTCAACAATCGGAATTACAAGGAATGCAAGGCCGATAGAAATTGCGTATGCCTTAAAGTCAAGGTGTGTGAATTCAAACATATTTGCAAGGAAGGGGATTTCAATAATTGCAGTGGTAAGTGCTAAGGATGCCACCATTGCACCGTAAAGCACCCAGTTATGTGAGTTTTGTGCAAATGCCATACCTAAAACCGAGCCACGCTGTGAACGCATATTAAAGGAGTGGAAGATTTCGCACATTGACATTGTTAAAAATGCCATTGTCATACCTTCGCCGCTTGCAACGGGGTGGAAGATGTCAAACACGCCTGTTTCAAGGTATTCACCAACAAAGAATGCGGTAAGGGTTAAAAGGGTTACGAGTGCACCTTGATAGAACACATCAAAAGCCATACCGCCTGCGAAAACGCCCTCTTTACTGTCACGAGGCTTGCGCTTCATAATGTTTCTTTCGGGCCTTTCAAGACCCAAAGCTAAGGCGGGGATAGAGTCGGTTACAAGGTTTATAAACAAAAGATGAACGGGTTTTAAAATGGTAAAGCCCAAAATTGTTGCGGTAAAGATTGAAAGCACTTCCGAAAGGTTAGAGCCAAGTAAGAACTGAATTGCTTTACGGATGTTATCGTAAATTCTTCTGCCTTCTGAAACGGCTGAAACGATGGTAGCGAAGTTATCGTCAGCAAGCACCATATCGGCAACATTTTTTGTAACATCAGTACCGGTGATACCCATACCAACACCAATGTCAGCGCTCTTAATAGAGGGGGCATCATTTACACCGTCACCTGTCATTGCGGTAATCATACCGCGGGCACGCCAAGCGTTAACAATTCTTGTTTTGTGTTCGGGTTGAACACGGGCATAAACGCGGAATTCGGTAACTCTTTCAGCAAATTCCTCATCGCTGATTTCGTCAAGCTGTGCACCTGTGATAGCGGCTGATGGGTCTTCAATAATACCAAGCTGTAAAGCAATAGCAACAGCGGTATCCTTATGGTCACCTGTAATCATAATAGGTGTAATACCCGCACTTCTACATTCGGCAATAGCATCCTTTACTTCGGGACGGGCGGGGTCAATCATACCTGTAAGACCAATGAAAACGAGGTCGTTTTCAAGGGCCTCGGGTGCGAAATCTGCAGGGGCGGTGTCATACTTTCTAAATGCAACCGCAAGCACACGAAGTGCTTGGTCGGCCATACGCTTATTGTCAGCTAATACTGTGGCTTTTACTTCATCAGTAAAGGGTACAACCTCGCCGTTTATAAGGGCAAAAGCACATTTGTTAAGCACAACATCGGGCGCACCCTTGGTGTATTGTACAATACCGTCAGCAGTATCATGTACAGTAGACATCATCTTTCTGCCCGAATCAAATGGGGCTTCGCCAATTCGTGGTGCGTTTGCCACAAGGTCGTTTTTATTAAGACCAAGTGTGTTTGCATAGTTTACCAAAGCGGCTTCGGTTGGCTCACCTGTAACAACACCGTCAGCATCGATTTCAGCATCACAGCAAAGTGCCATCGCCTTAGCAATTAACGCTTCATCAGTGCCGAAATGGTCAACAACGGTCATTTTATTTTGGGTTAATGTACCTGTCTTGTCAGAGCAAATAATTTGCGCACAGCCAAGTGTTTCAACGGCGGTAAGTTTACGGATAATGGCGTTTTTCTTTGACATATTGGTAACGCCAATAGAAAGCACGATGGTAACAACAGCGGCAAGACCTTCGGGAATAGCGGCAACCGCTAACGACACGGCAACCATAAAGCTTTCAAGGAAAATGCCAAGGGTAAGCCCTGTGCCTAAAACTGCGGTAATTACCTGGAAGCCAAGAAGCACAACACAAATACCAAGAACTAAGAAGGTAAGAATTTTTGAAAGCTGTGAAAGCTTAATTTGAAGTGGGGTTTGACCTTCTTCGGCTTGAGCGATAGCATTGGCAATTTTGCCCATTTCGGTGTCCATACCGGTAGCAACTACAACTGCTTTGCCACGGCCATAAACCACGGTAGAGCCCATATAAGCCATATTTTTGCGGTCGCCAAGGGGCACTTCATCATTTTCGCCGCCGTTTAAAAGACCGATAAGCTTATCAACAGGGACAGATTCACCGGTTAGTGCAGCTTCTTCAATCTTCATGCTTGCACATTCAAAAATGCGGCAGTCGGCGGGAACGGCGTCACCTGCTTCTAAAATAACGACATCGCCTACAACAAGGTCTTCACTTTTAACTGCAACGATTTTACCGTCACGAAGCACCTTTGAGGTGGCGGCGCTCATTTCTTGAAGCGCTTCGATAGCGGCTTCTGCCTTGCTTTCTTGCACAACACCCAAAACGGTGTTAATTACAACAACCACCAAAATAATTACGGTGTCGGTTGGGAAAACAAAGTGAAAGCTGCCGTGTTCAAACCATTCGGTAATTGCCGAAATTATAGCGGCAATTATAAGAATAATAATCATTGGGTCTGAAAGCTGCTCTAAAATACGCTGGAAGATGGTTTTCTTTTTGCCTTCTTCAAGCTTGTTTTTGCCGTTTTTTTCAAGACGGGCATCAGCTTCGGATGATGTAAGACCTTCGGCTGTACTGCCGATATGCTTAAACACATCCTCAATTTTTTGAAGATAATACTTCATTTTTAAAATCTCCTTTTGAAAATTATTATATGCAATTTTTTAAAAAAGAAAGACTTACCCGTATAAAACAGATAAGTCTTGTCATTTAATACGAAGCCAGGAAATATTTTCCGACTGTTGAACTTCGCAGCACTAAATATGAAATTTAGTGTTGACTACTCCCTTATTAAGACTAATATTACCACAAATTACTAAAATTTGCAAGGGGTAAATTAAATTATTGAAAGGGTAAAGCTAAAGTCAATTTTCTTTTCACCCACACGGAATTTTTCATCTAAGGCAGGGCCACAGGAATTAGAGCCGATACCTGAATTTTTATAGTCAACCCTTACATAAGTTTTGCCGTTTTTATAAAGCTTGTCGGTGTGGGTTGCGTTTGTAAGCTGCTTTGAGGTATAGCAGGAAACATTGCAGTCTAAACCGCTTTTTGATGAAAAACGCATATTGCCGATATTAAGCTGTTTTACATTGGTGTGGTTGCCGTGCTCTTGCGGGCGGATATATTCGACATATTCATCCTCGGCACAAGAATTATATAGCCCCATAGTAGAAGCGTGGTGCATATCGCAGTAGCTTTCATAAGGACCAAAACCGAAATAACTGAATTTTGCATTGCTGTCAGCCATAGCAAATTCTATACCAAAGCGTGGAAGCCATACAGCACCCTCGCGCACATCGGCATTAAGGTTGAATTCAATTCTACCGTCTTGGAATACCGAAACGGTAAGGTCATAGTGCATATAGGGTAGACGGGAAACACCGCCCATAGAGCCCTTAACCTTTATAGCTTTGCCGTCAAAGGTGCAGTCGTAAATTTTGTTGAAGTTGCAGTCAAAATTTTCGCCCTGCCAAATGTTATAGTTGCCCCAAAGAATTTTTATGTTGCGATCATTATCGGTTGGGGCACGCCAGGTGGTAAGGTCCATTCTTTCGGCAAGTTGCTCCTTACCGTCAATTATAATGCTTGTAAAGTTGCCGTAATGCTTTGAAAATGTGTATGTGAAATTGTTGCCCTTAAATATGATTTCATATTGCTTTTCATCGCCGGCGGCAAATTCATTGTTTATTTCGGGTTTAATAAGGTTTGCGGGTAGCTCGTGCTGACAAACCGCAACCTCATAACTGTCTTTATAAAGTCTTACGGTAATATATGCACCGAGTGTGCAATCAATTTTCGGTAAATCAAGCTTAATGTCGCATTTTTCGTGGGGCAAAACATCTAAAACAAGCTTTTCGCTTTCAATTTGTTTGCCGTCAACTTCGATAGAATATACAAGTTCACATTCGTTAAAGTTTGTAAAATCAAAGCGGTTAAGCACCGTTAAAACGCCGTTTTTAAATTCGGTGTAAAGGGGTTGATATGCCGCCTTAACTTCAAGCGAGCCCGATTTAAAACTGCGGTCGGCAAACACCATGCCATCACAGCAGAAGTTGCCGTCGTTTGTAAGCTCGCCCTCAAAGTCGCCACCGTATTTTTGCACGCCGTCAACCACAACGGTGTGGTCAGCCCATTCCCAAACACAGCCGCCAATAACTTTTTTGTATTTGTTAAATGTTTCGGTATATTGGAAAACATCGCCGGGGCCGTTACCCATAGCATGTGAATATTCACAAAGGAAGTATGGCTTTTTAATTTCGTCATCTTGGGCAAATTTTTCAATTGTGGGAATGTCATGGTACATAAATGACAAAATATCCATATTCCTGTAATCGCCCTTGCGACAAGCATCTTCACAGTGAATAAGGCGACCATCGTTTAGTGACCTTGTCCACTTAATCATTTCAATATGGTTTACACCGTGGCCGCTTTCATTACCTGTTGACCACATTATAACCGAACACTGATTTTTAAAGGGTATTACGGCACGCTGCATACGCTCGATATGCTCGTTCTTCCACTCTTCACGGTCGCAAGGCCAATGTCCGTTATCAACATCATATCCGCGACCGCCGTTTGCGGTTCTGCGGGCAAAGCCGTGGGTTTCAATGTCGGTTTCCAAAATCACATAAAAGCCCAGTTCATCGCAAAGCTCAACAAAATAGGGGGTGGGGGGATAGTGCGAGGTACGAACGCAGTTTATGTTAAGTTCTTTCATTTTTAAAAGGTCTAAACGCAGTTCGTCGTTTGTTTGGCACCAACCGTTAAATTTACTTGTGTCGTGGTGGTTTACACCGCGAAGCTTAACCCATTGGCCGTTAATTAAAAGCTCACACTCATCTGAAATTTTAACGGTACGCATACCGATTTTTCTTACAATTTCTTCACCGTTTCGTAGGAATTTAACGGTGTAAAGATATGGTTTTTCGGCGTTCCACAAAATTGGGCTTTTGGGCTTAAATTCGGTTTTTTCGCCGCTGAATTTATTTAAAACATTGCCGTTTGCATCAAAAATTGTGATATCACATTCTTTATCGGCTGCGGCAGTAATAGTGGTTTCGTTGGCTGAAACCTCGACATTTACAATGTGGTCAAGCGGGCGCTGTAAAACATAGCAGTCACGGAAAATGCCGTTAAAGCGGAAGCAGTCCTGACTTTCAAGATAACTGCCGCAGCACCATTTGTAAACCCAAACACGAACTGTGTTTTCACCGCTTTTTACAAAATCGGTAATATCAAATTCGCTTCTTAAATGGCTACCCTGTGTGAAGCCAACATATTTTTGGTTTATGTAAAGCACCGCACAGGATGCCACACCTTCAAAAACAAAATAGCTTTTGCCGAAAATTTCTTTAATTTCAAATGTTCTTTCATAAACACCGCAAGGGTTATCAGTCGGAACATAGGGCATATCACAAGGATAGGGGAAGTTTATGTTTGAATAATTTGGGTTTTCATAGCCCAAAATTTGCCAACATGAAGGCACGGGGATTTCATCCCAGTCGGTGATATTTTCACAAACATCAATATCACGACTGAAATATTTAAAATTCCATTTGCCGTTTAAATCTAAAAATTCCGATTTACCTTTTGGTATATAATAACTTCTTGGCGCCAAACGGTTTTCACTTGTTTTTTCAGGATTTTCAAAAAAACGCAAGATAATTCCCCCTAAAAATACTTATAATCTAATTGTACATAAAAACGGTAGAAAATCAATATAAAAAACGGCTTTGGAAAGTTCCAAAACCGTTTTTATAATATTCTTCCGCGTTTTACCGAATTATTACCGAATTTTTTTCTTACCGACCAGATAGAATCCTCGACCTGTTCGGTTTTTTTAGTGCTTTCACAGTCACCAAACATATCAATTTGCTCGGCGGTGCTGTCACCCTTTAAGGATATTGCACGAAGTCCGACCGAGCGTAATGGCTCGGCAAAGTGGTAATTTTCTTTAAAAAGCTCAAACCCGCGCTTTGCAAGTGTTAGGGATGAATTTGTGGATGTATCAAAGGTTTTGCTGAATTCTTTCACCGCAAGGGATGAAGTGCGTATATGCACCTGAACACCAAAGGAATATAAATCATGGTGGCGAAGCGTTTCGGCAATATCCTCCGCAAAGCCCAAAAATGCCGACCAAACCTGTTCGTTTGTTTCAAAATCTTTACCCGTGGTGGTTGATTTTCCCACACTTTTTGGTTTTGAATTACGGGTTATGGGGGTTACGGGTGAATCATCGAGTCCCAATGCATATTTTTTAAGGTCGTTACCATTTTTGCCAAGTATTCTGTTAAGGGTTTTGTCGTCACAAAGGGTGATATCGCCAATGGTTGAAACCCCAATGCCGTGAAACTTGTCGGCGGTGCGTTTGCCAACAAACAAAAGGTCCGAAATGGGCAAGGGCCACACCTTTTCTTTGAAATTCTCTTTTGAAATAACGGTCACCGCATCGGGTTTTTTCATATCAGAGCCAAGCTTTGCAAAAATTTTGTTAAAGCTTACCCCCACCGAAATGGTAATTCCAAGCTCGCGCTTAATATCACGCCTTATTTTGTTGGCAATTTCTAAACCGTCGCCAAAAAGCACCGTACTGCCCGTAACATCAAGCCAGCATTCATCAATGCCAAACGGCTCGACCATATCGGTGTATCTTTCGTAAATTTGCCGTGCTTTTTTAGAATATTTTTCATATTCGTCATAAAGCGGGGGAAGGGTTACTAAATTGGGGCATTTGCGTTTGGCTTCGAAAATGGCTTCGGCAGTTTTAACGCCAAAGCTTTTGGCAATGTTGTTTTTGGCAAGCACAATGCCGTGGCGGTTTTCACTGTCACCGCAAACGGCAACAGGTAAATCCTTTAAGGTGGGGTTGAAAAGCAGTGAAACCGACGCAAAAAAATTATTAAGGTCACAATGCAAAATAATTCTGTCTGCCAAATCAAGCCCTCCTTTTAGAACATCCGTTCAACTGCATTATACATCCAAAATTTCAAAATGTAAAGGTTTAAATTCTTCCAACGCTTTTTTGTGAAAGCGCTCGGTTTGGCGTTTGCTGTAATTTATTAAAAAAGAAACCTCTAAAAGATTTTTTCCGCAAATATATTTTAAAAATAAAACCTCACGAAGCACCTCGTTTGAAACCGATGAAATATCGCTTTCAATGTTTTGGCGCACCATTTCGCAGTTTTTAATTTCTTTTATGTATTTTTCGCTTTTTTCGGGGTTTTGTTCCAGCATTTCGTTAAGGCGGTTAATTTTATTTTGCTGTGTGCGGTAAAGCTTTAAATATTCTTTTTTTGCTTGCATTTTTTTGCCTCCTCTAATTTTGGCTTTATATGTGCTACATATTGACCATAGCTATATTTGGTGTTGTGCTTTTGGTTGTAAGCTTCAACCTCGCGCATAAATTGGTAAAGGGCATTCTCGTTTAATTGTTTTTTGTGTTTATACTCTGCCCGTTTAAGCCGTTCAAACCTTATTTTGCATTTATCACTACAAAATTCACCATTACTCTCAATAAGCCGTGCCCCACAGCAGCGACAGTGAGAAATTTCAATTTCATTAAAATTTGTCGATTTACAAAACGGGCAAAGGTATATTTTTTCAAATGGAGGGGAGCAAAGATGGTGGCTTTCAGGTTTTATTAAAGGTTTTTCAAATTTACGGTTGCAGTCTTTACAATAATACATATTTTCACTCTTTCGCTTGACATTTACGAAATAAAGTATTATAATGAATAAAAATTACTGAATTTCGTACACTATCGTGATTATATTACGGAATTTAGTAAAAGTCAAGCAAAAATTACGAAATTTCGTAAAATGGAGTAAAAATATGGTTTTCGTGTATGATTTAATTGAGGAACTTTGCAAGGGAAAGGGTATAACGGTCACCGCACTTTGTCGTGAATGTAACATACCGCGTTCATCCCTTACTGACTATAAAAAGGGAAGAATTAAAAGTCTTTCAACCGACACCCTTTGCAAAATAGCCGATTATTTTGATGTAAGTGTAGGTTTTCTTTGCGGGGAAGAACAAATCGCTTTAAGTGATGAAGCGGTCAAGGCGGCCCTTTTTGGTGATGATTTTAAGGTAAGTGATGAAATGTGGCGTGAGCTTAAGCACTATGCCGAATTTTTAAGACACAAATATACTGAAAAATAAAAAAAGCCGTACGTAAAGTACGGCTTTTTAAATTATAATGTGTATTTAGTGGAATATCTATTGAATTCATTCATGAATTCTTCATTTGATGTAGATTTTATTGAATTGAGATAGTTATGTGCATCAAGCTTGTCAGACGATAACTGCATTGTATAAACCGCAACGTTTGAACAATGGTCGGACACACGTTCAAAGTTTGTAAGCAAGTCTGTAAATATAAAGCCAAGCTCAATTGTGCAGTCGTTTGCTTGAAGTCTTTCGATATGAAGGGCTTTAAGCTTGTCGTTAAGAACGTCAATAACCTGTTCAAGCGGTTCAACGTGGCTTGCCATTTGCGCATTATCATTTTGGAATGAAGTAATGGTTAAATCAACAATTTCGTTAATTGCAGCTGATACAACCGTAAGTTCCTGTTTGGCGTTATCAGAAAAATGAATACCTTTTTGATACATTTCTTCAGCAAGTTTGCAAACATTTAAGGCGTGGTCGCTAATACGCTCGTAATCACCAATTGAATGAAGCATGCGCGCAACGGCATGCGAATCGTTTTTTGAAAGGGTATTACTGCTAATTCTTACCAAATAGGTGCTAAGCCTGTCCTCGTATTTATCGGTAAGGGTTTCAAGCTCGGTTAGGTGCAGTGCAATTGTCTCATCGTATTTTTCCAAAAGCTTAATTGAAGTGGAAATTGCTTCTTTAGCATATTCCGCCATTTCGTTCGCTAAACGGTGACATTCTGAAATTGCAAGGGGCGAGTTGTTAAATATACGCTCGTCCAAAAATACGGTATGAGTTTTTTCTTCCTTGTCGGGAACAACCATAACGCATAATTTAATAAGCAATTTTTTAACGGGTAGCAAAGCAACAGTATTGATTGCGTTAAACAAGGTGTGAATAATTGCAACGCCAACCATTGCAATTTCGGCGCTTAAAATGCTTACGCCAAAGGCACGCATTACGTACATGATAATCATACATAAAATTGACCCGAAAACGTTTACTGAAAAGTGCATAACAACAACGCGTTTTGCATTTTTGTTTGTGCCAATAGCCGAAATTAGCGCCGTTACACAGGTGCCGATATTGGCGCCAAGCACTAACGGAATTGCCATTTCCCAAGTTATGCCGCCCGAAAGCGCCAAAGCTTGAACAATACCTATTGTTGCGGCAGAGGACTGAATAACGCCAGTAAACACAGTTGAAACCAAAAGTGCTATAATGGGGCTTTTAAGTGCCAATAAAAAGGTATCAAACCCGTCAAGGGTGCGGACAGACGCCATAGAATCGCTCATAAGGTCCATACCGCAAATTAAAATTGAAAAACCAATAAAAATGTTTCCAAGTTGCTTTTTCTTATCGCTTTTTGAAAACATTTGCATAACAATACCAATACCTGCAAGCAGAGGGGCAAAGGTAGAAGGGTTTAAAAGTGTTACAAAGAAATTACCTTCAAGACCTGCAAGACTTAAAAGCCAAGCGGTAAGGGTTGTGCCTACGTTCGAACCCATTATCATGCCAAAGGTGTTTGCAAAATCAATAATACCCGAGTTTACAAGACCAACAAGCATAACAGTGAAAGCGGAGGAGGACTGAATTGCAATGGTAATACCTGAGCCAAGGAAAAAACCTAAAAAGTCGTTTGAAGTAACCTTACGCATGGTTTTTTCAAGGTTGCCGCCTGCCATTGTTTCAAGCCCACCTGACATTACGTTCATACCAAAAAGGAAGAACACAAGGCCGCCGATAAGCATAACGATCATATTGAAAATAGTTTCCATCTATCTTCTCCTTTAAAATTGAACAGCTTCCTCGATATAACCTTTAAGGTCGGCAATAGGAATACGTTTTTGTTCCATTGTGTCACGGTCACGAACAGTTACACAACCATCTTCAACTGAATCAAAGTCATAGGTGATGCAGATAGGTGTGCCGATTTCGTCTTCACGGCGATAACGCTTACCGATAGAGCCGGCATCATCAAAGTCAACATTAAAGTATTTTGAAAGCTCGGCGTAAATTTCGCCTGCTTTGTCAGACAATTTTTTAGAAAGGGGAAGCACTGCTGCCTTAAATGGTGAAAGTGCGGGGTGTAAGCGAAGAACAACACGGGTGTCGCCCTTTTCATCGGTTTCTTCATCATAAGCGTTGCAGAAGAAAGCGAGAAGCACACGGTCAGCACCAAGGGATGGCTCGATTACATAAGGCACATATTTTTCGTTGGTTTCGGGGTCAAAGTATTCCATACTTTCACCCGAATGGTTAGCGTGCTGGGTTAAGTCGTAATCGGTACGGTCAGCAACGCCCCAAAGCTCGCCCCAACCAAATGGGAATAAAAATTCAAAGTCGGTTGTGGCTTTTGAATAGAAGCAAAGTTCGTCTTTATCGTGGTCACGAAGGCGAAGAGATTTTTCGTCCATACCCAAATTTAAAAGCCAGTCACGGCAGTAACCGCGCCAAAATTCAAACCATTCTAAATCAGTACCGGGCTTGCAGAAGAATTCAAGCTCCATCTGTTCAAATTCGCGTGTGCGGAAAATGAAGTTACCCGGTGTGATTTCGTTGCGGAATGATTTGCCGATTTGTCCAACACCAAAAGGAACTTTTTTGCGGGTTGTTCTTGCAATGTTTTTAAAGTTTACAAAAATACCTTGTGCGGTTTCAGGGCGAAGATAAAGGGTAGAGGTGCTATCCTCAGTTACGCCTTGGAAGGTTTTAAACATAAGGTTGAATTTTCTAATGTCGGTAAAATCGTGCGAGCCACAGTCGGGGCAACCGATTTGATGCTCTTTAATATATTCAGCCATTTCACTGTCGCTCATAGCGGCAGGGTTGTCAGAAAGGCCGTTTTGTGCCACATAATCTTCAATAAGCTTATCAGCGCGGTGGCGGGTTTTACAGTTTTTACAGTCCATAAGTGGGTCCGAAAAGCCGCCAAGGTGACCTGATGCAACCCAGGTTTCAGGGTTCATAATAATTGCGCTGTCAAGGCCAACATTGTAGGGACATTCCTGTACAAACTTTTTCCACCAAGCTTTTTTAATGTTGTTTTTAAGTTCAACACCCAAGGGGCCATAGTCCCAAGAGTTTGCAAGGCCGCCGTAAATTTCACTGCCTGCAAATACAAAACCGCGTCCTTTAGCAAGGGCAACAACGGTGTCCATATTCTTCATTGAATTTTCCATTATTTTATCCTCCGATAAAGCCAAATTTCTACAAATACTATGTTACCAAAAAAGTGCATAAAAGTCAATGCTTGACATATTTTATTATATGGTCTATACTGTTAATGTTAGAATTTTAAAGCAAATTATTGCTATTATTATAGAAAAGGAGCAGCAAAATGTCCGAAAATTTTATTTCTTATAAAGGCAAACCCTTGGTTAGATGCAAAAATGAAATTTATTACGGCGATATGACCGAAGCGTTTGTTATTAAATTTACAATCTTGTCAGAAGATAATGAGGGTGAGCCCAACAAAATAAAGGTTAATCTTTTAAAAAGCGATACAACCTTAAGCGATAAGGACCGCGTTGTTAAAGAAACCACCAAGGACACAATGTTTGAAGCACTTGACTTTGGCTTTGTTTGGCTTGAAAGAGCATTAAAATCATAAAATGAAAACCGACCGTTAAGGTCGGTTTTTTTATTTAAACTTTTTAAAAATATTGTATTTATCAAACGCCAAATAAAAGGGTATACCAAACACAAAGCAAACAATAAATTGGCCAATGCCAACCTCAACCGCTGACAGTAAAAACGCCCAAATAAACGATTTTTCGGGTAAAAAGAAAACTGCAATTTCAAAACCGATAATTATGGCGTTTATAATAACAGGGGGAAAGAAGGCAAAAATCGGTATGCTCTTTACTTTAATGTCACGCAGCATATATGTTAAAAATGCGGCGGCAAGGGTTGCAAAGGTGCCAAAAACCATATCGGGAATGCTAAGCGTTGAACCGATATTTGAAATAAAGCAACCAATGGTAAGCCCCGGGATAGCGGCAGGGGTAAAAACGGGTAAAATTGTCAGCACTTCTGAAATGCGAAGTTGAATTGGCCCGTAAGCCAAGCCGAACACGCCGCTTAAAAAGGTTAATCCTGCATAAACTGCGGCAATTAACGCGGCGGAAATAATATAATTTATGTGGTTTCTTCTTGACATTTTTTGCCTCGTTAAATGCCTAAAAGTGCCGCACCGATAATACCCGCATCGTTGCCAAGCTCGGCAATTTTAATTTCGGTAAATTTGGTGCGCTGTGCGTGACCATATTCGCGTTCTCTGACAAGTGCTTTAAGTGGGGTTAAAAGATAGTCACCCTCACCGCAAACACCGCCGCCGATACACAAAACTTCGGGCTGGAAAATGTTTATCATATTGGCAAGACCGCAAGCAAGATAGTCGATATATTTATCAACAACCTGTTGACCTGCTTTATCGCCTTTTCTTGAAGCGTCAAATGCGGTGCGACCGCTAACATTTTTAATGTCGCCCTTTACCATTTCCCACATAACTGTGTCTTTGGTTTCGTTTAATTTCTCTTTTGTCATATTTATAAGACCTGTGGCAGAGCTATATGCCTCCCAACAGCCCTTTCTGCCACAGCTGCAGGGCTTTCCGCCCGCTTCAATAACGGTGTGACCAAGCTCACCACCCGCAAAGTTAAAGCCGGAATAAAGGTGACGGTCTATAACAATACCGCCGCCAACACCTGTGCCAAGAGTTATCATAATTACATCATTTTTGCCCTTGCCGGCACCCATAAGCGCTTCGCCTAAGGCCGCTGCGTTAGCATCGTTTTCAAGTAAAACCTTTTTAACACCTGTGCGTGCTGTAAGCTCACTTGCGATGGGATAATTTTCCATATTAAGATTGTTAGAATATGCAACAACACCTTTGTCGGGCTCAACCGAGCCGGGAGATGCAATGCCTATATAAGCAATATCATCAGCGGTTAAATTATTGTTCTTAATAAGCTTGTTGCAAAGGCCTGCCATATCATCTAAAACGGCACTTAAACCGCGACTTACACCTGTGGGGCATTTTTCCTTTCCAATCATTAAAAATTCATCATTTAAAAGACCAACGGCAATGTTTGTGCCGCCCAAGTCAACACCAATGTAATACATAGTAAAACCTACCTTAATTTGATAAAATTAGTATATCAAATATTTTTTAAAAAGTAAACAAAAAATGTATCGTTTATAAAACTTATTTTTATGTTAGAAAGATTTTGCATTTTTGTCGATTTGTGGTATAATTAAGAAAATTGAAAAAATTTTTCAAAAATATAAAACCGATTGCATTTGTGATTCCCCCTAATTATCGTAAGGGGCAAAACCCAGAACAAAAAATACATATTTTAGGAGAATGAAAAATGGAAACAAACACACAGATTACAACAAAAATTTCAAACGGTATGACAACTTATGCTTGTAGTTTTAAAAGCACAGTTGAGGCAAACACTTGGCTTGCAGGACAAACAAACATTGTTATTAAAAAGATGTCTGTTGCTACAACAGGTGCAGGTCATAAAATCACGGACATAACTTTTGATTTTGTTACATCAGAGCAAGACACAAACAAAAAGTATCAAGTGACAGAAGTAACCAAAACCCGCTTTTATCTTAAAAGCAATATCGAAAAATTCCGTCGTAAATGGCAAGAAAAGAATCCGCAATACACATTAATTACAAGTGTAGCAAGACATTATGCAATGAGACTTATTGGCGGAAATGCAGGATTTATCAAAATTATTAACGAAAAACACATTGTTCTTTATTCATTTAAGTGTAATTAAGAAAAGTTGGGAGAAGTTAAAATGAGATATTGTTCTAATTGCGGTAAAGAAATCTTTGACGATGCAGTAGTATGTCCTATGTGCGGTTCTATGCAAGAGAAAACCGAACAAAAACCTGTAAAAGATAAAATGAATATTGCTTGGTTTATTATTTCACTTGCTTGGTGGTGGGTAGGTATAATTCTTTATTTTGCATTTAGAAAGAGCAACCCACAAAAAGCCAAAGTATGTATATCAGGTACCATTGCTGCTTTTGTGGCTACAATAATAATCTGCATTTTTCTAGGGATTTGCAGTATGTTAGGTATTGTAATTTAGGAAAAATGAAAATGAAAATTACACCGAAAAAAATATTAGGATTTTTACTTATTATTCTTGTTATGGTACTACAAGAAATAAGAATGAGTTTTTTCAGTTACATTGCTCTGTTTTTACTTAAATGGCCCGCACCCATCAATGTAATTATAGTTATTTTACTTTTCTTCTCGTCTTTCCGTTATAAGAGCCACAAGATTGATAAATTTTTTAAGATTTTTTCCTATATCAATATCCCGTTAAATATAGGAATATGGGTTATGGCTTTAATTTCTTTTATAAACGGCACTATCAACTGTAATGCTATTTTATTTTATGTTTTGTTTGGAATTAATGCATTTCTTACTATTACTAAAATACCCAAAATGCTCAAAGAAGACAAAGAAGAAAAAACCGAGGCAAAACAATAGCAAAATTTGTGGTAATATGTTATAATTGCTCGTAGAGCGATAAAAGGGGTGCTCGTCATCCCTTTTTATATTTAAGAAGTAAGGGGTCCGAAAATGGAAAAGGAACAATTAGTGTCCCTCGTTACGAAAGCACAACAGGGCGATAACGAAGCCTTAAACTGCCTTTTTAACGAGTTTTACAACGACTTATATTATTTCGCATTGAAGACTGTTAAAGACGACGAGACGGCATTAGATGTCACACAAGAAGCATTTGTAGAGATTATAAATACACTCGGCAATTTGAAAGAACCTGCCGCATTTGTTACTTGGGCAAAACAGATTACATATCATCAATGCACACGATATTTCAAGAAGAAAAAAGATGTGCTTGTTGATGAAGACGAAGAAGGCAATACTGTATTTGATACATTAAAGGAAGAAAAAGCCGAGTTCATTCCCGATGAAGCACTCGATAAGGCAGACTTCAAGAAGACCGTAATGGGCATTCTTGATGAATTATCCGAAGAACAACGGTCTGCCGTTATGATGTATTACTTCGATGAGATGTCGGTAAAACAAATTGCCGAGATACAAGGGGTATCGGAAGGTACGGTTAAGAGCCGACTTAACTATGCCCGTAAGGCAATCAAAAACAGTGTTGAAGAATACGAGAAGAAGCACAACATCAAACTCCATGCTATTCCGTTCTTCCCATTCTTCAAGTGGATTTTCGAGGGTGCTTTCGAAGGCTCTTTGCCTACTGCTTCTGCCGAACTTGTTGCAGAAGGTGTCGCTACTGCAACAGGCACTACGGTTACGGTTGCAACTACTACTGCAACCGCTACTACCGTTGCAACAACCACTACCGCAAGTGCGGTAGGTATCGGTGCAAAAATCGCCGCAATGCCTATTGCGACAAAGATTATTGCAGGTGTTGTTGCCGCCGCCATCGTAATAGGTGGCTCAACTACTGCCGTTCTGCTTTCGCAGAATGACAATAATGATATTCCTGCCGATAATCAAAGCATTGTTTCATCAAATGACGACACTTCGTCTGAAACAAATGATGAACTTGTTTTAGAAGGTATTATACCCGAAGGATGTACTTATACAATGTATGACGGTACCGTATTGACCGCAGGACAAAAATTCCCTGAAAGTTGTACTGCTGGTGATAAGGTTTCGTATGGTGACTATCTCTACGGGTATGAATGTGTTTATCCTAAAAACATTGACGGCACTGACACTTGGTATATGTGGAAAGATGGCTTTGATAGTGGCGACAGTGGTGTTGTTGAAGGTGATGTGTTTGGAAGTTGGAGCATTATGGTTGCCGACCAAACCAAATCATCATACGGTGTAATTGTTTCTAAAATTAACGGTAAGCCGATAAAAACATTATACGGTACATTTTTCGGTTGTGCCAATATGACAGAAGCACCTAAAATTCCGTCTACAATAACGGCAATGCCTTCGGCTTATTGGGGTTGTTCTTCTCTAATGACCGCACCTACAATACCTGTTAATGTAGAAAGAATTATGATGTCGTTCAAGGACTGCACCTCTCTTACGGGCGATGTTATAATCAATGCAAAATTAGATAAAAGTTTAGAATGGTATTATAGTGAGACTTTTAGTGGAACGGTTAAGAATATCAATCTTATTGGTAGCACACCCGAAGAAGATTTAGCACTTATCGCTAAACTTTCCGATAATAAAAATATTACTGTAAATGGTAAAAGAATTGGTAGCGATACAGAAAGCAACATTCAAATAACAGAAAATTGTTATTATTCTGGTGTTACATCTCACCACAAAGGCAGCGATGGTAAGTATTACAAATATTCTATAAACTTGTATTTTTATCCGAACGGAACTGATAAATGTTCAAGCACTCCTGTTACAACACCAGTCGCATTTTTACCTTGTGCAACAGAATTTGTACTTGTACCGCAAGATACTATCACAAATAAGGAATATCAAGTATATCAAAAAATGATTATGACAAGTGGACACCCAGTGCTTTCAGGTGGTGCTTCGTGGGAAGAATTATTTTCAAACGAAAGCAATTTTAAGGCTATGGGCGGTGTTGTTATTGACGGAGTTAAGTATATAACTTGTCCATCGGCAGAAGTTTCGGATATTGGTGAGTATTACGACTATTCTATGACTTCCAATGGCAAGATATCTCTGACACCTAACGATACATATACATTCAATGATTGTGGTTACATATTAAGTGATGTTGAAGTTGCGGCGGATAAAGAATCAATGAATGTAAAGGTTTTTCTAAATGATGGGTCTAGCGAAGAAATATTGTTAAATTTAATGTAATAAAATATTTTTAAAAAATTTTTCAAAAATATAAAACCAAATCAAAACTTAAATCCCCTTTGTTAGTGTAAGGACAAGAAATCAAGTCCTAAAACATTAACAAAGGGGAATTTTTATTATGAAAAAAATCGTATCAATCATTCTTTGTTTAGCATTTGTATTATCGCTTACCGCTTGTGGTAAGGGCGACACTGCTAAAACGAACACCGACACTTCCGAACCTATTGTTTCGGCAGTAACATCAACAATCAGTGAACCTAGTACCGAAGACGAGAACGAAAGCACCGAAACAACATCATCTAACACTATAAATCTTAATGATGTATCAAGTTTCGATGATTTTGTAGAAAAAATGGATGAAAGCGGTTTTAAGACCACCGAAACCAAAACGGATGATGGTATTGTTGTTAAACTCGAAACTCCAACAACTAATACCGAAGACAAAAATACAACATCTACATCTGCAATACCCACTATTGATGTTGTAAAACCTACTGAACCTACACCTACCAAACCTGAAAAAGACACAACCTCTTCCGAAGAAACATCTGCTCCCGAAAAAGAAGAAGTTACCGAGCCTACCATTCCTACCGAACCAGAAACACCTGCCACCCCAGAAGAACCGAAACAGGAAGAAGTTAAAAAGCCTGAATATACTTATACAACAGGTCAGAAGCACGAAAAACTCCACTACACAGGTCGTTATTTATATTCAACTCTTAATGCCGAGCAGAAAGAATGGTATAGAAAGATTGATACTGCCGTTAATAATCTTGAAAATGAAGTGATTTTAAATGCCACTAATTTAGCCGAAAACAGAAATTACTATATTTACTATCTTTATATGTTTGATAACCCAGAGCATTTTTATTTGGCAAATAACATTATGATAACAAATTCTAATGGTGGCGGACTGATTTTATACTATGCTATCGGTAGAAATAGCGGTGAATATTCTGGACACAACAAAGATTCACTGACAAAAGAATTAAAAGAGAAAATCATCGCTAAAAAGCAAACCTTTGAAAAAGAAGTTAATCGAATTTTAAGCACTATTCCTGCAAATGCACCCGATGTTTGGAAAGAAAAACTTATTTATGACCGTATTTTAATGGATAGTCATTATAATCTCGGTGCCCAATGGGACGGACTTGCAGAAGATAACTGGACAGCATACGGCATCATCGTAAACAAAA
The DNA here is from genome assembly GCA_017549565.1 of Clostridia bacterium. Lineage (GTDB taxonomy): Bacteria > Bacillota > Clostridia > Oscillospirales > Acutalibacteraceae > UBA737. Next base: position 39,403 of record JAFYUI010000035.1, read on the forward strand.
CTGGTGTTTGCGAATCTTATGCGGAAGCATTTCAAACCCTTTGCCTTTATGCTGATATTAAATGCACAGGTGTTGTTGGTACAGCAGGCGGCGGTCACAAATGGAATTGTGTGGAACTCGATGGCGAATGGTATATGTGCGATATTACATTCGATGACCCCATCGGCGGAGGGGCAGGTACTGCATATCATTACTACTTCAATCTTACTTCGACAAAGATGGCAGAGTATAACCACGATTGGACAAATTCCGATTTCTCAGTACCCAACTGCATAGGCACAAAGTATGCATATTCAAACTATTTCTTTGACTAATAATAAGGGGGAATAATATGTGCCGAACAGTATAAAAAAATCAAGTCATTATAACTTGTATTATATATTCAAAGAAGATAAAGAACAAAATGTGTTGTCTTTAAATGAGATAAACGATATTTGGTACAGTATTGTTAAAAAGTTTAGAGAAATTAAAAAGCAGTCAGCAAAAAACTGACTGCTTTTTTGAAAAATCAGGTTGCTGCCATCTTCATAACAAGGCGTGTGGGTAAAATTTTGGCAACCAAACGGTAAAACTTATAAAAAATGTGGTCGGCATAAACTGCCTTTTTCTTTTTAGATGCTTTAAGTGAATTTTTAGCAACGCGTTTGGGGTTATCACGTGGGAGCGTATCAAAGGTTTTGCTGTCGCCCTTGCCAATGTTTGCAAGGGGTAAAAATTCGGTTTCCATAGGTCCCGGGCAGACGCTTAAAGCATTGATTTTGCGTGATTTCAATTCGCTTCTTAAAGCGCGAGAAAAGCTCATAACAAACGCCTTTGTGGAAGAGTAAACCGCCATTCGTGAATTGGGCGCAAAGGATGCGATAGAGCAGGTGTTTATAATCTCACCTTGCTCCTTCATAAAGGGCAGGGAAACACTTGTTATAACGGTTAATGCTTCACAATTAAGGCGTATCATACCTGCGTTATCCTCGGTTGAAATGTCGTAAAACATACCCATTTTACCAAAGCCCGCATTGTTTATAAGCAGTTTAATTTCTGCATTTTCGCTTTGCAAAAGTTCGACATATTCTTTGATGCAAGAATCATCAGTAATATCGCATTTTACAACACGGCATTTGGTTTTTAATGTTGCTGCGACCTCTTTAAGTTTGTCTTCGCGACGGGCTAAAAGCCAAATTTCATCAATATCATCCCTAAAATTATCAACAGCCCATGCATATTCACGGCCAAGACCTGAAGACGCACCTGTAATAACCGCAATTTTCATAAATCAACACTTCCTTTGTGGTAATTATATCACCTAAAACCAATTTTTGCAAAGCATATCTGCAAAATCGTTAAGTTTTTCAAAATCCATCGCCTTAATATAATGGCTTTCAAGCTCATCGTGAACAGCTTTCGCCTCTTTTAATGTGAAATATGCACTGTCCAGCAGTTCTTTTGATGCTTTAAGGTTAAATTTAATGCGGTTTTTGCTAAAATGCAGCAGTCGGTTGTCAACAAAACGGCGGGAATGAATACGGCGGCAGTCACGCTGAAACCTTATAAAGCGGTTTTCGGTAACTATTGCAAGTGATAATTCCGGCAAGATTATGTGGTCGATAAGGTTAGGGAATAGTGGGTTTTTAATGGTTAAAATTTTATAACCGTTTTTAAGCGCAAAGTCACGCACAATCTTTAAAATTTGTGAAGAAACGCTAAAAAATTCATCTTTAATTATAACGATATTTTGGCAAGAATTTGTGATGGTTTCGGGAAAGGAAACCAAGCCCTTTGGGGTTATGCCACCTAAAAATCTAACTGTTTCTTCACCGCTTCCGCTTTTTTGGGGGATAAGCTTTTGGCAAAGATTTTTTGCAAAACGTTCAACCTTTTTTGTGTCGGTGCAGCTTTCGGCGGTTTTAAAATTATCCCAAAGCAAGCTGCCCGCCGCACTAATGTAACAAGATGCTGTTTTGTGAAGCGTTTTATTTAAATTTGTAACCCTTATAACCTCGTTTTTATCGGCAATTTTTTGGCTGTCCCAAAACTGACCAAAGTTTAATATTTCCTCACAAACTGCGGGGTAAACAGGGTCAACTGTGTGGGGTGCGGTGCCGTCAAGAATAATGATTTTTTTATCTTCAAAAATTACAGCATCAAGACTGTCGGGGTCAGACGAGCAGGGGCAAAAAACAACCCTTTCACCGCTATTTTCAGCTGTTTTCGCCACTTTTTTCATAAAGGAAGATTTGCCACAACCGGGCCCGCCTTTGATTATGTAGGTTTTATATTCGGTGGTGCAGTTGCTCGAAAATTCACTAATAAATCCGTTTGCTGAATTTGCCGCCAAAAAATATTTAATATCACAGTTTTTCATTAAAAAATGCCTCCAATCAATACATATTATTCTTTTAAAAAAGTTTTGACACATTAAGGCATTTGTGGTAATATAATGGTTGAGTCGGTTAGACGGTTGCGGATAGAAATATCTGAGGAAAGTCCGAGCCCCACAGGGCAGAATAACGGCTAACGGCCGCCGAGGGTGACCTTAGGGAAAGTGCAACAGAGATATACCGCCGAATTTTTTCGGTAAGGGTGGAAAGGCGAGGTAAGAGCTCACCTATCACACGGGAACGTCGTGATACTGTAAACCCTATTCGGAGCAACGTTAAGTGTGGCTATACATTTGCCCGATGTGCCACGAAAAACGGCTAGAGCATAAAAGCAATTTTATGTCGAGATAGATAACCGTCCAAGACAGAACTCGGCTTACAGACCGACTCATCTTTAAAAGTAAAACCCCGAACTTTCAAAGTTCGGGGTTTGCTTATTTTTATAGCTCGTTTGCAAGGGCCCAAAGCTGTGCCTTACTTTCATCATTTAATGCCGAAAGAATTTTAACATTGTTTTCACAAATGCTTAAATTTTTGCATTTTGAAAGCATTTCGGCCATAACCTTTGCAGCAACGGGTGCCCAGCTGCCGTTTTCAATAAATGCAACGGTGCGGTTTGCGAAATTACGCTCGGTCAAATGGTTTATAAATTCACGCATAAAGGGGAATATTTCGTTGTTATATGTGGTGGTTGCAAGCACTAATTTGCTATAACGGAATGCATCTTCAACTGCTTCTGCCATATCGCATCTTGCAAGGTCGTTTAGAACCACTTTTTTGCCCATTTTTTCAAGTTTTTCTGCCAAAAGAATAACTGCTTTTTTGGTGTTTCCGTAAATTGAAGTATAAGCAATCATAATGCCTTCTTCTTCGGGTTGATAGCTTGACCAGATGTTGTAAAGGTTAAGATAATATCCTAAATTTTCATCTAAAACAGGGCCGTGCAATGGGCAAATTTTTTCAATTTCAAGGGTGGCTGCTTTTTTAAGGAGCGCTTGCACCTGAACACCATATTTACCCACAATACCAAAGTAATAACGCCTTGCTTCACAAGCCCAATCCTCATCGCAGTCAAGCGCACCAAATTTGCCAAAACCATCGGCCGAAAACAGCACCTTGTCTAAGCAGTCATAGGTAACGATTACTTCGGGCCAATGCACCATTGGGGCGGTGAAAAATTTAAGTTCGCGCTTACCAAGTGAAAGTGTGTCGCCATCGCTTACGACAATGTTTTTGCCGGCAAAATCAATACCAAAAAAGTTTTGCATCATTTTAAATGCCTTGTCGGATGAAACAATAACGGCGTCGGGGTAAGCATTTGTGAAATTAACAATATTTGCCGAATGGTCGGGCTCCATATGCTGAACTACTAAATAGTCGGGTTTTTTGCCTTTTAATGCGGTTTTTATGTTATTAAGCCACTCTTCGCCAAAATTTTTATCAACTGTGTCCATAATTGCAATTTTTTCATCAATAATTGCGTAAGAGTTGTATGCCATACCGTTAGGTACATCATATTGCCCCTCAAATAAATCAATATTATGGTCGTTTACACCTATGTATTTTATTGCTTCGCTAATCATTTTAAAAACTCCTTAATTCGCTATTTTAATACTTATTTCATCGCTGATAAGCTTTTTCTTTTCACCGTTTTCAAATTCTACTAAAAGTCGGCATTCATCGTCAATTTCAACCGCAATTGCCGTACCGATGTTTTCACCCATTGAAAGCACGGTGATTTCCTTGCCCAAAACCGCACTTTTTTGGCGGTATGTGGTTAAAAATTCACGGTTTTGAAGGTGATTGTATTCATAAAATAAATTGTCAATAACCCTAGCACAAAGGGTGGCTAAAATATCGGTTGAATATGTGTTAAAAAGGGTGGTGGCAATGTCTTTTATTTGGTCATCAAGACCATTTTTGGTAGGGCAGGCGTTAATACCTATACCCACCACAAAAAAGCTGTCATCACCGCAAAAGCCGCCCTCACACAAAATGCCGCAAACCTTTTTGTTATCAAGTAAAATGTCATTTACCCATTTAATTTTTGTGGACCTTTTTGCCACCTCATCGATGGCATTGCTGACAGCAACAGCCACTGCCGAGGTTAAAAGTGTGGCATCAAAATTTAAAAGCTTTGGCCGTAATAAAACGCTTAAATAAATACCGCCAAAATCAGAATAAAATTTGCGGTCATACCGCCCGTGCCCGTCGGTCTGGCTAAGTGCCACAATAACGGTACCTTCTCTTGCGTTTTTTACCGCCATTTCCTTTAAAATTTTGTTTGTTGAGGTCACGCTTTTAAAGACCGAAACATCCAAATTTTCGGTTTTTAAATGCTTTAAAATATCAGCTTTTGTAAGCATATCAGTATTAGACATAAGCCACCTGCAAAACGGTAAATTTTCACCTTGACAAAGAGATTTAAATTTAGTATAATCTTTACCAGTGTATATTTGGAGACGTATCGAAGTGGTCATAACGGACATGACTCGAAATCATGATGCCCCTTGAGGGACGAGGGTTCGAATCCCTCCGTCTCCGCCAAAATCGACAAGGTTTGACATAACCTTGTCGATTTTACTTTTTCACTCTTCACTCTTCACTTTTCACTATTCTCTTTAAGTCGATTTTGGCGAAAGTAAAAGGTAATAGTGAATAGTGAAGAAGTTGTGTATTTGCTAAAATATTATACCACACTTAAAGCACACTATCAAGAGGAAGAAAATTGGATATTTTCGGTTTTAAAACGGCTAAATTAAGGTTGACAATTTATTGCTTAAAAGTTACAATAAAAGTAAGAAAAATTTGGGCAATTAAACACTATCTTAACGAAGGGGTGCCAATTTTATGAAAACACTAAAAAACAGTTCGGGTTATGATGCTTCTATTAAATATTTCGGCGGTGCTGAAAAGCAGGCCAAAGAAATGCGGGATGCTATTTTAAACTCGCCTAACACCGAAGATATTTATGAAATTAAGGGTACAAAGTATTATATCAAAAAAGATATGAGCGTTGATTCTATCCCGGAAGATTTACAACCGGGTGACGCAGTGCTTTTTGAACGTGGCGGTCTTTGGCGTGTGCAGTGCAAAGAAAAATTAATTATACCTGAAGGTGTTATTTTTGGTGCATTCGGCACTGGTGAAAAGCCGAAATTTTATGGTTCGGCATATAATTATGCTAACAATTCGCTTTGGGAAAAACACACCGAAAACATTTGGAAAAAACATATGCCAAGCCGTAACGCAGGCATTGTGGTGTTTGATGAAAAATATGCACTTGGCGTTAAGCAATGGGCACTTGAAGATGTAAAACAAAATTATGATTTTTACTTTGATGGCCCAACCGATATGTTTTTTATGTACTACGATGGCGATTTGGAAAAAGATTTCAGCAGCATAGAAATTGGCCAACGCGGCGATATTATAACAATGAATTCAAACACGGTACTTGATAATGTTTGTATTCGTTATGGCGCGTCACACGGCGTTAAGATGGAACATAATGTTCAAAATGTGGCGGTCACAAACTGTGAAATTGGTTTTATTGGCGGCTCTATGCAGTTTGACCAAGTTCGCTTTGGTAATGGTGTTGAACTTTGCCTTGGCGCAAAAAATGCAGTTATTAAAAACAACTGGGTTTATGAATGTTATGATGCCGGGCTCACATTCCAAAGTTGGCGTTCGGGCAAGGATACCTATTATGAGGGTATTGATATGTCTGAAAACTTAATTGAACTTTGCTATTACGGAATTGAATTTTTTACAACTTGTTTTGAAACCAGCGGTCTCCGCAGTGGGTATAAAGACATGAAAATGTGCGATAATATCATTCGTTTTTCGGGATATACCTGGTGTCATGAGCAACGTCCTGATAAATGGATGCTTTCGCATATTCGTGGCGGTCAGTGGGCGTGGGTTCCCGAATGTGAAAACTTTAAGATAACAGGCAATATTTTTGATACGGCTCGTCAATATATGATTCATTGGTGGTGGCATGGTGTGGATAAAAACTTTATCCATCCTGAACCCCATGTTGGACTGACTGTTGAAAACAACACCTATTATCAATCTCTTTCTAATGATAAACGCTGTATGTTATATCATACAAACATCCCTGTTGAAGCGCAAAATTATGACGAATTGGTTGCGGCAGTTAAACTTTTTGATAAAAATCCAAAAGAAATTATTTTGTTAGACTAAATTTTTAAAAATAAAATCTCCCCATTTTTGTGGGGAGATTTTTTATTTGTTATTTTTTAACAATAGTTCGAAAAGTGTTTGGTGTCATTCCTTTTGCCTCTTTAAAACACTTTGTGAAGTGGCTCAAATTAGAAAAACCACACTCGGCAGCGATATCGGCAATGGTCATAGTTGTATTTGTCAAAAATTCTAACGATTTTTGAATGCGAATGGTTGTAACATATTTTGAGAAAGAGGTGTTGAATTCTTTTTTGAAAATTCGGCTAAAGTAACTATAGCTCATAGAAACATTTTTGGCGGCATCTTCTAAGGTTACGGTTGAAAAGTTTTGATTTATGTATTCTGAGGTTGCCAAAAAAATAGAATTTTTTTCATTTAATTCTTCTAAAATAAAGTTTTTAAGCTTTTTTTCAAAAATATATGCAGTAAGCTGCATTATAGAGCCCTGTAATATTAAACGCTTTGAAAAATCGTTGTGTGTAAAATTGTCTTTGCAGCGTTTGAAAAGATAATGGATATAATCGGTGTCTTTTGATTTTCTAAAAACTATGTGATCAGGTAGGAGAGAGAAGAAATATTCAGCAGGTGGCAAGTGATGGCTTGTGAGAGTATTTACGATAATTGGTTCGAATTTAACATAATAATGTTCGTTTTCACCCAAAAGCGCATCAGTGCTATGTGTAATGCCGGAGTTTATAAACAAAAAGTCACCTTTGTCTAAAACTATTTCGGAACTTTCGAAAGTAACCTTTAATTTATTCGAAATACAATAAATAAGTTCGACGCTGTTGTGGAAGTGAAAAACACCCGCTTGTGACCAAGGTTTAACATTTCTATAAGCCACATTTATGTAGAAAAATTGGTCACTTTTTGTGTCGTTAAATTGTACTTTTTCGTGTATTGCAAACCTTCGCATATTGCCTCATCTCCTTTTTTGATGATATACCAAAACCTTAAAAATGTCAAACAAAAAATTGTGATAAAGTAACAATATATCGCAAAAATATATTTAAAGTAGTCAAAAATATGGTTTAAAAAAATAGTGCATTATTGTATAATATACACAAAGGCCATATATATGTTGTTATCAATTTTTGTTAAAGGTTGAATTTATGAAACTAACTAACGCGATTATCTACACACAGGGCGGAAATCAAATTGAAAATCTAACTTTCTGCCGAACCGAAAAAGTTAATAACACAACGGCAATTTTTATCGACGCAGCATCCCAAGAAAACATTGATAGTGAATTGGGTGCTGCCATTCGTCTTTTTGATGAAGAAATTGTTCGGTGGGTAGCAAATTGGCGCCGTATGGAATTTTGGTGCGATGCGTTGTTCGGTACCGACCTTTCTGAAATTCCGAACGACACCCAATGTTTGATTTACCAAAAAGCCAATGGCACTTACGGTGTGATGATGCCGGTCGTGTCTGAACAATACAAAGCCACCTTGAAGGGCAATGCAAACGGCGGGTTTGATATTCGCATTTACAGTTGGTGTGAAAAACTTAAAACCGTTAAAGGTTTTGTAGCAGTTTATGCTGAAGGCGATAACCCCTTTGAACTTTTGACACGCTGTGCAAAGTCGGCGGCCGATTTGCTTGGCAATGGTTTAAAAATGCGCGAAGAACGCAAATACCCTGAAGTGCTTAAATATCTTGGTTGGTGCAGTTGGGATGCTTTCCAAATTCGTGTTGATGAACAATCACTTGTTGCGAAATGCCAAGAATTCAAAGATAAACAAATTCCTGTTAAATGGGCAATGATTGACGATATGTGGGGCGAAGTTCACGACTTTTACGACAAAACTTACGACACCCGCGAAGATATGTTTAAGCTTATGCATTCGTCAAAACTTTATTCTTTCAAGGCCGACCCGAAACGTTTTCCAAACGGGCTTGAAGGTGCCATTAAAAAAATTAATGATTTTGGCATAAAAGTTGGTATGTGGCACCCCACGACGGGTTATTGGTCGGGTATTGATGAAAAGGGCGAGATATTTGAAAAATACAGCGACCTTTTGATTAAAACCGAAAATGGTATGTACTTGCCATCTTATGAAGAAGAAAAGGCGTATAAATATTACAGTGTTTTTCACGATTATTTAAAAGAATGCGGTGCTGAATTCGTTAAGATAGATAACCAAAGCATGACACGCAGGTTTTATAAAAAGCTAAACCCTGTTGGTGATGTTGCGAGGCAGTTCCATAACGCTATGGAAAGGTCGGTTAATGAACGATTTGATAATCAAATGATTAACTGCATGGGGCTTGCAAGCGAGGATATGTGGAACAGACCGATAAGTCCCGTTGTCCGCTGCAGCGCCGACTTTATTCCTGAAGACCGCGAATGGTTTTCTGAACATATTGTGCAGTGTTCATACAACACAATGGTTAACGGTCAGTTCTATTATCCTGACTGGGATATGTGGTGGACTGATGACGGCCAGGCGGTAAAAAACAGTTTGTTGCGTGCGATAAGCGGCGGCCCGATTTATGTCAGTGACACACTTGATAGAAGCCGAGCGGAAGTTTTAATGCCACTGTGTTTAAGTGATGGTAAAATTTTAATGTGTGACAAACCTGCAATGCCAACGGCTGACTGCCTTTTTGAAAATCCTGTCGAAAGCAAAAAACCGTTTAAAATTCAAAATCTTGCAAACGGTTGCGGCGTGTTGGAAGCATTTAATTTGGATAAAGAAAACCAAACGGTTTGCGGCACAATTTCACCCGCTGATATTGATGGTCTTGTTGGTGAAGAATTTGGCGTTTACGAACATTTTTCAAAAACGCTTAAAATTTTAAAACCAAACGAAAAAATTGAAATTGAACTAGCTGATAACGACAGCTATCAATTATATATAATGGTTCCGCTTGAAAACGGCAACGGTTTTATCGGCAATGTTGATAAATTTATCTCACCAAAAACTGCGGAAATAATAGATGGTGTTTTAACACCTCTTGAAAAAGGCACTTACGCCTTTGTTGAAAATTATAAACTTGTTCTTAAAGAACTTGAATGCGAACTTTTAGGAGGTATGGTATGAAATGGTAAAAATAAATAAATACCGTTTGAAACGAAAAGTGCCCGAGTTTATGTTTGGTATTGTCCGTTATTTAATTTTAATTGGCTTTGCTTACATATTACTTTATCCTTTCATTTTTATGGCTGTAAACACCATAAAAACAACGGAAGACTGGTTAGACCCAACAGTTCAGTGGGTGCCGAAACACCTTTCACTTTTTAATGCGACTTGGGCGGCCGAGGTTTTGAAATACATACCTTCGTTTACCAGCACATTGGTAAATCAAATTGCGGCGGCTGTAATTTCCTTCTTTTCTTGTGCGGTTGCAGCTTACGGTTTGGCAAGGTTTGACTTCAGGGGCAAGAAATTACTGGTAGGTATTATGATTCTTTTAATCTTAGTACCTGACCCAATGTTAATGGTTGCAAGTTATGATAATATGCGCCATTTAGACTTTTTGGGAATTTTAAAACTTGTCGGAAATGTAGTGGGCAGCGATATTCGCCCAAACGTTGTTGACACACCGTTTGTTTTCTGGTTGCCGGCACTTTTGGGCACCGGTCTTAAAAACGGTCTTTACATTTACATATTTATGCAATTCTTTAAAGGCCTTCCAAAAGAACTTGAAGAAGCTGCGTGGATTGACGGCGCAGGTCCTTGGCAAACCTTTTTCCGCATAGTAATGCCTTCTTCGGGTGCAGCGTCAATTACAGTTTTGGTGTTCTCGGTTGTGTGGTATTACAACGACTATTACCAAGCGCAAATCTTCTTTTCAAGAAATCACCCAATAAGCGTAATGCTTGCAAACTTTACAACCAACCTTTCAACACTTGTTACGCAAGATTTGAAATTTTCGATTGGTTCACTTATATTAGCGGCATGTTTTATTACGGTTCTTCCGCTTTTGGCTTACTTCCTTGTAATGCAGAAAAAATTTGTTCAAAGCATTGCAACCTGCGGTATTGTAGGTTAATGGTGAAAAACACAAAGAAATAAAATAATTGCAAAATTTTAACTATACATTATATATATAGGTTGTAAATTTTGAAATTCTTGCAACCCTGAACATTTTTGGGGAAGCAATTTAAAATATAAACAAATGAAATTATAAAAAATAATAAAGGAGCAAAAGATTATGAAATTTACTTCAAAAAGCATTTTATCTTTGTTACTTGTTGTTGCAATGATGTTAACATTTGCAGCTTGCGGCGAAGGTAAAACCAACACAGATCTTGGCGACGACGATGGCTGGGATATCGCCGTAAGCGGTAACGGCAGTGGCGGTAACGTTTCAGATGCACTTGGCAACCTTTCAACCCCCACTACCAGCAACAATTCTACAGTTCAACAGGTTAAGGATGCTGACTCGCTTTCCTTTAACCAATTAGTTGCACAAATGCCTAAAGAATTAAAGGGCACAACCATTCACATCTATTCTTGGAACCCAATTAAAGACGTAACAGGCGCACAAAAGGTTATCGACGATTTCCAAAAGAAAACCGGCATTAAGGTTAAGTGGACACAAGGTAACTATGAACAATATGAAACAAACATTGCAGCATTCATTAATGCAGGTACAGCACCTGACGTTATGCGTTACAACTGTGCAAGCCCTGCAAAAATGTATTTATGCCAGGATATGAGAGCTGCAACAGGTTATGACTTTAACGGCGCAATTTGGGATGCTAATATCCGCAAGGAATATACCATTAAAAACAAACTTTATGGCATTAACCTTCAAAACACATTTAACCAACAACCTTGGATTGTAGCTTATGCTAAATCTACAATTGATAGATATAATTTTGAAGACCCATATACCCTTTGGAAAGAAGGCAAATGGACCTTTGATAAAATGAAAGAAATGTGCTTAGAATTTAAGCAAACAACAACTCGTCCCGCTTGGATGACTTCTAACCACCTTGACCTTGTAGCATTCAGAGGTTTATCATGGATTAAATTTGACGGCACAAAATATACAAGCAACATTAAAGACCCCCAAATCCTTAAAACTTTGCAAGAACATACAACAATGCGTCAAGCACAAGATATCATTTCTACTACCATGCGTGACCACGCTACACTTGAAGATGGTACATATTTGTTCTTTACTGACAACATCATCGGTCAAAGAAGAACTGACTTCCACTACACAACATTGAAGGCAAATAATGACCTTTACTGTGTACCATTCCCAACTCAAACAGGTTATACCTATTATCAACCTTACCACGAAGCAGAAGCTTATGGTATCATTAAGGGTGCTAAAAACCCATCTGCTGTTTATTACTATTTGCGTTATTACTTAAATGCTGATAACTATGACGAAGATATGTTCTTCACAAATGCACAGGCATTGGAAGTTTATAAATGGTGCCGTTCACAAAAGAATGTGGTATTTGGTTGCGCAGGCGAATTAACCAAAGCTATTGGTAACCAACACGGTGACCTTCCATCAACTATTAGAACCGGCTTAACTGCAGAACAAGTTAAGAACAAGTTGGACGAAATTGAAAATGTATATGTTCGTGCAGCTCAATATGGTAATGACTTAATTGCCAAGTTCTAATTTAAACTTTTAAAAAAGCAAGTTATTGTTTTAAAAATCGGTTTTTAAAACCAAAAAAATAAATAATAAATTGCCTTAAATACGGTTAGTGTGACGGTTTTAAAAACCGCCACACTAATTGGTGGTTTTCGGTGATTTATTAAATTTTAACCTTACAATTTTTGAAAAAGGTGATAATTAAAATGAATTTTAAGAAAATTTTTCACGGTGCATTAGCCCTTGCTTTAACAGTTGCATTAATTGTTTCAAGCTTGGTTTTTGCATCTGCTGTTACAGTTACTGATGAAGCATCGCTTGAAGCTGCACTTGCAACCGGCGGTGAAATTATCATTAACAAGGATATTGAATACAGCAAAAGAATTAAACTTGATAGCAGTCAAAATATTACTTTTAAAGGTACAGGTAGCGTGACGTTTACATCTAGTACCCAAAGCAGCAGTGAATTTCATATTTACGGCGGCTGTAAAGTTGTATTTGACGGTCCTTCATTTAAGGTTAGTACAGCATCTCACCGAATTTTAGTAATCTCGAAAGAGGGGATTAACGGTAGTACCAACGGTGAAATTCAGGTAACCATTAATGCAGGTACATTTATGGGCGAAATTCAACCCCAAGGCGAATGTAATTTATTTATTAATGGTGGTACATTTAAACAACATGGTGGCGGTATGAATCTACTATACCCCAAAAATTCAACCAGTAAAACCGTAATCAATGGTGGTACTTTTATTCCTTCTGATGACGGTCAAACAGCTTTAATTTGCAACAATAACGGTTCATTAATTATTAATGGTGGTACATTTACTCAACCGTCTGCTAGTAATTTAATAACTTCAACCAAAGACAACTCATCAACCACGCCTATTACTATTAACGGCGGTACATTTATTGGTACAAACTCAGATAACACATTGGTGTGGTCTTATGGTGTGCTTACTATTAACGGTGGTAAATTTACTGCTTTCAGCACCTCCAGCGGTAACGTTGTTTCGGGTACAACTGCTAACATTTCCATAAAAGGTGGCAGCTTTAACAAGACCCCAAATGCGGGTTCTTTGGTAAGCTATACAACCGGTTCTGATGGTTATTTAAACTATGGTACTCACGTTAAATATAGTGACGAGCTTGATACTGCTATTTCAAATGGCGGTACAATTTATATTGATTCAAGCTTTAGCTATAGCGGTTCAAGTATTGCACTTTCAGACAAAAACATAAACTTCCAGGGTACAGGTACTGTAACCTGTTCAGGCGACGGCCCTGTTTTAACAAACACTTCTAATATAGTTATTGACGGTCCTACATTTAAAGCAACCACCAGCGGTAAAAGAGGTGTGGTTATTTGGAACAGTAACTGTGTAATAAACAGCGGCGGAATCACCGGTATTGTTGACCTTCAGGGTGCGAACAGTTTTACTACCCCAAGTAACCTTGTTATCAACGGCGGCACATTTACACAGTCGGGTAATAACAATTCTTCCAACGGAAACCTTTTAAGAGTAGGTAAGGATAGTAATGACTATTCCACAACCGTGATTAACGGCGGTACATTTACCGGTGCGGGTACGGTTGATATGCTTACCGGTAACAGCGCAGGTACACTTATAATTAACGGTGGTACATTTGATAAAGCCAGCGGTCAAACTGCTGCAAGTGTTGAAGGATATTTCCTAATCAACGATGGTAACTTTAATTTTGACCCCAATCCATTTGCAACTTTCCCTGTTGGACATGAAGCTAACGAGGGGGATAACGGTTATTGGACTGTCGGCGTAATACAAAAAAGAACGGTTACAACTTTTGCCGAACTTCAGCAAGCTATTACTGATAATGTTCCTGAAATTATAATCAATACTGATATCGAAGCTACCGACAGATTATTGGGTGGCACAAATAAAAATATTACATTCACAGGTACAGGTTCTGTTACTTTTACCGGTACTACTAAAGCCACAAGTGAATTCCACATTTATGGCGGATGTAATATTATATTCGACGGTCCTTCTTTCATAATTGGCAATGCTAATAAAGAAGGTCGACTTCTTGTAATTGCGGATGATAACGATACAACACCTATTAGTGTAGTTATTAATGCAGGTACATTTAAGGGTGAAATTCAGGCACAGGCACAAGCCAATTTAACCATAAACGGCGGTACATTTAACACCAAAGATAACCAAACCGATAAATATATTTGCGGTGCTGTTGAAGCTAAAAGTTACAGTTCTACCAAGTTAACTATTAACGGCGGTACATTTAATTCAACAGGTCGCGGACATTGTGTTAATGTCGGCGCAGCGGCTCAAGCAACAATTAAGGGCGGTACATACAATGTTACCGGCAGTGGATACGACAGCAACATTGACTTTGGTTATGCGTTCTTTATACAGGGCACTGTTAACACCCTTAAGGATGTTACGGTAAATACAAGCGGTGACGGTAAGCTTATTTATGTTGCAAGCGGAAAAACCGTTTCTCTCCAAAATGTAACCTTAAACAGCACAAGTACTGCAAGTTTTCTTTCTAATGCAGTTGGTGTGCTTGAAATTACAAGCGGTACTTATAACCATGTTGACGGTGCTAAGTTTGCAAATGTGTCTGCCACTAAAAATAATGTAAACTTTACAGGCGGTACTTATAACTTTGACCCTGCATGGATGTTAAAGGGTGAATATGTATCTAAATATATCGGTAATGACACCTACACAATTCGCCTTGGTCAAAAGGTTGTTACTTCTTTAGATGAAATTCAAGCAGCTATTGATGCTAACTATTCTGAAATTAGAATTGATGATGATATTTCAGGTTCTATTACTCAGTTAGTTTGTACCGGTGACAAGGACATAACCTTTACAGGTGATGGCAGTGTTACTATCGATTCAAGCAAAAACATTGCATTTGCAATTACTGTTGGCGCAAATGTTGTATTTAACGGTCCTTCGTTTGCAGTGGGAAACAATTCAAGCCGTCTTATTGTTATTTATAATGAAAGTACGGATGTTCTTACAGATGTTACCATTAACGATGGTACCTTTACAGGTGAAATTCAATCCCAAGAAGATGCTGAATTAACTGTTAACGGCGGTATATTTAATGCAAATGCAGACTGCGGTTCATATCCCAATGCCTTGGTTGTTAAGAGTCACCCTGATGCTTCTTTATACATTAATGGTGGTATTATTAACATTTCGGGCAGCGGCAGTGGTATTCGTATCGAAAACGGTACTGCCAATATTAACGGTGGTACAATTAACCACACCGGCACAGGTAATGCGGTTTATTTCAGTAATTCTAATAGTGCAAACATCACCCTTAGAGGAATAACTGTAGATTCTACAGCTACCGGTGGTAACATTTTCAAAATAGATAATATTAAAACTGACCAAACATTAACCTTAAAGAATGTTAATGTCACTGTTGCATCAGCCGCTTTGAAAACAGGCACGGGTGCACTTAAGATTGTAAGCGGTACTTACAATAATATTGATCCCACTGAATATGTTAATTCAAATAATTCAACAATTACAGAAAGCAATGGCAATTATATTGTAACTGCCATTGATAAAATGCTTCGTTTTACCAACGGTTATAACAGCAGCTTTAATTATTATGCTATAACCAACTATGCAACACTTGCCACAGGTAAAACTTATGAATTATCTATCGACTATCGTGCGTTTGGTGGTGCGGGCGGTTTAAGAATTGACCCCGAATTAAAAACCAATGCAAGCAATGGTAATGGTTACAACAATAAACACATTACAACCTTGTCAGAAGAATTGGCAGGTATTAACGCACAAGTTATTAAAGATAACGGAACAAACTATACACTTCGCTTTACCGTTACTGAGGAAATCGCAACAAGCGGCACAAACTTCCGTATCCGTTTAGGTCAATTGGAAGTTCAAACCGGTGCAACAAATTCATCAGGTGCTGATATCAGCACAAAGAACTATTCAACATCACTTTACATTGGTAATGTTTCGGTTTGCGAAGTTATAAACGGTAAGTCAAGCGGAAACAACCTTATTGCAAACGGTGAATTTGATGACGGCACACTTGGTGCAATGACAGTGGATGATGCTGCAACTTATATCCCATCTTGGAGCGATTATAACTTCACCAATTTTACAAGTGTTGACCTTATGAAAACACCTGAAAACTTCTTCACAGTTGAAGACGTTGCTGACTTAATCGACCTTACCGATGATAAGGAAGATTATGCAGTAAGACTTGATGGTGGCGACAGACACGAACTTCAATTTAAGGTTAACTTGAAACCTAACACAACTTACAAGTTCTCTTACTATGTTCGCGCAAACGGCGACTTACCAGAATTTATTGTTGCAACTGACTTTAACGGTTTAACCGTTAAAGAACTTGTTTCAGAAAGTCTTGGCGAATATCTTAAGAAAACTTACGTAATTTCTCTTGGCACATTGCCAAATGGCAAAGGCACAAGAAACAGATTTAGGTTTGCATTTGGTCACAATTCAGATGATGCAACTGCTTATATCACAAAGGTTCAGCTCTTTGAATTAGATGCAAACGGTGATGTAAACAGTCTTAACCTTATTGGTGACTATAACCCTGTATTCACTGATTATTACACAAGTGATTTCGTAAAAGCACAAATGGGTCAGGATGATAATGCAATAATGACCAACATTATCGCTCACGGCTGGCTTGGTTTGTTTAATAAGTATTCTGACATCGACCCCGAAGAGGGTGAATACGATGTTAATATCGGTTCTGACGATTATGCAGGTGTTGCAAAGGTTGACAGCACATTCTTTAAAAACCTTGGCGACGGTGCTGATGTTAGAAACGGTATTTTCGGCAAGGTAGCTTATGATTCAGCTTATGATATTTATCTTGACGGTAAGTATGACGTTTTAGACGTTCTTATCGCTAAGATGGAAGCTAAGGGCTATTATGGCGCTGACTTCCAAGTTGAAATCCTTAAGAATGAAATTTTAAATGCCGGCGATACTACACCTACTGATAACAGCAAGGTTTACTATG
Source organism: Clostridia bacterium (assembly GCA_017549565.1). Classification (GTDB taxonomy): domain Bacteria; phylum Bacillota; class Clostridia; order Oscillospirales; family Acutalibacteraceae; genus UBA737. Next base: position 56,604 of record JAFYUI010000035.1, read on the forward strand.
TATCACCAAATGGTTCTGATACTAACACAGGTACCAAAGTTAGTCCATTTAAAACATTAGCAAAAGCACTTAATAAAGCTACAAGTGGATATACAATTCTTCTTGAACGCGGCGGCCAATGGTATATGCCAAGCAACGATGACGATGTCGCTTGGGAAATCACTAAGAACAACATAACAATTGGTGCATACACAGGTAATCTTGGTACAGCTAAGCCATTGCTCATCGGTTCTGTAAAGAACTATGCTGAATCCAGTTGGAGCAACCAAGGCAACAACATCTGGAAGATAACCTTGGATAATAATGGTGGCGCTAACATTCCCGGTGCCGTTTACTTCTTTGATAAAGCCGAAGCAACTCAACCTACCTTAGTTGGCACTATTATTAATGGTAACAACGACAATGGTGGCACAGCATTTACAAGCACAAGTCAACTTGCTAAAGAAGGCGACGTGTACAGAGACTATGACGCTCAATCCAGTTGGTTGGGCAATTTATGGGGCGGTACCAAAAACAATGTTTACATTTATTGTGAAGGCAACCCCAATAAGTACGATAGAATTTACATCACCGAATCAAGCGACGCGTTCTATGCAAAGGGCAAGGAAAACATCACAATTGACAACTTATGTATTAAGTATGTTGGTGCTCACGGTATCAACTTCAAGGGTTGTGAAAATATTACAGTAACCAATTGCGAAATCGGTTACATTGGTGGTGCTCCTTCTAGTACTACTCTTGGTAACGGTATCCAGTTTGGTATGAAAGGTAACAATCTCATTGCTGATCATAACTACGTTTACCAATGCTACGATGCCGGTATCACACCACAAAGCTGGGAAAATGATGGCGATTTCAGAACTAATCTTAATTTAACAAATGTTAAAATCACTAATAACCTTTTAACAAATAACTTCGATAATATCGAATTTTGGAATTCTAATGGCGGCAAAATGGAAATGGAAATTAGTGGTAATATTCTTAAAGATGCTGCTGACTGTTGGTCTTACGACCAAAGACCTGACGGCGGTAACATCAGAAGATTTGGTTGCCACGTTTATGGCGGCAGAAATGCTTACAACGCCAACATGCAAATCACCGTTAATGACAACATTTTTGACACAACAAAGGTTAATGTTTTCTGTTGGTTCTGGGGTGGCAAAGATAATGCAGCAGAATTACCACAAAGATTTGGTGAAGGTTCTGCAACCGGTTATATGACATTTAGCAGTAATATCTATTATCAAGAAGCCGGTGCTTACGACGCTGGTCAGGTAATGTTATATGGTAATGTTGGCGACCAAGACGTTACAAAAGCAACATCTCAGCAAGGATTTGAAACTGCTATTGAACAACTTGACATTAGCAATGACAAATTTGTTCGTTGGGTTGTTACAAGAAAGTAATTTACTAACCGATTGAAAGTTTTTAAAACTTTCACAAAACAAAATAAACCATTGGGGAATGGAAACCCATTCCCCAATGGTAACCCCCTTATTATATAAGGTAATTATATATAATATATATATTAGATTTTAAATAGAAGATAAAAACTTATCTTCTATTTAAAGTCCAATATAAAAAATATTGCGATTTATATATAAATTCTAAGAAACAAGAGGTATTAGTATGAAAAAAACGGCAATAAAATTAATAGCAATTTTTTCAGTTCTTGCCATACTTTTAACGGGTATAGGCACGGCAGCTGTCAGCGCTGCAGAAACTGAAGAACCGGTTTTAACTATCGGTGCAGAAAGTTCCACAACAACCAACACAAGCCCCACGGCTTATACCTCTTACATATCAAAGCAAAACGGTGCTTTGGCAAAAGGTGATGTTGAACTTAAAACTAATTTACACATCACTAAAAAGCCCGTTAAAGTTAAGGTTGAAGTGAAAGAAGACGGTTTATATAACATTGGTTTTTCTTACCTTGCAACCGACGATGCCAACACAAATTTAACATTTTCTTTAAAGGTAGACGGTAAAATCTTCTTTGACGAAGCCGAAAAACTTACCCTTTTCAGAATTTATAAAAACGAAGGCGATGTTCGTGTTGACGGTCTTGGCAACCAATTTGCACCAAAGCAGGTTCCAACCGACAAATTCTATTTCTCAACATTAAACGACATTACCAACTGGACAAACGACCCATATTTGTTCTATTTAACAAAGGGTACTCACGAGTTGGAAATTACTGCTCTTTACGGTGAATTTAAGGTTGAAAAAATTGTTTTAGGTGGGGAAAAGGATGTTAAAGACTATCAAAAACCCACTTCAAACTTTTACAAAGGCGAACCCGTAATCATTGAAGCTGAAAGCGCAACTGACAAAACAAGTTATTGGCTTGCAGGTAAAAGCGATAATTCAACTATCGACATAACCCCTAATGATTCATACAATACCTTGGTTAACTATATCGGCGGCGGCAACTGGGCAACTAACGGTTCTACTTTAACTTGGGAAACACCCGAATTAAAGGCCGGCTATTACAATATTGCTTTTATGTATCGCCAAAGTGCTATCATTGGTGCAAAGGTTTACAGAACTTTGAAAATTGATGGCGAAGTTCCTTTCAAGGAAGCCGAAAATGTTGGCTTTGCTTATACATACAACTGGAAAGAAACAACATTCGGTAAAGACGAAAAGAATCCTTACTATGTTTATCTTTCAGAAGGCAAGCACACCATCTCGTTAACTGTTGTTCCCGGTGAAATTGCAGGTGTTCGTGATTCGTTAAAAGCGGCTATCAATGAAATTGGTTCCCTTTACATTGACATCACTATGATTACAGGCGAAACAGTTGATACATATCGTGACTATGATTTGTTTACTCAAATTCCTGATATGGAAGAACGTTTAAACAAAATTCGTGACACTTTACTTGATTGCAGTGCAGAACTTAAAGAAATTACAGGCGAAAAGAGCGGTTCTTACATTTCAATTATTGACAATATGCGTCAAGCAGTTGAACTTATGATTAACAACCGTTATACAGCTCACCGTTACAAATCAACATACTATTCAAGATATACTTCACTTGCTTCAGTTCTTTATGAAATGAACTCTATGCCCCTTGACATTGATAAAATTTCGCTTTATGCGGCAGAAGATAAACCCTTTGAAATGCCAAACTTTATTGAAAGCACTATCTATTCAATTGAAAGATTTTTGGTTTCTTTCGTAAACGATTATAATAATATTTCAGTTGCAGGCGAAGGCAGTGAAAGCGTTACAATTTGGGTTAACTGGGGTCGTGACCAAGCACAGGTTTTAAACTCGTTAATTCAAACTTCTTTCACACCAAACAGCAAAATTTCAGTAAATGTTCAGCTTGTTAATGCTTCAATTGTACAAGCAATTCTTTCGGGCAAAGGCCCAGACTGTTTGCTTCAACACTCACGAAGCGAACCCGTAAACCTTGCAATGCGTGGCGTTTTATATGATATGACAAAGTTTGACGACCTTGACGATGTTCTTAAAGACTTTGGTGTTGACGCTGCTTTACCTTATTATTATAAGGGCGGTCTTTACGGTCTTCCCGATACACAGTCTTTCTATTTAATGTATTATCGTAAAGATTTGCTTGAAGAAATGGACATTGAAGTTCCTGAAACATGGGAAGACTTTGAAGAAGCTGTTCGACTTTTAGCAACCAACAACTTGACTGCTTGGCTTCCAAACAACACTGCAACAAGCGTTGGTCAAGCAAATGCAGGTATCGGTAGCATTAACATTTTCCCAACCTTAATGTTGCAACGCGGTGTAAGCATCTATAAAGAAGATGGCCGCAGCACTAACCTTTCTTCTGCTGAATCTTCGGCAGTATTTAACGACTGGACAGATTTTTATACAAAACTTAGAATGCCCAGAACTCTTGACTTCTACAACCGTTTCAGAACCGGTTCTTGTCCGCTTGGTATTTCTACCCACACAATGTACACAACATTGAAAGCGGCAGCTCCTGAAATTGACGGTTTGTGGGGCGTTGCATTAGTTCCCGGTACTGTTCAAGAAGACGGAACTGTCAACCACGTAACCTCAGGCGGTGGTACTGCATGTTCAATTATGCAAAATTCGAAAAACCCGAAAGCTGCTTGGGAATTCATTAAATGGTGGATTTCTTCCGAAACTCAGTTGGCGTATTCAAACGAAATTGAAACAATCTTAGGTCCAACAGGCCGTGTTTCGGTTTCTAACCTTAAAGCGTTTGAATCTCTTGAATGGGATATGGAAATGAGAGATACAATTGTTAAGGCAATGAATCAAATCAGAGAAGTTCCTGAATATCCCGGTAGTTACTATGTTTCACGTTCAGTATATCAAAGCTTCTGGAACGTTGTTGAAAACAACAAGAACTCTAAAGAAACTCTCTTAGAATTCAGCGAAGAAGCAAATGTAGAAATTGAACGCAAATGGCGTCAATATGAGAACAGATGATTAAACATCTTTAAGAAAATGTGGTGAAAATATGAACGAAAGTAAATTAGTTAAAAAGAGAAGAAAAGAATTTACAAGCGAAAACATTTCTTTCTACTTGATAATGTTACCCTTCGTTGGTTTGTTCTTTGTTTTTAATATTCTTCCTGTTTTGGCTTCAATGGTTTTAAGCTTTTTTGACTATGACATGGTTTCAAACCCAATTTTTATCGGCGTTGAAAACTATGCAAGAATGTTCGCCGGTGACGACACATTCTTAAAAGTACTTGGAAACACTCTTCGTTTCTCCATTGTTGCAGGTCCCGGTGGATTTATATTGGCGTTTGTTCTTGCGTGGATGATTAACGAATTCCCAAGAACTGTTCGTGTTATTTTAACATTTATATTCTATGCGCCCGCACTTGTTGGTAATGCTTATTTCATTTGGCAAATCTTCTTCTCGGGTGACAGTCTTGGTTATCTTAATAACCTACTTATAAGCTTTGGCTTTATTTCCGAACCTATTAACTGGTTCCAAAACACCGATTACAATATGACAATTCTTATTATCATTCAATTGTGGATGAGTATGGGTGTTACATTCCTTTCAAACATTGCAGGTTTGCAAAATGTAAGCGAAGAAATGTACGAAGCCGGTGCTATCGACGGCATCAGAACCCGTTGGCATGAATTGTGGTACATTACATTACCGTCAATGAAATCTATTTTATTGTTCGGTGCAGTAATGCAGATTCAATCGGTATTCTCGGTAAGCAGCTTAATGCAAACATTGGTTGGTTACCCCAGTGTTAACAACTCGGTAGATACACTTGTTTCATACATATCCGACGTAGGTACAGCACGTTACGAAATGGGCTATGCTTCGGCATTGTCGGTGGTACTCTTCTTATTGGTACTTGCATTCCGTTACGGCATAGGTGCATTCCTAAATCTCGTCGGCAAGAGCGATTCGTAAAGGGGGAGAGTGTAGTATGGCAAAAAAAGCACAGTATCGACGTTATACACGCTCGACCGCGGGAAATATAGTTTATTTCTCCATTCTCTTCCTTGCGGGAGCGTTCACAATTTTACCTTTAATCTATTGCGTTATCACTTCGTTCAAGCCACTTGATGAATTGTTGATATTCCCACCGCAATTCTTTGTAAAGCGCCCAACACTTTCTAACTATTTGGTGTTGCCGTCGCTTTTAGGTAAAATACAAGTACCTGTTTCAAGATATTTCTTCAACAGTTTATTTATTACTGTTGCAGGTACATCACTTCACATTATTGCGGCATCTCTTGCAGCATTTACCTTCTCAAAATCAAAAATTAGATGCAGAAAGCTCTTCTTTATGATTATTCAGGTTATGTTGCTTTACAACAGCGTTACATTAAGTGTACCTCAGTATTTAATCTTTACAAAACTTCATATGATTGATACATACTGGGTATATATTTTACCTGCTATTCCATCGGCAGTTGGTTGCTTCCTTATGAAACAGTATATTGACGTTTCAGTACCCGATGCACTTATGGAAGCTGCAAGAATTGATGGTGCAGGCGTTGTAACAATGTATCACAAGGTTGTTATGCCAATATTGAAACCGGCTTGGATGACAATTATGCTTTTGTCTTTCCAAACTATGTGGACAATTATTCCAAGTGGTACAATTTTCAGCGAACAGTTAAAAACATTACCCCAGGTTATGAGCAATATTTCCGCAGGTGGTATTGCCCGTTCAGGTAGCGCAATGGCTGTAACCGTAATTTTGATGATACCACCAATTTTGGTATTCTTAGTAACTCAAAGTAACGTTATGGAAACTATGAGTACATCCGGTATTAAGTAATAGATTTCCTAAGGAAGGACTGTGGAAAAAGTTGAAAAAAATATTATCAATTATACTTGTTATATTGACTATTTCCTCGCTTGTAATTACCGCTTCAGCGAATCCAACCGATTCGTTTGTGCACGATGACACACAAAGTGGTGCAGTTACTTCTGTGTTATCACAGGATATGTACGCTGCAACAAAGGTAATTACTGCGGCATCCGTTGGCTTAGAGAAAAGCTTATCCGGTGTTAATGACATTTGTTCAGATAAAAATGGTAATATTTACCTTTTAGTGTCTGACTGGTCACAGGTAGTAGTTCTTAATAACGATTATTCATTAAATCGCGTTTTAACTTTAACTGATGAAAAAGAAAATAAGGTATCTTTCAGCGGGGCAAGGGGAATATTTGTAGATAAGGATTTTAAGATTTATATCTGCGATACAACTAATTCTCGTGTTTTAATCGCTGATGGTGAAGGCAAAGTGGTAGATACCTGGACACAACCCGTATCGCCTTTAATTCCAGATGATTTTTATTTCCAACCCACCAGTATTGTTAGAACAGATAAAGGTTATACCTATATTTTAAGTCTTGGTTGTTATTATGGCGCTTTGTTATATTCACCCGAGCAAAAGTTTCTTGGTTTTTACGGTGCTAATACAGTAAAAGCTTCTGCATTAGATACACTTTCTTATTTGTGGGACCGTTTAACACAAACAGAAGCAAAAAAAGCACAATCCATTAAAACCTTACCTTTCTCATTCGTTGACTTGTGTCTTGACGCAGAAGATTATACTGTAACATGTACAGGTCGTACTGAAACCGAGAAAAATGGTACAGGACAAATTCGAAAGCTTTCTCCAACAGGCGAAAACATTATGTTTAAGCGCTTAACAAACGGTACAGCTGTATCGGCAAACTCGGTTAACTTTGTTGAAGAAAAAGTCACTGTTAGGTTTGGTAATAAACAGCTTCAAAACATAATTTCTATTGACGTTGACGAAAACAACTTCATCTATGCATTAGATGGTACCGCTGGTCTTATTTATGTTTATGATGAAGAATGTAACTTACTTTGCGGTTTCGGCGGCGGTGGTGATAACGTTAGAGAACTTGGTTTATTTGATTCTGCTGCGGCAATCGCAGTTGTCGGCAGTGATCTTTTAGTATCTGACACTGATACTCAAACTGTAACTGTTTTTGAACTTACCGATTATGGCAGTGTCTTAATGAAAGCACAACGTGCTTATTTAGATGGCGAATATGAAGAAGCAAAACCCCTTTGGGAAGAAGTAAACAGACGTAATAAAAGCTGTCAACTTGCTTACAGGGGACTGGCTATCGCTTATTTAAGTGAAGGCAATTATGAACAAGCTTTAGAATGTGCGGAATATGGTCTTGACTATACAGTATATGATTTAGCTTGGAAGGTTGTAAGAAACAATTATATTCTTGATAATTTTGTATGGCTTGCCGCTATTGCGGTAGTTTTAATAGCTGCTGTTGTTGCTGCCATTGTTGTTATTAAGCGTAAAAAGATTGTTTTAATCAAAAACGAACGCGTTAAAATTGCGCTTGGTGCGCCACTTAGTCCGTTTAGAACATTTGATGATATTAAATATAAAAATATGGGTTCTGTTCCTGTTGCACTTGTGATTTTGGCATGTTTTTATGTTGTAAACGTTTTAAGTGCTACGGGTTCCGGTTTCCTTGCTACCACCGTTGATATTCATAAGTACAACACACTTTATACTTTAGTGGAAACGGTTGGTCTTATATTACTTTGGTCAATTTCAAACTGGCTTATCTCTTCTTCGTTTAACGGAAAGGGTAACTTTAAAGAAGTTTTAATTGCAACTACATATTCAATGGTTCCATTGATTATATTTACATTTATAAAGGTTCTTCTTTCGCATGTGTTAGACCTTTCGGGCTTAGGTATTGTAAATGCAATTGGAACAGTAGTGATTATTTTCACATTCTATTTATTAAGTGTTGCAATAATGACTGTTCATGAATATGATTTCTTTAAATTCTTATTAACAGGAATTGTAACAGTATTATTTATGGTACTTGTAGCATTTGTGATTTTCTTGGTTGGTGTGTTATTGCAACAGGTTGGAGAGTTCTTTACCTCTGTTTTCCAAGAAATTTTTTACCGATAATTTAGGGGGGATAACGTATAATGAAATTAACAAAAGCGATTTCGGTATTGTCTGCTTTGCTTATACTTGTTTCTGCGTTTTCCGGTTGTGGCGCTAAAAAGGCCACAGAGTTAAAGTATGACAGCAATCCCGAAATAAAGACATTGTCTTCCCAAACCATTGCTGAAAACGATAAATTAAAGTTAGATTATAATGAGGAATTCCGTTCAATTTCTATTACCAATAAAATTTCGGGAAAAGTTTGGAGCAATGTTGTTGTAGACGAAAATGGCGAAACTGAATCAACCTCTACTATGAGCATAAGCGTTCAAAATATGCAGATTTACCAATATGCTTCATATTATAGTGGTCTTAACGATAATGTTAAGGTAAGTGTTGAAAAAATAGAAAACGGTATTAAATATACTTATTATTTTGATGATTTAAAAATTTCTATTCCGGTTTCCTATACATTGGCTTCTGATTCAATGAAAATTTCAATTGACCCAACAAAAATTGCTGAAGGCGATAAAAATTATAGATTAGTTTATGCTGCGCCTTCGCCACGACTTTGTTCGGTTCATCAAGATTCTAAAGAAGGATATTTATTCGTACCATTTGGCGGCGGTGCATTAGTAGATGTTGCCGACAGTGCAAATGCACCTCGCAAATTTAATACGGGTCCAAGTAACTTTGCTTCTCTTTCAACCGAATATAGCGGCAACTCACCTGACACAGCAGTTATGCCGGTTTATGGTGCTAAAGATGGCAGCGATGCTATTTTCTGTGTTGGAGAACAATCTCCGTCTACACTTGGTTTAGAGATTGCTGCTGGTGAAAAAACAACCAATTATGCAATTGTTAATCCTAGAATTTATTTTGTAGATTATGACTATACAAAGGGTAAAGCAGCATCATCTGGTGACGTAAGACAACTTTCAAAACGCACTGATAAAGAAATTACAATTGGTTGCTATTTCTTAGAAAATGAAAAAGCAAACTATATGGGTATGGCTGATTGCTTTAGAAACTATTTGGAAAAGAATGGCTATCTTGAAAAATCAGAATTTAATAAAGCACCATATTCTGTGACAGTGCTTGGCGGCGTAATGTCTACCGAATCTATTTTGGGCGTTCCGAATAAAACCTTAAAAACTTTGACAACTATAAGTCGTGCTCAGGAAATTATTTCAGAATTATCTCAATCTACAAAATATAATCCAGTAGTTCGTTTAGAAGGTTTTGGTGAAACCGGTATAAATTACGGTAAAATAGCCGGCGGATTTACTATAAGCAGTAAGTTGGGCAGTAAGAAAGATATTAAATCTTTAGAAAAGTATGCAGCCGATAATAATATCGCACTTTTCATGAATTTTGAAATGTCTAAATTCAGTAAATCAGGCAACGGCTTTGCTTACAAGAAGGATTCAGCTAAAACTGCAATTCTTCATTCAGCGGATAAGAGCGGTGTAAACGTACCACTTCGTGATGCTAATCCGGACAGCGCTTATCGTTTACTTGCAAGAGATAAACAAGGCGAAGCAGTTAAAAAGTTAATTAATGCCGTTAATAAGTTTGATATCAGTGGTGTTAATCTTGCCTCTTTGGGTACACTTGCTTATTCGGATTATGATGAAAAGAACACATATCCACTTTCTTACAAAGCAGAAAGTGAACCAAAAGAATACATTTCTCAATTGAGAGAAAACGGCAATAAAGTTAGTGGAACTGCTTCTGCTTACTTTGCGGCCGGCCTTGTTGATACAGTGTTTGATGTATATTTAGATGGTGACGGAAATTATGTTACTGATAAAAATATTCCATTCTATCAAATTGTATTTTCCGGTGTTACACCAATGTATTCTAAAGCACTTAACACTGAGGCTTATCCACAAAAAACCTTGGCTGCTGCAGCTGCCTCGGGTGTTGGCATTAGCTTTACTGTATTAGATAATTTCCACATTTCATATATGGAAACAAAAGCAGCAAAACTTTATGCATGTGATTATGAATCTAATAAAGATATGATTAATACTTATGTAAAAAATTATGCGGACATTTATAACGCTATTTGTGGTTCGAGAATTGTTGATTATCAAATAAAAGAAAATGGTGTTACAGTAACAACCTTTGAAAATGGAAGTGTGGTTTATGCAAATCAAACTTCTAGGGATGCGGCTTCTGATGTTGGCACCTTAAAGGGTTACGAATTTAAACTTGGGGGAGTGAAATGATGAAAAAGAAAGCAAGAGGTATTGAATCACTTCGCCGAAGATATGGATACACATTTGTGGGGCATTGGGTAATTGGTCTAATTATGTTCTTTTTCGTTCCACTTATTTACTCCATAATGTATTCGTTTAGTGACATCACAATGACCGATTCAGGTTTCGTATTAAAGTATGTTGGTTTTCACAATTATAATATGGCCTTATTTGATAACCCCGAGTATTTAGACCAAGTTCGCGATTCGGTAATTTCAATGTTTTATTCATTACCGATGGTTGTGGCACTAAGTCTTATTTTGGCAGTGTTATTAAATCAAAAATATTACGGAAGAACAATAATGCGTATTGTATTCTTTTTGCCGGTAATTATTGAATCATCTGTTATTGTAAGTTTGTTATCGGATTCATCGATTAATGCGCCAATTTTCAACTTTAGTACAGACGGTCAGGGTGTTTTGAATTATGACCTTATATTATCAAATCTTAACCTGCCCGAAGAAATTACAGGATTTTTAACATTCTTCCTTTCAAATGCAGTTAGTCTTACTTGGAGTTGTGGTGTACAGATAATTCTATTCCTTGCAGGTCTTCAAGGTATTCCGGAATCTCTTTATGAAGTTTCTAAAATTGAAGGCGCTAATAAATGGGATGAATTTTGGTTAATTACTGTTCCAATGTTAAGACACGTTCTTTCGTTAGTTATCATTTACACAATGATTTCTAACTTCACAAGTTCCAATAACGTGGTTGTTTCTACAGCTATGCAGCTGATGCGTTCAATGAATTGGAGCTCTGCCGCGGCAATGCTTTGGTTCTATTTTGTAATAGTATTAGCAGTTATAGGCGTGGTATTATTCTTGTATAATCGTTACTGTTTGAAGAAGTGGGATTAAAAGTCAGCTCTTTTCGGTAATGAATATATAAAAAAATTTTAAAGGAGTGTAACCATGAAAAAAATCTTAGCATTAATTTTGGCGATGTCGTTATTGTTAATGTGTTGTGCGTGTGTTTCGCAAACACCTGATAATAATTCATCCACACCAAACAACAGCACAAATTCAACTCCATCGGATGATACATCTTCAGATGATAATTCTTCAGATGACAATTCTTCAGAAGAATCTCAGTTGGGTTCGGTAGTTGTTGATGGTTTTGTCTTAGAGGAAGAACTTGAAGAAGAAGGAAAAGAGGAAAAACAAGAAGTTGTTCCTCAAACCCTTAATACCAAGTGGTATGGAAATGCTACTGTAACTTCAAGTAAGAGCGATGCTGAAGCTAAAAAACTTCGTGACAGTATTTTAAACGCAAAAAATACTGACGAAATTTACGAAATCAAGGGCAAGAAATATTATGTTTCTCCCAATGGTGACGATGAAAACGACGGCTTATCTGAAAAGACAGCTGTTCGTACATTGAATGCTCATATTTTCACAATGAATAAAATAAAATCAGGCGATGCTGTTTTATTCGAACGTGGCGGTTTGTGGCGTGTAACCTCCACATTTGTATGTCGTGAAGGTGTTACTTACGGCGCATATGGCAAGGGTGATACAAAACCTGCATTCTATGGTTCTGCTAAGAATTATGCCGACCCTGACGATTGGATTCCAAGTAACCTTGAAAACGTTTGGAAGTTAACCGTTGCTGATGCCGATGTCGGTCAAGTTGTTTTCAACCACGGCGAACTTATTGGTGTTAAAAAATTAAACGGCTTAATTGCATTAGAAGAAAACGGTGACTATTACTTCAATTCAAAAGAAGATACTTTATATGTTTACTATAAGGATGAAAACCCCGGTAAGGTATTTGATGATATTGAAGTTGCTTTAAAACTTTCATTGTTCACATTAAATGTTAAAAATGTAACTATTGATAATCTTTGCATTAAATATGTTGGTGCATTTGGTGTTGATATGGGTAGAAACCCCCACAACACAACTATTACAAACTGTGAAATGGGCTTTATCGGTGGTTCGTTACAAAGCGGCAACTTAAGATATGGTAACGCTATTCAAGCTTGGAATGGTACTGAAAACTTTACAGTTGCTAATAACTGGATTTATCAAGTATATGACGCAGGTATTACATGGCAAGGTGACTATTCATGGGAAGCTGAATCTGGCGACGTATATAAGAACATTACTTTTGAAAACAATCTTGTTGAATATTGCACATATTCATTCGAATTCTGGCATGCAAATGGTGGCGATCCTAACCTTTCACCCGCTACTGTTGAAAACTTTAAACTTGTTAACAACATAAGCCGTTTTGCTGGTTATGGTTGGGGCATTCAACGTCCTGACAGCACCGGTTGTCACATCTGCGTATTCCAACACTTATTCCCAACTGCTAAAAATAACGCTATTACCGGCAATATTTTTGACTTATCTTGGGGCTATATGGTTAATTGGCGCGGTGACTCAAGAAGCAATAATGGCGACTGGACAATCCGCGACAACGCATGGTATCATACAAAAAATATGGCAAATAACGGTCTTATTTACTGTACTTGGTTAAATACTACAAACCAATCACAGTTAGAATATGCTGTTTCAATTTTTGATACTAACCCTGCAAAGGTTGAATGGATTTCATAATCTCATACAGTATACTTTAATTAACAGGAAAAGTTTTTTAAATTTTAAACCTGAAAGTTTAAAAGGAGACAAGTTATGAAAATTAAAAAAGTTTTTAATTTGGCATTAACGATATTGGTAACCGTTGCGTTAGTGCTTTCAAGCTTGGTTTTCGCAAGTGCAGCAGTTACAACTTATGATGTTGACACAGAAGCAGAGTGGATAGCAGCACTTCAAAGTAGCGAATCCGAGTATATAATTAACGTTACTGGCAATTTCATTGCTACAAATCCTAGACCTGAAGTTGCAAATAAAAAAATCACTTTTATAGGTAAAGGTACAGTAACTTTCGAATCTAAAGATCACCAAACAGGTATTTGGTTTTCAAATGGTGCCACCGCAATTTTCGATGGTCCTTCATTTGTTAGTACCCAAGCACATAATGATGATAGACTTTTTGTAATAGCTGCTGAAACTGCTGGTTCTAAAACTGCTGAGGTAACTATCAACAAGGGTTCTTTCACCAATGAACTTCAAGTTCAGACAAATGCAAAATTGGTCATTAACGGTGGTGAATTCTTCACAGTTGATGATGGTCCTAATAACAAGGCGGATAATATTGAAGTTACCCATCACAATAAATTTTCTGACGGGACTTCATTGGTTATTAATGACGGTAAATTCCATAATTCAAGACCGGATACCGGCCGTTGCCTTAATATTCAAGGTGGTTCTGTAACGGTTAATAAGGCCGAATTTATTTGTTCAAACACTGCACGTGCAGTTCATGTAGATGCAGGTGTTGTAGGCAATGTTATTCTTTCAAATGTAACGGCTAAAAGTGATAGTACAGAATATTTGTTTTACAATTGTTCTAACAATACACTTTCAATAAATAATACAACTGCAGTTCATACCGGTGCATCTGATAAATCTAATGTTTTAGCTGCTGGCGAACTTTCTGGAACGATAGTTCTGAACAATTGTAACTTTACTTCTGCTAAAGCTACAGTGTCTTTAAATGTTCCGGAAGGCAAAATTATCACTATGCATGTTGAAGGCACAGAAAACACAATTCTTAAGTCTTCGACAGCTGAAGCTGTTGTTTATACAAAGGGAGCTCAGTTTATTGATATTGGTCAAAAGTTGGTACGTTACAATTTTGGTTCAGATGAAGCATTAGGTTCGATTCGTTTCCCTAACCTTTTTGTAATGGAATATAATTCAAAAGATAGCGGAAACTATCTTATTAATGAATTCACATTGACACCAGGCAGCAATTATCAATTTGATATTGATTATAAAGTTTTGGGTGCTATTGAAGCAGCAATTAAACTTCAATATCATAATGGTACTTCATGGGCTGATTTAACTGAAACTGCAACTTCACAAAATGTTGCGGGTCTTCATAAATCTGTTAAATTTACAATGCCTGCCGATGCAAAGGCAAATGGCAATAATGTTAGAGTAATTATTGGCGACACCGCATTTACCGGCACAGGCAAACTTATACTTAGTAATGGTGTTCTTAAACTCATTAAAAACAGTGTCTCTACAGGTAACAATCTTTTACCTAACGGTGACTTTGCAACTGATGCGCTTGGCAATGATTTAGCAACAGTTTCCAATTGGAACAAGTTTAATAACGGTGCATTAACAATGCACATCAAAGCACTCCCTGATGGATACTTCGCTACTGATGTTAATGCAAATATGTTTGTTATATCTCCACAAAAAACAGGTTCTTTACCCGCATTATCACAAGGAAATATAACCTTAGAAGCAGGTGCTACATATCAAATCGATTTTGATATTAAGTCTGCTAATGAGGGCAAATTAGCTGATTGGTCAGTTAATGTTAAAAATGCCGCAAACGCTTGGAGCAAACTTGCAACAACAGCAACAACTGCAAATGTTGAAGGAAAACATATTTCTTATACATTTACAATGCCTGCTGACGTAGCTGCTTCTGACAATTTCCAAATTCAGTTGGTAACTGGTGGTAAAGTTACAGGCACTATTTACTTAGCTAACTTTACACTTTATAAATTAGATGGCAATAAAACTGTTGGTTATAACCATATAAGCAATGGTGACCTTAAGGTTGCTAAAACCGTTAAATTAACCACCGCTAATTTAGAAGAAAGTTTAATTGATTGGGAAGTTAGTTCTGACCTTTTAAACAAAGCAAATGTTGAGATTTTTGCTATTCCAAACAATTTCTTTGAAGGTAACAGAACTTCACAGATGTTGGAAATTGTTCATACAACACATGGTGCAAAACCAAACATTTTGCAAGAAACGGTTCTTGAAAAAGATGTTACTTATCGTTTCGATGTAGATTACACAGTTACACAAACTGCAGAACCTTGGATTCGTTTAAGATATGCTAAGACAAGCGGATACTCGATCTCTTTTGCAAAGACTGAAACAGCTGATGCTGTTCCCGGAAAACACATTTCTTACGAATTTACTATGCCTGCAAATGCCAAAACTGATGGAACACCTAACTTTGAAGTTGTACTTGGTGAAAATTCAACTGCCGGTACAGGTAATGTTTACTTTGCTAATGTAACACTTCGCAAAGTGGAAAATGGCGTAGTTGTTGGCGAAAACCTTTTAATTAACGGTGACTTTAGCTTTGGCGAAAAAGGTGCCGTAACAACCGACAATATTAATTCTCAACTTCATGGTTGGACCACTGCCGTATCCAGTGCAGAATCTGTTGCTATTAAAGAAATTCCAAACGAATTCTTTGAAGCATTAAAGGCAGTAATAGTTAAAAATTCTAAGGGTAACATCACTTTACTTGAAACAGTAAAGGGTGGCAAAAACTATGTCTTCTCTTATGAATACAAATATAACGGTAATGCTAAAGCAACACCTTATATTGAAGCAATTACAAAGAATGGTGTGAAGAAAATCACACCAACCTCTATCACCGAAGACTTAAACGGCAAATATAACGTAACAGTTATGTTTACAATGCCAGACGGTTTGGTTGATGCTAAGAATATTCGCATTGGTTTAGATTTTGCTTCTAAAGATATTGATGGTTATTTCTCTAACTTTGCTCTTTATGAAACAGACAAATTCTCAATGCCTACCGGCGATAATATTATCTTAGATTCAAGATTTAAAACCACAAACAGCATTGTTGATTATTCAGCAACCGCTCAAGAATCCGTTTGGATGAAGGACGGCGAATTTGATACAATTCCTGCAATTGAAATTGTAAAAGATGATATGTTCGTAATTAAAGTACCTAATGTTATGATTGTTGCAGGTCAAAACATTGATACATATAAAACATCAAAAGGTACAGGTGCGGCATTCTATCAAACAGTAACAGTTGAAAAGGGCAAAAAATATCGCTTAAGCTTTAACCAAAAAATTGCTCAAGCAGGTATTGAAGGCGACAAAGTAGGTGTTGAAGTTACCTATAAGAAGAGCGGTAATGTTTGGGCAACTGTAGATGCTACAAACCTTCCTGTAACAAACGAATTTAAAGAAGTTTATATTATCGACACACCAAATGATATCGTTAGTAGCAGCAACTTACAAGTTACCATTAACATTGGTTCTGCTTGGGTTTCAGGATATTTTGCTAATTTCTCATTAGTTGAAATTGATGCTGAAGGTAATATACTTTCAAATGAAATGCTTGTAAATGGTGACTTCTCAACAGGTGACTATTTCGGTTGGACAAAAAATAGTGGCGGATTAAATATTTTGAAGTTCAATGAATATCCTGAAAACTTCTTTAATAAAGCCACACCTTATAAACCGCATATGCTTAAATACCACAGCGCATCTGACTGGTTAACTTTAGACCAACATATTATGTTGAAACCATCAACTAAATATGAACTTATTTTTGAAGCAAACCATACTGATTATGTAAAAGACAATATGCCATATTCTCTATTATATTTGGGATATTATAAATTGGATGCAAACGGTAACCCAACAGGTACTACAAGTAGTGACGTAAATCCAGAATCTTCAGTAGAAGAACTTAGTCAAGTAACAATCGAAAAATCTGAAAATGGTTCAGTTAAGATGATTCTTGAAACACATGAAAACACTCGTACAAATGGTGACGGCAACATTTGGTTCCGTACTTATTTGCGCACAGGTTCTGCAGGTTTCCTTGGTGAAATGAGCATTTACGAAGTGGATGCTAACGGTAACAGAGTAGGTAATAATGTATTGCTTAACAACGATTTTACTTTTGGCTTTGATGCATGGATTCTTAAGGGTAGCGGTAACTTCCAAAGCGTTGAAAAACCAAGTAAAGATTACTTAACAAACATTTCAAAGCCCGCAAAGATGATTCAATCTAAAGGTACTTATGAAAATGCAACTTATGGCGCAACACTTACCGTTGATGCATATAAGACATATTATTTCAGAGGCGAAAAGATTGATATGAACGGTGTCGGCGTTACACCTGAAGTTCAATACAGATCTATAAAAGAAAATGGTGAATTTGTAACATTAGCTGCAGATTATTTCTATAGTTCTGACTATTATGATTTTGAACTTAAGGTTCAAC
Source organism: Clostridia bacterium (assembly GCA_017549565.1). Lineage (GTDB taxonomy): Bacteria > Bacillota > Clostridia > Oscillospirales > Acutalibacteraceae > UBA737. Next base: position 74,369 of record JAFYUI010000035.1, read on the forward strand.
TTCCTGAAGATGCTATTGTTGTAAATGGCAAAGCAGAAATTCGCGTTCAAATTAATAATGGTACAAGAGGTAAGGGATATATTACCGATTTAATGTTTGCTGAAGAAGGCAAGTTTACTAATATGATAAGCAACTTTAAATCTTCAAACAGCAACTATGCAGTAGTTCCTTATGATCCTGAAGCATTCGTGTTCCACTTTGACGATACTAAGTTTGATGATGGCGACTGGTCCGGTGAACTTGGTGCCGCAGCTGATGAAGCAGCATCTGGCGCTATCAGAGGTAAACTTGTAGATAGCAGCGGCAACCCAATTAAGAATGCCACCATTAAACTTTCACCAAGCAACATTAAGGTTAAGACCGATGCAAATGGTGAATTTAGATTTGATAGCGTAAAAGAGGGCGCATATACTGTTTACTACATCGATCCAACCGGTGCAGAATTAGCATTATATACCGATTTGGGTGTATTTGCCGGTGTAGTTTCGGTTCTTCCAACCGCAAAATATCTCAGAGGCGATGAAATTCAAGTTCCTATTGTGGATGATAATACACAAGTAACACCTGATGCAGAACCATACGGTGCTTTACGTGGTTATTTGTTTGACGAAAACGGCAACCCTGTTGCAAATGCAAGAATTTATATTCGTGGTAATGGTTATGCCGTAACAAACGAAAAGGGTGTATTCGAATTTGCTGAATTGCCTGTTGGTGAATACGACGTATATGAAATGCTTGTAGATGGTTCTGAAGTTGTTTACAGAACAGTTAAGATTGAAGCTTATAAGGGTACTGTAATTAAAATTGCACGCGAAGGTGAAGGATTTAACTGGTTATTTGTTATTATTCCTGCTATCGCAGTTGTTGTTTTAGCATCCGGTACTATGGCTGCAATTCTTATCTTTAAGAAGAAAAAATAATCACTAAACAATTTGTATTAAACTGTTAAACTAAAGAATCGGCATTGATTCGATATTTACAATATTAGAAAGGTGATAAATATACACTTAATATTTGTAAACGAATTGGTGCCGATTCTGTACTTATTTGCAAAACAAAAAATTTTATTGGGGATATAAAATGTCTAAGAATATTGCTTTAAGAGTAGAAGAACTTTTATCAAAAATGACCGTTAGAGAGAAAATAGGTCAGCTTAACCAACCTGAAACACCCCTTCCGAATGAGTTAGACGCTTTTTTTGAATCGGTTAGAAAAGGTGAAGTGGGCTCGATTTTAATGTCGGTTGGTGCAACTGCAGGTAATGACAAGCAGGGCGCTATCAGTAACGACTTTTACAATGAAATTCAGCGTATAGCCGTTGAAGAAAGCCCAAATGGTATACCTGTTTTATTCGGTCGTGATGTTATTCACGGTCATCATACTGTGTACCCAATTCCGCTTGCTATGGCTGCTTCTTTTAACGACAAGTTGGTTGAGGAATGTTATTCTGATATAGCACAAGAAGCATCTAATGAAAGCATCCATTGGACATTTACCCCCATGCTTGACTTGGCACGTGACCCCCGTTGGGGCAGAATAATTGAGGGCACCGGTGAAGATCCCTATGTTGGGGCACAGGTGGCCAAAGCAGTTGTTAAGGGCTTGCAGGGCGATGATTTATCACAAGATGGAAAAATCGTTGCTTGCGCCAAGCATTATATCGGTTATGGCGCAGCTGAAGGCGGTCGCGATTATCACCGAACCGAAATTTCAGATTACAGTTTATTTAATTATTATTTACCTGCTTTCCGCGCGGCAGTTAAGGCAGGGGTTAAGACTGTTATGTCATCATTTAACGATGTAAACGGTCAACCTGTTACTTCGAGTTCATATTATTTGGACGAAGTTTTGCGTGGAAAACTTGGCTTTGATGGTTTTGTTGTGTCTGACTATGATGCAATAATTCAGCTTAAAAAGCAGGGTGTGGCAGCTGATAATGCCACCTGTGCAGAATTTGCACTAAATGCCGGTTTGGATATGGATATGCACGACAAATGCTATATCGATAACCTTGAAAAACTTATTGAAGACGGCAAAGTTTCAATGGAAACATTAGATGAAGCAGTTAGACGCGTTTTAACTGTTAAAATGGAAAAGGGTCTTTTTGAAAAGCCCTATTGCGAAAGAAAAGAATATAATAAAGAAGCACACCTTAAAAATGCCGAAGAAATTGCCCTTGAATCAATGGTATTACTTAAAAATGATAATAATGTTTTACCACTTAAAAAGGATGCAACAATTTCGCTTGTGGGCACCTATGCACAAGAAAGACGCTCACATTTAGGCAGTTGGTGTATTGACGGAAAAGAAGAGGATGTAAAAACCTTATGCGATGCCTTGCGTGAGGTATCAACCGGCAAGGTATGGTACTCAAAGGGAACAGAACTTGGCTGGGATAGTTCACTTGTAAACAGCTATGCTGCTGATGTTGTTGTTTTGGCACTTGGTGAAAGTTGGAGCACAACAGGTGAGGCAAGAGCCGTTTCTGATATTTCTCTTCCAAAAGAACAAATTGAACTAATTAAGAAAATTAAGCTTTCGGGCAAAAAAATGGTAGGTCTTGTATTTTGTGGCAGACCTATCGCAATGCAGGAAATTTCACAGTATTTGGATGCAATTATTTACTGTTGGCATTCAGGCACAAAGGCCACTGATGCTGCCGCCAAGCTTTTGTTTGGTGAGGTTTCACCTTCGGGCAGACTTCCTGCTACATTGCCTAGACTTGCTACTCATATACCACTTTATTACAACATAACCTCAAGCGGTCGTCCTGTTGACTGTTATTACAACGAAAACCCTGCAAAATGCTATGTTGATAGCATTCCTACCCCTTGCTATCCGTTTGGTTTTGGCCTTACATATACACAGTTTAAGTATGACGATTTAAAGGTTGATTGTGATAAAATTTCTTTAGAAGATATTAAAAACGGTAAAAAGTTCAAGGTTACAGTTGTGCTTGAAAACATAGGTGACTTTGATGCAAAGGAAACCGTACAGCTTTATTTAAGAACACCTGTTGCTAAATGGATGCGTCCTTTACGCGAACTTAAAGCATATAACAAGGTGTTTATGAAGAAGGGAACAAGTCAAGTTGTAACCTTTGAAATTGGCTTTGATGAGCTTGGCTATTATGACCCACAGGGCAACTATACCCTTGAAAAAGGTATTAGAGAAATTTATGTAGGCGAAAACTGCCTTACTGAAAACAAGATAGAAATTACAGTTTGTTAAGAATAGCGGTGTTAAAATGATTACATATAAAGACGGAGTATTCCATTTATCTACAAAAGACACAAGTTATGTTATGGGTGTTTTTGAAGGTAAGCTTTTAAACTTATATTGGGGCGAAAAGTTAAATTTTGTGCCAGAGCTTTCAAAAATGCTTCCTATTGATTATTTCAGAACATTTTCTTCAACCGATGTTATAGATAGTGACGGAGAAAAGTTTTCTACCAATGACTTTACTATGGAATATCCCGATTACGGCAGGGGAGATTATAGAATTTCTGCTTTTGAAGGCAAAGATTTCGAAGGCACCACTGCAAGTAATTTAAAGTTTGATTCTTATGAAATTGTGGATGGTAAGTATTCTATTCCTAAAATGCCTGCAATTTACAGTGAGGAAAAGGATAATGTTAAAACCCTTAAAATTTATTTAAGGGATGAATATTCAAATTTAAAGGTGACCTTGCTTTATGGCGTATTTGAAGATTTGAATGTTATCACAAGGGCTGCAACTTTTAAAAATGAAGGCAGCGAAGCTTATACCATTGAAAAGGCATTTAGTTTAAGTGTTGACTTTAATTGTAAGGAGCTCGACTTTATCCATCTTTCAGGTGCTTGGGCAAGGGAGCGTGTTCCACACAGAAGACGCGTTGTTGCGGGCACACAGCAGGTTGAAAGCATTTATGGTATAAGTTCACACATACATAACCCCTTCTTCGCACTTGTGTCACCAGATGCAACCGAAACCATGGGCGATGCTTACGGCTTTAACTTGGTTTATTCGGGCAACTTTATAGCAGGTGCTCAAAAGGACTGCTTTGATGTCACCCGTGCATATTTGGGAATACACCCAACAGGTTTTTCTTGGGTTTTAGCACCCGGTGAAGAATTTTATACCCCCGAAGCAGTTACCGTTTACAGCGCAAACGGTATTGGCGAAATGTCAAGAAAATTCCATAAAATATACCGCACACGACTTTGCAGGGGTAAATACCGCGATATTAAGCGCCCAATTTTAATTAACAACTGGGAAGCTACATATTTTGATTTTAATGAGGAAAAAATCCTTAAAATTACCGAAGCCGCAGCAGAGCTTGGCGTTGAGCTTATGGTTTTGGATGATGGTTGGTTCGGTAAGCGCGATAAGGAAAACTGCTCACTCGGTGACTGGATTCCCGATACAAGAAAGCTGCCAAACGGTATTAAGGGCTTGGCTGAAAAGGTTAACGGCTATGGTCTTAAATTCGGACTATGGTTCGAGCCCGAAATGATATCACCCGACAGTGATTTATACCGTGCTCACCCCGACTGGTGCTTACACCAATGCGATAGGGAAAGAACCCTTGGCAGAAGCCAATATATATTAGACCTTTGCCGTGAAGAAATTTGCGACTTTGTAAAAGGTGCTTTGGATAATATCCTGTCAACCGGTTTGGTTTCTTATGTTAAATGGGATATGAACCGCTATATGAGTGAGGTTGGCTCTCCCGCATTTTCTAAGGAGCATCAGGGTGAAATTGCCCACCGTTACCTTATTGGGCTTTACGGTATAATGGAATATATCACAAAGAAATATCCGGATGTTTTGTTTGAGGGTTGTTCGGGCGGCGGTGGCCGTTTCGACCCGGGTATCTTACACTATATGCCACAAATTTGGACAAGTGATGATACTGACGCTTTGGAAAGAATTGATATTCAGTACGGTACAAGTATTTGCTATCCTTATTCGGCAATGGGCGCCCATGTTTCAGCGGTGCCTAATCATCAGGTTTATAGAACTACACCTATGAAGCTTAGAGGCGATGTTGCTATTTGCGGTCAGCTTGGATATGAGCTTGATTTAGCAAAACTAACTGATGCTGACAAAGAAGAGGTTAAAAAGCAAATTGCTGCTTATCATAAGCTTTCTGATGTGTTCCATAATGGTGATTTATATCGCCTTATAACACCTGATAATTCCGATGTGGCGGCTAATCAGTTTATTTCTGAAGATGAAAGCACAGTTGCTGTGTGTATTTATATTAAACGCGCAAGGCCTAATAATTCATTTAAATTTGTAAAGCTTTTAAATTTAGATAAAAACGCTTTATATGTGGATGAAAAGGGTAATGAATTTAGCGGTGACTATTTAATGCATTTTGGCTTTAAGATTTCCGCGAATAAAGACTATGACAGCAAAATTATAGTGCTTAATAAAAAATAACGGTGACTATAATGAATGATAAGATTAAAAAGTTTATAACTGAAAATATTGATAAAACGGTAAGATACCGTCCAGATGATGACGGTACGCTTATCGGTCTTCCTTATGAATATACCGTGCCTTGTGTAAGTAACAACTTCCAAGAAATTTATTATTGGGATACATACTTTACCAATGTTGGTATGATTATGATGGGTAAGGTTGACTATGCAAAAAGCAACATTGATAATATGCTCTATATGGTTGAAAAATTTGGTCATATGCCAAATGGAAACCGCACATATTATCTTAACCGTTCACAACCACCATTTTTATCAAGAATGGTGCGTGATGTGTTTGAGGTTACAGGGGATAAGGAATGGCTTTTAAAGGCATACAAAACTCTTGTAAAGGAATATGCATTTTGGCAAAGTGATAAAAAAGCAGCAAACGGTTTAAACGGCTATTTTGGATATGAAGTTAAACCGGACGACCCGGAAAAAACATTGGAAAGATTTTGTGTTCGCTGTAAGCTTAATTTAGAAGATATTGTAACTGATGAGCAAAAGCACGAAAACTGCCTTGCGGCATTTTCAATTTACGAATGCGGTTGGGACTGTTCTTCCCGTTTTGTAGACAGGGGACACCACTTTAACGCTATCGACCTTAACGCCTTGCTTTATGATTTTGAAGAGAATATGGCAGTATTTTCTGAAATTTTAGAACTCGGCGAAGAAGAACTTTGGCGTGAAAGACGCGACCTTCGTAAAGCAAAGGTTAAAGAAATTATGTGGAATGAAAAAGAAGGTCTTTATATGGACTTTGATTTTGATAAAAATCAATTTTCAAATTATAAAACCACCGCAAGCTTTTATCCGATGTTTGTCAATATGGCAACCAAGGAAGAAGCCGAAAGTACAGTGGAACTTTTGAAAGACCTGGAACAAGAATATGGTTTCACATGTGGTGTTAAAGAAAATTGCAAGTATTTCCAATGGGATTATCCAAATGTTTGGGCACCACAACAATTTATTATGTATAAAGCGCTTAAAAATTATGGATATGATGAAGACGCTTTAAGAGTTGCTGAAAAGTATGTTGCTTTGGTAGAGGCCAATTACGAAGAAACTGATCGCTTCTGGGAAAAATATGACGGTGTTACCGGCAAGGTGGCAAACCCCGAATATAAAACACAGGCAAAGGTTGAAATGATGGGCTGGACATCAGGTGCTTATATAGCACTATCTGACGCTGTTGAAAAAAGCAAAAAATAATTTATTATAATAAAAAAGCACACAAGAGCTTGAACTCTTGTGTGCTTTAATTTTGGGTTGATTTATAAATTTGAAAGATATTCTTCAGCAAAATGTACTGCAACTGCACCGTCAGAAACGGCAGTAACAACCTGGCGAAGTGTTTTTGTTCGCACATCGCCAACGGCAAAAACGCCAGGGATATTTGTTTTTGTGGTTTCGTCGGCTATGATATATCCGTTATCATCAAGCTCTAAAATGCCTTTTAAAAACTCGGTAGCGGGTTTTCTGCCAATGCTGATAAAAATGCCGTCAACCTCAATTTCGCTTATGTTATCGGTAACTGTGGACTTAATTTTGGCGCCTGTAACCTTGTTATCAAAAATAACCTCACAAAGCGTACTGTTCCACAAAAATTCAATGTTTTCGGCATCTTTAAGGGGCTTTAAATAAACCTGTGTTGCCTTTAAAGTGTCGCGGCGGTGCACAAGATAAACCTTTTTAGCGATACGCGAAAGATAAAGCGCATCCGACACTGCTGAATTGCCGCCACCAATTACTGCAACGGTTTTGTCTTTATAAAATCTTCCGTCACAGTGGGCACAATAGTGAATGCCACGACCTGTAAGCGACTGCTCGTTTTCAAGACCTAATTCTTTAGGGTTTGCGCCGGTTGCAATAATGACCGCTTTGGCAAGAAATTCACCCGAATATGTTGTGATTTTTTTAATTTTATTGCTAAAATCAACCGATAAAACCTCGTCAAATTCGGTTTTTGCACCAAAACGCTCGGCTGATTGCTGCATCTTCATACCCAATGTAAAGCCGTCAATACCCGTTTCAAAGCCGGGGTAGTTGTCAATATCGCTTGTAAGCGTCATTTGGCCACCCGCTGCCATCTTTTCAATAACAAGGGTAGAAAACCCCGCACGGCAAGCATAAAGCGCTGCGGTGTACCCTGCCGGGCCACCACCGAGTATTATAATGTCATAAATCATATTCATTTAATTTGCTTCTAACATTTCAAGAATTTTTGCCTTTGGCATTGCACCAACCGATTGTTTTAAAATTTTGCCATTTTGGATAACAACAAGGGTTGGAATACTCATAACGCCAAACTGTGCTGCAAGGGATTGTTCTTCATCTACATTAACCTTTGCAATTAAAAATTCGGGGTGTTCGTCGGCAAGCTCGTCAACAATGGGGGAGACCATTTTACAAGGTCCACACCATTCGGCAAAAAAATCAATTAAAACCTTTTTATCGGTGTTTTGTATAGTATCGAAATTATCTTTTGTAAGCTTTAAAACTGACATAATCTAAAATCCTTTTAAAAAATTATTTTTTTGAATATTACCAAAAGACGACCGCTTTTATCACTGCCGTGGCAGGTGGAAAGGGTCAAATAGGTATCACCTTCGGTGGTATTTAAGATGTTATAGTCATACCACGCATCCTTTACATTGGTAACTTTAACATCTACCACTTCATAATACCAACAGCCGTCTGCGGTTTCAAATTCTAAGAATTTGTGGGCTTTTCTATAATCTTCGTTAATATAGTTTTTAAGCCCGCCAAACATGGTGCCGTTTTTCATATTATGCCCGTAAATTATTAAATTTTTACTGTTTAATGGGCATCTAATATCTATAAATGGAACACCGCCTGTACTGTATTTGCCGTAAAAGTTTTTCCTTAAATATTTTTCGGCTTCTTTGGGTGTGTACATAACGGGGTAGTTTACTTTGGTGTCTTCGATATAAATCCAACCAATGCAATCGCTGTTCATTTCTTTTAATTTTTTTACATTTCTGGTGATAGGGGGAGAGGCGGGTGCGTTTGGTGCGGTTGGATTAGTAATAGCACCGGGTTGACTTGTGGTCGGTGCATTTGGTGTGCCGCCTGTAGAATCGGGTGGCAATTCTATAAGGCCACTTAAATAGTCAAATTGTTCTTCACTTCTTTGGGCATCATAAATAACAAACCCAAGTAAAACCGATGAAGAAACAAAAACAATAATCAGAACAACTATAAGTATAATGCGAACAGTGTTGTTCATTTAAACACTTCCTTTTTAATATCTAAATTATTTAAAAACGGTTTGCCAAACGGTTTGAATATACTCAGCCGGTGAAACACCATCACTGCCGGCAACCGCAAATATGCAGTAACAAATAGCAATAATAGCTAAAAGTAAAATGGCAGTAACTATAAGAGTGGCAATATTAAGTCGCGATGATTTCGGGGTAGCTTCCTCTTCGCTGTCATTAAACATATCACCGTTGTCGTCCAAATACAAAAAGTCGTTTTGCGGTATGTTTCTTTGTTCTGCCTTTTGGCCTTTTTTATCTGTCTCACTGTCAAACACAAATTGATTAAAGGTTGTTGTATATTCTTCGGGGAAAGCGTGCTTTTCATTTTCATCGGTGTCCATAATAATGGTATCTGCATCAATTTCTTGCTCGGCTTCTTCAATAATTTCATCGGCAGCTTCTTCGATAATTAGTTCGTTAGTGTCAATGGAAGAATCTAAGGTGTCTTCATTGAGGTCTTCTTCATCATCGGCCTCTAAAATAATAGAAGATGGCTCTAAAGCTTCGTTTTGATTTTCGGACTCTTTGGTCTCATCATCTAAAACTAAGCCGTCGACTTCTATTTCAGCTTCATCTAAATCGGATGTGGGCTCATCAATATCAACTTCGGCCTCTTCTGTGATAACTTCGTTTTTGATGGGTTCATCGTCTGTGTGTTCTTCTATTGCGGTTTTATAGTCGCCTCTTTGAGTGCTTTCAGCGGCATAAAGCTCGGCAATATAGGGGTGAATAAGTGTTGTCATAAGTGTTTTGCGAAGGGTTTTATTGTCGGTTAGCAGTATCATGGTTTGTGGACCACTTTCAATGATACAACCGCCAAATAAACCGTCGGCTGACACAAGCGGAACAGAACCCTTGATAATTTCAATTTCATCATCTGTTGTAATATTAAATTCGGCATTATTAGCAATTTCGGTTTCGGTGCCAAGCGCCTGTGCCACAGTTTTAATTGTGCTTTCTTCGCCGAAAAGCGCACCCGCAATTAAAATTACACGACTGCGTGAAACCGCACGGGCGAGTGAGTGCACAAACGCCTTTTTGCTTGATGGCTTGTCGGTCAAAAGGCGCATACGGCAGCAACCGCAAAGGTTAAATTCAAGCTCGAAATCAGAGTTTGTTTTGTAATAAATAATGTCAGACCTTAAATTATAAAGCATAATTTTCCTCCGAATTTAAATAGTTTATAATTAAATCAAAAATTTCCTCAGCCGCGCTGTTTCGCACAAAATCACGGCTTTGGGGTTTAATATTAAGTTTTTTTACGGTTGTTTTATTATGGTCGCTTAAAGCGATATACACAAGACCAACGGGTTTGTTTTCGGACATATTGGGACCCGCAACGCCTGTAACCGAAACGCCAATATCGGCGTTTGCAATTTTACGCACATTTTCGGCCATTTCCTTGGCAGTTTGTTCACTTACTGTGCCAAAGGCATTAAGCGTTGACTGCGATACTTTTAAAATCTCGTGCTTTGCTGTGGGGGAATAGGAGCATACCCCAAGCCCAAACACCGCAGAAGCCCCCGAAACCGAGGTTATAAGCGAGGATACAAGACCGCCCGTACAGGATTCCGCTGTGGCGATTTTCATCCTTTTATCAATTAAAGCGTTTACCGCTTCATCACATTTTTGTTTTAAAATTTCCATATCAATCAACATACGAATAAGCGGTTTCGCTTATTGCTTTTTCAATTAAAGCATCAATTTGAAGATTTGCTTCGGCTTTTTCACACTCCGAAAGGGTGGGGCGTGTTTTGGGGTGCTTTGGTGTGAAAACTGTGCAACAGTCTTCATAAGGCAAAATTGAAGTTTCAAAGGTGTCAATTTTTCTTGAAATTTCAACAATTTCTTCCTTATCCATACCAATTAAAGGTCTTAAAACTGGCATATTGCAAACATAATCGGTTGTAACAAGGGCTGGCAGGGTTTGACTTGCAACCTGTCCCAAGCTTTCGCCTGTTATAAGCGCCAAGCTATCTTTTTCGCGAGCAATTCTTTCAGAAATGCGCATCATCATACGGCGCATAATAAGGGTAAAATATTCTTCGGGGCAGTTATTTGCAATTTCATCTTGAATTTGGGTAAATGGCACAATAGCCAAGTTGATAGCACCGCTATATCTTGCAACCCTTGATAATAAGGTGCGTACCTTTTGTTCGGCACGGGGGCTTGTATAGGGTGGACTTGCAAAATGTATTGCATTTAGGCGAAGACCACGCTTTGCCATACACCAAGCGGCAACGGGGCTGTCAATGCCGCCGGAAATTAAAATAGAAGCATTTCCTGCGGTGCCAACGGGCAAACCGCCTGCGCCTTGAATTTGCTCGCCTCTTACATAGGCGTTATAATCTCTGATTTCAACATAGATAATAATGTCAGGTTTGTGAACATCAACTCTTAAATGTGGGTATGCACTAAGCAGCACACCGCCAATTTCACGGCAAATTTCGGGTGAGGTTAAGGGGAACTGCTTGTCCGCACGCTTTGCCTCAACCTTAAAGGTTTTAACATTTTTAAGGTCGTTTTCCAAATAAATCGGGGATTTTGCAATTATATCCTCCATAGTTTTTTCGCAAACACAGGCACGGCTGAATGCTGCAATACCAAAAATCAGCTTTACACGCTCAAGCGCTTCTTCAAAATCAAAGGTATCATCCTTTGGTTCGATATAAATGGTTGACTGTGCTTTTCTAACATTGATTTCGCCCAAATCACGAAGACGGCGGCGAATATTTTTAATTAAAATATCTTCAAAGTTACAGCGGTTTAATCCCTTTAAGGTTAATTCGCCGTTTTTAATAAGTATAATTTCTTTCATTTTTAAACCTTTCTTATTTGGCTTTTTGCAGTTGTTAGCGCATCACACAAGGCATCAATATCATCCTTTGTGGTGTCCTTGCAAAAGCTTATCCTTAACATAGAGTCTATATTTTTATCGCTTAAACCCATTTCCTTTAAAACATAGCTTTGGTTGCCCTTTGCACAGGCGCTGCCGCTTGAAACAAAAATTTGTTTGCTTTCTAAAAAGTGAAGCAAGGTTTCACTTTTATAACCTAAAACCGAAATGTTTAGGATATAGGGAAGACCGTCATCAAACGAGTTTATAACCGCTATATCGTTTTCGCCCAAACGCTGCTTGGCATAGTTATAAACCCCACGCATTTTTGAAAGGGTAGTGTCTAAATTAGGCAAATCCTCAACTGCGCCCAAAAGCCCGGCAATAAGCGGAACGGCTTCGGTGCCTGAACGCATGCCGCTTTCCTGACCGCCACCCGTAATAAAGGGGGCAATATGGCATTTTTGACTTTTAAATAAAAAGCCAACGCCCTTTGGCCCGTGAATTTTATGCGCACTGGCTGTCAGCATATCAACGCCAAGCTTTTGCACATTTATCGGCATTTTGCCAAACGCCTGTACTGCGTCGCAGTGAAAATATGCATTGGGAGCTTTCGCTTTTGTAAGGCGTACTGCGTCAGCAATTGGCTGAATAGAGCCGATTTCGTTATTAACAAGCATAACGCTTGCAAGCAAAGTTTTATCGTTTAAAGCGTTTTCTAAATCGGTTAAAGAAATAACACCGTTTTGGTTGGGTTTAAGATAAATAACCTCAAACCCCATTGCTTCAAGGCGTTTTGCGGTTTCTAAAACCGACGGATGCTCAATAGTGGTGGTGATAATTCGGTTGCCGCGGTTTTTGCGGTGCAGCACCGACATTAGTGCCATATTATTGGCTTCGGTACCACAGGAAGTGAATATAATTTCATTTTCCTTTGCGTAAATTGTTTTGGCAACCGTCTTTCTCGTAAGCGACACAATGTCCTCGGAATTCATGCCCAAAATATGTAAAGAGGAGGGGTTACCCCAGTCGTTAGTTAAGGCATTATTTATATATTCAACCGCTTTTTTGCACGGTTTTGTTGTTGCGCTGTTATCAAGATAAATTATATTATCACACCCTAAATATATATACACTATATATTATAATATATATTTACTAAAAACACAATATCTATTATAAAATTTTCAGTTTGTTAATAAAATATTTTTGGGGGGGGTGTTTTGGTGAAAATTACGCTTGATTTTTTAGAAAGATTATTTTCCGGCAGCTTGCCGTTTGTTTTAACTGTTTTATTAGGTGGTTATTTTACCATTAAAACCCGCTTTTTTCAGTTTAAAAATTTAGTGCCGTCATTTTTGGTTTTAAAGGGTGAAAAAGGGGATAAAAAGGCGTCCTTTTTAGCAATGTGCAATTCGCTTTCAGCCGCTATCGGTACAGGCAATATTGTGGGTGTTGCGGCGGCGGTATCGCTTGGGGGTGCGGGTGCAATTTTTTGGATGTGGATAACGGCACTTCTCGGTATGGTAATAAAGGCGGGTGAAATTGCGCTTGGTGTTTATTACCGTGAGAAAAACGGGGATAATTTTCAGGGTGGGCCGATATTTTACATAAAAAACGGACTTAACAAAAAATGGGGCTTTTTAGGGGCTATTTTTGCGGTTTTGGGGCTTGCTTCAAGCTTTTTTTGCGGTAATATTACCCAAATAAATTCGGCGGCAGCATCGGTTTCACAAAGTATGTGGATACGACTTATAATAGGTGTTATAGCGGCTGCTGTAATATTTTTTGTAATACGGGGCGGCGTTAAGAAGATTTTCAGCTTTTTAGGTGTGCTTTTGCCCTTTATGTCGGTGCTTTATATATTGCTTTGCGTTGGCGTTTTGGTTTTAAATTTAGAAGAAATTGCCCCTGCATTTTATAAAATATTTATTGGCGCTGTTTCGCCAAAATCGGTTACGGGTGGGGCGGTAGGCAGTGTTATAAGCGTTATATCAATAGGTGCTTCAAAGGGAATTTTTTCAAACGAAGCAGGGCTTGGTACCGCAGCGATAGCACATTCAAGTGTTAGGAACACAACACCTAAAACCCAGTCACTTTTCGGTATATTCGAAGTATTTGTTGACACAATACTTATTTGCACCTTAACGGGATTGACAATTTTAACAAGCGGGGTTATTATTGATTATGGTACGGTGCCCGACAAGATTTTGACAGTCAGCGCTTTTTCTACCGTTTATGGTAATTTTTCGGAATATTTATTAAGTGTTATGCTGTTGCTTTTCGGCATTTCAAGTGTTATTGGTTGGGCATCCTACGGTATAAGCTTTGCCGATTTTTTGTTTGGTGAAAAAGCGGTTAAGTTTTTTACACTTATATACCCAATTATTTCTGTAATTGGTGCTGTGTCAAGCGGGGTTATTGTTTGGCGCTTGGCAGAACTTTTTAACGGGTTTATGGTTATTATAAACCTTTTGGTTATGTCTTTTTTGTCGAAAGAGGTAATATTAATGCTAAAGGGGAATAAAATTGATAAAACAAAGAACAAAAAGCATAAGGGATTTTTTAAAAAATGATGAGGCATTTATTGTAAGCTATCCCGCAAACCGTTTTTATTTAAGCGGTATGAACACATCGGCAGGTACAGTATTGCTAACCCCAAAAAACGCTTATTTTCTTGTTGATTTTCGTTATTTTGAAAAGGCGAAAAGGGTTGTAAACTCGTGCAATGTAATTTTAAGTGAAAAACTGCCAAAGCAGATAAACGAAATATTAAAAACTGATGGTGTGAAAAAGGTTTATTTTGAAAACCGAACAATTTCTTTAAGGGAATATAGCGATTTAAAAGGTAATTTGCCCGATTTTGAAATTGTAAACGACAGTAAGGTTGAAGATTTTTTACATTCAATGCGTGCGGTTAAAAGCCAAGCTGAGCTTAAAATAATGGAGCAGGCACAAAAGCTGACCGATGACACCTTTGAGTATATTTTAAACAGCATCCGTGTTGGCAAAACCGAAAAGGCGATAGCGCTTGAAATGGAATTTTATATGCGCCGCCTCGGAAGTGAGGGCGTTGCCTTTGATTTTATTGTGGTAAGCGGTGAAAATTCATCTCTCCCGCACGGCACGCCCACCGACCGCACAATCAAAAAGGGCGATTTTATAACAATGGACTTTGGTGCGGTAATAGACGGTTATAACGCTGATATGACACGAACGGTAGCGGTCGGAAATGTTAGTGAAAAACAACAGTTTGTTTATGATACTGTGCTTAAAGCACAGCTTTGTGCCCTTGAAAGCATTAAGGCGGGTGCGGTTTGTAAGGATATTGACAAAATTGCCCGTGATGTTATTGATAATGCGGGCTTTAGCGGTTGCTTCGGTCACGCACTTGGTCACAGCGTTGGTGTTGAAATTCACGAAAGCCCCAATTTTTCACCAAGAGACAACACCGTTTTAAAAAGTGGTATGGTGCTGTCTGTTGAACCCGGAATATATTTAGAAAACGAATTTGGCGTTAGAATTGAAGATGTAATTTCGGTTACCGATAGCGGATATTATAATCTTACAAAAAGCCCGAAAGAACTAATTATATTATAAAATAAAAGCGCTCGAAACTTTTGTTTCGGGCGCTTTTTATCATTTATTTTTTAATCTTTTTTAAAACAAGGGGGTAGAGGTCTTTAATATCCTCGGCATCCTTGCCAAAGGGCTTTAAAAGCTTAATTTCTTTTTTGCTGACAATTTCATAGGTTTCATAATCGTCTTCATTGACTTTTTCAGCGGTACTGCCGGTTGTATATAATTTACCGTTCTTCACCTTGTAATTACCGCTTGTGGCAATATCGCCGGTTAAATCGTCAAACAATTCATCGTTAAAAGAACCGCCGATTATTTCCTCCATTGAGGTGCCAGAAAGCTTTAAAATTTGCTCTAATGTCATATCAAACCCTTGCGCTTTCATAGATGCCACCATATAGTTTTCTACAATTTTTTCAAAATCTTTTTGTGCCACCGCAAAGGATTTTTTGGTTTCGTTTTCATCAACCGTTACTGAATATGTACCCTTTTTATTAAAAGTGTAAATTAAGGTTACGTTAAACTCGGTGAAATTAACGTATTCAGCCATGTTTTCATCTGCTTTGAATTTTTCGTTTAATTTATCAGCCAATTTTATAGTGGTGGTCCATTTGCCGACAAATTTTCCCTTGTCACCGCAACCTGAAAGAAGTAGGGTGGATAAAATTATTAAAACAGTTAAAATAAGGGATAATATTTTTTTCATTTTTCACTTTCTCCTAAGGTTTGTTTATCGTTAGTTACATCACCGTCACCGTTTGAAATGGGAATTTCTTTGCCCAAATAGGTGGGCTTTGGTTTAGTGATGGTGGTGACAAAATCCTTACATCTTGCCAATATTTCGCGAATTTCACGCTTTGTTTGGCCGTAATATGTGTTGTAGTCACTGTCAACGCCATACGCTTCAAGCCCCAATTTTTCGGCAATGTAAACCGCGCGGTAAAGGTGATATTTTTGGGTGACAATAACCACTTTTTTTGCTTTAAAAATTTCTTTTGCGCGGTAAATTGTTTCGTATGTAGAAAAGCCCGCATGGTCCATAAACACATCGCTTGACGGAACACCGTTTTCTATGGCAAAGCTTTTCATTGTGTTTACTTCGTCATAATAAACACCGCCGTGGTCACCGCTCATTAAAATTTTTGGGGAAACACCGTTTTTATAAAGGTCAACCCCACGGGTTAGGCGGTCCCTTAGCATATGGCTTGGTGATTTGTCGGGCTTTACTTGACAGCCAAGCACAATAATACAGTCAATATCCTTTAATTCTTCGGCATTTTCAGCTGATATTATGTTATCATCTGCATGGCCCATAACATAAGCATTTACAGAGAAAAGTAAAAGCGACATTAAAAGACCAAAGCACACCAAAATCAGTGTGAAATTTTTAAAAAACTTTTTCTTTTTCATAAATTACTTTGTGCCGAAAATGCGGTCGCCTGCATCACCAAGACCAGGTAAAATATAGCAGTGGTCATTAAGCTTTTCATCAAGCCCTGCACAGTAAACAGGCACATCTGGGTGGGCGGTGGTAAATGCCTCAATACCCTCGGGTGCGGCAATAATGCAAAGGAATTTAATGCGCTTGGGGTTAAACTGCTTAATGCGTGAAACGGCATCAATAGCGCTGCCGCCTGTTGCAAGCATGGGGTCAAGCACGAAAACATCACGCTCATCTAAATCGGCGGGTAGCTTGCAGTAATAGTCAACAGGGGTGTGGGTTTCAGGGTCGCGGTACATACCAATATGGCCAACCTTTGCGGCGGGGATAAGGGTTAAAAGACCGTCAACCATACCAAGACCTGCACGAAGAATCGGCACAAATGCCATTTTTCTGCCGGCTAATTTTTTAGTTTTGGCAGTCACTAACGGGGTTTCAATTTCAACCTCTTTAAGTGGTAAATCGCGGGTCGATTCATAACACATAAGCATTGCAATTTCGTTTATAAGCTCGCGAAATTGCTTTGTGCCTGTGCGTTTGTCACGAAGAATAGAAAGCTTGTGCTGGATTAGGGGATGGTCCATTACAAATACATTTTCTTTCATTTTAAATGCTCCCTTTATTTTTCAATTTCTGAAATTTTATCAATTCTTTTTTGGTGGCGGCCGCCCTCAAATTCGGTGTTTACAAACAAATCAACAAGCTCAAGCGCTGTGCCGACACCGATAACTCTGCCGCCCAAACACAACACATTTGAATTGTTGTGAAGTCGGGTATATTTGGCGGAAAAATGCTCGCTGCAAGCGGCGGCACGAATACCTTTGTGCTTATTTGCAGCAATTGACATACCAATACCTGTGCCACAAACCAAAATGCCCAAAGCATTTTCACCTTTTTGAATGCTTTCGCAAACTTTTTTGGCAATATCAGGGTAATCAACCGAAGTGTTTTCATAAATTCCAAAATCGGCAACATTGTGACCCATATCGGTAAGTTGTTTTAAAATTGCGTTTTTATGTTCAAGACCGCCGTGGTCACAACCAAGTGCTATGTTCATAATTTTATTCTCCTTGTTTTGCTTTTAGTTCTCGCTCTGCTTGGGGAAGTCGCAGATAAAATGGCAATAAATCGTTTGGTGAAAGGGTTTCACCTTTTTTAAAGGAATCAAGTGATGCATATCCAACGCCGACAGCGTTTTGATATTGCCTTATCGGGTGGGCTTTTTTAACATTTTTTATATCCCTTACGGCGTTATAAAAAATGTCCGTCCCATCACCAACAATTATAACACATTTATCAGTGCTTTGCGATATGTTTTTTATTTCCTCTAAAAGCTCATCGCACATAAGTGCACGGTCTTTGCAAAGGCGGGTGATTTCACCGTTTTCAATGTCAAAAATTGCATTATAAAGTTGGTTGCACCTTGCGTCCATAACAGCGCAAATTATACAGTCGGTATCAGAATAATTTTGCGCCATTGCAAAAAGGGTTGAAACTGCAACACAGGGTGTTTTCTTTACTGCGGCAAGGCCTTTTACTGCACTTATACCGATTCTTATACCCGTAAACGAGCCGGGACCCGAGCTTATTGCAAAGCCGTCAATTTCGTTTATATCGGTTTTAGATGATGAAAGCGCACCTTCAATCATTGGCATTAAGGTTTGGGAATGTGTAAGCTTTACATTGGTGTAGGCACTTGCAATTAGCTTGTCATCCTCTAAAATGGCAACGCTTGCAGGTGTTGCCGAGCATTCAACTGCTAAAATTTTCATTTTATCTTACCTTTCGGTGATTATAATTTCGCGTGTATTGTCATCAATTTTGTTTATGGTTACATAAATTGTGTTATCGGGTAGGGCATTTTCAATGTTTTCGCTCCATTCGGCCGCGATAACACCGCCGTTTTCAATATAGTCAAAAAAGCCGGTGGAGTATAAATCCTCCCATCCGGATACGCGGTACATATCAAAATGATACAGTGGAATTCGGCCGCTTAAATATTCGTTTATTAAAGCAAAGGTGGGGGAGGTGACATCGTCATTTGCGCCAAGCCCTTTTGCAAGCCCGCGGGTGAAACAGGTTTTACCCATACCAAGACCGCCCCTAAAAGCAATAACACAACCATTATTTATTGTTTGCCCCAAATTTTCACCAATTTTTTCGGTATCTTCGGGACTGTGAGATATAAATTTTTGCATAAAAGTTACCTTTAAGTATGAATTTTTATTAAGTATAACACATTTTTCAAATTTAATAAAGTGTTACTTGAATATTTATTAAAAATAAAATATAATAATTGCAGAATATTTTACGGAGGAAAATACCTTTGCGACATATTTTTGTAAGATTTGCAGATTTTGTGCGTGAATCTGATAAAATTCTTTTAACACTTTGCTTTTTAACCTCGGCCTATGGTTGTGCTGCGGTTTTTTCGGCAACCAATTATATGGAAAGTATGAGACCCTTTTTAGTACATACCCTTTGTCTTGTTTTGGGCTTTGGCGTAATTTTTGTGGTTTCGTTTTTTGAGTATGAAAAATTTACAAAGCTTTGGCCGCTTTTTGCGGTTGGGGGCATTATACCTGTAATTTTGACCTTTTTTATCGGCTTTGCGCCCGAGGGCACCGATGATAAGGCCTGGCTGGACATTGGTATTACCACCTTTCAACCGTCCGAGCTTTTGAAAATTTGCTTTATCATCACCTTTGCCGCCCATTTAAGTAAGGTTGGCAAGGATATAAACAAAATTAAATCGTTAATTCCGCTTTGTGTTCACGGCGCAATCCCCGTGTTTTTAATACATCTTCAGGGCGACGACGGTACGGCTTTAATTTTCGCTTCGATAATGGTTATAATGATGTGGTCGGCAGGGCTTTCGTGGAAGTATTTTGTTGCGGCGTTTTCCACACTTTTGGTTTCTTCGCCAATAATTTACTTTTTCATAATGAACGATGCCCAGCGTGAACGCCTTATAAATATGTTTGATATCGATGCCGATATTAAAGGCGTTGGTTGGCAGCAATATCGTGGAAGACAAGCCCTTGCAAATGGTGGCTTTTTTGGTCAAGGATATTTAAAGGGTGACCTAACTCAAATGGGTAAGGCGGGTGTGCCCGAAGGACATAACGACTTTATATTTGTAAGCATTGGCGAAGAGCTTGGTATGCTTGGTTGCTTGGTTGTTATCATTCTTTTGGCGGCAATATGTTTTAGATGCCTTAAAATTGCAAAGCTTTCCGCCAGAACGGACGGCAAGTATATTGCGGTTGGTATTTTCGCAATGATTTTTTCTCAAATTATTGTTAATATCGGTATGTGCACATCAGTTACCCCCGTAATTGGTGTTACCTTGCCGTTTTTCAGTGCGGGCGGAACATCGCTTTTGTGTTTGTTCCTTGGTATAGCACTTGTGCATAATGTTTATATGAATCGAAATTCACGAACACTTAAACTTCGAGATTAAAGAAAGCACCCTTTTAAAGAGGGTGCTTTTTATGGTATTTTAGGGCTTTTAACCCTTAAATAATCATCCTTAAAGCTTTTATAAAAATGTCGGCTAGGGGGTAATGCTTCGTTATTTGAAAGCACAATGTTTTTACTGCTAAAGCTTGAAATATGGTTTAAATTAACTATAAAAGCGCGGTTGATTTTTGAAAAATAATTTTGGGGCAGGGCGGCGCTTACCCTTGCCATCGTTTTGTTGCAGTAAACCGTTTGGTCTGATAAATGTATAATAGAATGTTTATTGTTTGCTTCTAAATATAAAATATCGGCAATATTAAGACAAAAATTTTCGGCACCGTTATTTATGATAATCGGCATTATTGTAACAGTCCTTTTGAAAAAATCTCTTAAAATATTAAATAATGTGTTTTTATCATATGGTTTTTTAATAAATCCAAAGGCATTAAGCATTAGCGCGTCGGCGGCAAGCTTATAATCGCTTCCTATTATGATTATTTTCTTTGTTATATCCATTTCATAAAACCTTTTAGCAATATGTCTTTTATTTTTTCCATCAAGCGATAAAAAAATCAATGGATAATTACGGATATTAGGCATTTTTTCGAAGCTTGGAAAAATATCCACAACAAAATCGGTTTTTTGAAAATTTGAATATAGATATAAAAGTTCTTTAAGTTTAGTTGAATTTTCAAAATCATCATCAAAAATTGCTATTCTCATTTAAAACCTCAAAAATATATTTGCAGTATTTCATTTCGAAATACTGCATTTTTTGTTATTTTCCAAAAACATAATATCATAAAATACAATATATGTCAATATTTGGGATATATTATGTATTTTTTGTAATTCACGCCCAAAATTCGACAATTCGCTCCGTTTTTCGACATATAAAGAAAATTTTATCATAAAATGGCACTCAACTTAAAAATGTAAATTTTTTCCAAAAACACAGCAAAGCTGCTTACAAATTGGCGGGACAAGCTGTGCTTATTCTTGAAAGGTTGAGTGTTATTATGAAGGATTATTTATTAAAACCGTTGATTGAAAAGGTAAAAGAGCAGGATATGTCGGCTTTTCCGCTGATATTTGACGAATTTAAACGGCTTATAAATTTTTATGCCGCAAAGCTTCATTACGAGGATGCAGCATCGGATTTAACGCTGTTTTTAATAGAACTGTTATATACCATACGGCTTTCAAAATTCGAGGATGATGAAAGTGATGACATTAAAAGATACATTGCGGTATCCATTAAAAATAAATATTTTAGTTTGTCGGCAAACCACTTTAACAAAGAAAAATATAATGATGATTTTTATGATGGTTATGATGTTTTTTATGAGGATTTTTTAGGAAGAATTTTTTTGGATGACAGCTTGAAATCGTTAAATGAAGAGCAAAAAATTATTATAATTTACCGTTATATTTACGGTTACAGTATTGCGGATATTGGGCAAATCACAAACCTTTCACGCCAAACGGTTAATAAGAAAAAGAATCAAGCACTTAAAATTTTAAGAGAGGAATTTTTTAAAAATGAAACCATCCTTTTATGATTTTAAAATTTACAGGGTAAGAAAAAGCTGGGATGACATAAGGTCGGGTGCCGGCTCGTTTTTTGTTTTGGAAAATGCAATAAGGGTTGCAAAAGAAACGGGATGCAATGTTTATAATCACAAAAAGCAATGTGTGTGGCGTTATGAAAAAAGTAAAATAAAAATACCGCCCAAAAGGACGGTATAGCTTTATTTGTTATATAGGTTGTCTTTCAAAGCTTTAAAGGACTGTTCGCTTATAACATGCTCAATTCGGCAGGCATCATCAAGTGCGGTTTGTTTATCAACACCCAAGTTTATTAAAATTTCAGATAAAATTGTGTGTCTTTCGAAAAGCTTTTTCGAAATTTCAATACCTATATCGGTAAGGGTTATATACCCCTCGGGTGAAACCGAAATATAATTGCCGTTTTTTAAAAGACCGACAGCACGGCTAACGCTTGGTTTGGAATAACCTAAATGCTCGCATATATCGATTGAACGCACATTTGCGCCTTTTTTTGATAAAACATAAATGGTTTCCAAATACATTTCGCCTGATTCTTGCAGCGCCATATAACCCCTCCCTTATAAAAGTTTTTATAATCATTCAAACCAATTATTTACATATGCCGCAAGTGCGGGAATAAGCTTTTTAATTTCCTTGCCGCTTGTGTTTATACAAAGGTGATAGCTTTCACGCCGACCCCATTTTGTGTCGGAAAAAATTTCGCGGTAATTTGCACGGCAGCGGTCAATATCACGGCACATATTTTTAATTTTGCGGTCAGATAGCGGTTCTTTTTCCTCGCTACGCTCTTTGCAACGCTTGATTTTTGACTCTAAATCGGCGTATACAAAAAGGTTTAAAGGGTTAAATTCCTTTAAAACCACATCGGCAGCACGGCCGATAATTACACAGTCGCCCTTTGAGGCAAGCTCTTTAATTAGATTGTGTTCGGCATTGGCGATTAGAAGTGACTGACTTACGCCAAAATTATAGCTTGTAAAGCCACGACCTATAGTTGAACTGTAAAACACCTTAATATCTTTTTCAGACATATTGGCAACATAAGCTTTATCAAGCCCTTGCTTTTCGGCAACCATATCAATAATTTGGCGGTCATAGCAGGGGATGCCAAGCTCTTCTGCAAGGCGCTTGCCAAGCTCACGCCCACCGCTTGAAAATTCACGACTGATTGTAATGATTTTAGGCATTAAAGCGCCTCCCCAAAGATATTGTTAAATTATTATATCATTTTTATTACATAAATGCAATAAATTTGCCCAATTTAAAAAAATATTGATTTTTCTAAAAATTTACAGTATAATATATTTAATAACAGCTTTCTGTGTTTCTGTATCAAACACAGCGGGCTGTTATTTTTTAATAGCTCGGCTAAGGAGAATAAATGAAAAAACATACCTTTTACAGCGAAATGGCGTACATAATCGGCCTTTTTATGTTGGCTTTCGGCACGGCTTTAATGTCGCGTGGTGGGTTTGGTGTTTCAATGGTTGTGGCACCTGCCTATGTTTTGCATTTAAAGCTTTCGTGTTATTTTTCATTTTTTAGCTTCGGTTTTGCGGAATATTTGCTGCAAGCGGTCATACTAATAATTATGATGCTTATACTTAAAAGGGTAAGGGTAATTTACTTTTTAACCTTTATAACCACAATTATTTACGGTGCGTTACTTGATTTGGCAATGATTATTTTACCGCAAATTGCAAGTGACCGTTATGCTTTAAGAATAGGGGTTTATATAACCGGCATAATGCTTTGCACCGCCGCAATTTCGCTTTTGTTTAAAACCTATTTACCGCCCGCAGCGTATGAGGTTTTTGTAAAAAATGTGTCACAAAAGCTTAAAATATCGCTTTTTGCCTTTAAAACGGGCTTTGATATTTCGTTTTGTATTTTGGCCGCAGTTTTATCACTATTCTTTTTTGGCAAAATACAGGGTGTGGGCATTGGTACAGCTATATGCGCTTTAATTTATGGTGGCTTAATTGCCTTGTTTACAAGGTTTTTTGAACATTTTTTTACATTTAAAAATGCTTTTAATTTTAAAATTTTTAAAGAGAGTGAGGGAAAGCAATGAAAAGAAAACACAGACTTTCAACAGCTTTGGATATTGACGATTTATTGATGGAATGCACTGCATACGCAATTCGCCTTGCAAACGAAAAATATAAATTTGACCCACCAATGACAATTTATGAAAAGGAAAGCTGGGGAAAATTGGGTAGAAGAATTGACTCGATTTATCCCTATTTCAGCGATGCCGAATTTTACCGCACACAGCCGGTTTATGAGGGTGCAAAGGAATTTGTGCGCAAGCTTTCCCAAATGACCGAGGTTTATGTTTCAACCGCAATTCCACCCGAATTTATGGGAATCAGAGCACAGAGAATTATGGAGGAATTTCCCGAAATTCCTGCTGACCATATTTATATGGGCGCCAGAAAGGATAAAATTCAAGTTGATATTTTATTTGACGATGCGCTTCATAATATTATAAATTCAAGCGCAACCTACCCAATTTTAATGCGCCGCCCTTGGAACCAAGAAGCAACGGGAATTATGGCGGTTAATAATTATGACGAGTTTTTAAAGCTGGTTGAGGTTATTGCCGACAGTTATAGCACCAAAAAGGAGTTTTTAAACTTTGAAGAGCCAAGCATTGTTGTGCTTGTTGGTCCATCGGGCAGCGGTAAAAGTAAAATTGCCCGCCGTGTGCTTCAAAAAACCGACCGTTTTGAAAAACTGATGAGTTTTACTACCAACGACCCAACCGCAGTTGAAACAAACGAATGGTATAATTATGTAACCCTTGATACCTTCCGCAGCATGTGTGAAAGCGGGGAAATGTTCCAGTCGACTATGTACGCAGGGCACGGCTATGGATCACGCAAGGCGGATATTGAAGAAATTTTAAAGCGTGGTAAGCATGTGCTGACAACAATGGATATAAGCGGTGCAATGTCAATTAAAACCCATTTTAAAAATGTTGTAACGATTTATATCAAGCGTGATAAAAAAGCGCTTATGTCAAACATTTTAAACAAAAATTCTTCGGTAGAGGATAAAGTAAACCGACTTATCGGTATCGAATCCGAAAAGAAAAACGCCGATATTTGCGACTTTGTAATTGAATTTGACAGTTATGACGGTGCAGAAGAACAGCTTTGCGAAATTCTTAAAATCTGTTAACAAAAAAACTCTTGGGCTTTTCCAAGAGTTTTTTATGTTTTATTTCAAAACAAATTCTAACAAAACGGGGTTATGGTCGGAATATTTAAAGTCAGTTTTAATGTTTTTTACCTTTACCGCCTCAACATTTTCACTCGCCAAAAATCCGTCGACAATAATGGTGAAATTGCCATCTTTGTAAGGTATATCGCAGTTTCGACAGGTGGGGGTTAACTCGCCCTCATAATTCATGCAACGGCTTAAACAGTCGGGTAAAAGGTCTTTGGGGAAGGGTTGTGCCCAACCGAAATTGACCTGTGCGCCACCGTTTAATTTTTGGGTGGAATCGCCTGTGAAATCGTGGTTAAAGTCGCCGCCGCAAACTGCGTAATTACCTTTTTCATACTCTTTTTTCATATCTTCAAAAAGCATTGTCATTTGGGCAGTTCTAATTTCATCACTTCCGCCATAAGCCGAAAGGTGAACATTAAAAAGCACAAGCTCTTTGCCGTTTTCGGTTGGTATGCGGGAAACGGAATAGCACCTGTCAAGGTCTAAAAATTTTGAAAAGCTTTGTGAAATTGGTAAACTGCGCCTTAAAGATGATGAAATATTATATTTTGAAAGGGTTAAAATACCGCTTTTTGAAGCACCGTGCGGTTGGGTAAAGGGGTACATTAAAAAGGCCGAATTATAGTTTATCGCAAAGGCGCTGCTGTATGTATTAAAGCGGTTTTCAAGCATTTCGCGTTGGTTTGTGTGATAACTTCGGGTTGAATCAAAATCAACCTCTTGAAAAAGGATAAAATCGGGGTTATAACCCTCAACCTTTTTAGCGGCGGTATTGATGCAATTTATAACGCTTTCCTTACTTTTGGCCCACGACTGTGTGCCACCGTCCATAAAAAATGTAAAATCGTCGGTATAAGCGCCAAAACCAATGTTTTGAATAACGGCGGTATAGGTTTTACCAATTTCAACTTTTTCGGCATTTTCGGTGTTTTTGGGGGTGATTTTTTGGTTGTCGGGAATTCTTGAATAACTAAAAACCACATAACCGACATATCCCACAACAATTATAACGATAACAAGAAAAACTGAAAGAGTTGCTTTTAAAATTTTCTTTTTCATATTCTCACCTTGTTTTAAAGTTTACAATTTAAGTTTAGCATAAATAGTTTAATATATAAAGTATTTTTTTATTTACAAGCGGGGATTTTGTTGATATAATAAATTGAATAGTTATGTAACGAGGTGGATTATGGATTATTTTGTGAATCCCGCTTGTTTTTCGGCGGCTTTTGCGGTGCCTGTTGATGTTGCGGACAAGTATTTAAAGCTTGCAAAGGGTGAGCATATTAAGGTTTTACTTTTTATGCTTAGAAATACTGCGGCAGCATTTTCCGAAATTGAAATTCGTGAAAATTTAGGGCTTACTGAATATGATGTGCGCGAGGCATTGCTCTTTTGGGCTGATGCCGGTATTTTGATGTCTAAAAACCATAATAATTCACCCGAAAGTGACAAAAAGGTTTATAAAAAAATAATTAAGCCCACTCGCGAGGATGTTATAATGCGGGGTAGTGAAGACCCTAAAATTAAGTGGCTTTTAAATCAGGCACAGGTGATTTTTGGTCGAAATTTAAAATTCAGCGAAACCCAAACACTTGTATGGCTCTACGATGATTTAGGTCTTGATATTGACTTGTTGTTCTTAATTATAAATCACGCTAAAAATGTGGATAAGCTTAAAATTTCGTATATTCAGTCCTTGGCGGTTGAGTGGCTTGAAAAGGGAATAGATACTGTTGCCGCCGCTGATGAGGAGCTTAAAAGCTTGGCTGAAAACGACCTTGCGTGGTCGGTTGTAAGGTCGGCGTTTGGCCTTCCACCAAGAAAGCCCACCAAAAAGGAAAAAGAACTTTCGGCTTTGTGGGTTAACGAGTGGCAAATGTCAAAAGAAATGCTGACTGCCGCTTATGATATTTGTGTTGACGCAAAGGGCAGTGTGATTTTTTCCTACATTGCAAAAATTCTTGAAGATTGGCACAAAAACGGAAATAAAGCAACTGAAAATGTTAAAAAAGAGCAAAAGCACGGTGCGGCTTACGACCTTGATTTGTTTGAAAAAATGATAAATTCAAAGGAATGAAATAAATGTTAACCAAAGAGCTTACATACAAAAAAGCATTTGAAATTAAAAATAACGGCTTAAAGCAAAAAAACGCAAAGCGAGATTTTCTTTTAAAATCGCTTTATGCCGAAAACAAGCGCCTTGCCGAAATTGATAATGAAATGTCTTCTATCGGGGCCCAGCTTGCATTAACTGCGCTTTCGGGCAATAGTGAAAAAATTGCCCTTTTAAACAAACGCTCAAAGGTGTTATCAGCCGAAAAAAGTGCAATTTTAAAAAGGGCGGGAATAGGTGATACCGCATACGACTGCTCATTGTGTCAAGACACAGGTTATGTCGGCGGTAAAATTTGCGACTGTGTTAAAAAAATTGCCGCAAAGGTTATTTTGGAAGACTTAAATCGCCAAATGCCTTTGGATGAATGCACATTTGAAAAATTTGACCTTAATTATTACAGCAAGGATGGGGAAAACGCAAGAAAGCGTATGACCTCTATTTTAAAGCTTTGCAAGGAATATGTTAACGGCTTTAACCCTGAAAAAGCTGAAAATCTTTTGTTTATGGGCAGCCCCGGTCTTGGTAAAACCCACCTTACATTAGCCATTGTGTCGGGCGTTGTGGAAAAGGGCTTTATGGCATTTTACGGCCCTGCCGAAAATCTTTTCAACCTTGTTTCAACCGAACGCTTTTCGGGCGAAAATAAGGGCAGCTATGAAGCAATGCTCGACTGTGATTTATTGGTTATTGACGATTTGGGAACCGAACTTTCAACCGAATTTTCGAAATCGGTTTTCTATAATCTTATAAACAGCCGTTTGCTTTCTAAAAAGCCGACAGTTATAAACACAAACCTTACTATGAAAGAAATTGCTGACCGCTATGGCGAGCGTATTGCATCGCGTTTAATCGGCAACTTTAATGCTAATAAATTTTTAGGTGTTGACATAAGACAACAAAAGTTTTTACAAGAAAACAGAGGGATTTAATTGCAAATTAAAAGATATTTTGCCGGCAGCTATGATGTTGCCGTTATAGGTGGCGGTCACGCCGGTATAGAAGCCGCTTTGGCACCCGCACGACTTGGTTGCCAAACCATAATGTTTACAATCACAGCCGACTGGATAGGCAATATGCCCTGTAACCCGTCAATTGGAGGTACCGCAAAAGGTCACTTGGTGCGCGAAATTGATGCTTTGGGCGGTGAAATGGGCAAGGCGGCAGACAAAAACACACTTCAAAGCCGTATGCTTAATTTGGGCAAGGGCCCTGCTGTACACTCTTTAAGGGCACAAATTGACCGCCGTGCTTACAGCGAATATATGAAGCACGCGGTGGAATTGCAACCCAATTTGGATGTTAAGCAATGTGAAATTGTAAAAATAGAAAAATGTGATGATGGTTGGCACTGTGTTTCAAATTTGGGCGCCGAATTCATTGCAAAAACCGTTATTTTGGCAACAGGTACATTTTTGGGTGGTCGCATTTATGTTGGCGAGGTTAACTTTGAAAGCGGTCCCGACGGTGCTTTCCCGTCTAACAAGTTATCCGAATGCTTAAAGGAAATCGGTGTGCCGCTTCGCCGTTTTAAGACAGGTACACCCGCCCGCGTTATGCGTGACAGTATTGATTTTTCAGTATTAGAGGTGCAGGAGGGCGACGAAAAAATAGTGCCTTTCAGCTATCAAACCAAGGAGCTGCCCAAAAACAAGGTGGTTTGCCACATTGGTTACACCAACGACCAAACCAAAGAGGTTATTTTAGAAAATATCAACCGTTCACCGCTTTATTCGGGTGTTATTGAGGGTGTAGGACCTCGTTATTGCCCAAGCTTAGAGGATAAAATCGTGCGCTTTGCCGATAAAAAGCGCCATCAGTATTTTGTTGAGCCATGTGGTGAAAATACCGAGGAAATGTATTTGCAGGGTATGTCCTCCTCGCTTCCCGAAGAGGTGCAGGTTGAGTTTTACAAAACAATGGATGCCCTTAAAAATGTTAAGATTATTCGTAACGCTTACGCTATTGAATATGACTGTATTGACCCCTCTGCCTTAAAGGCAACACTTGAAATGAAAGAATTTGATGGCCTTTATGGTGCGGGGCAGTTTAACGGCTCTTCAGGTTATGAGGAGGCCGCCGCACAGGGCTTTATTGCGGGTGTAAATGCCGCTTTAAAGGTGCAGGGAAAAGAACCGCTTGTGTTGTCGCGCGCGTCATCATATATCGGCACTTTAATTGATGATTTGGTGACAAAGGGCTGCGCTGACCCTTATAGAATGATGACCTCGCGCAGTGAATATCGCCTTGTTTTAAGGCAGGATAATGCCGATGAACGCCTTATGCCGATAGGTTATAAATTGGGTCTTATTCCGCAAGAGGTTTATGATGAATTTGTTGTGAGAACACAGCAAAAGCAGGCAGAAATTGAACGCCTAAATTCTACCTTTATAGGCCCAAGCGAAGCGTTGAATTTGCTTTTGGAAGAAAAGGGTACAGCCGCAATGACAACAGGCATGCGCCTTTCGGACCTTGTAAAACGCCCACAGCTTTCTTATAAAGATTTAGCCCCCTTTGATAAGGAAAGACCCACTCTTTCAGATGCGGTTTCAGAAAAGGTTGAAACCGAAATTAAGTACGAGGGGTATATAACCCGTCAGCAAGCCCAAATTAACGAAATGCTTCGCCTTGAAAACAAGCTGATTCCCGAAGATATTTGTTATGATAAAATTACGGGACTTCGTCTTGAAGCAGCCGAAAAGCTTAATAAAATCAGACCGACAAATATCGGCCAAGCATCACGAATTTCGGGTGTTAGCCCTGCTGATATTACGGTTTTACTTATTTATTTGGCTAAATAAATTTACTTTTTATTCATATTTTCATAAACTTTTCGAAATATATTTATACTATATTTGAAAAATAAGGAGTGATTTTGTGAACGATTTTAATTATAATAACGATTCAAATAACACATATTATGCACCGCAATATACCCCAAGGCCACAAAAGAACAAATCGGGTTTTAGCTTTTTAACAGTTTTAATATCGGCAATAGTTGCCTGCACGGTTGGTGCGGTTAGCGCAACCATTACAACGGCATATTTTTGGGGACAGGATGAACACGCCCCGACCGAGCATTTGGATTTGGAAAACAACACAGTCAACATAAATGTTGAAGAACAGGCGCTTTCAGTTGTAGAAGCGGTTGCCAAAAAGGTCACCCCCAGTGTTGTGGGTATCAGAACTACAACCTCGGTTACAAGCTTTTTTGGTAATAAGCAAGACGCAACAGGTGAGGGTAGCGGTGTTATTTATAAAGAAAACGGTTATATAATCACGAATTATCATGTTATTGCTGACGCTGTTACCAATCGCCAAAGCACAAAAATTGAGGTGTTTTTGGATACAAAGGCCGAAAATGCTTATACCGCAACTGTTGTTGGCTATAACATTTCAGCCGACTTGGCGGTTATAAAAATAAATGTTACAGGGCTTCCCGCAATTGAAATTGCCGATTCTGACAAGGTTAAGGTTGGGCAGTATGTTATAACTGTCGGCAACCCCGGCGGTCTTGAATTTATGGACAGCGTAACCTATGGTGTTATCAGCGGCTTAAACCGCGTGGTTTCAAGCGATTCTGATATTAAGCTTATACAAACCGATGCCGCAATAAACCCAGGTAATTCGGGTGGTGCGCTTGTTGATGCAACAGGTAAATTGGTGGGTATAAACAGCTCAAAAATCGTGTCAGAGGAATTTGAGGGTATGGGCTTTGCTATACCTTCTAACACCACAATAGAAATTTGCGACAAAATCATTGCAAAAGAAAATTCGCCCGAACCGTATATAGGCATTACTTTAAGTGAAAAATACACCGAAGAAATTTTAAAACACTATGGTTATCCCGCAGGTGCGGTTGTTTTAAGTGTTTACAGCGGCAGTCCCGCTTATGAGGCAGGGCTTCGCAAGGGTGATATTATCACCGAATTTAATGGTAAAACGGTTAAAGATTATACTGCATTTGGCGATTTGGTTAATGATTTAAAGCCAAACCAAAAGGTTAGTGCTAAAATTTACCGTGGCGGAAGATATTACACAACCACCATTACGGTTGGTTCAAACAATGCTATTGGATAA
The DNA here is from genome assembly GCA_017549565.1 of Clostridia bacterium. Lineage (GTDB taxonomy): Bacteria > Bacillota > Clostridia > Oscillospirales > Acutalibacteraceae > UBA737. The sequence goes on from JAFYUI010000035.1 coordinate 105,445, forward strand.
GGAATAAAAGGTGCTTTTTTAAGCACCTTTTTTCTATTGACCTTATGATAAATTGGCGGTATAATATGTTGTGAGGTGTTAGAATGAAACGCTTAATGATAATTGTGCCTTGCTTTAATGAGCAAGAGGTTTTTGAAAATACTTTACAGCGGCTTTCAAACCTGCTGTTTGACCTTATTAAAAGGCAAAAAATTGCTGAAAACAGCGGCATTTTATTTGTTGATGACGGCAGTACCGATAATACAAGGCAGTTAATTACCGAAGCTCACCAAAAATACAGCCATGTTTACGGTGTTTTGCTTGCCGCAAATGTCGGTCACCAAAACGCCCTTGTTGCAGGGCTTGAGGTAGCGGCAGATATGTGCGATGTAACCATTACCATTGATGCCGATTTGCAGGATGATATTTTTGCTATTGAACAAATGCTTGATAAATTTCAGGGCGGCTGCGACATTGTTTACGGTGTGCGGTCTGACCGTAAAACCGACAGTTTTTTAAAACGCACAACTGCCGAACTTTTCTATAAATTTATGAACTTTTTGGGTGTAAAAACGGTTAATAATCACGCCGATTTTCGCCTTTTAAGTGTTCGTGCAACAAAACAACTTTTAAAATATACCGAACGCAATTTGTTTTTGCGTGGCATTGTGACCGAGCTTGGCTATAAAACCGACTGTGTTTATTATAAAAGACAAAAACGCACCGCGGGTAAAACCAAATATTCGCCCCGAAAAATGATAAAATTTGCGTGGGAGGGTATAACCTCATTCAGTATTCGCCCAATGAAGCTTATTATGGCGTTGGGGCTTCTTATAATGCTTTGCTCGTTTTTAGCCCTTTGCTATGTTTTGGCATCTTATTTCTTCCGCAATGCGGGTGGTGGTTGGCCATCTCTTATGATTTCTATTTGGTTTTTGGGCGGTGTTCAGCTTTTTTCTATCGGTGTTGTTGGTCAGTATATCGGCAAAATTTACCTTGAAACAAAGGGCAGGCCGCGTTATAACATTGATGAAGTTTTAAATCACGAAAATAATGAATAATTTTTTAAAGCCCGATGAAATTTCATTGGGCTTTTTACTTGCATTATTATAAAATATATAGTATAATAAATTGATTATATAAAAGGGAGAATTTTTGTTGCAAAAAAATCTTACACAAACTACTGATTTTTCAGAGCAAGCAGTTTTTGCTAATAGGGTAAAAAGCTTGGCTTTCGATATATACGGCACCACCCCCAAAGCGTGTGTTATAACCTTTGGCTGTCAGCAAAATGTTAACGACAGCGAACGCTTAAAGGGTATGCTTTGTGAATGCGGTTATACTATAACCGACGAAATGGAAGCGGCCGATTTTATAATTTTCAACACCTGCGCCGTGCGTGAGCACGCCGAAATGCGTGTTTTCGGTAATGTAGGTATGACAAAGCACATTAAGGCCGAAAGACCTAATACCATTGTTGCGGTTTGCGGTTGTATGTCCCAGCAGGAGCATATCGCCCAAAAATTCAAAAGAAGCTATCCTTATGTTGACATTGTAATGGGCACACATGTTTCACACCGCTTGCCCGAATTTATTTATAAACGCCTTTCGGGCTCACCTAGAATTTTCGAGCTTTCAATGGATAATAATACCATTGTTGAGGATGTACCCATAAAGCGTGATGGCACCTTTAAGGGTTGGCTTCCCATAATGTACGGCTGTAACAATTTTTGCACCTACTGTATCGTGCCTTATGTAAGGGGAAGAGAACGCTCCCGCGAGCCAGAAAAAATTCTTGCCGAATTTAAAGAAATGGTTAAAAACGGCGTTAAGGATATCACCCTTTTGGGACAAAATGTAAACTCCTATGGTAAGGGCTGTGACCACGGCGTAAATTTTGCAAAGCTTTTGCGTATGCTAAACGAGGTTGAGGGTGAATTTGTTATAAGGTTTATGACCTCGCACCCAAAAGACTGCACGATTGAACTTTTGGATACTATAAGAGATTGCAAAAAGGTAAGCCGACATCTTCATTTGCCTTTCCAAAGCGGCAGCAGTAAAATTTTAAAGCGAATGAACCGCTATTATGACCGTGAAAGCTATCTAAAGCTTATCGAAAACGCAAAAGAGCGTTTAGATTATGTCGATTTAACAAGCGATATTATCGTTGGCTTCCCCGGTGAAACCTATGAAGATTTTAAAGAAACCCTAACCCTTGTTGAAAAGGTGAAATTTGCATCTTTGTTCACTTTTATCTATTCAAAACGAAACGGCACGCCCGCCGCCGTTATGGAGGATAATATAAGCCGTGCCGAAAAGGGCAAATGGTTTGACGAGCTTTTAAAATTGCAGGAAGAAATTGCAAAAGAAAATATAAACAAATATATCGGCAACACCTACCGCGTTTTGTGTGATGACTTTGGAAGTCGAGATGGCTATATGACAGGTCACACAAACGGTACTGCCGTTATTGAATTTAAGGCGGATGAAAGTCTGCTTGGTCAGTTTGTAAGCGTAAAGGTTTTAGGATATGAAAACGGCCTTTACGGTGAAATAATTTAATTTTAAAAAAGAGGTATTTAAAATGGATGTTATTGAAGTAGCAAGAGAACTTGGTAAAGCAATTCAGGCGGATGAACGCTTTGTTCGTTATGCAAAGGCACGCCTTGCAAACGATGCTGATACTGATTTACAAAACGCTATTGGCGAATTTAATATTAAGAGAATGGAGCTTGAAAAAGCCGTTAGCGATGAAAACAAGGATGATGAGCTTGTTAAAAAGCTTAATGAAGAGCTTCGCGAAATATACGGTAAGGTTATGGCAAGTCCCTCAATGGTGGAATATAACACCGCAAAGGCAATGCTTGACCAATTAGTGAATGAGGTTAACACAATTATTTCAAAATCACTTGACGGTGAAGACCCCGCAACCTGCGAAACACACGACGCTTGTACAGGCAGTTGTGCAACCTGTGGCGGTTGTCACTAGTAAAATATTAAAATTTTAGAAAGGGAAGTTTAAAATGGCAGAATTATCACCAATGATGCGACAGTATAATGACATTAAAGCACAGCACGAAGACAGTATACTGTTTTTTCGCGTGGGTGACTTTTATGAAATGTTTTTCGAAGATGCCAAAAAGGCTTCTCAGGAATTAGATTTAGTTTTAACCGGTAAGGACTGCGGTATGGAGGAACGCGCCCCAATGTGCGGCGTGCCTTTCCACAGCTGTGAAGCATATATTGCACGCCTTGTTGAAAAGGGCTATAAGGTTTCAATTTGTGAGCAGGTTGAAAACCCCGCCACCGCAAAGGGTATTGTAAGGCGTGATGTTATTCGCACCATTACCCCCGGCACCGTTATGGAAGACAGCATGCTTGACGAGGGAAGAAACAACTACCTTGCTTCTATTGCAATTTGCGGCGGTGAAATCGGTCTTTGCTTTACCGATGCTTCAACGGGCGAATGTCACGCAACCTATGTTGCAAACGACAAAACAAGCATTGCGCTTATGGATGAAATTTCTCGCTTTGCACCAAAAGAAATTCTTATAAGCGATGACTTTAAGGGCAAGCTTCCCGTAGTTTATGATTATCTTGAAAAATATTTTGATGGTATGATTACCGTGCGCGATGCCAAAAGCTTTGTTTTTACAAACACCGAAGAGCTTATTTTAAAGCATTTCAACACCATAAGTGTTGAAAATATCGGGCTTGTAAGAGATAGCGCTGAAAGTGCCGCTTTTGGTGCTGTGCTTGAATATTTATACGAAACAGGCGTTAATGGTCAAATTTCGGTAAATATGGTTAATGTTTACACCGGCAACAAGTTTATGAAGCTTGACATTACCGCTGTCCGCAATTTAGAACTTTGCGAAACTATGCGCCTTAAAGCCAAAAAGGGCTCGGTTTTGTGGGTGCTTGACAAAACCAAAACCGCAATGGGTAAGCGCCTTATAAGAAATTGGCTTTTACAGCCACTTTTAAGTGTTTCGGAAATTACAATGCGCCAAAACGCTTTGGAAGAACTTGTGGGCGACACAATTTTACGCGGTGAAATCGGTGAGAGCTTAAACGGTATCCGTGATATTGAACGCCTTATGACAAGGGTGGTTTACGGCTCGGCTAATGCGAGAGATTTGTTATTGCTTTCCGCCACCGCATCCCGTTTTCCGCAAATAAAAGCACTTTTAACAAATGCAAACTGCAAAATGTTAAAGGAAATTTATAACGAAATTGACACACTTGAAGATATTGTAAATTTAATAAACGATTCGATAAACCCCGATGCACCTACAACCGTGCGTGAGGGTAATCTTATTAAAGACGGGTACAGCGAGCTTGTTGACACACTACGCCACGATATGAACAGCGGTACAGATGTTTTGGCCGAAATTGAAGCCCGCGAAAAAGAACGCACAGGCATTAAAAATTTAAGGGTGCGTTATAACAAGGTTTTCGGCTATTATATCGAGGTTACAAATTCATTTTTGGATAAAGTACCTGACGATTACATAAGAAAGCAAACCCTTACCAATGCGGAACGCTTTATCACCGAAGAGCTAAAAGAAATTGAAAAGCGTGTACTTACCGCAAAGGACCGCATTGTTCAGGTTGAATATGAAATTTTTGACACTATCCGCAAAAAAATGGCGGCCGAGGTTATACGCTTTCAAAAAACGGCAGGGGCTATTGCAAAGCTTGATGTTTTGTTATCACTTTCTAATGTTTCGGCGGACAACCATTACTGCCGACCACTTATAAATACAAACGGTGTTATCCGCATTATCGACGGCAGACACCCCGTTGTCGAACAGGTGATTAAAACTCCATTTGTTTCTAACGACACATTGCTTAATATGAACGATGACCGCTGTGCTATTATCACAGGTCCAAATATGGCAGGTAAATCAACCTATATGCGACAGGTGGCACTTATTACACTTATGGCACAAATTGGTTGCTTTGTTCCCGCAACAAGCGCCGAAATCGGTACGGTGGATGCAATCTTCACCCGTGTTGGCGCATCGGATGATTTGGCATCGGGTCAGTCAACCTTTATGGTTGAAATGAGCGAGGTTGCTTATATTCTTAAAAACGCAACCAAGCACAGTCTTTTAATACTTGATGAAATTGGCCGCGGCACCTCAACCTTTGATGGTATGTCCATTGCTCGTGCGGTGCTTGAATTTGTTGCCGACAAGAAAAAGCTTGGTGCAAAGGCCTTGTTTGCAACACATTATCACGAGCTTACCGAAATGGAAAACGAGCTTAAAGGCGTTAAAAATTATAATGTTGCGGTTAAAAAGCGCGGCGATGATATTACATTTTTACGCCGAATTGTCCGTGGTGGTGCTGATGACAGCTACGGTATAGAGGTTGCAAAATTAAGCGGAATACCAAATGCGGTTATTGAACGTGCAAAGGAAATTTTGCACCTTTGCGAAAACGAGGGTATTGTAACCTATAAAACGGTTGCCCCAAGTGATGTTCAAATGTCCTTTGAAATGCAGTCCGCACAGGATATTTTAAAGGATTTAAAAGCGATTGATGTTAATACTTTAACACCGATTGAATCAATGCAAATTTTATTTGATATTTGCAAAAAAGCAAAAGAAATTTAAGAAGGTGAGGTGTAATTATGCCTAAAATCAATGTTTTGCCCAAAAATGTGGCCGAGCTTATCGCCGCGGGTGAGGTTGTTGAGCGTCCCGCTTCGGTTATAAAGGAACTTGTTGAAAACTCTATTGATGCGGGTGCCAATATTATAACTGTTGAAATTAAAAATGGTGGCATTTCTTATATTCGCATTACCGACAACGGTTGTGGTATTTCAAACGGTGATGTGCCTTTGGCATTTTTACGCCACGCCACAAGCAAAATAAAAGTAGATAACGACCTTAACTCAATTTCTACCTTGGGCTTCAGGGGTGAGGCCTTGGCGGCGGTTTCGTCGGTTTCAAAGGTTGAAATGCTAACCCTTTATGACAATGAAGAAATCGGTACGCATTATGTTATTGAGGGTGGTCAGGAAATAGAATATGAAGAAATTGGTTGCCCCAAGGGCACAACCATAATTATTCGTGATTTGTTTTATAACACTCCCGCAAGAATGAAATTTCTTAAAAAGGATGTGTCGGAAGCAAATGCCTGTGCGGCAGTTATTGACCGCATTGCGCTTTCTCACCCCGAAATTTCCTTTAAATTTATTCGCGACGGAAAGCAAACCCTTAACACCTCGGGTGACGGCAAGACAAAATCCGCCGTTTACAGCGTTTTAGGGCGCGAATTTTCAAATTCACTTATTGATGTTTTGGGCGAACAAAACGGCATTACCGTTTCGGGTCTTACCTGTAAGCCCGTTTTGTGTAGACCTACAAGAAATAATCAGTTTACATTTTTAAACGGCCGTTTGGTGCGTTCGGGCACAATTATTGCGGCGGTTGAGCAGGCATATAAAAACAGCGCAATGATTGGTAAATTCCCGTCCTTTGTGCTTTATGTAAATGTTCCGTTTGACACGGTGGATGTCAATGTGCACCCCGCTAAAACTGAGGTTAGATTTTCTGATGAAAAACGCATTTTTGAAGCGGTTTATCAGGCGGTTAAAAGTGCACTTTCAAGCGGTGATACCCGCCCTGAAATTAAACTTTCAGCCCCAACGCCTGCCTTTAATCCCTTTGAAAGAATGACAACCGAACAGTTTAGGCAAACGGTTATCAAAACCGAAGAACCCAAAACCGCACCCAACCCACCCGTTTATGAGCATAAGCAACCCACACCGCAAAGATTAAGCTTTGAAGCTTCGCAAAAGCCAACCTTTGCTGACACATATTCCTTTGTGGGTGAAAACGGGCAAAAGACTGAACCTGTGTATGCCCCAAAACCACAGGTTGAAAAAATTGTTGAAATAGAAAAAGAAATTAACGAAATAATCGATGAAAAGCCGGTTATAAAGGTTATCGGACAAGCGTTTAATACCTATATCATTGCCCAAATGGGTGATAGTATTTTTATGATAGACAAGCACGCCGCACACGAGCGTATTTTGTTTAACAAATTAAAGAGTGAACACAAAATCGAAGTTCAGGCACTTTTAACCCCAATAACTGCTAATCTTCAAAAGGATGAATATAACGCTATTATCGACAATTTAGACCTGCTTTTAAAGGCGGGCTTTGAAATTGACGATTTTGGTACCTCTACTGTTGCGGTGCGTGCTGTGCCCACAACCCTAATTGGTGAGAATATACAGTCACTACTTTCCGAAATGGCGGAAAGCTTAATAAAAACAAAGTCAGTACAGGTTGAAAGGGAGGAGAACCTTTTCCACACGGTTGCCTGCAAGGCGGCAATCAAAGCGGGAAGTGCTACTACCACCCTTGAAATGCAGTCACTTGCCGAAAAGGTGCTGTTGACTAAGGAAATTTTGTATTGTCCGCACGGCAGACCTGTGGCTTATGAAATAAAGAAAAGAGAGCTTGAAAAACAGTTCGGGCGGATACAATGATAAAGGTTTTATTTGTTGTAGGCCCGACCGCTTCGGGCAAGACTGATTTAAGCATACGCCTTGCTAAAAATTTAAACGGTGAAATAATTTCGGCCGATTCAATGCAAATTTATAAGGGCATACACATTGCATCGGCAGCTCCTGATGAGAGTGAAAAATGCGGCATACCGCACCATTTGTTTGAATTTTTAGATTTATCACAGGAATATTCAGTGGCAGAATATGTAAAGGCCGCAAGGGAAAAAATTAAAGAAGTGGCAAAACGGGGCAAAACCCCCATAATTGTTGGTGGTACAGGGTTTTATATTTCATCGCTTTTGGATAATATCGAATTTTTAGATGAAAAAACCGATTATGAATTGCGAAATTTATTAGAAGAAAAATTTGATAAAATCGGTGCTGAACAAATGCTTAAAGAATTGGCCGAATTTGACATTGACACGGCCAACCGACTTCACCCAAATAACCGCCGAAGAATTATCAGAGCTTTTGAGGTTTATATTAAAACAGGCAAAACCTTTACCGAACAAAACGCCCTTTCTAAAAACGGCGAAACGGAAATCGAGCCGTTGGTGATAGGTATTACCTTTAAGGACCGCGAAAAGCTTTATGAAAGAATTAACCGCCGTGTTGATTTAATGCTTGAAAACGGGCTTTTGGATGAAGCAAAAACCACATTTGGCAATAATAAAAAGGGTGGCTTTCAGGCAATAGGCCATAAAGAACTTTACCCAATTTTTACGGGAGAGAGCACAACGGAAGAATGTGTTGAAAAGTTAAAACAACAAACCCGCCGCTATGCAAAACGCCAACTTACGTGGTTTAGGCGCGACAGTCGTATAAATTGGTTTTATCCCGATGGGGAAGAAAAGTATTTTGAAAATGCATTAAAATTAGCGCAAGATTTTTTAAAGGAGGAATAGCTTTATGAAAAAGAATACACTGGCAAAAGCGGCAATTATAACGGTTGCCTTGTCTTTTCTTGTTAACCAGTTGTTTTCTGCTTTTTATAAACCTGTTACCACCGACAGCGCAGTTTTTTACACTGCTAATAACGGCTTTAAAATTACGGGTGTGATTATTCGTAACGAAATTTTGGTTGAAAATAATAACAGCGGTGTTTTGCATTTTATGATTGATGATGGCGAACGCGTTGCGAAAAACGGTGTGGTCGCCAATATTTACGGTAACGAGTCGGCATCAATTACATTAAGCCAAATCGAGTCGGTACAAAAGAAAATTGATGATATTAACGACATTTTGTCATATAACGATTTGGATGCCGCTAATTTAGACCTTATAAACAAAAGAATAAGCGATAACCTTAACAGCTTTGTTTTGGCAACCGCTAACGGCACTTTTTCCGATGCACAGAAAAACAGCGACCAGCTTTTGTTTTCAATAAATCGCAGGCAAGCAGCCATGGGTGAAACCGCTTCATTTTCCGCACAGCTTGAAGCGTTGAATTCCCAGCTCGCAAAGTTAAACGCGAATCTTACGGGTGTTAAGGGGCAAATAAATGCTTCGCAGTCGGGTTATTTTCTTTCTAAAACCGACGGTTATGAAACTGTTTTAAAATCAGATAATCTAAGCCGTTACACACCTGAATATTTAGATAAAATTTCGGCCGAAAAGCAAAACGGCAATGTTATTGGCAAAATTGTTTCGGATTATGAATGGTATATCGCCGCAAAGGTTTCAATAAATGAATCGCATAACTTTAAAGCGGGTGATACGCTTAAAATTTACACCTCGGTAAAATCTTCACCTGTTTTACCTGTTACGGTTAAGCAAATTAACACCTCAAACGATTCGCTTGATGCGGTAATTATTTTTTCTTGCAGTGAAATGAATTCCGAGCTTGCTGCAATGCGAAGCGGTCCCATGACTGTTGTCAGCCGTGAATACAGCGGGCTTAAAGTTCCTAAAAAGGCACTTCGCATAGTTGACGGCAAAAAGGGTGTTTACATTTTAAAGGGTATGCAGGCCAAATTTGTGCCGGTTAATATACTTTATTCTACCGACAGTATGATGGTTTGCGAAAAGGCCGATGCCGATGGCTCACTTCGGCTTTATGACCAGGTTATTGTGAAAGGAAGAAACCTTTATGATGGAAAAATTATCGGCTAATGAATTTGACTTAAATTATGATGCTGTAACCCAAAAGCTTGATAATGCACTTTTAAAGGTGGGAAAAACCCGACAGGATGTAATTTTACTTGCCGCCACAAAAACTGTGGATGTTGACACTATTAACTATGCCATAAATAAGGGTATAGCTTATATCGGTGAAAACAAGGTGCAGGAATTACTTTCAAAGTATGATGGGGTTATTGATGTTCACCACCACTTTATCGGCCATTTGCAAACAAACAAGGTAAAGGATGTTGTAGGTAAGGTTGAGCTTATTCATTCGGTCGATTCTTTAAAACTTGCGAAAGAAATTTCAAAACAGTCGCAAAAAATAGGCAAAACGATGGATATTTTGCTTGAAATAAACATTGGTGATGAGGATTCTAAATGGGGCTTTACACCCGATAATTTAGAAAACAGCATAAAAGAAATTGCGGCATTAACAAATATTAGAATTTGCGGTCTTATGGCAATACCGCCGATTTGCGAAAATGCCGAAGATAATCGCAAATATTTTAAAAAAATGTATCAACTGTTTGTTGACATAAGAGATAAAAACATAGATAATAGTTATATGGACATTTTGTCAATGGGTATGTCGGATGATTTTGACATTGCCATTGAAGAGGGTGCAAATCTTGTAAGGGTTGGCACCGCATTGTTCGGTAAACGATATTAATAAATTCAATTTAAATAAAGTGAGGACTAAAAAATGGGTATTTTCGACAGCATTAAAAACATTATGACAATTCCTGAGGATGACGGTTTTGAAGAAGAAATGGAAGTAGCTGAGGAAGCTATGCCTAAAAAGAAGGCACAGCCCGAAGTGAGAAGAGACACAACACCCCGTGTGCTTGGTGGCGGCAAAGCTAAAAATGTACAGGGCGGTATGCAGGTTGTTTTGGTTAAGCCCGAACGCTTTGAGGATGTTACCTCTATCGCTGACCACCTTAACGCCAAGAAGACCGTTGTTTTAAATTTAGAGGTTTGCGACCGCGATGTTTCAAGAAGAATTATCGATTTTTTAAGCGGTGCAGCTTATGCAAATCACGGTAATATCCGCAAGGTTGCAGTTTCAACCTTTATGATTGTGCCCGCCGATGTTGATGTTATGGGCGAGGTTATGCTTGAAGACTTTGATGAAAATCGTATGTACTTTTAATGAAAAGTGATATACTGATTGCCCGCATAAACGATACATTTGACATTGCACAAAAAACAAATAAACCCAAATTTCTTGGGTTTTTAAGCCGTGAAGAAATTGCCTTAGCGCAAAGGGTGCTTCAAAACCGCAATGCTGATTTTACCTTGTTTGGCGGTTTTGACGGGGCCGAGCGACAAATGCTTTTATGTAAGCCCGACTGGTGCGAGGAAGCCGACTTTCCAATTACGGCGGTTACCTTTAGTTACAGGGCGGTTGACACATTAAAGCACCGCGATTTTTTAGGCGCTTTAATGGCACTTGGCATCACCCGTGAAAGCATTGGCGACATTTTGGTAGAAAACGGCAGGGCAGTTGCCTTTTTTAGGGACGAGGTTTTAGATTTTGTAAAATCAAATGTCAGTAAAATCGGCAGGGTAGGGGTTGAGCTTTCCCTCGGTTTTAAAGAGCCGTTACCCCAAAGCAGTAAGCTTGTTTTGGCATCCTCTACTGTGTCATCCCTGCGGCTTGACTGTGTTGTGTCAGCAGTTGCTGATATTTCAAGAAACAAGGCGGAGGAATTTATAAACCTTGGGTATGTTTCGGTTAATTCGGTGGTGTGTGAAAAGACCACCAAGCAAATAGCTGACGGTGATGTTATTTCAATTCGTTCAAAGGGTAAATTTATCATCGATAGTACAAGCAAAAAGTCTAAAAAAGACAGAATTATTTTGGAATTTAAAAAATATTTTTAGGAGTGTTAAAATTATGTTCACAGCCGAAGAAATTAAAAAAGTTGGTTTTTCAAAATCTATGAGTGGTTACAAGCCCGAAGAGGTTGAAATTTTTCTTGATAAGGTTGCGGCAGATTATTTAAGCTTTGAAAAAATTATTAACGAATATAAAGCAGAAGCCGACCGCCTTCAAGGTGAAATTGATTCGGCCGAGCATTCAAAAAGCAGCATTCAAAGTGTGCTTTTAAGTGCGCAAAAGCTTGCTGAACAAATCGTTGCAGAAGCAAATGCAAAGAGCGAAGAAATGATTAAAGAGGCCGAGGATAAGGTTGTGCTTATTACTGCCCTTGAAAAAGAAACTGTAAGTCGTTTTGAGCTTGAAGCGGCTGAAAGAAAAGCAAATTTAGAGGCCGAGCTTGAAGCAATGATTAAAAAAGCAAAATTACAGGCCGACAGTATTACCGCCGCCGCTGATGACAGCGTTAAGCGTCAGCAGGTATTGTTTGATAAATTAAAACTTGAAATCGCGGCATTTAAGTCGGCTGTTACCTCTAAATATAAGGAGCATTTAAGCGTTTTACAGGAAATTCCCGATGCTGTTCAAATGGACCCCGAAAGAATGGCACAGGTTATTACTGCTAAAATAGATGCTCTTCCAAATGCCGAAAGCTTTATTGCAAAAAATGTTGAGGCAGAGCCCGAAGATAACGGCTTTGCCGTGGTTGCAGACACCGAAGAAGACGAATAATCTTAGGAGGATTTGTTTTTGATTTCTTATATTTTAGCACTTGTTACAGGTGCTTTATCCCTTGTTTTAGACCAATGGTCAAAGTATTTTATAATGTCAAATTATGAACTGTATGAGGGCTCTGGCTTTATTAAGGGGATAATTGATATTCTTTATATACATAACCGCGGCGGTGCGTGGGGCATTTTTCAGGGTAAAACTTGGTTACTTTTAGCGTTTACTCTTCCCATTATGGCGGTTTGCATTATTTTGCTTTTTAAATACGGCAAAAAAAGTAAGCTTTGCTTTTGGTCACTGTCCCTTATAATTTTCGGCGGTATCGGCAATATGATTGACCGCATTTTCAGGGACGGCAATGTTATTGACTTTTTACAGTTTGCTTTTTGGAAGGATTTCCCCGTTTTCAATGTTGCTGACTGTGCAGTTGTTATCGGTGCGGGGCTTTTGATACTTTATTTTGTAATTGATACCGTTAAAGATTTTAAATCCAAAAAGGTTTTAGAAAATGAAAACGATTGAAAAGGTTTGTGATTTTGAGGGTAATATCCGTCTTGATGTTTTTGTGGCCGAAATTGGCGAAATAACCCGTTCTCGCGCCGCAAAGCTTATTGAAGACGGTTGCGTTTTGGTAAACAGCAAGGTTGCCGCTAAAAATTTAAAGCTTAAAACAGGGGATAAGGTTGTGCTTAATTTACCTGACCCTGTTTCTTACAATGTTACAGCCGAAGAAATACCGCTTGATATTGTTTACGAGGATAATGACCTACTTGTTGTAAATAAGCCAAAGGGTATGGTTGTGCACCCCGCAAACGGCAATTTGGACGGCACACTTGTTAATGCTTTAATGCACCATTGCGGTGATACGCTTTCGGGTATAAATGGCGTTATGCGGCCGGGTATTGTTCACCGTATTGATAAAAACACAAGCGGTCTTTTAATGGTTGCAAAAAATGATACTGCCCACAACGGTCTTGCTGCACAAATTAAGGAGCATTCCTTTACCCGCGAGTATGAAGCGGTGGTTTATGGCAACCTTAAAGATGATGAGGGCATTATTGATGCACCAATCGGTCGACATCCTGTAAAACGCAAGCAAATGGCGGTTACCGATAAAAATAGCAAAAACGCCGTTACACACTATAAGGTTATTGAGCGTTTCGGCAATTTCACACATATAAGGTTGCGCCTTGAAACAGGCCGCACTCACCAAATTCGTGTGCATATGGCATATATCGGCCACGCTGTTGCAGGGGACGATGTTTATGGCCCTAAAAAAGTGATTACCTCGCTTAATGGGCAGTGTCTTCATGCAAAAAAGGTTGGTTTTGTTCACCCAATTACAAACAAGTATTTGGAATTTGAGTCTGACTTACCTAATTATTTTATAAAATTTTTAAAAGCTATTAGATAATTTTTAAAATTAGAAAATACAGATATAAGTGTCGTAATGGCACGGTATTTGATTTCATAGAAATTTCAAAAACTGAAAGGAAGGAAAAGATGGATATAGCGCTTAAAAAATCCCTTGAACTTACCGCACAAAAGGCAAGAATTGGGATAATTAAAAGTATCCACAGTGCAAAGGCAGGTCACCCGGGTGGCTCACTTTCTTGTGTGGACATTTTAACCTATCTTTATTTCGCAAAAATGAACATTGACCCCAAAAATCCAAAGATGGCAAATCGTGACAGATTTGTTTTGTCAAAGGGCCACGCAGCCCCTGCACTTTATGCAGTGCTTGCCGAACGCGGATTTTTTGACCCTGCGATTTTGACAACTCTTCGTCAAATTGACAGTAATTTACAAGGTCACCCCGATATGAAAAATATCCCGGGTGTTGATATGTCAACCGGCTCACTCGGTCAAGGCATTTCAGCTGCTGTTGGTATGGCATTGTCTGCAAAGCACTTTGGCGACGATTTCAAGGTTTACACAGTTTTAGGCGATGGCGAAATTGAAGAGGGTCAAGTGTGGGAAGCTGCAATGTTTGCGGCAAATAAAAATCTTTCCAACCTTACAGCATTTGTTGATTATAATAATTTGCAAATTGACGGCACTATTGAAGAGGTTAACTCTGCAATGCCCATTGACAAAAAGTTTGAGGCATTTAATTGGCACACAATTATTATTGACGGTCACGATTTTGAACAAATTGAAGCCGCTTTAAACGAAGCCGAAAGCATTGATAAGCCGGTTGCAATTATTGCAAAAACAGTTAAAGGCAAAGGCGTTTCTTATATGGAAAACGCTGTTAACTGGCATGGTGCTGCACCCAATGATGAATTGGCAACACAGGCACTTGATGAGATTTATGCAAGACTTGCAGAAATGGAATAGGAGGGAAAAGCATTATGGCAGAAGTTAAAAATGTGGCAACTCGCGTTGGCTTTGGTACTGCGCTTGTTGAGCTTGGCAAAAAGCGTGATGATTTTATCGTTATGGACGCTGACCTTGCCGCCGCAACACAAACAGGTATGTTTAAAAAAGCTTTTCCTGAACGCTTTTATGATTGTGGCATTGCCGAACAAAATATGGTAGGCATTGCGGCAGGTATTGCGGCAACAGGTAAAAAGGTTATTTGCAGCTCCTTTGCAATGTTTGCGGCAGGCCGCGCCTTTGAACAAATTAGAAACTCGGTTGGTTATCCACACCTTAATGTTATAATCGCTGCAACCCACGCAGGCATTTCGGTTGGTGAAGACGGCGCAACACACCAATGTAATGAAGACATTGCTTTAATGCGTACCATACCCGGTATGACTATCATTAACCCCGCCGATGAAACCGAAGCGAAAAAGGCAGTATATGCAGCAATAGAGCATGATGGTCCCATTTATATGCGTTTTGGCCGCCTTGCCGTTCCGGTGGTTTTTGATGATGATTATAAGTTTGAAATCGGTAAGGGTGTTGAGCTTCGTGAAGGTAACGATGTAACTATTATCGCAACCGGTCTTATGGTTAAGGAAGCCCTTGAAGCACACGACCTTTTGAAAGCCGAGGGTATAAATGCCAGAGTTATCAATATGGCAACAATTAAGCCGCTTGATACCGAAATTATTCTTAAAGCCGCAAAGGAAACAGGCGCTATTGTTACTGCTGAAGAGCATTCTGTAATTGGTGGTTTGGGTAGTGCAGTAAGTGAATATTTAAGTGAAGTATATCCAACACCTGTTATAAAGCTTGGCGTCAATGACAAATTTGGTCATTCAGGACCTGCGGTTAAGCTTTTGGATGAATTTGGTCTTCGTGCTGTTAATATTGCAGAAAAAGTAAAGAGGGCAATTTCACTTAAAAAGCAATAAAAATTAAAGTATAAAACGGCAGAAAAATCTGCCGTTTTATTTTTGTTTTTGGTTGACAATATAAGGGTATAGTATTATAATGTTAGGGTGCTAACATTTATTCTTTTAAGGAGAAAAAATATGCAACGCGAAAATAATATTGGTTTTAATATCAGGCGTTTGTCAAACTATATAAAACGCGATATTGAAAAAAGCTCGGTCTCACAAAAAATTGATTTACCAAAGGGTGTAAACGGCTGGGCAATCGGTTATTTTTATGAAAACCGTGAAAAGCAAATTTTTCAGCGCGATTTTGAAAATCGTTTTTCTATTCGCCGTTCAACCGCAAGCAATATTTTAAAAACGATGGAGCAAAACGGCTTTATAAAAAGGGTAAGTGTTGAGAATGATGCCCGACTTAAAAGAATAATTTTGACTGATAAGGCGGTTAAAATTCATCAAGATATAATGAATGACATAACAAACCGTGAAGAGCGTATGCGAAAGGGCTTTTCCGACAACGAAATTGATGCCTTTTTAAGCATGATAAACCGCTTTATAACCAATTTGGAGGAACAAGATGATTAAAACATTAGCAAAATCTATCAGAGAATATAAATTACCCTCAATTTTGACCGTTATTTTTATAATGGGCGAGGTTTTAATTGAGGTTGCAATACCTTTTATTACTGCCAATTTGGTTAACAGCATTGATGCGGGCGAACCTATTATAAATGTTATAAAAACAGGTTTGATTCTTGTTGCAATGGCATTTGCATCACTTGCCTGTGGCGGTATTGCCGCAATTACAAGTGCAAAGGCCTCTACCGGTTTTGCAAGAAATTTGCGCCGTGATATGTTTCAAAAGATACAGGGCTTTTCATTCAGTAATATTGACAAGTTTTCGGCCACTTCACTTGTGACCCGCCTTACAACTGATATTACACATGTGCAAATGTCTTATATGATGGTAATTCGTGTAGCAATTCGCAGTCCTATGCTGTTTATTTTTTCGGTAATTACAGCTTACACAATGGGTGGCGCACTTGCAACCTCCTTTGTTGTGGTTATACCTGTGCTTATCGGCGGACTTTTATTTGTTGCTAAAAACGCAATGCCTGCATTCCGCCGTGTTTTCAAAAAATACGATAAGCTTAACGAATCTATTGAAGAAAATGTCCGTGCAATGCGAGTTGTTAAGGGCTTTTCAAGGGAAGAATATGAAAAGCAAAAGTTTGCATCGGCGGCTGACGGTATAACCGAAGATTTTACCAAGGCAGAGCGTATAGTGGCTTTAAACAACCCCATAATGCAGTTTTGTATGTACTTTAATACAGTTGTAATTTTGTTCTTGGGCTCATACCTTGTAATCAGCAGTTCGGGCAAAAGCGTTAATGTGGGACAAATTTCAGCAATGCTTACCTATGGTGTGCAAATTTTAATGTCACTTATGATGCTTTCAATGATTTATGTTATGCTTACAATGTCACTTGAATCTATGAAGCGTATTTGTGAAGTATTGAATGAAGAGTCTTCACTTAAAAACCCCGAAAATCCGCTTTATGAGGTTAAGGATGGCTCGATTAAATTCAATAATGTGAACTTTAAGTACAATAAGGATGCTAAAAGAAATGCGCTTGAGGGTATTAACCTTGAAATTAAGTCGGGTATGACGGTTGGTGTTATAGGTGGTACGGGGTCGAGCAAATCATCACTTGTTCAGTTAATACCGCGACTTTATGATGTCACCGACGGTGAGGTTTTGGTAGGCGGCGAGGATGTTCGTAAATACGATATTAAAACCCTGCGTGATGCGGTTGCAATGGTGCTTCAAAAAAATCAGCTTTTTTCGGGCACGATTAAAGAAAATCTTCGTTGGGGCAACGAAAATGCAACAGATGAAGAGCTTATAGAAGCGTGCAAGTTGGCGCAGGCGGATGAGTTTATAAACGGCTTTACTGATGGCTATGACACCTATATCGAACAGGGCGGCACTAATGTTTCGGGCGGACAAAAGCAACGCCTTTGCATTGCAAGAGCACTGCTTAAAAAACCGAAGATTTTAATTTTGGATGACTCTACAAGTGCGGTTGACACCAAAACCGATGCCTTTATTCGCAAGGGCTTTAAGGAGTTTATCCCCAACACAACAAAAATTATAATTGCACAGCGTGTGGCGTCAGTTCAGGATGCTGATATGATTATTGTTATGGAAAACGGTAAAATCGCTAATGTCGGCAACCATAACGAGCTTATGAATACAAGTGAAATTTACCGAGAGGTTTATAATCAGCAAACTAACGGAGGTGATAGTAATGAGAACGCCTAATTACAGGGGACCGCAGGGCAAAGCCCCCGCAGGTATGCCACACGGTAGACGGAAATTAAGTGTGCCAACATTAAAACGTGTGCTTAAAATGCTTTTTTCTTACTATCCCGTGCTCTTTCCGTTGGCGCTTGGCTGCATTGTATTTGCGGCGCTTGTTGCCACCGCACCTGCAATTTTTAACCAAAGAATTATTGCAATTATTGAAGAAACTTTGGAACAAAACGGCACTTGGGCGGCAGCAAGTAAGGAAATTATCCCAAACATTATTGTTTTGGCATCACTCTATATCGTGTCGCTTGCGGCGGTGTTTACCCAAACACAGCTTATGGCATATATAACACAGGGCTTTTTGGGCAAAATGCGTAAAACCTTGTTTAACGGTATGCAAAACCTACCCATTAAGTATTTTGACACCAACAAACACGGCGATATTATGAGCCATTTCACAAATGACATTGATACGCTTCGTATGTTGGTTTCACAGTCAATACCAACCATTTTACAAGCGGGCATTGTCGTAATTACGGTATTTATAATAATGCTTTCTTACAGCATATGGATTACGCTTGTGGTTTTGATTGGCGTGTTCTTCTTATTTATGGTCACCAAAAAGGTTGGCGGTGGCTCTGCTAAATACTTTATGCGCCAGCAACAGGCAATCGGTAAGACCGAGGGCTTTATTCAAGAAATGATGAACGGCCAAAAGGTTGTTAAAGTGTTTTGTCACGAGGATAAAACCCAAAAGCAGTTTGATGAAATAAACGATGCGCTTTGTGAAGACAGTAAGCGAGCCCACGCGTATGCCAATATTCTTGGCCCTATCAATATGAATATCGGTAACATTTTATATGTTATTATTGCGACTGTTGGCGGTCTCTTGTTGCTTTTAAATGTGCCAAATATCGGTTTGGCGGGATTGCCACTTAGTATAAGCATTGTTATTCCGTTTTTGAATATGACAAAGCAGTTTACAGGCAATGTAAACCAGCTTTCACAACAAATAAACTCTATTGTTATGGGCCTTGCAGGTGCCGAGCGTGTTTTCGAGATTATGGATGCTATGCCTGAGGATGACGAGGGCTATGTAACCCTTGTAAACGCTAAAAAGGACGAAAACGGAAATATTACCGAAACAGATGAAAGAACAGGCCTTTGGGCTTGGAAGCATCCACACGAAGATGGCACACTCACTTATACCGAGCTTCGCGGTGATGTCAGAATGGTTGGCGTTGACTTTGGCTATGAAGAGGGTAAAGAGGTATTACACGATGTAAGTGTTTACGCTGAACCGGGACAAAAGGTTGCATTTGTAGGTGCAACAGGTGCGGGTAAAACCACCATCACAAACCTTATCAATCGCTTTTATGATATTGCCGACGGTAAAATCCGTTATGATGGTATAAATATAAATAAAATTAAGAAATCAGACCTTCGCCGTTCACTCGGCATTGTTTTGCAGGAAACCAATCTGTTTACAGGCACAGTTATGGAAAATATCCGTTACGGCCGACTTGATGCAACCGATGATGAGTGCATAAAGGCGGCAAAGCTTTCGGGTGCAGATGATTTTATAACCCGCTTGCCAAATGGCTACGATACCGAGCTTAAAAACAACGGTTCTAACCTTTCGCAAGGTCAAAGACAGTTAATTGCAATTGCCCGTGCGGCAGTTGCTGACCCGCCGGTTATGATTCTTGACGAGGCAACCTCAAGCATTGATACCCGTACAGAAGCTATTGTGCAAAAGGGTATGGACAGCTTAATGAAGGGAAGAACGGTGTTTGTAATTGCTCACCGACTTTCAACCGTTAAAAATTCCGATGTTATAATGGTGCTTGATAAGGGCCGAATTATCGAACGCGGCAGTCACGAAGATTTGATTAAACAAAAAGGGCAGTATTATAGCTTATATACAGGCGCTTTTGAGCTTGAATAATTTAAAACGGATTGTTTCTTTTTTGAAACAATCCGTTTGTCATATTTATAAGTATACTCTCATAAACTTTAATAACAAGTTTTAAGAGAGGAAAATATTATGGAAAACAAAGCACTAAAAACCGATGTTTATACCAATGAAAACATCTGGGTTGACAGCTGTGAACAGCCCATTGATGTTGATTTCACCCTGCCCGATTACTGCCCCGATATTTCTAAAATCTTTAAATGCAAGGCGGTTTCCCGCATTTCTTCAAAGTCACTTAATGACAAAAGCATTACCATTGATGGAAATATTTGCATAACCGTTTTATATTGCGATAAGGACAATAATTTATGTTCTTACGAATATCAATATCCTTTTAATAAGGTTAAGGAAATCGACCATGATACACAGGGGTGTAATATTTCCTGCACCGCCAAAACCGATTACATAAATTGCCGTGCGGTTACCTCACGAAAGGTTGATATACACGGTGCGGTAACTCTTAATATGAAACTGTTTTGCAG
Source organism: Clostridia bacterium (assembly GCA_017549565.1). Lineage (GTDB taxonomy): Bacteria > Bacillota > Clostridia > Oscillospirales > Acutalibacteraceae > UBA737. The sequence goes on from JAFYUI010000035.1 coordinate 125,745, forward strand.
GAAAAAGTGCAATGTTATTTCAGATTTTGATGATAACAGCATTGAAACACGCCGTTCTACCGCGCCCTCAACCTCGCCAATGGGTTACGCCGAAAAGTATGTAATAATTGAAGAAGAAATTGCCTGTTCAAACGGCAGTGCCTCAATAAACCGTATTTTAAGGTATGACGCTTATCCATCGGTTACTGACTGCAAGGTTATAAATGATAAAATTATGGTAAAGGGCGATATGGCGGTTGCAATAACCTATTGCGCCGAAAATTCATCCTCGCCCCAAATCATGAAAACCATAATACCGTTTAGCCAAGTGGTTGATATGCAGGGCGTTACTGATGACTGTCAGTGCGAAACCAAAACCTCACTTGCGTTTTTAGATATTAAGCCCAAAACAAATATGTCGGGCGAGTGTAAAATTTTTGCTCTTTCGGCAAAGCTTTTGCTTTGCAGTCAGGCGTTTTGCCAAAATGATGTGCCCATTATAAACGATGCCTTTTCAAGAAAATTTGAGGCGGACTTTAAAAAAGATAAAATAACCTTTACAAAAATGTGTTGTAACATAAAAGAGCATTTTCACTTTAAGCAAAATGTGGTTTTAAGCGAAAGCATAACCTCGGTTTTAGATTTGTGGTGTGATATACAGTCACAAACCGTTAAGTTTTTAGATGATAAAATGCAAATTTGCGGCACACTTATTGTTGGTATTGTAAATATTTCGGAAAGCGGAGAAACCAGCTATATCGAAAAGCCGCTCGACTTTGAATATAATTATCCGCTGTCAAATATATGTGATAATTTAGAATGTCAGCCCGAAATTTCTATTATTTCCTGCGGTTATACAATAAATTCCCCCACAAACCTTGAAATAAGGGCGGATATGGCCGTAAATGCCGCTGTAATTGAAAAGAGGGGAATAGAGCTTCTGACCGATATAACGCTTAATGAGGGCAAATTAAAACCCAAAAACAACGCTTGTTCAATGACAATTTATTTTGTGTCGGGCGAAGAAAGCATTTGGAACATTGCAAGAATTTATAACGCAAGTGTTGATGAAATTATAAAAATAAATAATCTTGATGATGAATATGTTAAGGACGGTACAATGCTGTTGGTACCTGTTTCATAGAAAAAGAAAACCCCCGAAAATTCGGGGGTTATTTTTTAGTTAGAAAGCTTTTCTACAAGCTCAGTAAATATTTCGGTTGGGTTTAATAAAAACTTTTCCTTAATGTGAAGCGCGTGGTCTTCATCACACACCAAAAGCTTAACGCTCATAAAGGTTTCATCACCGTCTTTAACCGAGCAGGTGATGAAGGTGCGGTCACCCTCGCGTGAGATTTTAATATCGGTTTCCTTAGCGTTTTTAAAGCGTGCAAGCATTTTATATGCCGCATCATAAGCTCGTTGCTTTACCGTCATAGAAAGGGTGGTTTTAAGGGTTTCGGCAACATATTTGCCGCTTTTTGTGATGATGTATGTGTCATCCTTTTCATCAACGGGTAAAAGCTGACCGCTTTTTACTAAATGGGCAATAGAATCGTTAACCTCAAAGCAGTTGGCAATACCCTCATAATGAAGTGTTTCGGCCAAAAGCTGACCCGGTACCGGTTCATCCAAAGCTGTTAAAATATAGCAAATTAAAATTCTTACCTCGGCAGTGCTGAAAAGCCCGCCAATAGGGTTTACACCTGCAGAAACTGCATCTCTTTCCAAAGGAAAATTCCCCTTTACAATTTACTTTAAAAATTAGTCGATAAATTTGTCGTGAACGCAAGAAACTGCGGCATCGGCATATTTTTCATCAATTAAAACTGAAATCTTAATTTCGCTTGTTGAAATCATATGAATGTTGATGCCTGCATCAAAAAGTGCTTCAAACATTTTAGATGCGATACCAGGGTTAGATTCCATACCTGCGCCAACGATTGATACCTTGGTAACGCTTTCGTCAAAGGTTACCTTTTGGAATTTAAGACTGTCTTTTAGTGAATCAACTGCTTCAACAGCGGTTTTAACATCGCTTTGAGGAACGGTAAAGGTAATATCCTTTGTACCGTCACGGCCAACCGATTGAAGAATAATATCAACATTGATTTTTGCCTGTGCAAGCTTGTTGAAAATTTTAAATGCAACACCGGGGGTGTCTTGAAGACCTACTACTGAAATACTTGCAACATTATTATCCTTGGCAACGCCTTTAATTAAAGTTTTTTCCATTTTTGTTATCTCCTTTACGATTGTTCCGCGAACGGTGGGTTCAAGACTTGAGCGAACCTCTAACTCAACATTGTATTTTTTGGCCATTTCTACCGAACGGTTGTTAAGCACCTGCGCGCCTAAGGTTGCAAGCTCTAACATTTCGTCATAGCTGATTTCATCCATCTTAATTGCGCCCTTAACTTTTCTCGGGTCGGCGGAATAAACACCGTCAACATCGGTATAAATTTGGCATAAATCGGCCTTCATTGAAGCGGCAATGGCAACAGCGCTTGTATCAGAGCCACCGCGGCCTAATGTGGTGATATCGTCGTATTTGTTAATGCCTTGGAAGCCCGCAACAATAACAATATGTTTTTTGGAAATTTCGTTTTTGATGCGTTCGCTGTCAACCCTTTTAATGCGGGCGATAGAGTAATGACTGTCGGTTAAAAAACCTGCTTGCCAACCAAGAAGGGAAGTAACAGGGTAGCCAAGCTTTTCAATAGCCATTGCTAAAAGCGAAATTGAAATTTGTTCGCCTGCGGATAAAAGCATATCCATTTCACGCTTTGAAGCGCCGTCGGGATTGATTTCCCTTGCTTTTTCAATTAAGTCATCGGTTGTGTCGCCCTGTGCCGATACAACAACCACAACATCATTACCTTTTTTATAATCTTCAATAATAATGTTGGCGACATTAAACACCTTTTCGGCGTTGGCAACAGAAGAACCACCGAACTTTTTAACTATAAGTGACATTCTAAATAACCTCCGTGTTAGAACATTGTGTGCAAAATTTTATAACTGTTTACTGTCTTTAATGCAGTAAGCTTATCTTTGACAAAGCTTTCGTTATTTGGCTTTGTGATAAAAGCAATTTCGTTTTTATATTCGTTCATAATGTGTGAATCGCAAATATCGCTTAATACACTTGAAAACTCGCCCTTAAGTGCGGCAAAATCATCGCCCTTTAATGTAACATAAAGGGGAGAAGATTCAGAATACCGGGTGTCAACATAATCGGCAGAGCCATCTTCCCAAGTGAGATATTTTTCATTATTTTGGTTTTTAATGCAGTCGATAATATCGCCAACAACGGCACTTGCGGTAGCTTCCTTACCCGCACCCTTACCGTAAAATGCAACCTCGCCTGTTTGGTCGCCGTTTACAACAACGGCATTAAACACACCGTTTACGCCGGCTAAAATGTGACTGCGGCTTACTAAGGTTGGGCGAACCGATGCAATAATTTTGCCGTTTTCAACCTTTTTAGAATGGCCGATAAGCTTAATTACCGCACCGAAATTATCGGCATATTCAACATCATCAAGTGTGATTTCGGTAATACCCTCAGTTTTAACCTGGTCGGGATAAACATGCTTGCCATAAGCCAAAGCAGATAAAATGCAAATCTTGCGGCAAGCGTCGTGACCTTCAACATCGGCTGCGGGATTTCTTTCGGCAAAGCCCAAATCCTGTGCTAATTTTAAAGCCGAAGCAAAGTCCATATTATCCACTATCATTTTATTTAAAATGTAGTTTGTTGTGCCATTTAATATGCCCCAAATTTCATCAATTTCGTTTGCGGCAAGGCAGTTTGAAATTGGGCGTAAAACGGGAATACCGCCGCCAACACTTGCTTCAAACAAAAAGCTTACATTTTTTTCATTGGCGATTTTTATAAGCTCGGCGCCCTTTGCGGCAACAAGCTCTTTATTAGAGGTGACAACACTTTTGCCCTTTAAAAGACAGGCCTTAACAAAATCATAAGCGGGGGTGATGCCACCCATAACCTCGGCCACAACACTAACGCTGTCGTCATTTAAAATGTCGTTAAAGTCCTTGGTGAACTTATCGCTGTAAGCGACATTAAAATCTCTTAAATCGAGAATGTGCTTAACATTTATATCTTGCTTTACACGGTTTTTAATGCGGTCGTTATGGTTGATTAAAATTTCAGCCACGCCCGAACCAACAACACCGTGTCCCATAATGGCAATATTTATCATTGTCACCCTCCGTTCAAAGAAGCATAAATTGTGTGATTTTCGCATATAATGTGCATAATATAATTATTTTTTAATTATATTATAATTAAAGCGAAAAATCAAGAGTAAAAGTGAAATCACATTGCATAAAACTTATTGTTTTAGGGGAATAAAATTTGGAAATTGAATCAAAAAAACGGTTTTTAATAAATTTTTTATATATTTTTGTAATAGGCGGCATAACGGTTGTTTTATGCCGTTTTTTGCTTGGTGGTATGCTTCCGTTTTTGTTTTCCATAATTATTGCCGCCGTTTCACAAAAGCCCGCAAGGTTTTTAAGCGATAAAACAAACCTTTCAAAAAAGCTTTGTGCGGTGTTTTTAAGTGCCGCAATTTATATTGTTTTTGTCGCCCTTTTTGGTTTTTTCTTTTGGAAAATAATTTTATCTTCAAGCGGTATTATTGAATATTTGCCCGACTTGTTTGAAAAGGTGATGGCATTTTTTAAAGAGGTAGAAAAAAATTTTTCTGCTTCGTTTCCTGAAGACTTTTCATTTCCGTTAACCGGTGTTGCGGATAATTTTTTAAATACCTTGACCGCTTTTTTGACAAATATTGTTAAAAAAGCTATAAAGGGTGTGCCAACATTTTTGTTAAGCAGTATAGTTGCTTTGGTGGCAAGCTGCTATATTTCAAAGGACTTTGACGGGCTTTCAAAATTTATAAAATCGCTTTGCAAAAACGATTTTTATGAAAAGCTTTCGCGTGTTAAAAACATTTTAACTCAAAGTGTTTTTAAAATTGTCAAAGGTTATATAATTTTAATGATTATAACTTTTTTTGAAATGTTTTTAGGGCTGACAATTTTAAGGGTGAAAAATGCATTTATTATCGCTGTTATTATTGCACTTGTTGATATTTTACCCGTTTTGGGAACGGGGATAATTTTAGTGCCTTGGGCAATTTACTGTATAATTTCGGGTGCTCCGGCTTTGGCAGTTGGACTTAGCATTTTATATGTTATAACCCTTGTTATAAGAAATTTTTTAGAGCCCAAAATTGTTTCACAGCAAATTGGTATAAACCCTTTATTTACGCTTATTTCAATGTTTGCGGGGTTAAAGCTTTTTGGTGGAGTCGGACTTATTTTATTTCCGCTAATTTTAATTGTTACCATTAAATATTACAAAGAAGAAATGTAAAAGTTATATCCTTTTTAACCGCTTTGGCATAATATGTGTTAGCGGAGTGAATTAAATGAAAAGATATGTAATAGCTACAGGAACAGTCACCTATGCTATAAAGGGTAGGGACTTATTGCGTAAAAACGGCTTTACGGTTAAGATTGAAAGAATCACCGGCGACAACACTCTGGGCTGCGGATATGTCCTTATTTTGACTGGTGACATCGAAAAAGCAGAAAAAATTTTAAAAAACGGCGGTGTGAAAATTTTAAAAATAACCGCAGAGCAATAATTTTTACAGAGCGCCTCGCAAGAGGTGCTCTTTTTCGAAAGGAACTTTTTTATGATATATTTTGACAATGCCGCCACAAGCGGTCATAAACCGCAAATGGTCATAAATGCGGTAAATAATGCGCTTAAAAATTTGTCGGCAAACCCGGGTAGAAGCGGTCACAAAGGCGCCTTGGACGCAGCCGATATGGTATATAAAACGCGCCAAAAGGTTGCGGATTTTTTTGGCGCTTTGGGCCCCGAAAATGTTGTTTTTACACAAAACTGCACCCACGCTTTAAACTATGTTATAAAGGGTGTTTTAAAAAGGGGAGACCACGCAGTTGTGTCATCTCTTGAACATAATGCGGTTATGCGCCCTCTCGTTAAAACGGGGATAAGCTTTGATGCGGCAAGGGTTTTTGAAAATGATGAGGACACCGTGGCCGATTTCGAAAAGAAATTAAAGGTGAACACAAAGCTTGTAATAATGACAGGTGCATCAAATGTAACGGGGCAAATTTTACCCTTTGAGGAAATTGCCAAAATTTGTAAAAAAAGGGGGATATTTTTTTGTCTTGATGCCGCACAGGTAGCAGGTATTTTGCCCATAAATATGCAAAAAATGCATATCGATTATCTCTGTGTTGCACCCCATAAATCGCTTTATGCGCCAATGGGAATTGGCATTTTAATTTGCACAAATCCAATAGAAAACACAATTATCGAGGGAGGAACAGGAACCTCTTCACTTGAATTTGTACAACCAAATACCTTGCCTGAAATGCTTGAAAGTGGCACTTTAAATGTGCCTGCAATAGCGGGTGTTTCGGCGGGAATTGATTTTGTAAACAAGGTTGGCACCGAAAAAATTTATGGCTTTGAAATGAAGCTTTTAAAAATTCTTTATGAAGGGCTTTCAAAAAATCACAAAATAATTCTTTACACAGCTCCGCCCCGAATGCATAAATATGCACCTGTTTTGCCATTTAATGTAAGAGGAATGAAAAGTGATGAAGCTAACGAATTTTTTTCACAAAACGGGGTTGCTTTAAGGGCGGGGCTTCATTGTGCACCGACAGCCCACAAAATGCTTGGCACGCAGGATTTTGGCACATTAAGAGCATCACTTTCGGCCTTTAACAATGAAAATGAGGTAATTTCGTTTATAAACCTTGCTAAAAAAGTTTAAGAAATTCTATTTTAACTATTGAATGATATTTTGTTATGTGTTAGAATAATAGTAGAAATTTAATTATATAATTATATATCACACGAAGGGATGTTAAAGGATGAGTGGTTTTTTTGACACCATTTATATGATTTTTAACCAGCTGTTCTATGCGGTTTCGCACATAGGCATTGCTGATATAATCGACATTGCGGTTATTTCCTATGTCATTTATCAGGCAATTGTCTTTTTGCGTGAATCACGCGCGGGTCAGCTTGTAAAAGGTCTTGTTATTTTGCTAATTGTTTTCGTTGTGGCAAAATGGTGGAATTTGGTCACAATTCAGTGGGTGCTTTCAAAAGCAATTGATTTTATCATTATCGCCGCCGCTGTAATCTTCCAGCCCGAGCTTCGCCGTATTCTTGAAAGAGTGGGCCGCACAAAATTCAGCGCAAGTCAGCTTTTTGACGAGGCCGAAAGCGTACAGTCCGAAAGCATTGATAAAATTTGTAAAGCCGCCGGCTTTATGCAGGAAAAGAAGATTGGCGCTTTAATTGTTTTCGAACGCGAAACACAACTTGGCGAAATTATAAATACAGGCACAATTACCGACGCTACCGCTTCGGTTTCGGTTGTTAATAACATTTTCTTCCCAAAATCCCCCTTGCATGACGGTGCGGTTGTTGTAAGAGATGGCAGAATTTATGCCGCAGGTTGTATTTTACCGCTTAGCCAAAGCGATTTAATCAGTTCTTCAATGGGTACCCGTCACAGAGCGGCTATCGGTATGAGTGAAAATTCCGATGCGGTTGTTTTGGTTGTTTCTGAAGAAACAGGCACAATTTCAATTGCGGTTGGTGGCAATATTACCCGCAATTATAATGCTGTTACTGCCGCGGCAGAGCTTCGCCGATTACTTATTAACACCGAAAACAAGGAAAAGAAATCGGGTGTTACAGGTATACTTAAAAACATAAATCTGTTTAAGAAGAATAAGGAATAAGGGGTGTTTATAAAATGTCGAAAAAAATAACAGCTATTAAACCCTCTTCAATAAAGGGTCTTCTTTACAACAAAAAGGTTATGATACCTTTTTCAATATTTTTAGCATTTGTGCTTTGGCTTGTAATTGTAACACAAGAAAACCCAATGCGTGAACGCACCTTTTCGGGTCTAACCCTTAATGTTAATTTGCAAAATACCTTTGCTGCCGAAAACAATATGAATATTGTGGGGGATGCCTCATCACAAAAAATCAGCGTGGTTGTTAGGGGACCAAGCTATGTTGTGTCATCTCTTCACCCCGAAGATGTAACTGTTTATGTTTCGGCCGCTTCGGTCAATGCACCCGGTCAGTACAAGCTGGATGTTGCGGTGACACGCTCTTCAACCGATTATGAGGTTTTAAGTATATCACCCTCAACCGTAAAGCTTGATTTTGACTATTTTGACACAAAGGAATTTGTTGTTAAGGCAGATGCCAAGGGCGCATCAGCCACAAGCGGACTTATTGCCGAAAGCGGTATTGTAAGCGGTATTGAGGGTGACGTCTTAAAGGTTACGGGCCCAAGAAGTAAGCTTAACCAAATTGCATCGGCAGTTGCGGTGTGTGATGTTAACCGTGTTTTATCTAAAACCGAAACCTTTGATGCGAAAATTCAGCTTTTGGATGAGGATGGCAAGAAAATCTCGCTTGAAAATATCACACTTAATGCCGAAGATGTTAAGGTAAAAGTGCCGATTTCTAAAAAGAAAACCGTTTCGGTTGTTGCTGATTTTACCAACCTACCCAATGGCTTTGATAAATCAACTATAAAATACACTATTGACCACGCAAAAGTTGATGTAATTGGTGCACCCGAAATAATTGAAAAAACCGATAAAATTATCTTGTCGGCTATTGATGTTTCGGCTATTTCTTTAACCAACAAAACCTTTGCGGTAACACCAAAATTGCCCGAAGGTGTTCGACTTATCGATAATTTTGAAACCTTTGAGGTAACTATCAACACAAACAATTATGATGAAAAGGTTTTAACCGTAACCGAAATTAAGACTGTTGGCTTGGATAAAGCTCTTAAAAGCAACCAAACCTCGATTAAAAATGTCAAAATTTGTGGTCCAAGCGCAGTAATCAGAAAAATTACTGCCGATAAAATTACCGCAAAAATTGATTTATCCAATAAGCTTGAAGGTCAGCACACAGTAGATGCTGTTTTTAGCTTGAAGGATTATAAAAATGTTTGGGTTGTTGGCACATATACCTCAACCGTTACAATTACAAAAAAATAATAGCTTTTAACAAAAAGATTTCCCCTTGCGTAATATAAAGCAAGGGGGAGTCGTTGTTTATGAAGTTTTTATTGTTTTTTGTTGTTTTTGTGTTTGCGCTTTTGGGTTTAAGCGAATTTTTACATATTTTAAAGCTAAAATTCATTTTACCAAAGGGCAAACCAAATGTTAGGGTGGTTGTAAATTTAAAGGAAGAAACCGCCCTAAAACAGTTGGAATTTGTGTGTGAACAGTATTCGTGGCTGGGTGTAAAATATGCTGATGAAATAACTGCGTTAGCGTATAATTTAAGTAATAAAACACTTTTTGAGTGTGAAAAATTTGCAAAAATAAACGGTATAAAAATTTATTGCGAAAGGAAAGAGTAAAATGGAAATAATATCCGGCATTATTGAAAAAATAACCTTTCGCAATGAAGCAAATGCATACACAGTTGCACTTTTAAAAACTAAGGATGAGCAAATTGTCGTGGTGGGTACATTACCCTTTATTAACGAGGGGGATTCGGTTGAACTTGTGGGTGAATATACAGTTCACGCAACCTATGGCGAACAGTTTAAGGTGCAATCCTTTACCCAAAAAACACCCGAAAATTCTGCCGCAATTTTAAGGTATCTGTCTTCAGGCGCAATAAAGGGTGTCGGTCCTACAACCGCCACCCGTTTGGTTGAAAAATTTGGTGCTGACACGCTTGATATAATACAAAATCACCCTGAAGATATGGCAAATTTAAAGGGCATTTCTTTAAATAAAGCCATGCAA
>JAFYUI010000036.1 GCA_017549565.1 Clostridia bacterium
AAAAGAGGGAATAGGCCTTCGCCATATTTGTGACTGGGCGGTTTTTGTAAACAGCTTTTCAAATGATGATTTTGTAAAAACCTTTGAAGCACCCCTTAAACAGATGGGGCTTTGGCGCTTTGCACAGCTTTTAACCCTTTGCTGTCAAAAATATTTGGGCGCCGATAAAAAGAATTTTGCAGGGGACTGTGATAGTGAGCTTTTAGATGCAATGATTACCGACATTATGACCGGTGGTAATTTTGGCTTTAAGGATGAAGCTCGATATGGACATATTAAGTATATTTCAAACCGTGACAGTGACGGCATAAGCCAAAAGGGCGCATTTTCGCAACTTTTTATGAGCATTAACCAAAAAGCCAAAACAAAGTGCGATTTTGTGAAAAAACACAAATGGCTTTTGCCTGTGGGTTGGGTTGTGGTTGTGCTTGATTATTTTGGTTTGGTGCTTACAAAAAGGCGTAAGTTAGATAATATCGACATGATAAATGATGCAAAATACCGCCAAAGCATTTATAACGAATTTGAACTCTTTAAAAAAGAAAACGAGTAGCGTTTTGCTACTCGTTTTTATATTTATAAACATTAAAATAACGGACCTAAAATCATACCTAAAACAGCGGAAATTACAATTAACAAAATGGGTGAAATTTTTTTGCCTTTAAGCTTTTTATAAACAAAAGAAATTAAAACAATTATCGGTAAAACGATAATGCCCACAATGTTGAAAACAGGTGTGTCGCCAATGTGGGCAAAGCCGAAAAGGGAAGATAGCATCATTGTAAAGGCGGTGGAAAGGATAAGCGCCACCACACAGGGTTGAACGCCTGATAAAAACGCCTGAACACCTTTATACTTAATAAAGTTTTTAATAAGTGCGCTAATGGTCAGAATAATTAAAAACGCGGGTAACACAACACCGAGTGTTGCCAAGGCCGAGCCCCAAATACCATATTCGTTAGAGCCGATAAAGGTTGCCATATTTATTGCAATGGGGCCGGGGGTAGATTCTGCAACGGCTATCATATTTATAAATTCGTTTTCGGTAAGCCAATTGTGTGCAAGAGCTTCTTCGCGGACAAGGGAAATCATACCATAGCCGCCGCCAAAAGAAACCACGCCAATTTTCAAAAAGGTTAAAAACAGTTCTAACATTATTTATTGCCCTCCTTTTTAGCGGTAAGACCAATAAGGTAGGCAACAAGGCCGATTGTGCCGCAAATTAAAATGTAGAATACGGTGGAAAACTTGACTGCGAAAATTGAAAACGCAGTCATAACACACAAAACCGCAACAAAAATTATAATTGACAAAGCGTTCTTTTTAAGACCCTTGAAGAGCTTAAACCCGGCCGATGCGATAAGGTAAACAACACAGGCACGAATGCCTAAAAACGCGTATTGCACAAATTTTAATTTCAAAAATTCATCAAAGAAAAGGGAAATGGTATATATAATAATGAAAGAGGGCAGACAAACACCCAGCGTTGCAAAAGCACTGCCCATAACCCCTGCGGTTTTATAGCCGATAAAGGTTGCCGAATTTATTGCAATAGGACCTGGGGTAGAT
>JAFYUI010000037.1 GCA_017549565.1 Clostridia bacterium
GGTGAAAACTCACAAGCTTCAAGCTTGAACAGCACAGCTTCGGGCGAGAGTAAACCCGACAATTCAAAGGGAAATGCTTCGACAGGCACAAACCAAACGAACAATTCAAGCAAAAACGATAAAACCGAATCGACAGAAAACAGTTCTACCGAAAGCAAGACGGAAACGGTTAATAACAGCATGGTGACAAACAGCAACAGCTCGAATCAGTCAACGCAAAACAACCCTTCAAAAAATGACACCACAACATCTACTAACAGTACAATATCAAAAAATACACTTACCGAAAAAATAGATAACGGTGTTTTGGAAAATGCCAAGGCCGAAAAAATGGATGTGCCTGAAAATATGAAGCTGTTGGCAACAGATGACGCAAAAGAAGAAAATAAAGAAAAAACCGTAAAAGCCACGGTTGGTTTTTACGAGCTTGACGGCGATGTAGTAAATTGGACCACCGAAAATGATTTGATTTATGTTATTACCAAAGGCAACAACCGACTTGTTGTTTTAAATTCAAAAAGCATGATGGCGGTTGCCAATGTTCCCCTTGCAGGCAAACCTGCTGAAATTAATCTTATTGGTGATAAAATTTATATTTCATTGCCCGATTTATGCCGAATTGATGTTTTTTCAAAATCAAACTTTAAAAAAACCTCTTCACTTTATTTTGACCACGAGGTTTCATCTTTCTGTATTGACGGCAATTATATTTATTATTCCGAACACGACCAGCATTGCAGAGTGTTTAGAAAGAATTTGACCACAAATGAATTAACACAAATTCTTCCTGATAGCGGTTTTAGTTTTGGCGAACCCAAGCTGTATTTAAATAAGCAAGACAATATTTTATATATTGGCGAAACCGATAATAGTGGGTGTGTACTATTTTATTATGATGCAACAACCTTGCAGCTTAAGAGTAAATTTAAAAAGAACAATTATGGAATGTGGAATCATACCAGAGATATTTTTCATATAGGTGATGAAATTTTCTGGGGTAATTATCGTTTTTCAGACACAAATGCAAAAGAAATTATCGGCAGATACGGTGAGGGTGAGTACGGCAGTGTTAATTTTGCATCCAAGGAAGTGGTTTCAACCTATGAAGGTCTTTACCTAACTGACACCTATGAATGCATTATAAATTATTTTGATGATGATTTCCCATTTGAATATGTGCTTGTAACAAAATCTAATAATGTTTTCTTTAGAGACAGAGATTTTGATGCTAATATAATTGTAGGCGTTAATTTTGGCGTTCAATGATTTTTAAAAGTGATAGCAAGGTGTAAAAGTGCAGAATTATTGTGAGTTTGCCGCTGTTATGCTATACTAAACCCAAGGCGGTGATTATATGAAAAAAATTAAAATCAAATATTGCTTAATTACAAGTGTGTCGCTTATTCTTGCGGTAGCAATTTGTCTAATTTTTTACTTCAACAGAAGTGTGGTTGTTCCTGATATTTCCGGAAAAAACATAACTGTAGCTACAGAGATGCTTAATGAAACAGGTCTTAAAACTAAAACAGTGTATGAATATAGTGATACAGTTTTAAAAGATATTGTAATTTCTCAGGATATTGATGCGGAAAATAAAGTAAAATATGGAACTTTTATAACCATTATTGTAAGCAAGGGAATAGAGCAGATTACTCTTCCTGATGTTATAAACAGCAGTGCAGAAGATGCAAGAAACACTCTTGAAAAACTTGGCTTCGCTGTGTCAGTAGAAGAACAATTTAGCAAAACAATAACCAAAGGCAACATTATTTCCCAAAGTGTTTTTGCAGGTGAACAGGCTGATAAAGGCTCGACGATAAATCTTATAATAAGTAAAGGTCGAGATCTCGTTAAAGTACCAAATATTAAAGGAATGTCCTTGCAAAAAGCAGAGCAGACTTTAAAAGATGCCGGTTTGCATCTTAAGACCGAAAACAAAATCAAATTTAGCAATACCATAAAAGAGGGTTGTATAATTTCACAAGATATCAAAGAGTACAATCAAGTTGATAGATATTCTACTGTTAATGTTGTAATTAGTGCAGGTGTGGCTAATAAGGTAGGTACAACTCCCTCAAACGCAAATGGGTTTGGCCAAGTAACCACACAAGGAAATTGGGTTTATTTTGCAGGCAGCGATTCCACTATATATAGAATGAGGAATGATAAAAGCGAAATACAACGTATCGGTGATTATTCTGCAGTGTCCTTAAACGTCGTCGGTGAGTGGATATATTTTGTGGATGGTACGATTGGTGGAATTCACAAAATAAGAATTGATGGCACTGGGAAAACTAAAATAAGTAATGTTACAAGCTATAAAGTTTATGTCGATGGCGATTGGGTTTACTATACCGATCAATATTGGGGCGGAAAGCTTTATAAAATGAAGAATGATGGTAGCTCAGTAACACAAATTACACGCACAGAGTGCCGCGATTATATTGTAAACAATGGATATATTTATTATGTGAATTCATCTAATAGATTGGTTTATAAATGTAGTGTTGACGGCAAAGATGAAACCATACTTTGTGCCGGTTTTGGTGGCGACCATCTTGCTTTGGTAGGTGGAAAGCTGGTAATTACAAATAAATATGACATTTTAAGTGTTAACCTTGATGGAACTGGCTTTTATTCTTTTGGAACCACTAATATTCAATATAGTTTTTTAAATGGTCATGATGGATGGGTTTATTATCTTGAGCATGATTTCAGAAACGGTTACAATGAAGTATCGTCATTTGGTAAAATGAGGTTTGACGGCAGTCAGAAAACAAAGATATACGAATATAAATTTTTAAATCATGCAAATAGCTTTATAAATGTTGCTGACGGCTGGATATATTTTCAAAACGAACACGAGAACGACTCTCTTTACCGCATAAAAGTTGATGGCACAAAGATTGAAAGAGTTGGATAATTTAAATGGTAAAGATGCATTGCGGCTTCACCACTTTTATGCTATAATACACTTAAAGGGCGGTGAAGATATGAAAAGGATATTGTTTTTAATCGCAATAATTATTATGCTTTTAAGTTTATCTGCATGCGATTTAAATCCTATTATAAATAAAATAAACGGCAATGAAGCGGCTGCAAAAGCAAAATCAGAAGAACAAAAATACAAAACACTTGCCGATGGCACGCGTTTGTATAAAAAATCTAATGTTTCTGCTGAAAGTAAGATACAGTTTAAGGATGAGGACGGCAATATTTTATTGGATGCATCTGATGTTTTGTTTGTATCTGCAAAGTGGTCGGATTATAACGGTTATTATATAGAATTGGAATTCACCGAAGAAGGAAAAACTGATTTTGCCAACGCAACAAGAGAAAACATAGGCAAAAAAATTAACGTTGCTTTTGGCGAGCAAATTTTATCATCTCCAATAGTTAATGAAGAAATAACTGATGGACGTGCAATCCTTGGTAATTATCAAGGTTATGATGAACTGATGATAATATTCAATAAATTTGTGAAGTAAAATATGATATAAAAAAGACAAGTCTTTCGACTTGTCTTTTTTCTTGATTATTTTACATTTTATGTGCTATAATGCTTGTGTAATATTATTAAGTACAGTTAGTTGACTGTGATATAGATTTTAAAGGAGAAATAAAATGAAAATTGCTTTAATTGCACACGATAAAAAGAAAAATGAAATTATTGAACTTGCAAAAAAGTACAAGGATGTACTTGCTAAATATGAACTTTATGCAACCGGTACAACAGGCACGCTTATTATGGGTGAAACAGGTCTTAAAATTGTGCGTATGAAGAGCGGCCCAAAGGGTGGCGACCAGCAAATTGGCGCAATGCTTGCCAACGGCGAGCTTGACCTTATTGTGTTTTTGCGTGACCCGCTTACCGCACAACCGCACGAGCCGGATGTTTCTGCGCTTTTGCGCCTTGGTGATGTGCAAAAAATTCCCCTTGCAACAAATGTAAACAGCGCTACTATTATGCTTGAAGCGCTTAAGGATGAAACCTTTTTTAATATGGTAAAGGGCTCTAATCCGGATGACTAATTGTTAGAAGTAAAAAGACAAGCTTTGTGGCTTGTCTTTTATTTTTGTATAACGAAAACCACACGCCAAGCGCAATAGTAAAATATTTTATTTTGAAATATACCCCCTATTGACAATATACCCCCATAGGGTATATTATATATTTGGAGGATGGATATGGATAATAATTGTTGCAATAAAAAAACAAAACGAGATTTGGCCGAGAAAAAACGAATCATCAGCAGGTTAAACAGAATAAACGGGCAGATAAACGGAATCAATAAAATGATTGAAAATGATGCATATTGTAACGATGTGTTAATTCAACTGTCTGCTGTTGAAAATTCGGTTAAAAGCTTATCAAGCTATATTTTAGAAAATCACTTGTACACCTGTGTGGCAAGAGACTTGGAAAACGGCGAATTTGATACCATTGACGAGCTTATCAGCTTGTTTAAAAGATTTAATAAATAGGGGAGGCGAAAAAATGGATAAAATCGTACGCTGCGAAAAATGCGGTGCAATGGTTAAGGTGTTAATCGACTGCACTTGCGAAAACTGCGGTATTAAGTGCTGTGGTGAAACAATGAAAGAAATTTCAGCTGAAGAAGCAGAAAAATATTTAGAAAACAAATAATTTTAAAAGCCGTGAATTTCACGGCTTTTATTTTTGCCGTCACTTTAATTGGTAATAGATTTAAAACACCTGTGCATAAAATTTACAGAGGTGTTTTATTTTATGAACAAAAAAGTCCGTTCCTTTATAATTGCAATCGTTATACCCTTGGCGGTAGGTTGCCTGTCGGCGTTGCTGACAATGGGCAGTATGGACCTTTACGAAACCATAATTCAGCCGCCGCTTGCTCCGCCCGCAATACTTTTTCCGATTGTTTGGACAATTCTTTACACCCTTATGGGCATTAGCAGTGGAATAATTTACAACAGCCAAGGCGGTACAGCCGCGTCCCGCAACAATGCGCTTGCGGTGTACGCTTTACAGCTTTTTATCAATTTTATTTGGAGCATTATCTTCTTTAATTTACGGGCGTTTTTACCCGCTTTTATTTTAATTTTGGTTTTGTGGGCGCTTATAATTTTAATGATTATAAAGTTTTATAAAATTGACAAAACTGCCGCACTGCTCCAAATACCATACCTTTTGTGGGTGACCTTTGCGGCATATTTAACCCTTGCGATTTATATTCTTAATCGATAAATCTGCCTTTTTGAATTTTACCAAATAAAACCGCAATACTAATTGTGGGAGTGGTAAAATGAATTCTATTTGGCAAAATGACATTAAAAAACCGCAGTTTGAAAGTTTAAATGGTGACATTACAACCGATGTGCTTATAATCGGTGGCGGTATGGCGGGGCTTTTGTGTGGGTTTGAACTTAAAAGCCGCGGGGTCGGCAGTGTTATTGTTGAGGCAAGGGAAATTTGCGGCGGTATTACCAAAAACACAACCGCAAAGGTAACCGCACACCACGGCGCAATTTTTGATAAAATGCTAAACCGTTTTGGTGTGGAAAAAACCGCCCTTTATTTTAAGGCACAGCAAAACGCGGTGGAAAAAATTCGCCGTTTGTGTGAGGATATCGACTGTGATTTTGAGAATCAGACATCCTTTGTGTATTCGAAAAACAACAAGCCCAAAATTGAAAAAGAGGTTTTGGCGCTTAATAAAATCGGCCATCACGCAAAATTTAAGGATGTTTTGGATTTGCCCTTTAACATAGCGGGTGCGGTGTGTGTCGAAAACCAAGGGCAGTTTAACCCGCTTAAATTTGCTTATAAAATTGCGGTCGACCTTAAAATTTATGAAAACACCGAGATTTTGGATATAACCCCCGACGGTGCGGTGACAAAAAACGGCAAGATAAGGGCAGGAAAAATTATTGTTGCAACACATTTTCCGCTTTTAAACCGCCACGGGTTTTATTTTTTAAAAATGTATCAGCACCGTTCTTATGTTTTGGGGCTTGAAAATGCGCCAAATGTAAACGGAATTTATGTTGATGAAAACGACAAGGGTATGTCATTTAGAAATTACGGCGACACACTTTTGCTTGGCGGTGGGGGACACCGCACAGGCAAAAAGGGTGGCGGCTGGAGGGAACTTCGTGAATTTGCGGCAAAAAATTATGAAAACGCAAAAGAGGTTTGCCACTTTGCCACTCAAGACTGTAAAACCCTTGACGACATTGCGTATATCGGGCAGTATTCAAAAAATACACCTTGGATTTATGTGGCAACCGGCTTTAACAAGTGGGGCATGACAAATTCAATGGTAGCGGCAGAAATTTTAGCTGATTTAATAACCGACAAGCCAAACGAATTTGCCAAGGTGTTTTCACCGTCACGAAGTATTTTGCGACCGCAGCTCATGATAAATGTGGGTGAAACGGCGGTTAATATGCTAGCACCCACCGCCCCAAGATGCTCGCATTTAGGGTGTGCGCTTAAATATAACAAGCAAGAGCATTCGTGGGATTGTTCTTGCCACGGGTCACGCTTTGCAAGTGACGGGCGGGTAATTGACAACCCCGCAAAAAAAGATAAAAGCATATAAAAAAGGGCCGCAATCAATAAATTTCGGGTTGCGGCTTTAAAACTGAAAATTTAGTTTAAATAAATTGAATTTTTTTGTTGACAACTGCAAACTGTTTTGTTATAATAATATGGCGCTGTAAAAAGTGAATATATGCGAGTGTGCTGGAATAGGCAGACAGGCACGTTTGAGGGGCGTGTGTCAACCGACGTATGGGTTCAAGTCCCATCACTCGCACCAAATAAATAAGGACTTGCGAAAGCAAGTCCTTATTTATTTGTGTTTGTGTCCGCAAGGACACAACATCGTTTTGCGGTGAAACCGCAAACATCATTTGACTGTTAGGTCAACATCGTTCCGCTTGCGGACACAAAACGAGGTTACGGCAAAAGCCGTAAACGATGTGATGCTTTGCATCAATGATGTTTTGCCTTTGGCAAAAACGATGTGGGCTTACGCCCAACGATATTGCACGTTGTACAAGTTTGTGGTATAATCTTTCTGGCGAGTGAGGTGATAGCGATGAAAGAGGATAAACTTTCTGATTTATCTATGCAGTTATCTGTTGATGTTTTGAAATTGACGAAAGAATTAAGGTCGAAACATGAAACGGTAATTTCTAATCAAATCGCCAGAAGCGCAACAAGTGTTTGCGCCAATATTGCAGAAAGTAAATACGGTCATAGCCGTGCAGATTTTATTGCTAAACTCGAAATTGCCTTAAAAGAAGCCAACGAAACAGGCAAATGGCTTGAAATGCTTTTAAAAGCAGATTACATTGATGAAACAACATATAAGTCTATTGATAAAATTTGTTCAACGATTCATATTTTATTGATTGCTTCAATTAAAACTGCTAAAGAAAATATGAAATAAAAGCACTTCTTCGGAAGTGCTTTTATTTTGCAAAAAATATAGGATGCGTGTCCTTTTGGGCACAAATATAATTACAATGTGTTTGTAATTATGGGGTTGCATTTTAAAATAGTGTATGATATAATATTTATACAAATTGGAGGCGATATTGTGAAAACAGCGTTGATTATTTTATTAGTATTAACTATGCCGCTTGCATTTTGCGCGTGCGGTCAAAAAAAACCCGCTTTTGTTGTTGATGATGGCACTGGCAATGGTTCGATAAACAATTCGGTCACATCCAGCGAAAATTCTTCAACCAATAGCGAAGTTTCGTCTAAAAACGAATCAACAAGCAGTACTTTAACACCAAGTACAAGTACTTCGACATCATCCAAGAACGAAACTATTGATTTACCGGGCTTGGGCTTTGACCCTAACCAAATTATTGTTGCATGTTGGGGCGACAGTGTAACAGAAGGTATGGGAATGCATTCCAAGAGCTATCCCACAAAACTTCAGGCATTACTTGGCGATAAATACAAGGTATTTAATGGCGGTGACGGCGGCGAAAAGACAGTGACCATTGCAGCTCGTCAAGGTGCATATAAAGTATATACTACCAGCAAAATTACATTTTATAAAAATGAGGACAGCATAATTATCGGTACCGAAAGTCGTGACGCATTTGTTACAAAGGATGGCAAATCGGTAGTATTAACTTCATTACTTGGTAATGGCATTAGTGTTAACACTGTTAAAATAAACGGCGAAGAGTTTACACTTGACTTCCAAGGCAGCTTTGTGTGGTCTCCGCGTTCGTTTAAATTATATTTGCAAAGAATGGGCGATTCTGCAGCACCACTTGTTATTCCGGCAGGCAGCGAAGTAGTATTTGCCAACACCGACCTTTCTACAAAGGGTGGCGTTGATATTTATATGATGGGTGCAAACGGTGGGTATAAAGATAACGCCGAATATAAAGAACAACTTAAAGCAATGATTAAGCACCACGGCAATGACAAGTATCTAATTGTTCAACCATATTGGACGGCTGTAGATCTTTCAGAATTTGGCGACCATGTGGTTTATTTTGAAAAATTAGCAGTTGAAAAAGGTCTTGCTTTTGAAGGAATAACCCCAACAGAAGCAGATAAAAGTGCTTGTTCTGCCGGCAAGTTGCCACCTTCTTTCCGTTATGAAAATTCGGCAACCGATGTGCATTTAAGCCAGTATGGTTATGATTTCCTTGCACATTGTATTTACGAACAGGGAAAAACTTTGGGATATTTTAAATAAATAACAAAAAGGCAATCGGAAAACCGATTGCCTTTAATTTTTTAATTTTATTGTGCTTTGTTAACCGAACCGAAAAGTTCCATCTTTTCTTTAACGGTTGCTTTAATTGCTTCAAAGCCGGGAGCCAAAAGTTTTCTTGGGTCGAAGCCCTTACCGCTTAAATCTTTGCCAGCTTCAACATATTCACGTGTTGCAGCAGCAAAAGCAAGTTGACATTCGGTGTTTACATTGATTTTTGAAACGCCTAAAGAAATTGCTTTTTGAATCATATCAGCAGGGATGCCTGTACCACCGTGTAAAACAAGTGGCATTTCGCCTGTGAGTTGTTGAATGGCATCAAGAGTATCGAAGCTTAAACCTGCCCAATTTTCAGGATATTTGCCGTGGATGTTACCGATACCTGCAGCGAGCATTGTGATGCCTAAATCAGCAATCATTTTGCATTCGTTGGGGTCAGCACATTCGCCTGCGCCAACAACGCCGTCTTCTTCGCCACCGATAGAGCCAACTTCAGCTTCAAGTGAAAGGCCAAGCTCGTCACAAATAGCAACAAGCTCCTTAGTTTTTGCAATGTTTTCTTCAATGGGGTAGTGTGAACCGTCAAACATAACGGAAGAGAAGCCCGCATCGATACATTTTTTTGCACCTTCATAGCTGCCGTGGTCAAGGTGAAGTGCAACAGGAACGGTGATGTTTAATTCTTCAAGCATACCGTTAACCATACCAACGATGGTTTTGTATCCGCACATATATTTGCCGGCGCCTTCAGAAACGCCCAAAATAACGGGAGAGTTAAGCTCCTGTGCGGTTAAAAGAATGGCCTTTGTCCATTCAAGGTTGTTGATGTTGAATTGACCGACTGCATATTTGCCGGCTTTTGCTTTTTGAAGCATATCCTTTGCAGATACTAACATTTGAAATTCCTCCAATAAATAATTTTATCCTTATTATTGTATACTAAAAGCCCGTTAAAATCAAGCAAATTTTAACGGACTTTTGTGTATTTTAATTATTTGTCGCTGTCCTCGATAACTTTTTCGGGTGCAACCTCCAAAAGTTCGGGGTTAGCGAGATATTTTTTAAGTGCTCTGAAAGCAGAAGCAAAGTAGCTGCCGGAGCAAATGCGTTCATCCATAGTAACGCCGATAGGCAGTGAACGAACAAAAATAATTTCGTCGCCCTTGCGTTTCGCAACCTCACGCAAATTACCCATTGCCATAAACACACTTGTGGTGCCAAATTCATAGCAGTGGTGGTAAATGTGGTTGGTGCGGATAGATGCAAGGTTGGTGATACCCATGCTCATATGGAAGGGGGATGCGTTAATAATTGCTTTGGGCAAAAGGCCGTAACGGTCCATAAGCTTAAAGAGCTTTACACCAACGGTTAAAAGACCGGGTATGCTAAGCAAAATTTTAATAAGCTTTTCGGTGCTGTTGTTTTCGGGAACATCGCGGTTTTCTTCAACATATTTGTTGATAATGTCGTTAACCTCGAAAACGGTGTTTGCTTTGTCAAAATACATTTTAGACATTGTGCCGTTGTGGTCTTCAAGCGATTTCAAAACCACCATGCCAACAGCAACTTCGTTTCTTGTATAAATCTTTTTATTAACAACAAAACGGTTAAGCTCGGGGAATTCGGACATAGTGCGAATATATGCCGCAATAACCAAAGCCATATGGCTTATGCGGATACCCTCTTTACGCTTTTTGTTTATGTATTCTTGAATGGGCTCATAAGGGATGTCGATGGTTGTCATATTCATCGAGTCAACACGCTTATCCATAATATGTGCCGCAACCCTGTACATAGGGTCAGTATGGCGGAGTCTTTTTCCGTCTGCTCTCATATTTTACCTCTTTTTGTCGAATTTGTGAATAAATTGTAAACTAATGATACCATAAAAATATAAAAATCGCAATATTTTTTTGAAATTTAATAACTTGTTAATTTTGGGTTTATATGATATAATTTATGTGTATGCATTTTTTAAATAAATCTTTCCATAATAATTATGGGTGATTTTAAATGAATAATGACAATTCGCTTAAAAATGAAAAAAGCGAAGAAGTAAAGGAATTTGGTTCGGTTGTGGCGACCGACGGCAAGCATAAAATTTATTGCCTTACAATAATCGGCGAAATTGAAGGCCACACCGTTTTGGCCGAAAACAGCAAATCCACAAAGTACGAGCATATAATTCCACAGCTTGTCGCGGTTGAGCAGTCAACCGAAATTGACGGGCTTTTGGTGATTTTAAATACTATCGGCGGCGATGTTGAGGCAGGCCTTGCCATTGCCGAGCTTATTTCGGGTATGAAAAAACCGACAGTAACCTTTGTACTTGGCGGCGGTCATTCTATCGGTGTGCCGCTTGCAGTTTCGGCAAAGCGTTCATATATTGCGCCGTCGGCTACTATGACGGTGCACCCTGTCAGAAGCAACGGGCTTTTTATAGGCGTTCCGCAAATGCTTAACCACTTTCAGCGTATGCAAAACCGCATTAGCGATTTTGTTTGCCGAAATTCAAATATAAATGCCGAAACCTTTAACTCGCTTATGATGAACACAGGCGAAATGGTGACCGATGTCGGCAGTGTGCTGTCGGGCGAAAAGGCGGTAGAGGTTGGGCTTATTGATGAAATCGGCAATCTTTCCGAAGTTATTGACGGGCTTTATAAACTTATTGATAATAACGGCTGATTTTTCAGCCATACATATAACACTTTTAAGGGAGAAGATTTTTTTGGCAACTAAAAAAAGGAAGTATACAAAACGCACTACCCAAAAAGAAACACAGCAGTCAAGGGCGGCAAAGCAGCAGCTTTATTCTATAATCGGCTTCGCCTTGGCAATTTTTATGCTTTGTGTTGTTTTTATCAAAGGCGAAAATGTTTGGCTTTGGTTACATAATTTTACATTTGGTATTTTTGGCGTTACCGCTTTTGTAGTGCCGATTTTTATCGGCATTGTGTCGGTTTTGCTTGCAATGGAAAAGTTAAGCGGCACCGCATTGGCAAAAATTATCGGCGGCGGCGTGTTAATTGCTTTAATTGGCGCAATTATTGACATTTTTTTAGAGCACAACCCCGACATTTCATTTTGGGCGCATCTTGTAAATGCTTATACAACGGGTACTGCACTTAAAAGCGGTGGCTTTTTCGGTGCTTTAATTGGTCAACCTATTTACCTCTTGTTTGGTAAAACAGGTGCGGCAATAACCGTTATTTTGCTTATCTTCGTGCTTATAATGGTGCTTACCGGCACAAAACTTATCAGTCTTTTTAAAATGCTTAAAAAGCCCGCAACAATGGTTGCTGAGCAGGTTGAAAGCGCTTATCAAAAGAAAGATGACAAGGAAATTGATAAAGAAATTAAGGTTATTAAGGGCTTTAATGTTGATATCCCTGTCGACGGCAGTATTAAGGAAAGACAACAAGAACAAAACGAGCTACCCCTTAAAAGCCGCCGTTTAGTGCGCGCTTATAAAGGCGAAAGTGTAGAGGATGTAAGCGTTTCGCTCCCCGACGGTGCAGAGGATGAAGAAAAAATCAACACAGCGCTTAACACCGCAAAGCAAGAAATTGTTATTGATATGAAAGCCGAAACCGAAAGCTTTACCGAAGAGGTTAAAGAAAATCTTGACACCGCATCCGACAAGGGCTATGTTTACCCGCCCACCACACTTTTAAAGGATACACGCGGCACAGCAGGGCTTATTGCCGAGGATAATTCCGACACAGCCGAGCATTTGGTTAGAACTTTAAGAAGCTTTGGTGTCGAAACCCGAATTGTTGATATTTCACGCGGTCCTACCGTTACAAGATACGAGCTTCAGCCCTGCGCAGGTGTAAAAATCAGCAAAATTACCGCCTTGGCGGATGATATCGCCCTTAATTTAGCGGCAGGTAATGTTAGAATTGAAGCGCCTATTCCAAACAAGGCGGCCGTTGGTATTGAAGTGCCAAATAAAGAAAAAAATGCAGTTGGCATTCGTGAAATTTTAGAAGCGCCTGAATTTACATCGGCAAAATCAAAATTAACGGTTGCGCTTGGTAAAGATATTACAGGTAATATTATCACAACAGACATTGCAAAAATGCCCCACGGTCTTATTGCGGGTGCTACGGGTTCGGGTAAATCGGTTTGCACAAACTCTATAATTATCAGTCTTTTATATAAAAACACACCCGACGAATTAAAGCTTTTGCTTATTGACCCCAAAACAGTTGAATTTGAACCTTATAACGGCATACCACACCTTATGGTGCCGGTTGTGACCGACCCAAGAAAAGCTGCAGGTGCGCTTGGTTGGGCAGTAGGGGAAATGGAAAAGCGTTATAAAATGCTTTCCGACCGCAAGGTAAGAAATATTGAAGAATATAACGAAGCGGTTTTGGGCCTTACTGACGAGCCCGAAGTGGAAAAAATGCCTTATATCGTTATTATGATAGATGAGTTTGCCGACTTAATGCAAACCGCATCTAAAGAAGTTGAAGACCATATTGCACGTCTTGCCGCAAAGGCACGTGCTGCGGGTATACATATGATTTTGGCAACACAACGCCCGTCGGTTGATGTTATTACAGGTGTTATTAAGGCAAATATCCCAACAAGAATTGCGCTTACCACTTCTTCACAAATTGACAGCCGCACAATTATTGACCAAGCGGGTGCCGAAAAACTTCTTGGTCGCGGCGATATGTTGTTTAACCCCGTTGGCACTTCAAAACCAAGCCGTTTGCAAGGTTGTTTTGTAAGTAATGAAGAAATTAAAGCGGTGGTTGATTTTGTTAAGGGTGACCGTGGCGCCAGTTATGACAACGATGTTATGCTTGAAATCGAACGCCAGGCCGCAATTGAAAAGAAACAACGCACAGGTATTGAAGAAGATGGCTCTGATGAAGACCCAATGCTTCAAGATGCAATAAAGGTTGTTGTGGAAAACGGCATGGCTTCCACTTCGCTTTTGCAAAGAAAATTAAAGCTTGGTTATGCAAGGGCTGCCCGCATTATCGATGAAATGGAAACACGTGGTATTGTTGGCGGATATGAAGGTTCGAAACCACGCAAGGTGCTTATCACTTCCGACCAGTTAATGGAAATGGAAGCCACCACAAGTGACGAATAATGCGAAAAATTAACATTAAAAGATTTTTGACGGTGATTACAGCGATGCTTTGCATCGTTGTTTTCACTGTTTTAATGTTTATTGCCCGAAATCCCGCAATAATAAAAGTTGATAGCGGTCAATTTGCTTTTGATTATAACGATGATTTTATAAAATTTATTGATGTTGGGCAAGGCGACAGCGCACTTATTTACAGCAACGGTTATTCGGCAATAATTGACATGGGCATTGCCCCATCGAGCGACAGTATTATTGACACCTTAAATGACTGCAAAATTGACGCCGTTGATATGGCTATTATTTCGCATTATCACACCGACCATATCGGTGGATTTTATGATGTGGCAAACAGGTTTGAAATTAAAAATATGATTGGCCCAGTGGTAAGTGATTATAATATTGAAGCCGCCCAAAACGCAAAGGAAACGGTGCTGTCGGGCGGTGGCAGGTTTTATGAGGCGATTTACGGGCTAAACTTTATGCTTGGCGAATTTAAAATTACGGTTTTGGGCTATTGCGGATTTGCCGACGAAAATAACCGTTCGGTTTATGTTATGGCTGAAATTGATGAGCGTAGGTTTTTGTTTACGGGTGATGGCGAGCTTATTGCCGAAACCGAACTGCTTAAAAGAACAAAGGATATTGACTGCGATGTTTTAAAGGTGGCGCACCATGGCAGTAAAACAAGCACAAATTATGAATTTTTAAAAGCCACCACACCCGAATATGCGGTTATTTCGGTGGGAAGGGATAATTCCTACAACCACCCGCATAGTGAAAGCATAACTGCCCTTGAAAAAGCCGATGCCGAAATTTATCGCACCGATTATCATGGTGATATAATTTTTTATATAGAAAACGGCGAAATTGAAATAAAAACTGAAAAAACAGGTGATTATTATTAACATTATTGAAAAATTAACCGAAGAATTTTCACTAAAACCCTTTCAGGTTGAAAATACAGTAAAGCTTATTGACGAGGGTAACACCATACCCTTTATTGCTCGTTACCGCAAGGAAGCTCACGGCTCGCTTGATGACCAGGTGCTTCGTGAATTATCCGAACGCCTTAATTATCTTCGCAATATGGATGAAACCCGTGAAAAAATAAGGGCATCTATTGAAGAGCAAGGCGCTTTAACTGATGAGCTTATTGGGGCGATAGAAGCAGCCGAAACCTTGACCGAGCTTGACGATATTTACCGACCTTATAAGAAAAAACGCAAAACAAGGGCAAGTGTTGCAAAAGAAAAGGGCTTAGAGCCCTTGGCGGATATTATTTACGCACAAGCGCCCGACTGTAAACCACCCATTGAATTGGCGGCCGACTTTATAAATGCCGATTTGGGTGTTGAAACTGCCGAGGATGCTTTGCAGGGTGCAATGGATATAATTGCCGAAAAAATTTCAGACGATGCCGATATAAGAAAGCGTATGCGCTTTGTTTGTATGGCGCACGGCATTTTAAATGTTAAGGGCACAAAGGACGACCTTGATGTTTATGAAATGTATAAGGAATACAGCGAAGCCCTTTCAAAAATTGCCGACCATAGAATTTTGGCAATAAACCGTGGCGAAAAGGAAGAATTTTTAAAGGTTTCAATCGATTTTGATGAGCAAAAAGCAATGTTTATCATTTCTAAAAACCATATTAAAGATGGCAGTCCGGCTACCGAAATTGTGGTAGCGGCAGCAAAGGATGCTTACAGCCGTTTAATTTTCCCGTCAATAGAAAGGGAAATTCGTTCAGAACTTACCGACCGTGCATCTACCTCGGCTATCAAGGTTTTTTCTACCAATTTACACCAACTTTTAATGCAGCCGCCTGTTAATGACAAGGTGGTTTTAGGGCTTGACCCCGGTTATAGAACGGGCTGTAAGGTTGCAGTTGTTGACGGCACAGGCAAGGTGCTTGACACAGGTGTAATTTACCCCGCACCCCCAAAAAGTGACATAGAAAATGCAAAAATAATTGTTAAAGCGCTTGTTAAAAAGCATGGTGTACAGGTTTTTGCTATCGGTAATGGTACTGCAAGTCACGAAACCGAAGTTTTTGCCGCCGATGTTATTAAAGAGCTTAACGATGGGCTTTCATATATGGTTGTAAGCGAGGCAGGTGCAAGTGTTTACTCGGCATCAAAATTGGCGGCAGAAGAATTCCCCGATTATGATGTATCACTTCGCAGTGCTGTATCTATTGCCCGTCGACTTCAAGACCCACTTGCCGAGCTTGTTAAAATTGACCCCAAGGCAATTGGTGTTGGTCAATATCAACACGATATGCCTCAAAACCAATTAAACGGTGCTTTGGATGGTGTTGTTGAAGATTGTGTAAACTCGGTTGGTGTGGACCTTAATACCGCATCGGTTCAACTTTTGGCTCGTGTTTCGGGTCTTGGCCCTGCGGTTGCCAAAAATGTGGTGGCATACCGTGAAGAAAACGGCAGATTTACTAACCGCAGTCAGCTTAAAAAGGTTTCAAAATTGGGTCCCAAGGCATTCGAGCAATGCGCCGGCTTCTTGCGTATTACCGACGGTAAAAATCCGCTTGATAACACATCGGTCCACCCCGAAAGCTATGACGCTGCCGAAAAACTTATTAAACTTTGTGATTATACCGACAAGGATTTGAAAAACGGCGCTTTAACTAACCTTTCTGAAAAGGTGAATGAAAAAGGTGTAAGCGTTGTTGCAAATGAAATCGGTGTGGGCGAGCCAACACTTTTGGATATTGTAAAAGAACTTGAACGCCCCGGTCGTGACCCACGTGATGAATTACCCGCACCCCTTCTTCGCACCGATATTATGTCGATGGAGGATCTTAAAGCCGGTATGGAGCTTACGGGCACAGTTAGAAATGTTATCGACTTTGGTGCGTTTGTAGATATTGGTGTTCACCAAGACGGACTTGTTCACATTTCCCACATCACAAACCGCTTTATAAAGCACCCTGCCGAAGTTTTAAAGGTGGGGGACATTGTAAAGGTTTGGGTTTTGGGTGTAGATGTTAATAAAAAACGCATTTCCTTAACTATGCGAAAGGACAAATTAAATGAAGCAAAATAACCTTAAAGGCAGTTTAATTTTAGGTTTAGCTGCATTTATTTGGGGTATGGCCTTTGTGGCGCAAAACCAAATAAGCGACAGCGTGCCGACCTTTACAATAAACGCTCTTCGTTCCTTTATTGCGGTAATTTTTCTGCTAATTTTTTGGAAGATTACTAATTTTAAAACCAAAGAAAGCTTTATCCCAAAGGATAAGTCCGCCCGTAAAAAATATCTTGCGGCGGCGTTAATGTGCGGCGGCTTTTTGGCAGTTGCAATGAATTTGCAGCAGTTCGGCATTGCCCTTTACCCCAAAACCGCAGCGGTAGAGGCACATTCGGGCTTTTTAACCGCACTTTATGTAATTTTAGTGCCGATATTTTCGGTGTTTTTGAAAAAGAAAATCGGCGCTTTGGTGGCTCTTGGCGGAATAATGGCGACTGTCGGCATTTATATGCTTTGCTTTGCAAAGGGCTTCGAGGGCTTTTACCTTGCCGACTTGGTTGTTTTTTGCTGCGCCATTGCCTTTGCACTTCAAATTTTGGCGGTTGACAAATATGTCGGCTTTACGGGTGGGGTTAAGCTTTCGATAATGCAGTTTTTTGTGGTGGGTGTAATTTCCACCGTTTGTGCGTTAATTTTTGACCTTAAAAACCTGTCGGTTTCAGCACTTATCGACGGCGCTTTGCCGATTTTATACCTTGGCATAATGTCAAGTGGCATCGCTTATACACTTCAAATTGTCGGTCAACGCTTTGCCGAGCCATCAGTCGCCTCAATTACCATGAGCTTTGAAAGTGTTTTTGCCGTTTTGGGCGGTGTGCTGTTTTCAAAGGGCACACTTTCTAAAAACGAAATTATCGGCTGTGTAATAATGTTTGCAGCAATAATTACTGCACAATTACCCGAATTTAAAAAGAATAAAGCATAAAAAAAGCACCCGTTTGGGTGCTTTTTTAGTTATGATACGCTTAAGCGTAGTTATGATTTGCCTTTGGCAAAGTTATGATTGCCTACGGCAAGTTATAAGTTAAGGTGTCGGCAAAGCCGACGGACATAAATTAAGTTATTGCAATTTTTATTTAATTGTAGTACAATAATTTTGCGACATAATTTTACAATAATACGTACAAACTAAGGGAGTAGTGTTTTTTGTTTCGGTAAAAACACATTCTCCGTTTCTACACTCTCTTGTGGTTTGTATGTAAAATTGTGTCGCAGCAATTGGAGTTATGTGTTTTTCGGTGCGTGACTTCGGTTGCGCACTTTTTTGATTTTAAAGGTTGTGGGAGTATGAACACTGTAAATGAACGGGTAAGAAATATAAGGCGGCGGGCAAAATACAACCAAACCGAGCTTGGCAAACTTTTAGGTTATAAAACCAGCACCTATTCGCAAAAGGAACGCTGTGGACATTTTACGGGTGAAGATTTAATAAAGCTTGCCGAAATTTTTGATATTGATGTGCGACATTTTTTATATGACAGCATACCCGAAACCGAGCCGACCATAATTGTGCCTGAGGACTGTTGGCATTTAGATGATTGGGAAGAAGAAATAATTAAAATATATAGATATGTGACAAGGGAACAAAAGAAAGAAATTTATGCCTATGTTGTTAAGGCATTTTATAAAAAAAGACACAGTAGAAAAAGAAAATAAAAGCACCCAACTTTTGTTGGGTGCTAATTTATTATTTTTCTTTATTCTTTATTATTTAATTTCATATCCACCAACGGGGCGAATTGAAAGAACACTGCAACTGCCTTCGCCGTAAGCTTTTTCAATCATTGCTTTATAATCGTTAAGCAAATCAGAGGGAATATAGCACTGAATTG
Source organism: Clostridia bacterium (assembly GCA_017549565.1). Classification (GTDB taxonomy): domain Bacteria; phylum Bacillota; class Clostridia; order Oscillospirales; family Acutalibacteraceae; genus UBA737. The sequence continues at coordinate 18,735 of JAFYUI010000037.1, forward strand.
TACCGGCAAAGCCACCACCGTGAACACGGCAAGCGCCCTTGTCACCCAAGAACTGCTTTGTAAGGGCAATGGCAAGTGACAAGCCCTGCTCTTTAACAGCGGTGGTAGAATAAAGGTTTTGCAAATAGTCAAATGATGACTGACCCGACGCATTAACAAGCTTTAAAAAGTCTTCAAAGCGACCTTCTTTAAGGGCGTCGCGTTGTTCTAAAACGCGGGCATTTTCATTAAAGAAGTGGAAAGCACGAAGCACTGCGCGTTCACCAAATGCTTTGCGAAGCTCGGCAATTTTTTCATAATACTCATTAGTGTTTGCATCACGTAAAAATTCAACACCCAAGGCATTGCTTATTTGCTTACATTCAATGGTAATGTCGGCATAATCCTGTGTTAAGTTTGCGTGGTTTCCGCCTGTGTCAACAACACAAAGGGTATAGCCAAATTTCTTAATATCAAGGTCAATTTTTTCAGTAATGGGGTTTGCGGGGTCGTTAAAATCAGCGTATGTAAAGCCACCAAGTGAACTTGCCATTTGGTCCAAAAGACCACAGGGCTTGCCAAAATATTCTCTTTCAGCGAATTGGCTGATTTTTGCAATTTCAATGGCCGATACCTTATTATCGGCAAACAAGCCGTTTAAAATATTTGCGGTAAGCACCTCAAAGGCAGCAGAGGACGAAAGACCCGAACCCTTTAATACATTTGAAGTAGTATAAGCATTAAAGCCGCCAAGTTTTATGCCCATTTCGCTAAATTTAAAGCAAACACCACGAATAAGCGCCGCAGCACGACCGATTTCTTTTTCGCACTTTTGGAGCTCGTCAAGGTTTATAACATCCATATCATAACCCTTTGACTTAATACGAACAGCGTTATCATCATTCAAAGAAACAATGGCGATAACATCCATATCAACGCCGCCTGCAAGCACACAGCCGTGCTGATGGTCGGTGTGGTTGCCGCCAACCTCGGTACGACCGGGGGCAGAGAAAAGGCGTATATCATTTTGTGTGGGGAATATTTTTTCGAATTCGCAAACTGCGTCAAAATAACGCGCCCTTGCCTTTTCGGCATCGCCGTAAAGCATTACAAAATCGTTATCAAAGCCGCCGTTTTGAATTTTGTTTTTAATTTCAGTAATGTTCATTTTAAAACACCTTTATTTTGAAATAATTGCCAAGGTATCGCGTGCAATTGCAAGCTCTTCGTTGGTGGGGATAATGTAAACATCAACCTTGCTGTTGTCGGTAGAAATTTTTACCTCTTCACCGCGGATAGCGTTCTTTGCGTTATCAATCTCAACACCGAGATATGCAAGATTTTCGCAAACATATCTGCGAAGCTCACCATCGTTTTCACCGATACCGCCTGTAAATGCGATAGCATCAACACCGTTCATAGCAGCAACATATGAGCCAACAAATTTTAAAATTTGATAGCGTTGCATATCAATTGCGAGCTGTGCGCGGTGGTTGCCGGCTTCTGCAGCCGCAGAAACATCACGGTTGTCATTAGAAACACCTGAAACACCCAACACGCCTGATTCTTTGTTGCAAATGCGGTTAATGTCAGCGGGGGTAAGGTTTTCTTTTTCAGCAATAAAGGTTAAAGCAGATGGGTCAAGTGTACCTGTACGGGTACCCATCATAAAGCCGTCAAGTGGGGTAAAGCCCATTGAAGTGTCAAAGCACTTGCCGTCTTTAACAGCGGTAATAGAACAGCCGTTACCAAGGTGGCAGGTGATGATTTTCATATCCTTGCGGTCTTTGCCAATAACCTCAGCCAAGCGGTTGCTTACAAAGTCGTGGCTTGTGCCGTGTGCGCCATACTTACGCACGCCGTACTTTTCATAATATTCATAAGGAAGCGCAAACATATAAACATGTTCAGGCATTGTTTGGTGGAAGGATGTGTCAAACACTGCAACCTGTGGCTTTTCTTTACCAAAGGTTTTAATGCAAGCTTTAATAGCAAGAACGTGTGCGGGGTTGTGAAGAGGTGCCAATGCGCCAAGCTCGTCAATGTCGTTAAGTGCTTTGTCATCAATAAGGCAAGAGCCCTTGAAAATTGCGCCGCCTTGCACAATTCTGTGACCGATAGCCGAAACTTCGTCAAAAGAATCAATAACCTTTGCGTCAGATTTGGTTAAAGCATAAACTACTGCTTCAAATGCTTCGCTGTGGGTAGGCATAGCGGTTTCAGCCGAATATACTCTGCCATCAGCGGCCTTGTGGGTGATAGCGCCCGAAACACCAATTCTTTCACAAAGTCCTTTTGCCAAAACTTGTTCATTTTCCATATCAATAAGCTGATATTTAAGTGATGAACTGCCTGCGTTTACAACAAAAATTTTCATTTTTTACTGCCTCCGTCAAAATGTATTGAATTAAAGAATAAAATATGCTATATTAACTAATATATAATACAATAAATTTTTCCTATTTTCAAGTTTATTTATAAAAGAAGTGATTTTTTGTCAAGAATAGGCATAATTGCAGAATTTAACCCCTTACATTTAGGGCATAAGTATCTAATAGATGAGGCAAAAAAACAGGGCGAGGTTGTGTGCGTTATAAGCTCTAACTTTGTTCAGCGGGGCGACACCGCAATAGTTGAAAAGCGTGTACGCACACAAATGGCGCTTGACTGCGGGGCCGACCTGGTTTTAGAGCTTCCCGTTTGCTATTCAATGTCCACCGCACAAAACTTTGCCTTTGGCGGTGTCAGTGCTCTTGTAATGGCAGGGTGTGACACCATTATGTTTGGCAGTGAGACAGGGGAGATTGAGCCACTTTTAAAAACTGCCGAAATTTTAAATTCAACCGATTTTAAAGAAAAATTAAGTCAAAATTTAAAAAACGGCCGCACTTTTGCAAAGGCAAGGCAAATAACAGCCGAAAGCTGTGGCGCACCAAAAGGAATTTTAGAGGGTGCAAACAATAATTTAGCAATAGAATATATTTTGGCGGCAAAACAGCTTGGTGCAAATTTAAGCTTTAAAACGGTTAAAAGATTAGGTGCAAACCACGATAGCGGCGATGCTTTGGGTGGCTTTGCATCGGCTTCCCTTATTCGTGAAAAAATCCTTTCGGGCGATTTTAATTTTGCACAAAAATATATGCCCAAAGCGGCGTTTTCGCTTTTAAGTGATGATAATGTATCAAATATCGATTTAATAGACAGGGCGGTTTTAGCTACACTTCGCACTAAAAGTTTAAATGACTTTAAAAATTTACCTGATGTTAGCGAAGGGCTTGAAAATAAACTTTTTTCAGCAATAAGGGTTGCAACAGGGCTTTTTGATGTTTATAATAAAATAAAAAGCAAGCGTTACACCTTAGCGCGTATCAGAAGAATTGTGCTTTCGGCGTTTTTGGGGCTTGATAATACATTTTTTATGAAAGCTCCGCCGTATATAAGGGTGTTGGGCTTTAATAAAAACGGCAAGAAAATTATTAGTCAACAGCGAAAGCAAAACGGTAACAAATTGGTGTTAAAGGCAACCGAAATTAAAAATTTGGGTGCTTTGGCCGAAAAAATGTTTGTGCTTGAAAACCGCGCAACCGATTTATACCTTTTATCATTAAAAAAGCCGCAGGAATGTGGGCTTGAATACACCGCAAAGCTAATTAAAACGGGGGATTAAAATGACCGATAAAAAAAGAAAAGCTTTAATCATTATACTTGTCGGTGTTGCGGTTTTGGCTTTAATCGGCTCTTCGGTTGGGGTGGTGTATTTAATACAAAACAACCTACCCAAAAGCGATTTTGTTATGGGTGGCGATAGCGGAAATTTATCACAAAATAACAGTTCGCAAAAAGAAAATTCGTCAACCACCCAAACACCCTCGAAAAATAATTCCACAAATAACAAAACCCCTTCTAAAAACGAATCGGCAAATAGTGCGGTGGCAGAAAAGCCGATAACCGAAATTGTTAAGTCATACGAATTTATGGGCACTTTTTCAAGTGCGCTGGAATCAAGAAGTTATTACGATGCAAAGTCGGGCTATACCGTGCCTTACAGGTTATCGGTTCCCACAAGCTTTGACGCAAGTAAGAAATACCCAGTAATTTTGTTTTTACACGGTGCGGGTGAGCTTGGTAATGATAATTTATCACAGCTTAGAAATTTTTCCTGTTCCTTTAAGGTTGTGCCCGATTTTCTTTCTCAGGCAATACTGATTTTTCCGCAAACCAATTTTGGTTGGGACGCAAACCAACAAAGGACCGGCTATTTAGATGCGGTAAAGCGTTTGACGGATAGTATGATTAGTCAATATAGCGGGGATAAGGACCGCATTTATTTGACGGGCTTGTCGATGGGCAGCTTTGCAACCTGGCGTATGCTTGAAGCATATCCCGATACCTTTGCGGCAGCTGTTCCCGTTTGCGGCGGTGCGGGCTATTATGCGCCCAATGTTTTTGTAAAAACACCCATTTGGATATATCACGGCACAGCCGACCCAACGGTTCCATTCAGCAGTTCAGAGGAGACATATGATGCAATAAAGAATGCGGGCGGCACGCTTGTTAATTTTACAAAGCTTGACGGTGTTGCCCATAACGCTTGGGATTATGCCTATACCGACCGCACTATGTTCAGCTGGTTGTTTAAGCAAAATAAAAAGTCTTATCAAAGCATGAATTGCGAATACCAATATTATTTCAAGGTTACAGCACCAAATAATAAGGTTGTTATAACCGAAGAAGATATCCTAACTGCATCGGCAGGGTATGAAAATGGCAAATCAATTCTTGAATGCACCCTTCATAGCGATGGGGCTAAGCGCTTAAAGCAGGCATATAAAAACAATATTGGCAAGGTTTTCAGTCTTTATTACTATGGTCAAAAGCTGTGCGATTTTAAGGTCTTAGGTGTGCCTGAAAATGATGCTTTTACGGTTGAATTACCGCAGGATAATGTTGATTTAAGCCTGCTGTATGATATAATAAATAAACAAAACGGAGTGTATTGAAATGGTAAATGTAAGTATTATTGAAAGCTATAAAAAATACGGTAAATGCGTATGCATTTCAAATGGTGTGATAGAGGCCTATGTTACAGTTGATTTAGGTCCCCGCATCATTCGATTTGGTTTTGTTGGACAGCAAAACATTATGAATGACCACCGCGAAAAATTTTCACCTTTAACCGATGAAAAGTATGAAGCATTGTTCGGTAAGGGCAAAGCGTGGGAAAGCATGGGCGGCCACAGGGTTTGGGTAACCACCGAAAGTTATCCCGAAACCTATACTCCCGATGACAGACCGGTTGCATACGAAGTTAAGGATGACAGCGTTGTTTTCACATCGGTTGAAGATGTAGAAGTTGGCATTGCTAAAACTCTTACCCTTAAAATGGACCCCGAAACTGCTGATATGACCGTTCAAATGAATGTTAAAAACATAAGCGGTGAAAAGCGCGAATATGCAATTTGGGCACTTAGCGTTTGTGATGCAGGCGGTTATTTGATTCTTCCAATGAACACAAACAACACCGGTCTTTTACATAACCGTTCAATTTCAGTTTGGCCTTATACCGATTTAAGCGACAAACGCATTCGTTTCGGCAAAACATATACAACCATTAAGCAAGATGTTAACGCAACAACCCCTGTTAAACTTGGATTTGACCTTAACAAAGGCCTTGCATACTATGTTTTGGGTGACGATATTTTCAGAAAGCGTTACGATGCAAAACACGGCGAACTTCCTTATCCCGATGAAAACTGCTCGTTTGAAACCTATACCGACAATGTTATGATAGAGGTTGAAACCCTTTCGGACATTAAGGCGGTTGAAAATGGCGACAGCCACGAATACACAGAATATTGGTCGCTTATTAAAAAGCCATGCGATGTTGACTTTAACAGCGATGATTCAATTGATGAAATGCTTAGCAAAATATAACCAATATGATTAGAAAAGCCAATATAAAAGACATACCGAAAATTCAAGATTTGCTTTCGCAAGTGGATATGGTCCATCATAATGGTCGACCTGATATTTTCAAAATCGGCACAAAGTATTCTTCTGCCGAATTAGAGGCACTTCTTTGTGATGAACAACGCCCCATTCTTGTTTCGGTTGATGAAAATGATGAAGTTATGGGCTATTGCTTTTGCATTTTTCAGCAACACATAAATAATTCGATTTTAACCGATATTAAAACACTTTATATCGATGATTTGTGCGTGGATGAAAACCTGCGTGGCAAACACATTGGCAAAGAGCTTTATGAAGCGGCCGTAAAGCTTGCAAAGGATAGTGGATGCTATAATCTCACACTAAATGTGTGGAGCTGTAACCCATCGGCTATGCGGTTTTATGAGGCGCAAGGCCTTGCACCACAAAAGGTTGGGATGGAATTGATACTTTAAAAAGCGAATATAAAAATAAAAAATAAAGACGGCAAAAGCCGTCTTTATTTTTTATGGTCGAGGCGACAGGAAAGCATTTATAAAATTTAATATATTTCCTGCGCGGCCCTCTTGCGGTGCCCAAAGTTTATTACGGCTTGTAGCGCCTATAAACTTTGACCGCTGCGCCTGAAAAAACTCGCTTTATCGTCCACCGGACGCGCTCGTTTTTTCAGCCCTGCGTCCCTCACTGCGTTCGGAACTGATACAGCAAATTTGAATATTACCACAATAATAAAAATAAAGACGGCAAAAAGCCGTCTTTATTTTTATGGTCGAGGCGACAGGA